>NZ_JBVIZY010000007.1:0-401697 GCF_055591085.1 Streptomyces sp. NPDC041713
ACTGCAGGGGGGACCCTGTGGGAGAGTAGGACGCCGCCGAACTATTTTTGAATGGGAAACCCCCGCACCTTATGGTGCGGGGGTTTTCTGCGTTCTGGGGGCTTTTCGCGTCGGCCACCGCCCCGCCCCGCCCGGCGCATTCCGCATCCTCAGAGGCGGCCGGCTGCTTTGAGGGAAAGGTAGGCGTCCGCCAGAGCCGGGGCGAGATCCTCAGGGGTGGCGTCCACGACGGTGACTCCGCGGCGTCCGAGGTATTCCGCCGTACGGTGGCGCTCGGATTGGGCCTGGGCGGCTGCTGCCGCGTCGTAGACCGCTTCTGCCGTGCCGCGAGAGGTCGCCATCTTGGCGATGTGCGGGTCGGCCACCGACGCCACCACAAGCTTGTGGCGTTCAGTGAGACGAGGGAGTAGCGGGAGAAGGCCCTCTTCGATGGGCGCCGTGTCGAGGCTCGTGAGCAGGACGATGAGGGAAGTGCGGGACGCCGTGCGAAGAGCCGTCGCGGTCAGGCCCTGGGCGTCCGTCTCGACGAGTTCGGGCTCGACGGTGGCCAGGGCGTTGACCAGGGACGGGAGGACATCCCCCGCGGAGCGTCCCTGGACCAGGGCTCGTACGCGACGGTCGTAGGCGAGCAGGTCCACCCGGTCGCCCGCACGGGAGGCGAGCGCGGCCAGGAGAAGCGCGGCGTCCATGGCGGCGTCGAGGCGCGGGGCGTCGCCCACGCGGCCGGCCGAGGTGCGGCCGGTGTCGAGGACCAGAAGGATGTGGCGGTCGCGTTCCGGGCGCCAGGTGCGGACCGCGACGCTGGACCGGCGGGCCGTGGCCCGCCAGTCGATGGAGCGGGTGTCGTCGCCGGGGACGTAGTCGCGGAGGCTGTCGAATTCGGTGCCCTGGCCTCGGGTGAGGACGCTGGTGCGGCCGTCGAGTTCGCGGAGGCGGGCCAGTTTGGAGGGCAGGTGCTTCCGGCTCGCGAAGGGCGGCAGGACGCGGAGGGTCCAGGGGACCTTGTGGCTGCCCTGGCGGGTGAAGAGGCCAAGCGGGCCGTACGAGCGGATGGTCACGCGGTCGGCCTGGTGGTCGCCGCGGCGGGTGGGGCGCAGGCGCGTCGCGAGGCGGCGGCGTTCGCCGGGCGGGACGGTCAGGCGGTGGCGGGACGCGTCGACTTCCGTGCCGGGCTGCCAGCTGCTCGGCGGCCAGGCGTCGCGGAGCTCCGCGCGCAGGGGGCGGTTGGAGGGGTTCGTGACGGTCAGCTCTACGGTGGCGGCTTCTCCCAGTCGTACGGAAGTGTCGCCGGAGCGGGTCAGGCCGAGGCGGCGTACGGGTGCGGCCAGGGCGAAGTCGCAGGCGCAGGCCAGGGCCAGCGGGGCGTTGACGGCGGCGATGCCGGTCCAGCCGGGGTCCCACAGGCCCACCGGGAGGGTGCCCAGGGCCGCGAGGAGGGCGGTGCGTCCGGTGAGGGCCATCAGCGGGGGACCGGGACGTGGGCGAGGATCGCGTTGATGACGGAGTCGGCGGTGACGCCTTCCATTTCCGCCTCCGGGCGGAGCTGGATCCGGTGGCGCAGGGTGGGCAGGGCGAGGGCTTTGACGTCGTCGGGGATGACGTAGTCGCGGCCGGTGAGCCAGGCCCAGGCGCGGGCCGTGGAGAGCAGCGCCGTGGCGCCCCGGGGGGAGACGCCGAGGGTGAGGGAGGGGGATTCGCGGGTGGCGCGGCACACGTCCACCACGTACGCGGTGATCTCGGGGGAGACAGAGGTCTTGGCGACGGCGGCGCGGGCGGCTTCCAGGTCCGCGGGGCCGGCGACGGGGCGGACGCCGGCGGCGTGCAGGTCGCGGGGGTTGAAGCCTGCCGCGTGCCGGGTGAGGACGTCGATCTCGTCCTGGCGGGAGGGGAGAGGGACCGTCAGTTTGAGCAGGAAGCGGTCGAGTTGGGCTTCGGGGAGGGGGTACGTCCCCTCGTACTCGACGGGGTTCTGCGTGGCGGCGACGAGGAAGGGCTCGGGGAGCGGGCGGGGCACGCCGTCGACGGTGACCTGGCGTTCCTCCATGGCTTCGAGGAGGGAGGACTGGGTCTTGGGCGGGGTCCGGTTGATCTCGTCGGCCAGCAGGAGGTTGGTGAAGACCGGTCCTGGCTGGAAGGAGAACTCGGTGGTCCGGGCGTCGTAGACCAGGGTGCCCGTGACGTCGCTCGGCATCAGGTCGGGAGTGAACTGGACGCGCTTGGTGTCGAGTTCGAGGCTCGCGGAGAGTGCGCGGACGAGCAACGTCTTGGCGACTCCGGGGACTCCTTCGAGTAGGACGTGGCCGCGGCAGAGGAGGGCGACGACGAGACCGGTGACGGCGGAGTCCTGGCCGACCACGGCCTTGGAGATCTCCGCGCGCAGCGCTTCGAGGGAAGCGCGTGCGTCGCGGTGATCGCCGCTGGGCCCGTTGTCAGTGGTCGGGTCCATCATGAGTGGCGTACCTCACTTTCGAGGGCGTCGAGTTGGTCCGCGAGGGCGACGAGCGCTGCGTCGTTGCCCGGAGGCGGTCCGAAGAGCAGGGGGTGCAGGTCTTGGCCGGGGGTTCGGAGGCGGGTGGTGAGGGCGGGGAGCAGGGTCTCGGGCGTGTGCGCCCGGGTGGGGGAGACGCCGACGAGGGGGGCGAGGCGGGTGCGGGACGCCGTGCGTAGGGCCGCGGCCGCGCGGTCGCGGGCGTCGACCTTGCGGTAGAGGCGGGCGCGGCCTTCGACGGCTTCGGAGGCGCGGATGGCGACGGGGAGGCGTTCGGCGACGAGGGGGCCGAGGCGGCGTGCGCGCCACAGGGCGGCGAGTACGGCGGCGACGGCGAGTTGCAGGGTGCCCCAGCGCCAGCCGGAGGGGATGAGGTCGAAGAAGCCGCGGCGCTCGGAGTCGGTGGCGGCCTGGTCGTCGGAGAGCGAGGGGAGGTACCAGACGACGTGGGGGCGGGAGCCGAGGAGTTGGAGGGCGAGCGAGGCGTTGCCCTGCTCGTCGAGGCGGTCGTTGAAGAGGATGTCGGGGGCGCCGAGGACGACGGTGTCGCCCTTTCCGTGGGGGGCGGGGAGTTGGAGAAGGCCGGGAAGTCCGTCGCTGAGGTAGCAGGCCTCGGCGTCCGGGGCGTGGGTGTCGTAGCGGATGCCGCCCATGTCCGCGTCGCCGGCGCGGCGTGCCGCGGGGAGGGAGCAGCGGGGGGAGAGCGTCGACTCGGCGCTGGTCGTGGGGGCCGCAGTGACCCCCGGGGCGAGGTCCTTGAGCGAGGGCCTGCCCGGGGTGACGAGGACGGTGCGGCCGCCGGAGTCCTCGGTGGCCGCGTGGAGGCCGGAGCGTTGGCGTCCGGTGAGCAGGTCGGGGTTGGTCACGAGGAGGGTCGTGTCGGGGCCGGCGGCGGCCCTGGCCTCTTCGGTGCTGGTGACGACGCGGGTGGACACGCCTCGGTCGGCGAGGAGTTCGGCGAGGGCCCGGCTGCCGTGGGTGTCGGTGGAGCGTGGGTCGAGGCGGCCGTGCCGGCCGTCGGAGCGGACGGCGGCGACGGCGACGGCGGCCGCGAGAAGGACGACCAGGGCGAGGACGATGCCTCGGGTGCGGGTCCAGATCCGGCGTGGGGTGGGGGAGAGCGAGGTCGAGGCCTGCGCCGGCTGCGCTGGGGGCGACGTCGAGGCGCGCGCTGTCTGCGCAGGGGGCTGCCCCGGGGTGGTGGCGGGTGCGGCGGGCTGCTGGGCCGGCTCCGTGGGCGGGGTGGGGCCGGTCATTCGGCGGCCCCGCGGGGACTGCCGCTCGGCAGGGGGTGGTCGGGGCCGGCCAGTACCGGTCTGGTGCGTGCCAGGTCGTGGTCGAGGGCGGCCAGGCGCAGGTACGCCGCCTGGTCCGCGGTGCGGCCGCCGTATGTCACGTCGTCGAAGTCGTGGGCGGCGGCGCGGAGTCGGCCGGCGTGGGCGGGGAGCGGGCGGCCCGCCTCCGCGGCGGCCTCGTCGGCGGTGCGGCCGGGGCGGGGGTCGAGGAGCGCGCGTTCCTCCAGGGCGCGGACGAGGGCGCGCATGCGTTCCTGCACGGCCTGGTTCCAGTGGGCCCGGGCGGCGTGTGCCTCGGCGGCCGCGCGGTGTTCGGCGGCGCTGCGGGGGCGGTCGTCGAAGAGGGCGGGGGCGGATCCCGCGGTGCGGTGCGGGGTGCCCAGGCGCCACCAGAAGGCGGCGATGACGAGCACGATCGCCAGCACGATGACCAGGAGTCCGAGCGCGCCGCCCGGGGTGGCCCCCGAGGCGGCGGAGAACAGGTCGTCGACCCAGCCCCAGAAGCGGTTCAGGGCGCGCTGGAAGAGGCTCGGGTCGTTCTCGTGGTACATCGGCTTGGACAGTTCGCGTTCGGCGGCCTCCCGCGCGGGGTCGCGCGGAACGGTCACCGGCGGCTCGTCGCCGGTGCGCGGCAGGAGCGGAGCCGCCCCGAGCCGTCTGAGTGCTGCCCCCGCCGCGGTCACCGCATCAGCTCCCCGGGGTGCCGGGCGGGGTGGGGGCGTGGCCGGGGACGCCGGCGGCGCGGGCCAGTTCGAGGTCGAGGCCCTCGCGGCGGATCCGCTGGTCGACGTAGAGGAGCACGGTGACGCCGGCCGTGATCGGGAACGTCAGCATGGAGCCGATGATCGAGCCGACGCCGCTGATGATCAGGAAGGTCCAGCCCAGCTCGCCGGTGTTGTCGAGGAAGCCGGTGACGCCTTCGCCGCTGGCCGCCCCGGCGATGAAGGTGAACGGGATGACGATGATCGACGCGATGACGTTGGCGATGATCGCGGCGAGCAGCTGGATGCCGAAGACCCGCCACCAGGAGCCGCGGACCAGCTTGGCGGAGCGGGTCAGGGACTTCTTGATGCCCTGCTTCTCCAGCATGAGCGCGGGAGAGGAGAGCGAGAGGCGGACCACGATCCAGAGGGCCGCGACGCCCGCGGCGAGACCGCCGAGTACGGCGAGGGCGGCACCGGCGTCGGACGGGCCCGCCAGCGCGATCAGCAGTCCGGGCAGGATGCCGACGGTGACGACGGCGGCGCCGATGAGCGGAATGAGCAGGGTCAGGCCGAACAGCTTGGCGAGCTGGGGTCGGGCGTCCCGCCAGGCCTCCGCGGCGGTCACCGACTTACCGAGGACGGCGCGGCTGGTGACCATCGTCAGGAGGGCCGTGGCGACGATGGTGCCGAGCAGGGTGATCGCGAGGACCACTCCGGAGCTCAGCAGGTTGTCGCCCATGGCGCGGGTGAGCTCGCCGGGGGTGGCGCTCCGGTCGTTGAGCGTGTCCGTGTCGATGGCTTCGTTGAGGACGAGCCCCTGGAGCAGGACGACGATGATCTTGGTGACCACGGCCACGGTGAGGGAGATGCCGAGGACCGTGCGCCAGTGGGCGCGCATGGTCGACACGGCGCCGTCGAGGATCTCGCCGACGCCGAGCGGGCGGAGCGGGATGACGCCGGGCTTGGCCGCGGGCGGGGGGCCCTGCCAGGCTCCCCAGCCTCGATAGCCCCCCGGGCCTCCAGGGCCTCCAGGGCCTCCAGGAGCGCCCGGACCACCGGGGCCGCCGGGAGCGCCCGGAGGCGGGCCGCCCCAGCCCCAGCCGCCGCCCTGGCCGGGCGGAGCGGGCGGTGGCGGCGGGGCCTGGCCCGGGCCCGCGGCGCTGGGCGGGGACCACTGGGCGGGCGGCGGCTGCTCCTTGGACCACTTGGACGGGCCGCCGTCCTGGCCGCCCTCCTGGCCGGCGTGCTGGCCGGCGTGCTGGCCGGCGTCCGCGGGTCCGTCGGCGTCCGGCTTGCCGGAGTCCTGTCCGTCGGAGGGGGCAGATCCGGGCGAGGCCCAGCCCGGAGTGTCGTTCATCGTCGCTCCTTCAAGGTGCCCGTCCGCGGGTGCGGCGGCAGGTTGCCAGCCATCGTGCCACGGTGTGCCCGGGAGGTGACCGGGTGCCGTAGCGGCTGTACACCTTCAATTGTCCGCCGGGTACGGGGCAGACTGGGCGGATGGCTGATCAGTACGCGCAATCGAGTGAGGACAACCGGCCGACCGAGATACCGACGGTTCCCGCGATCCGATGGGACGACCCACCCGAGGGGCCCGTGGTGGTCCTGCTCGACCAGACCAGGCTGCCGGGCGAGGAGATCGAGCTGGTGTGCACCGACGCACCGGCCCTGGTGGAGGCGATCCGCACGCTCGCGGTGCGAGGGGCACCGCTGCTGGGCATCGCGGGGGCGTACGGCGTCGCCCTCGCCGCCGCCCGCGGCTTCGACGTGGACGAGGCGGCGGACTCGCTGGCGGGGGCGCGGCCCACCGCGGTCAATCTTGCCTACGGGGCACGTCGCGCCCAGGCCGCCCACCGCGCCGCGGTCGCCGGCGGCGCCGACAGCCGGCGGGCGGCAGCGGCCACCCTCGACGCGGCGCGGGCGCTGCACGCCGAGGACGCCGAGGCCAGTGGCCGGATGGCCGCCCACGGCCTGGCGCTGCTCGACGAGCTGCTGCCCGGTGGCGGTCACCGGATCCTGACGCACTGCAACACGGGGGCCCTGGTCTCCGGAGGGGAGGGCACGGCGTTCGCGGTGGCGCTCCGCGCGCACCGGGAGGGGAGCCTGCGCAGGCTGTGGGTGGACGAGACGCGGCCGCTGCTGCAGGGGGCCCGGCTCACCGCATATGAGGCGGCGCGGAACGGAATGGCGTACACCTTGCTCACGGACAACGCGGCGGGTTCGCTGTTCGCGGCCGGTGAGGTGGACGCGGTGCTGATCGGTGCCGACCGCATCGCGGCCGACGGTTCGGTGGCGAACAAGGTGGGGAGCTATCCGCTCGCTGTGCTGGCGCGCTACCACCATGTGCCGTTCATCGTGGTGGCGCCCGTGACGACCGTGGACCCGAAGACGCCGGACGGAGCGGCGATCGAGGTCGAGCAGCGGGGCGGCCATGAGGTGACGGAGGTCACGGTGGTGCAGGGGCCCGTGAACGGGATGGAGGCGGGAGGCGGGATTCCGGTGGCACCCCTGGGGACCCAGGCGTACAACCCCGCGTTCGACGTGACGCCACCCGAGCTGGTGACGGCGATCGTCACGGAAGAGGGCGTTCTGTCACCTGTGACAGCAGAGGGCCTTGCCGAGCTGTGTGCCAGGTCACGCCAGGTAACGATGAGCTAATGGGATGATGTCAGGCATGAAGGGACGAGTCCTTGTCGTCGACGACGACACCGCACTGGCCGAGATGCTCGGGATTGTGCTGCGTGGTGAAGGTTTTGAGCCGTCGTTCGTAGCTGATGGCGACAAGGCGCTGGCCGCTTTCAGGGAGGCAAAGCCGGATCTTGTACTGCTGGATTTGATGTTGCCGGGCCGTGATGGCATCGAGGTGTGCCGCCTGATCAGGGCGGAGTCCGGGGTGCCGATCGTGATGCTCACGGCCAAGAGCGACACCGTGGACGTGGTGGTCGGCCTGGAGTCGGGCGCCGACGACTACATCGTGAAGCCGTTCAAGCCGAAGGAGCTCGTGGCCCGGATCCGGGCGCGGCTGCGGAGGTCGGAGGAGCCCGCGCCGGAGCAGCTGGCCATAGGTGACCTGGTCATCGACGTGGCGGGGCACTCCGTGAAGCGGGAAGGGCAGTCGATCGCGCTGACGCCGCTGGAGTTCGACCTGCTGGTCGCGCTGGCCCGCAAGCCGTGGCAGGTGTTCACGCGTGAGGTGCTGCTCGAGCAGGTCTGGGGCTATCGGCACGCGGCGGACACCCGTCTGGTGAACGTGCACGTACAGCGGCTCCGCTCCAAGGTCGAGCGCGACCCCGAGCGGCCGGAGATCGTGGTGACCGTCCGTGGCGTCGGTTACAAGGCCGGACCGAGCTGACGTGTCCCGGGACAGTTCCTCCTCGGCGCCCGGAGCTTCGGGGGCTCGTTCGGGGCGGACTGGACCGGCGCGGCACCGCTCCCGGTTCGGGCGGCTCGCCGACGGCGGGCTGCTGCTGCAGGGCGGGGTGCAGGGCAGCCCCGTGCTGCGGCTCTTCGTGCGCTGGGTGCGCCGCCCGCTGCTGCCCGCGGTGCGGCTGTGGCGGCGCAACATCCAGCTCAAGGTCGTCGCCACGACCCTGCTGATGTCGCTGGGCGTGGTCCTCATGCTCGGCTTCGCCGTGCTGAGCTCGGTGAACAACGGCCTGCTCAAGGCCAAGGTCAAGGCCTCGCAGAGCCAGGCCGACGGCGGTTTCCGGGCCGCGCAGGACAGCGTCAACGCCGCGCGGCAGAGCGCGGGACAGGGGCAGGGCCAGGACGGCAGCACGGCCGACGGCCGCAACGCCGCCGTGTGGATGTCCGACCTCGTCGAGCAGCTCTCCAGCGGCGGGCAGAACGCCTTCGCCGTGGTGACGCTGAGCCCCACTTCCGCGGGCGACTCCGGCAGTGTGCGCGGTTCGCGGGCCTCCGGCGGCGTCGAGCCGATCCTGAGCGTGCCCGAAGAACTTCGCCGCCAGGTCGACGACGGCACCGGCGTCTATCAGGCCAACACCCGCATCGTCTTCGACGACGGCCGTGAGGCACAGCCAGGCCTGGTGATCGGCAAGCGGCTCAACGACCTCAACGGCGATCCGTACCAGCTGTACTACCTCTTCCCGCTGACGCAGGAGGAGGAGTCGCTGAACCTGGTCAGGACGACGCTCGCGACCGCGGGCCTCTTCGTCGTGGTGCTTCTGGGCGCCATCGCGTGGCTGGTGGTGCGCCAGGTCGTCACGCCGGTCCGGATGGCCGCGGGCATCGCCGAGCGGCTGTCCGCGGGGCGTCTGCAGGAACGGATGAAGGTCACCGGTGAGGACGACATCGCCCGGCTCGGTGAGGCCTTCAACAAGATGGCGCAGAACCTGCAGCTGAAGATCCAGCAGCTGGAGGAGCTGTCGCGGATGCAGCGACGTTTCGTGTCCGACGTGTCGCACGAGCTGCGGACGCCGCTGACGACGGTACGGATGGCTGCCGACGTCATCCACGAGGCGCGGGTGGACTTCGATCCGGTGACCGCGCGGTCGGCGGAGCTGCTCGCCGACCAGCTGGACCGGTTCGAGTCGCTGCTCGCGGATCTGCTGGAGATCAGTCGGTTCGACGCGGGTGCGGCGGCGCTGGAGGCGGAGCCGATAGACCTCCGTGAGGTCGTACGCCGGGTCGTCGGCGGTGCGGAGCCGCTCGCCGAGCGCAAGGGCACGCACATACGGGTCGTCGGGGACCAGCAGCCGGTGGTCGCCGAGGCCGACGCGCGCCGGGTGGAGCGGGTGCTGCGCAACCTCGTCGTCAACGCCGTGGAGCACGGTGAGGGCAAGGACGTCGTGGTGCGGCTCGCCGTCGCGGGCGGTGCGGTCGCCGTCGCCGTACGGGACTACGGCGTGGGGCTCAAGCCGGGCGAGGCGACCCGGGTCTTCAGCCGTTTCTGGCGGGCGGACCCGGCACGCGCGCGTACCACCGGTGGTACGGGGCTCGGCCTCTCCATCGCCCTGGAGGACGCCCGCCTGCACGGCGGCTGGCTGCAGGCCTGGGGCGAGCCGGGCGGCGGATCACAGTTCCGGCTGACGTTGCCGAGGACGGCGGACGAGCCGCTGCGGGGCTCGCCGATACCGCTGGAACCGGACGACTCCCGACGCCATCGCGGGCTCAACGACGCGGGGCTGCCTCTGGGCGGCGGCAACAAGCTGGCCACGGTGCCGGCGCAGGCGGCCGCGGCGGCCGCCGAGCGGGTGTCGCCGCCGGTGCCGGCCAAGGGGCCCATACCGCCGAGGCTGCTGCAGGCCGGGCCCGTGGACCCGACGGCGCTGCCCGGCAACGGCTCGCGGGTCGTGGCCCGCCGGCCGTCGGACGGTGACGGTTCGGACGCTTTGGATGGTGCGGACGGTTCGGGTGACGGCTTGGACGACGATCTGGACGGCGCGGATCTGGACCACGCGGACCTCCGCGACCCGGACCTGGACGACGTGGACCTGGATGACCCGGACCTCGACGACGTGGACCTGGATGACGCCGATCTGGATCTCGGCGACATGGACCTCGACGGCGTGGATCTCGACGACGTGGCGCCGGAGTCCGGGGCGGGCACGGGCAGGGAAGAGGCGGGCGCCCGCGGGGAAGAGCCGGGTACGGCCAGGGAAGAGGAGAACACTCGTGGTCGCTGACCGTGCCGGACACGGCCACCGTGCCCGAGCCGGCGGCCGCGCGCGCCGCGGACGTCCGCTGCGCACCGCCGTGCTGCTCGGCAGCTGCGGGGCGCTCCTGGCCGGGTGCGCCTCGATGCCCGACAGCGGGAACCTCAAGTCCGTCGACGCCTCGCAGCGCCCGGACTCGCAGTCGCAGGTCCGCGTGTACGCCATGCCGCCGCGCGAGGGCGCCAAGGCGATGGAGATCGTGCAGGGCTTCCTGGAGGCGCTGACCAGCGACGACCCGAAGTTCGCGATGGCGCGCAAGTATCTGTCCAAGAAGGCGTCGCGGGCGTGGCATCCCGAGGAGTCCACGACGGTGCTCGCGGACGGCCCCAACACCGACGCGGGCAACGCGGGCAACGACGCCGAGCGCAGCCGGCGTTACTCGCTGACCGGCCGCCAGGTCGCGCGGGTCGACGCGCAGCACGCGTACCGCCCCGAGGACGCGGCGTACAGCCAGTCCGTGCACCTCAGCCAGACGGGCGGCCCCGGCGGGAACGAGTGGCGCATCGACAAGCCGCCGACCGGCGTGGTGCTCGGCGAGTCGGACTTCCAGCGGATCTACCGGCCCGTCAACAAGTACTACTTCGCCGGGCCCGCCGGTGCGGGCGTGAGCGGTCGGTCGGGGCTGGTCGCCGACCCCGTCTACATCAGGCAGCGCATCGACCCGTTGACGCAGACGGTGAAGACGCTCCTGGAGGGGCCGACCAACTGGCTGCGCCTCGTGGCGAATTCCAGCTTCCCGAGCGGTACGGCGCTCAAGGATCCCGACAAGTCGCTGACCCTGGACGACCAGAACCGGCTGACCGTACAGCTGAACAGCCGCGCGGACGACGCCGGGCAGACCAAGTGCAAGGAGATGGCGGCCCAACTCCTGTTCACCCTGCAGGACCTGACGCCTTCGGGGGTCGAACAGGTGACGTTGCAGCGGTCGAACGGTTCGATGCTCTGTGTCCTGAGCCAGGACCGGGCCGAGACCGTCGCGCCGCACCGCAGCGCCGACCGCCCCGACTTCCAGTACTTCATCGACGAGAAGCACCGGCTGGTGCGGATGTCGGCCAACGCCGGGAGCTCGGTGGACCCGGAGCCGGTGACGGGCGCTCTCGGAGCCGGTGACCAGCCGCTGCGTTCGGCGGCGGTCGCGCGCGACGAGCAGCGGGCGGCCGGGGTGTCCCTCGACGGCAGATCTCTGTACACGGGGTCGCTGCTCTCGGACGACCCGCTCGGCAAGGCCCGGCTGCGCAGCAAGGCGAAGTCGGAGGAGGACCGCCTCTCCACGCCGAGTTGGGACGGCCGGGGCAACCTGTGGGTGGCCGACCGCGATCCGAAGCGGTCCCGGCTGCTCTGGCTCGAACAGGGCACGGGCAAGCCGGTCGAGGTCGCGGTGCCCGCCCTGGACGGCCGGGTCCGCGAGGTGCGGGTGTCGGGCGACGGCGTGCGCGTCGCGCTGCTCGTGGAGAAGGACGGCAAGAAGTCCCTGTGGATCGGCCGGGCCGAGCGGACCGCGGGCAAGGGGGAGCGGCCCTCGATATCGGTCCTCGACCCGACCCCCGCGGCGCCGCAGATGGCGGAGGTCACCGCCATGTCGTGGGCGGGCGGCAGCCGGCTCGTGGTGGTCGGCAGGGAGACCGGCGGGGTGCAGCAGATCCGGTACGTCCAGTGCGACGGCTCGGTGCTGCCGCTCACCACGCTGCCCGGCCTGACCGGCGTCGAGAAGATCGCGGCGTCCGACGACGAGCGGCAGCCGCTCGTGGCGCACTCGGACGACGGGATCGTCCGGCTGCCGACGGGGTCGCAGTGGCAGACCGTGGTGAAGGAAGGGATGGCCCCGGTCTACCCGGGCTGAGCGGGCCGCCTTCCCCTGCGCGGCGGAGTTATCCACAGGGGTGGTCGCGCCGCCCCCGTCTTGGCAGAGTGGTGGCCACGCGGGGGTGGTCGCATGCGGGGCTGGTGGCAGGACCGCTGGTGGCAGGAGCTCACCGACCTGGTGCTTCCGGCCGAGTGCGGCGGCTGCGGCGAGCCCCGCACGGCGCTCTGCGACGCGTGCCGCCGCGCCCTGTGCGGTGGCGCCGCGCGCCGGGTGCGGCCGGTACCGGAGCCGTCCGGGCTGCCGGTCGTGTACGGCGCGGCACCGTACGAGGACGCGGTACGGGCCGTCCTGCTCGCGCACAAGGAGCGCGGCGTCCTGGGGCTCGCACGTCCTCTCGGGGCGGCCTTGGCCGAGGCCGTGTGCGCCGGTCTGCGGGCCGAAACCGGGGCAGGGGGTGATAGGGCGCCGAGATCGCGGGTACGCGGCACCCAGGATGGTCCACAGGGGCAGGTGATGCCGTTGTCGCTCGTTCCCGTGCCCTCGGCGCGGGCCGCGGTGCGGGCGCGCGGGCACGACCCGGCGCGACGGATCGCGTTCGCCGCGGCGGCCGAGCTGCGGCGGGCGGGTGTCCCGGCGCGGGTGCTCGCCGTGCTGCGTCAGCGGCGCGCGGTCGCCGACCAGTCGGGGCTCGACTCCCGGCAGCGGCAGGCCAATCTGGCGGGCGCCCTGGAGGTGACCGCGGGCGGCGGCCGGCTGCTCGGCGACGGGCGGATCGTGGTCGTGGACGACCTCATGACCACGGGGGCGTCCCTGGCGGAGGCCACCCGGGCATTACGTGCTGTACGCACGGAAGAGAAAACGCAAGCGGAGACCGGACGGGACCGGGGAACGGGGGCCGTACATGGGCCGGTATTGGGCTGCGAGAAGAGCTGCGAGAAGACCTTCGGCGCGGCCGTTGTCGCTGCGCCACCGGAATCCTTCGAAATAAACCGGAACTGATTGAGAACTTGCGTCGTTCCAGGTGATGAGAGGTCTAAAGCACCTGAATGGAGGTACGCGGCAGTAGAGGGTGACGACTTCCCTCCGGGCGAGATATGTTCGGTTGTGAGGAATGGCGGACGCCGTCCCTCGCATATCGGAATGCCGGCCTGCGGGTTTTTCGCAATCACCCGGGCCGGTGGGGTGGAGATCTTGCCCACGGGGGAGGAGGAGGTGGAAGTCACCGAGTCCGAGGCCCCGGGAGTCACCGGGGCCAGGTGCAAAAGGGAGACGCTCCGCCACCGAAGCGGAGTGATCCGGGAACGGAGTTCTGCGTGGACATCGTCGTCAAGGGCCGCAAGACCGAGGTGCCCGAGCGGTTCCGCAAGCACGTGGCCGAGAAGCTGAAGCTGGACAAGATCCAGAAGCTCGACGGCAAGGTGATCAGCCTCGACGTCGAGGTGTCCAAGGAAACCAACCCGCGCCAGGCCGACCGTTCCGACCGCGTGGAGATCACCCTCCGCTCGCGTGGGCCCGTGATTCGCGCGGAGGCCTCGGCGGCCGATCCGTACGCGGCACTCGACCTGGCCACGGCCAAGCTCGACGCGCGGCTGCGCAAGGAGCACGAGAAGCGCCACAACCGCCGGGGCAACGGCAGGCTCTCCGCCGCCGAGGTCGCCGAGCGGGTCCCGGACGCCGCGTCCTTCAACGGAGACGGCTCCATCGCGCACGACGAAGAGCCCGACGGCGTGCCGGTCAAGAAGATCGGCTCCCTGGAGATCCAGGGCGAAGGACCCCTCGTGGTCCGGGAGAAGACCCACGTCGCGGCCCCCATGTCGCTCGACCAGGCGCTCTACGAGATGGAACTGGTCGGACACGACTTCTACTTGTTCGTCGACTCCGAGACCAAGGAACCGAGCGTCGTCTACCGGCGCCACGCCTACGACTACGGCGTCATCCGGCTCAACACCGACCCCATGGTCGCCAAGGCCGAGTCGGCCGGTGGCGGCGGAGCCCTCGCGGGCTGACCACCGCCCCGTATGACTGCCCCGTAAGAGCCGAGGTCGTGCCCCTGGAGCGCCTGTGCGCCCCCAGGGGCACCACCGTGCGCCCACGGTGCGCACCGCACCGGCGCCGGGCATGAAATCATGGGCGGGCCGGTCAACCGGTGTGCTGTCGCCTGGCGTTGGCGCAGCAGAGGCACAACAGGCCGCGGCCTTCATGGGGGAGGAACGATGGCGGACAGCTTCGGTCCGATGCGTCACGAGGGTGCCGGCGACGGCATCGGCATCGGCACGGACGCGGGCGCCCCACGCAAGGAGCCCATCAGGGTTCTTGTGGTGGACGACCACGCCCTCTTCCGCCGCGGCCTGGAGATCGTCCTCGCCGCCGAGGAGGACATCCAGGTCGTCGGAGAGGCCGGCGACGGCGCGGAGGCGGTCGACAAGGCCGCGGACCTGCTGCCCGACATCGTGCTGATGGACGTCCGCATGCCCAAGCGCGGCGGCATCGAGGCGTGCACCTCCATCAAGGAGGTGGCGCCCAGCGCCAAGATCATCATGCTGACGATCAGCGACGAGGAAGCCGACCTCTACGACGCGATCAAGGCGGGCGCCACCGGGTACCTCCTCAAGGAGATCTCCACGGACGAGGTGGCCACCGCGATCCGCGCGGTGGCGGACGGTCAGTCGCAGATCAGCCCGTCGATGGCGTCGAAGCTGCTCACCGAGTTCAAGTCGATGATCCAGCGCACCGACGAGCGCAGACTCGTGCCGGCGCCGCGGCTGACCGACCGCGAGCTGGAAGTGCTCAAGCTCGTCGCCACGGGGATGAACAACCGTGACATCGCCAAGGAGTTGTTCATCTCCGAGAACACCGTGAAGAACCACGTGCGCAACATCCTGGAGAAGCTGCAGCTGCACTCCAGGATGGAGGCCGTCGTCTACGCGATGCGGGAGAAGATCCTCGAGATCCGCTAGCGCCGTCTCTCGTTCGGCGAGCGGCCCCAGCTCCCGAGGCCCTGGGCGCCCCTGAGCCCTAGGCCACCGCGGCGGTCAGTGCCGCCGTCAGCTCCGGGCGGTCCACCCGCTCCACCCGTACGGCATCGCAGCCCACCCAGGACGCCGCCTCCAGCAGCGCCTGTGCCATCGGGGCCACCGCCTTCGGGCCGTCCAGCGACACCTGCCGGGCCACCAGCGTGCGGCCCTCGCGCGCGGGGTCGACGCGGCCGACCAGTCTGCCGCCCGCGAGCAGCGGCATCGCGAAGTAGCCGTGGATCCGCTTCGGCTTGGGCACGTACGCCTCTAGGCGGTGCGTGAAGCCGAAGATCCGCTCGGTGCGCGGCCGTTCCCAGATCAGCGAGTCGAAGGGCGACAGGAGCGTCGTGCGGTGCCGGCCGCGGGGCGTCGTCTCCAGCGCCTTCGGGTCCGCCCAGGCGGGCTTCTCCCAGCCCTGCACCGTCACCGGAACCAGCCCCGAGTCGGCGACCACCGCGTCGAACTGCTCGCCCTTGATGCGGTGGTAGTCGGCGATGTCCGTGCGCGTGCCGACGCCCAGCGCCTCGCCGGCCTGGCGGACCAGGCGGCGCAGGCACTCCGCGTCGTCCAGGTCGTCGTGGAGCAGCCCGTCCGGGACGGCGCGCTCCGCCAGGTCGTACACGCGCTTCCAGGAGCGGCGCTCCGTGCACACCACCTCGCCGTACATCAGCGCGCGCTCGACCGCGATCTTCGACTCGGACCAGTCCCACCACTCGCCCTTGTTCTTCGCGCCGCCCAACTCCGTGGCGGTGAGCGGGCCTTCGGCGCGGAGCTGCTTGATGACCTGCTCGTACGTGCCCGGGGTCAGGTCGTGGTGCCAGTGCGGGCGGGTGCGGTAGGCGCGGCGGCGGAAGGCGAAGTGCGGCCACTCCTCGATGGGCAGGACGCACGCGGCGTGCGACCAGTACTCGAAGGCGTGGGTCTGCGTCCAGTACGCCGCCTCCACGGTGTCGCGGCCCACGGCGCCCAGCCGTGCGTACGGAATCAGTTCGTGCGAGCGGGCCAGGACCGAGATCGTGTCGAGCTGGACCGCGCCGAGCTGCCGCAGGACGCCCCGCACGCTGGACCTGCGGTCCGGGGCGCCGAGGAAACCCTGGGCGCGCAGGGCGATGCGGCGGGCCTCGTCGGCGGAGAGTTCGGTGGCGGGACTCGGCAGACTCGTCATGGGGTGAACGATAGGCGGCGGCACTGACAAGGGGGCCTGGACCTGCGACTTGGTCCCGAAGCGGGATGTGCGCCTGGGCCTGGCCCGGGACTTGGGCGGGCTCAGTGCCGGGCGGGCAGGTACGGGTACGGCGACGGCAGGTCCAGGTCCGAGGGGAGCAGCGCGCCGATCCAGCAGTCACGGAGCACGCCCTTGTTGAGCAGACCCGCGCGGTTCATGCCCTCGACGGTGAAGCCGGCCCGCTCCACGACGGCCCGCGAAGCGGTGTTGCCGACCTCCGCCCGCCACTCCAGACGGGTGCAGAGCAGCTCCGTGAACGCCCACCGCGCGAGCCCCAGCACGGCCTCCGTCATATAGCCGCGGCCCCGGTGCTCCTTGGCCAGCCAGTAACCGACCTCCCAGGCGCCCGAACGCGGGTGGTGCAGGCTGGCGGCGGCGAGCAGGGGCCCGCCCTCGCGGGGGCGCACCGCGAAGGCGTACTCACGGTCGTTGCGCCAGTCGTCCGGCACCACGCGTTCGATGTAGGTCTCGGCGTCCACGCGCGCGTACGGCGACGGGATGGTCGTCCAGCGCTGGATGTCGGGATCCTGACAGGCGGCGTAGGTCTCGTCCGTGTCCGCGGGGGTGAAGACGCGCAGGCACAGACGTTCGGTGGTGAGGGTGACGGGCTCCATCGCACGATTCTGCTGGGGCGGAGGTGCCCGGAGCCACCTTTTTACGAGCTTTCGCGATCACCTCGCACGAGGCACTCGGGGGTGCTACCCGGCACCTTCGGCGCTCCTCGTCCGTTGACCTCATGGCACACCTCCCGGGGCAGCCTGGTCCTCGCATACGATGGCCGTTGCCCGACGAGTAAAACCGACCATGCCAGGCCCGACCGGCAAGGAGACCAACCCCCGTGTCCGTCCTCTCAAAGATCATGCGTGCAGGCGAAGGCAAGATCCTGCGCAAGCTGCACCGCATCGCGGACCAGGTCAACTCCATCGAAGAGGACTTCGTCAGCCTCTCCGACGCCGAGCTGCGCGCGCTGACCGAGGAGTACAAGGAGCGTTACGCCGACGGCGAGACGCTCGACGACCTCCTGCCCGAAGCCTTCGCGACCGTCCGCGAGGCCGCCAAGCGCGTCCTGGGCCAGCGCCACTACGACGTCCAGATGATGGGCGGCGCCGCGCTGCACATGGGCTATGTCGCCGAGATGAAGACCGGTGAGGGCAAGACCCTCGTCGGCACGCTGCCCGCGTATCTGAACGCCCTGTCCGGCAAGGGCGTCCACCTCATCACGGTCAACGACTACCTGGCCGAGCGCGACTCCGAGATGATGGGCCGCGTCCACAAGTTCCTGGGTCTGAGCGTCGGCTGCATCCTGGCCAACATGACGCCGGCCCAGCGCCGCGAGCAGTACAACTGCGACATCACGTACGGCACGAACAACGAGTTCGGCTTCGACTACCTCCGCGACAACATGGCGTGGTCGCAGGAGGAGCTGGTCCAGCGCGGCCACAACTTCGCGATCGTCGACGAGGTCGACTCGATCCTCGTCGACGAGGCCCGTACGCCGCTGATCATCTCCGGCCCCGCCGACCAGGCCACCAAGTGGTACGGCGACTTCGCCAAGCTGGTCACCCGCCTCACCAAGGGTGAGCCCGGCAACCAGCTCAAGGGCATCGAGGAGACCGGGGACTACGAGGTCGACGAGAAGAAGCGCACCGTCGCCATCCATGAGTCCGGCGTGAGCAAGGTCGAGGACTGGCTGGGCATCGACAACCTCTACGAGTCGGTGAACACCCCCCTCGTCGGCTACCTCAACAACGCCATCAAGGCCAAGGAACTCTTCAAGAAGGACAAGGACTACGTCGTCATCGACGGCGAAGTCATGATCGTCGACGAGCACACCGGCCGTATCCTCGCCGGCCGCCGCTACAACGAGGGCATGCACCAGGCGATCGAGGCGAAGGAAGGGGTGGACATCAAGGACGAGAACCAGACCCTGGCGACCATCACCCTCCAGAACTTCTTCCGCCTCTACAAGCGCGAGGGCTACGACAGCGGCCTCTCCGGCATGACCGGTACGGCGATGACCGAGGCCGCCGAGTTCCACCAGATCTACAAGCTGGGCGTCGTGCCGATCCCGACGAACCGGCCGATGGTCCGCGCCGACCAGTCCGACCTGATCTACCGCACCGAGGTCGCGAAGTTCGCCGCCGTGGTCGACGACATCGCCGAGAAGCACGAGAAGGGGCAGCCGATCCTGGTCGGCACCACCTCCGTGGAGAAGTCGGAGTACCTCTCGCAGCAGCTGTCCAAGCGCGGCGTGCAGCACGAGGTGCTCAACGCCAAGCAGCACGACCGTGAGGCGACGATCGTCGCCCAGGCCGGCCGCAAGGGCGCCGTCACCGTCGCCACCAACATGGCCGGACGAGGCACCGACATCAAGCTCGGCGGCAACCCCGACGACCTCGCCGAGGCGGAGCTGCGCCAGCGCGGCCTGGACCCGGTCGAGCACGCCGAGGAGTGGGCCGCGGCGCTGCCCGCCGCCATGGAGAAGGCCGAGCGCTCCGTCAAGGCGGAGTTCGAAGAGGTCAAGGAGCTCGGCGGGCTCTACGTCCTCGGCACCGAGCGGCACGAGTCGCGCCGCATCGACAACCAGCTGCGCGGTCGTTCCGGACGTCAGGGCGACCCCGGCGAGTCCCGGTTCTACCTCTCGCTCGGCGACGACCTCATGCGCCTGTTCAAGGCGCAGATGGTCGAGCGCGTAATGTCCATGGCCAACGTGCCGGACGACGTCCCGATCGAGAACAAGATGGTCACCCGCGCGATCGCCTCCGCGCAGTCGCAGGTCGAGCAGCAGAACTTCGAGACCCGCAAGAACGTCCTCAAGTACGACGAGGTCCTCAACCGCCAGCGCGAGGTCATCTACGGGGAGCGTCGCCGCGTCCTGGAGGGCGAGGATCTGCAGGAGCAGATCACGCACTTCATGGACGACACCATCGACGCGTACATCGCCGCGGAGACCGCCGAGGGCTTCGCCGAGGAGTGGGACCTGGACCGGCTGTGGGGCGCCTTCAAGCAGCTCTACCCCGTCAAGGTCACCGTCGAGGAGCTGGAGGAGGACGCGGGCGACCGCGCGGGTCTGACCGCCGAGTTCATCTCCGAGTCCATCAAGGACGACATCCACGAGCAGTACGAGGCGCGTGAGGCGCAGCTCGGCTCCGACATCATGCGGGAGCTGGAGCGCCGGGTCGTCCTGTCGGTCCTCGACCGCAAGTGGCGCGAGCACCTCTACGAGATGGACTACCTCCAGGAGGGCATCGGCCTCCGTGCCATGGCGCAGAAGGACCCGCTGGTCGAGTACCAGCGCGAGGGCTTCGACATGTTCAACGCCATGATGGACGGCATCAAGGAGGAGTCCGTCGGCTACCTGTTCAACCTGGAGGTCCAGGTCGAGCAGCAGGTCGAGGAGGTCCCGCTGGAGGACACGGCGCCCTCCCTCACCAAGGACGGCGCGCAGGACGCGGTGCCGGCGGGCGCGCACTCCCGGCCGGAGATCCACGCGAAGGGCCTGGAGGCCCCGCAGCGGCCCGACCGCCTGCACTTCCAGGCGCCGAACGCCGAGGGCGGGGTCGACGAGGGCGACTTCGCGACGGACGGCGAAGGGGTCCGGTCCGAGTCGGACGGGATGACCCGCGCGGAGCGGCGCAAGGCTCAGAAGGGCGGGCGGCGCCGGAAGAAGTAGCGGGGCGCTGTCGCTGTGACGTGACGGTGTCTTGCGGGGCGCTGTCGCTGTGACGTGGCGGTGTCTTGTGGTGCCGTTGCCGTGTGATGTGACGGTGGCTTGAGGTGTTGTTCGAAGGGGCCGGGCTTTTGCCCGGCCCCTTTGGCGTGCCTCTACGAAGCACTCGGGTCCGTCTCCACCGCCGTGCAGCGCCATCTGCGGTCCGGGCCCAGGGCCAGGCGGAAGGCCAGCGCGCGCAGGCGGGGGCCCGTCGCCACCCGTGCGAAGACCTCGTACGCCTCGGGGTGCGGCTGGTAGTGGCCGATGCGGTGGATCGTGGGGCGGTGGCCGCCCGCGCAGAGGGGGCGGAGCTCGGCGAGCCGGGCCAGGTCGTCGAAGGCGGTGTTGGCGATGTGCCGGGCCACCCAGTGCAGGGGGCGCTGGCCGCTGAGGACCAGGACGAGGCGTTCCGCGAAGACCTCCGTGGGGTGCGGGGGTGGCTGGGCGGGGATCGTGCGGGGGGTTTGGCGGGTTCCGGGGGCTGCTTGGCCCCGGGTGGGAGTGGCCGTGGGGGTGGGCCTCGTGGGGGACGGGGACGGGGGCGTGGAGGACGGGGGCGTGGGGCGGCGGGAGTCTCGGCGGTTCGGGGGGCGGCCCGCGGGGGTGCGGGTCGCGGTCGGGCGTGGGCGGGGCCTCGTCATCACCTTGCGCATGGGTGCCTCCGTCTCGTACCGGGGAGTAACTTTCGTTGGGGATCTTGTACGGGGGCGGCGGGGGAGGGTGCAAGCGGTGGCGGGGGGCGTGGGCGGGGGGATCCGGGTTCACCTATCAAGGGGGCGCGGGGCCTCGTTGAGGCGGTGGGCGCGGGGGCGTACCGGGTGACGGGGGTGGAGGTGCGTTGACGGTGTCCGGGGTGGTGGGGGCACCTCGATGGGGGACTCCCGCACGTATCCTGAAGGTCTTCCACGACCACGAGGTCCGCCCGTGCGGACACGGACGAAAGCGGTCAGCCATGCGCGTCTACGTTCCTCTGACCCTGCCCCGGCTCGCCGAGGCGTACGAGGCGGGGGAGCTGGGGCCCGGGCCGCTGGTCGCCTACGCCGTGACGCCCGCCCTGCGGGAGTGGTACGTCTCCGACGACATCGAGGAGCTGGAGTACGCGGCGCTGAACCGGGCCGCGATGGCGTCGCTGCGGCTGATCGCGGTGGACCCCGACGCCGGGGTGGCGCGGCGACGGGTCGTCCTCGCGGCCGACGTGCCGGACGGGGATGCGGTGGCCGACCCCGATCGTGGGCTCGATCAGGGGGCGCTCGGGGAGGTGCGGCTCGTGGGTGGGTTGCCGCTCGGGAAGGCCGCGGCGGTGCATGTCGATGCGGCGGACGCCGAGGCGGATGTGGCGGCGGCCGCGGCGGCGTTGGGGGCGGCGGATCAGGGGGACGATGATGCGCGGTTCGTGGTGGACGGGGCCGAGGATCATGAGTTGCTGTGGTTCGCCACGCAGGAGATTCCTGGGTTGATCGGCTAGCGGGTTTCGGTGGGGCGCCTCGGTCTCGGGCCTTGGGCGGTCGTCTGCGCCTCGGGTTCGTTTGTGGGTGCGGGGCCGCGGGGGGTATGTGCGTACTCGCCATCCACTGTTCGCCACGCCTCACGGACAACATTGCTATTGCTGGCTCGGTGCTCCGTGCGCACATACCCCCACGTCCCCTCCCGTCTCGTACGCGCGTGACAGCCGGTGGATTCCATGGCGTTCGGTCGACCCGGGCCGGGGGAGAGGTAGCGTTTTTGTATGAAGAGGTTGCGTGGGGCGCATGTCGTGTGGGACTGGAACGGGACGCTGCTGCATGACATTCATGCGGTGATCGACGCCACGAACGCGTCCTTCGCGGAGCTCGGGCTCGAACCGATCACGTTGGAGCGGTACCGCGATCTGTACTGCGTGCCCGTGCCCCGGTTCTACGAGCGGTTGATGGGGCGGCTGCCGACCGACGCCGAGTGGCAGGTCATGGACGCCGTCTTCCACAAGCACTACTGGACGCGGGTGGACGCCTGCTCGCTCGCCGAAGGGGCCTCCGAGCTGCTGGCCGGGCGGCGGGCCGACGGGCGTACGCAGTCGTTGCTGTCGCTCGCCCCGCACGAGCACCTGGTGCCGATCGTGCGCAGGCACGGCATCCACGAGTACTTCGTACGCGTCGACGGGCGGACCGACGCGTCCCACGACGGCAAGGCCGAGCGGATGGTGCGCCACCTCGCCGAGCTGGAGGGGGTGGACGTCGACCGGGTCGTGGTGATCGGGGATGCCCTCGACGACGCCGTCGCCGCCGCGCACGTCGGTGCGCGCGCCGTGCTCTACACCGGCGGATCGCACAGCCGGGCGAGCCTGGAGCTCGCCGGGGTGCCCGTCGTGGACAGTCTGGCCGAGGCCGTGGATGTGGCGGAGCGGCTCGTCGGCTGAGGGGTGTGGGCCGCGTGGCGGGCGCACTGTGCAGACTGTCAAAGTTCGCCCCCTGCTTTTGTACACATACGGCTCATGACGGCTGCCCGGTGCGGAGCGATAGCCTTGACCCGTGATCAGCGCGATATCCCGCGGAGGCATGGACGCCTCCGCCCTGCGCCCGGGGAACACGGACCACCGTGCCCGGGCCCTCGCTGACGCTTCTTCGCGGTGCGGCCGACCGGGCCGGGCGAGCCATCGGCCAGTGGAACCGCTGAAAATGGCGGAAAGCTGTCCGCTCTCCCATCACCGCGGCATAACGTCGAAGACGGCCGGAGACCCCGTGCCGCGGCGTTACGGCACATCACTTCCTTCTACGTCACGCAACGGCGCGCGACAGGAGTCAGAGGACAATGCAGACCAAGCTGGACGAAGCCAAGGCCGAGCTGCTCGCACGGGCTGCCCGGGTAGCTGAGAACAGCCCGGCCGGGGGACACCTCCCGACCGGGACGACGAGCGAGGCCACGCCGGACCAGGACATGGCTCTCGCGTTCCTCCAGCGCTACTACCTGCACACCGCCCCCGAGGACCTGGCCGACCGCGACCCGGTCGACGTCTTCGGAGCCGCCTTCTCCCACTACCGCCTCGCCGAGAACCGCCCCCAGGGGACGGCCAACGTGCGGGTCCACACCCCGACGGTCGAGGAGAACGGCTGGACCTGCAGCCACTCCGTCGTCGAGGTGGTCACCGACGACATGCCCTTCCTCGTCGACTCCGTGACGAACGAGCTGTCCCGGCAGGGGCGCGGGATCCATGTCGTCATCCACCCGCAGGTCGTGGTGCGCCGTGATCTGACCGGAAAGCTCCTGGAGGTGCTGGGCCGCGAGGCCGGCGCCGAACTGCCGCACGACGCGCTCGTCGAGTCGTGGATCCACGTCGAGATGGACCGCGAGACGGACCGCGCGGACCTGAAGCAGATCACCGCCGATCTGCTGCGGATCCTCTCCGACGTCCGCGAGACCGTCGAGGACTGGGAGAAGATGCGCGACGCCGCGCTGCGCATCGCCGACGAGCTGCCCGCCGAGCCCACCGCCGGCGACCTGCCCGACCAGGAGGTCGAGGAGGCCCGCGAGCTGCTCCGCTGGCTCGCCGACAACCACTTCACCTTCCTGGGCTTCCGTGAGTACGACCTCACGGACGACGACTCGCTCTCCGCCGTCCCCGGCACCGGCCTCGGCGTCCTGCGCGCCGACCCTCAGCACGACGGCGACGACCACCACCCGGTCAGCCCGTCCTTCAACCGGCTGCCCGCCGACGCCCGCGCGAAGGCCCGTGAGCACCGGCTCCTCGTCCTGACCAAGGCCAACAGCCGGGCCACCGTCCACCGGCCCTCGTACCTGGACTACGTCGGCGTGAAGAAGTTCGACGCCGAGGGCAACGTCATCGGCGAGCGGCGCTTCCTCGGGCTCTTCTCGTCCGCCGCGTACACCGAGTCCGTGCGGCGCGTGCCCGTCATCCGCCGCAAGGTCGCCGAGGTGCTCAAGGGCGCCGGGTTCTCCGCCAACAGCCACGACGGGCGCGACCTGCTCCAGATCCTGGAGACCTACCCGCGCGACGAGCTCTTCCAGACCCCGGCGGACGAGCTGCGGTCCATCGTCACCAGCGTCCTGTACCTGCAGGAGCGGCGCCGGCTCCGGCTCTACCTGCGCAAGGACGAGTACGGGCGCTACTACTCCGCGCTCGTCTACCTGCCGCGCGACCGCTACACCACCGGCGTCCGGCTGCGGATCATCGACATCCTCAAGGAGGAGCTGAACGGCGCCAGCGTCGACTTCACCGCCTGGAACACCGAGTCGATCCTCTCCCGCATCCACTTCGTCGTCCGGGTGCCCAAGGGCGGCGAGGTCCCCGACCTCTCCGACGCCGACGTCGAGCGCATCGAGGCACGCCTCGTCGACGCCGCCCGCTCCTGGGCCGACGGTTTCGCCGAGGCGCTCACCGCCGAGTGCGGCGAGGAGCGCGCCGCCGAGATGATCCGCCGGTACGGCCACGCCTTCCCCGAGGGCTACAAGGCCGACCACACGCCGCGCGCCGCCGTCGCCGACCTCCAGCACCTGGAGCAGCTCGGCCAGAGCGAGCAGGACTTCGCGCTCTCCCTGTACGAGCCGGTCGGCGCCGGGCCCGGCGAGCGCCGCTTCAAGATCTACCGCACCGGCGAACAGGTCTCTCTCTCCGCCGTCCTGCCCGTGCTGCAGCGCCTCGGCGTCGAGGTCACCGACGAGCGTCCGTACGAGCTGCGCTGCGCGGACCGTACGCACGCGTGGATCTACGACTTCGGTCTCCGCATGCCCAAGTCCCCCAACGGCAACGGCGACTACCTCGGCGACGACGGCCGCGAGCGCTTCCAGGAGGCCTTCGCCGCCGCCTGGACCGGCGCGGCCGAGGTCGACGGGTTCAACTCGCTGGTGCTGCGCGCCGGGCTCAACTGGCGCCAGGCGATGGTGCTCCGCGCCTACGCCAAGTACATGCGCCAGGCCGGCTCGACGTTCAGCCAGGACTACATGGAGGACACCCTCCTCAACAACGTCCACACCACCCGGCTGCTCGTCTCGCTCTTCGAGGCGCGGATGTCGCCGGACCGCCAGCGCGCCGGCACCGAGCTGACCGACGGGCTCCTGGAGGAGCTGGACGGCGCGCTCGACCAGGTCGCCTCGCTGGACGAGGACCGCATCCTGCGCTCCTTCCTCACCGTCATCAAGGCGACGCTGCGGACGAACTTCTTCCAGAAGACGGAGAGCGGGAAGCCGCACAACTACGTCTCCATGAAGTTCGACCCGCAGGCCATCCCCGACCTGCCGGCGCCCCGCCCCGCGTACGAGATCTGGGTGTACTCGCCCCGCGTCGAGGGCGTCCACCTGCGCTTCGGCAAGGTCGCGCGCGGCGGTCTGCGCTGGTCCGACCGGCGCGAGGACTTCCGCACGGAGATCCTCGGCCTGGTCAAGGCGCAGATGGTGAAGAACACCGTCATCGTGCCGGTCGGCGCCAAGGGCGGCTTCGTCGCCAAGCAGCTCCCGGACCCCTCCGAGGACCGCGACGCGTGGCTGGCGGAAGGCGTCGCCTGCTACAAGACGTTCATCTCGGCGCTGCTCGACATCACCGACAACCTGGTGGCCGGCGAGGTCGTGCCGCCCGCGGACGTCGTGCGCCACGACGAGGACGACACCTACCTGGTGGTCGCGGCCGACAAGGGCACCGCGACGTTCTCCGACATCGCCAACCAGGTCGCCGAGTCCTACGACTTCTGGCTCGGCGACGCCTTCGCCTCCGGCGGCTCGGCCGGCTACGACCACAAGGGCATGGGCATCACCGCCCGCGGCGCCTGGGAGTCCGTCAAGCGGCACTTCCGTGAGCTCGGCACCGACACCCAGTCCGAGGACTTCACGGTCGTCGGCGTCGGCGACATGAGCGGTGACGTGTTCGGCAACGGCATGCTGCTCTCCGAGCACATCCGCCTGGTCGCCGCCTTCGACCACCGGCACATCTTCATCGACCCGAGGCCGGACGCCGCCACCTCGTACGCCGAGCGGCGCCGCCTCTTCGACCTGCCGCGCTCCTCCTGGGCCGACTACGACAAGGAGCTGCTCTCCGCGGGCGGCGGCATCTTCCCGCGCAGCGCCAAGGCGATCCAGCTGAACGCGCAGATCCGCGAGGCGCTCGGCATTGAGGGCAAGATCGCCAAGATGACCCCGGCCGACCTGATGAAGGCGATCCTGCAGGCGCCGGTCGACCTGCTGTGGAACGGCGGCATCGGTACGTACGTGAAGTCGTCGGCCGAGTCCAACGCGGACGTCGGCGACAAGGCCAACGACGCGATCCGCGTGGACGGCCAGGACCTGCGCGTGAAGGTCGTCGGCGAGGGCGGCAACCTCGGTCTGACCCAGCTGGGCCGCATCGAGTTCGCGCGCGCGGGCGGCCGGATCAACACCGACGCCATCGACAACAGCGCGGGCGTGGACACCTCCGACCACGAGGTGAACATCAAGATCCTGCTCAACGCGGTCGTCACCGACGGCGACATGACCGTCAAGCAGCGCAACAAGCTGCTCGCCGAGATGACCGACGAGGTCGGCCACCTGGTGCTGCGCAACAACTACGCGCAGAACACCGCGCTGGCCAACGCCGTCGCCCAGTCGCCGTCCCTGCTCCACGCCCACCAGCGCTTCATGCGCAGGCTCGGCAAGCAGGGCCACCTCGACCGGGGCCTGGAGTTCCTGCCGAACGACCGGCAGATCCGCGAGCTGCTCAACTCCTCGCGCGGCCTGTCGCAGCCGGAGCTCGCCGTGCTCCTCGCGTACACGAAGATCACGGCGGCGGACGAGCTGATCCACACGACGCTGCCCGACGACCCGTACCTGCAGCGGCTGCTGCACGCGTACTTCCCGAAGGCGCTGCGCGAGCGGTTCCCCGAGCAGATCGACGCGCACGCGCTGCGCCGCGAGATCGTCACCACCGTCCTCGTCAACGACACGGTGAACAGCGGCGGTTCGACCTTCCTGCACCGGCTCCGGGAGGAGACGGGCGCCTCGCTGGAGGAGATCGTGCGGGCCCAGCTGGCCGCCCGTGAGATCTTCGGCCTCAGCGAGGTCTGGGACGCGGTCGAGGCGCTCGACAATGTCGTCGCCGCGGACGTCCAGACCCGGATCCGGCTGCACTCGCGCCGCCTGGTGGAGCGCGGTGCGCGCTGGCTGCTCAACAACCGGCCGCAGCCGCTCCAGCTCGCCGAGACGATCGGCTTCTTCAGCGAGGGCGTCGCCGAGGTCTGGGCCGAGCTGCCGCGGCTGCTCCGCGGCTCCGACCAGGAGTGGTACCAGGGCATCCGCGACGAGCTGACCGGCGCGGGCGTCCCCGACGAGCTCGCCCAGCGCGTCGCCGGGTTCTCCTCCGCCTTCCCGGCGCTCGACATCGTCGCGGTCGCCGAGCGCACCGGCAAGGAGCCGATGGCCGTCGCCGAGGTCTACTACGACCTCGCCGACCGCCTGGCCATCACCCAGCTCATGGATCGCATCATCGAGCTGCCGCGGGCCGACCGCTGGCAGTCCATGGCCCGCGCGTCCATCCGCGAGGACCTGTACGCGGCGCACGCCGCGCTGACGGCGGACGTCCTCGCGGCGGGCAACGGCGCCGCCACGCCGGAGGAGCGGTTCAAGGCGTGGGAGGAGAAGAACGCGCCGATCCTGAGCCGGGCGCGGACGACGCTGGAGGAGATCCAGAGCTCGGACGCGTTCGACCTGGCGAATCTGTCGGTGGCGATGCGGACGATGCGGACGCTGCTGCGCACGCACTCCTGATCTCTGCTAGGCGACAAGGGGGCGCCCCGAGCCGGTCGGCTCGGGGCGCCCCCTTGTGCGTCCCTGAGTCTTCGGCGGGCGGATCGGTTGCCCGGGTGGCGCGGAACGGGTGATGAGATTCGCCATACCCCATCAATTCAGACATTCGGGCTAAGGTGGGTGAGATTGTCTGACGACGGTACGAGATCCGCAGCGCAGGAAGAACGCAGGAAGGTCGCGACAGGGCGATGACGGAAGCCATTCTGCTGGTCGGCGGGCAGGGCACCCGGCTGCGGCCGGTCACGGTCCACACGCCGAAGCCGATGGTCCCCGCGGCCGGGGTCCCCTTCCTCGCGCACCAGCTCGCGCGCCTGAAGGCCGCCGGCGTCGACCACGTCGTGATGGCCACCTGCTACCTCGCCGAGGTCTTCGAACCGCACTTCGGCGACGGATCCGCATACGGCCTGCGCCTGGAGTACGTCGTCGAGGACGAGCCGCTCGGCACCGGCGGCGCCATCCGGCACGCCGCCGCCCGCCTCACCGGCGCCGGTGACGAGCCCGTCCTCGTCCTCAACGGCGACATCCTCAGCGGCGTCGACATCCGCGGCCTCGTCGACGGCCACGTGCGGCGGGACGCCGACGTCACGCTGCATCTGACGCGCGTCGACGATCCCCGCGCCTTCGGACTCGTACCGACCGACGAGCACGGGCGCGTCCTCGCCTTCACCGAGAAGCCGCAGACCGCCGAGGAGATCGTCACCGACCAGATCAACGCGGGCGCGTACGTCTTCCGGCGCTCCGTCATCGACACCATCCCGCGCGGCCGTGCCGTCTCCGTGGAGCGTGAGACCTTCCCCGCGCTGCTCGCCTCCGGCGCGTATCTGCACGGGCAGGTGGAGGACACGTACTGGCTGGACCTCGGCCGCCCCGAGGCGCTCGTCCAGGCCTCCGCCGACCTCGTACGCGGCGTCATCACCTCGCCCGCGCTGCCCGGGGAGCACGGCGAGTCGCTGGTCCTGCCCGGCGCCGAGGTCGCCCCGGACGCCCGGCTCGCCGCCGGCACCGTGGTGGGCGCGGGCTCGCGCATCGGGGCCGGCGCGGTCGTGCACGGCTCGGTCGTGCTCGGCGGCGCGGAGGTCGCGGCCGGCGCGCGGATCCGCCGGAGCCTGATCGGGGCGGGGGCCCGCGTGGGGCGCCGTACCGTCCTCGACGGCGCGGTCGTCGGGGACGGCGCGCGGGTGGGCGCCGACAACGAACTGCGGACCGGGGCGCGGGTGTGGTGCGCGGCGGTCCTGCCCGACGGGGCGCTCCGCTTCTCGCCGGACGTGTCACCGGATGTGTCACCGGACGTCTCACTGGCCGTGTCGCCGGATGTCTCGCCGGACGTCTCTTCTCTCACGTCGCCATCGCCGACCATCGAAGGGCTTGAGCTGTGACCGTGAACCTCCCCAAGGACGCGTCGGAGACCCCTGGCGCGTCGGAGAACCTTCCCGAGACCGCGGAGAATCTCCCCGAGACCGCGGAGGGTCTCGCCGAGCGGCTGCCCGAGGACTGGGCCGCGACCCCGCTGACCGTCGTCATGCCCACGTACAACGAAGCGGGCAGCCTGCCCGGCATGGCGGAGGCCCTGATGGCGCTCCCGCTGCCCGGCCTGCGCCTCCTCGTCGTCGACGACTCCAGCCCGGACGGCACGGGACAGATCGCCGAACGCTTCGCCGAGCGGTACGGCAGCGCCCGCATGAGCGTCCTGCACCGCACCGAGAAGGACGGCCTCGGCCGGGCCTACGCGGCCGGCATGGCGCAGGCAGTCGCCGAGGGCGCGCACTACGTCCTGCAGATGGACGCCGACGGCAGCCATCCCGTGGCCAAGGCCGCCGAGCTGCTCGGCGTCGCCC
This sequence comes from Streptomyces sp. NPDC041713, assembly GCF_055591085.1. Lineage (NCBI taxonomy): Bacteria > Bacillati > Actinomycetota > Actinomycetes > Kitasatosporales > Streptomycetaceae > Streptomyces > Streptomyces sp. NPDC041713. The sequence continues at coordinate 29,508 of NZ_JBVIZY010000007.1, forward strand.
TCGCCACCGACGCGGGCGTCGTCATCGGCAGCCGGTACGTGCAGGGCGGCACCCTCTCCGACGCCTGGGGCGCCCACCGCAAACTGCTCTCCCGCTGGGCCAACGCGTACGCGGGCACCATCCTCGGCACCCGCGTCCGCGACATCACCGGCGGCTTCAACCTGTGGCGCGCCGACACGCTGCGCGCCATCGACCTGGCGTCGGTGGACAGCGCGGGCTACAGCTTCCAGGTCGAGATGAAGTACCGGGCGGTGCGCCGCGGCTTCGGCGTCATGGAGGTGCCGATCCACTTCGAGGACCGCACGGTCGGCGAGTCGAAGATGAATCTGATGGTGCAGCTGGAGTCGATCGTCATGCCGTGGAAGCTGCGGCTCGGCGCGAGAGCCGGCCACCGGGGCGCGGGGGCGCGCCGATGACGCCCCCCACGCTGCAGGAGACGGCCCCCACCTTGCAGGAGACGCGGCCCGCGCCCGCCACCACACCGCAGGCCACCGCGCCGCCCGCCACCCCCGTGGCGCCCCCCGCGCCCCGCTTCCCCCTCGCGCGGCTGCGCGCGCTCTGCGTCGAGCTGGTGAAGTTCGGCCTGGTCGGCGGCAGCGGCGTCGCCGTGAACCTCGTCGTCTTCAACCTCCTCCTGCACGGCCTGGGCTCCGGCCCGATGACGGCGACGGTGCTGGCCAGCTGTGTGGCCATGTGCACCAACTACCTCGGCTTCCGCTTCTTCACGTACCGGGACCGCGCCTCGCGCACGAAGCGGCAGATCGCGCTCTTCTTCGTCTTCAGCGGGATCGGCGTGGTGATGGAGAGCGTCCTGTTCTACGCGGCGTACCGCGGCGCGGGCATGGACGGGCCGCTCGGCTCGAACATCGCCAAGGCGCTCTCGATCGTCCTGGCCTCGGCGTTCCGTTTCCTGGTCTGCCGGACGTGGGTCTTCCAGCACGATGCGCGTCGCCCCTAACGCGGTCATACGGCCGTCCGCGCGGGCCGCCGCCCTGTTGTCCGTCCCGGCTCTCCTCCTCCTCGTCCTGCTCCTCCTGGTGATCGTCCGCCTGCCCTGGGCGGGCGACCTGGGCATCCACGCGGCGACGATCGAACGCCTGCGTCACGATCTCGTCGACCCGGGCAACCCCCTGGTCGACGCGGACACCCCGAGCCCGTACTACTCACCCTGGACGCTGCTGCTCGGCTGCCTCGCCAAGGTCACCGGCCTGTCCGCCTTCGCGGTGCTGCGGGGAGCGGCGGTCGTGGGTCTGGCGCTGCTGGTGACGGGGGTACGGCACTTCGTCGGCACCCTCACCGACCGGCGCGGGGCGATCGCGCCGGCCCTGCTCGGCTTGCTCTGCCTGCTGCTCCTCTGGGGCCCCGGCCTCTTCACCTGGAGCGGCTTTCTCGGCCTCAACTCCCTTGCCCTGACGGTCTCGTACCCGAGCACGTTCGCGCTCGGCCTCTCCTTCCACTTCTGGGCGCTGCTGCGGAAGGCCCTGCGGGGTGCGGGGCGGCGGGGTGCGGGGTGGCCCGGCTTCCTCGGGCTCGGCGTGCTGTGGTCGGTCATCCTCCTGAGCCACCAATTCACCGGTGTGGTCGCGTCGTTCGGGGGCCTCGCCATGGTGCTGGGGGCGCGGCCGTGGCCCACGCGTGGCTTGCTGCTGAGGCTGGCAGGTGCCCTGGCTCTGGGGCTGGCGGTCCTGCTGGCGTGGCCGTACTACTCCTTCTTCGACCTGTTCGGCGTGGGCGACCTGGAGGAGATCCACCGCTCCCTCTACCGGCACCTGCTGTCGCACTTCGGTTTCGCCCTGCTGCTGGGCGTCCCAGCGCTTGCCCTGCGTTGGCGCCGGGACCGCAGGGACCCTCTGGTTCTCTTCTTCCTGCTCGGCGCGGTGATGTTCGCGGCGGGCGGGCTGACCGGCCACTACTCGTGGGGCAGGGTGCTGCCGGCGGCGCTGATCCCGGCGCAGCTGGCGGTGGCCCTGGAGGTCTTCGGGACGGGGCGCGCGGGCGTGCGGCGCGGGTTCGCCTGGCTGCTGGGAGCGGCCCTGCTCCTCGGCGCGTGGACGCAGGCGGGCACGCTGGGGTACGTGGTGTCGCGCGACGCGCTTCCGGCGCCGGTCGCTGCCAAGTACCGCCCCCCGTGGCCGGGTTACCGCTGGCTCACCCCGCAGGTGCGGTACGGCGACGTGGTCCTCGCCAAGACGTTCCCGTCCCGCCAGATCCCCGCGTACGGCCCCTACACGGTGGCCCCCGGCTACCCGGACTTCTTCCTCCCCGACCAGGAGGAGCGGGTGGCGGCGGTACGCGCCTACTTCGCGCCGTCGACTCCGCGCACGGAACGCCTGGACATCCTGCGGAGGTACGGGGTGCGGTGGGTCGTGGCGTACCCGAGTGACGGCGGCCTCAGGCCGGACGACCCGGCGCTGCGACGGGCGGCCACCGGGCCGAGGGGGCAGGTGCTTTATGAGGTGCGGGGGTGAGGAGGGGCGGTTCGCCCTGGCCGTACGGGAGTTGACGCCTACCATGGGAGTTCAGTAGCCCGAGCAAGACCCACTGGGGTGACCGTGAGCGACTGGGCCGACCTGACAACTGGTAAGCGCATCAAGCATCTGCGGGGTTCCGACCTGACGCAGCAGGGCCTCGCGGAGGCGTCGGGGTTGTCCCTGGCGCTGGTGCAGAAGGCTGAGCAGAACCGGGGTGAGCTGTCCGTGGGCTCGCTCCTCCGGCTCGCGCACGCGTTGAACACGGACGTGTCCGTGATTCTGGGGCAACAGGCCCCCCGGCGGGCGACGAATCAGGGCACCCGTGCGGCGCTGCGGCGGCTGTCCGACGCGGTGCATGACAGTGCCCTCGGGGGCTGGGACGGTATCGGGGAGCCGAGCACCCTCGCGGAGCTGTCGATCGTCCATGAACGCATGTGTGCCGCCTACTGGCAGGGCGCCTTCGGCGAGCTGAGCGAGCTCGTCGCCAAGGTCCTGCTCGAAGGGAGCGCCCGGTACGGGCACGCCACGGGACACGAGCGGGAGCGGCTGGGTTCCCTCCTCGCCGGTACCTACCAGTTCGCGTCCTCGGTGGCGGTCCTGTTCGGACAGCGTGACCTCGCCTTGAGCGCGCTCACCTCCGCGCGACGCCTGGTGGAGGACTCCGGTGACACTGTGCTGGCCGCGCTCCTCGAATCGACGTTGTCGTGGATCTACCTGCGCAGCGCCAAGGTCCCCCGCGCGGTTGCCGTCGCGGAGCGGGCGGCGCTTCGGATCGAGCCGTCGTTCAGCAAGGCATCCAACCCGCAACTGCTCGGATACGGACGGCTGATGATCTCCGCGGCCGTGGCGGCGTCGCGCCTAGGGGACTCCGCGGCGGCGGACGACTACCTCTCGCAGGCGCACGCGGCCGCGGCGCGAATCGGACACGATGTGGTGCTGCACGGCACGCACTTCGGCCCGACCTTGGCGCACACGGAAGCCGTCGGGATCGCCGTGGCGCTCGGGAACCACGGCAGGGCGTTGACCTTGGCCTCGCGCACCCAACTGCCGGGCTCCATGCCAAAACTCGCCCGCAACCGCTACAAACTCGACGTCGCCCTCGCCCAGTGTGCCGTCGGCCTGCACGACCAGGCGGGGGAGACCCTCGTCGAGGTCGCGCTCGACGCCCCGGAATGGGTCAAGCACCAGGCGCTGCCCGGCGTCATCGGCAAGCGCCTCGCGAAGGTGTCCACGGCCCGCGTGCGGACCATCAGCGAGTTGATCGGCATGCCGTTGATCGCGTAGGCCCTACGGGACGTAGGAGTCGGGGCGGGGTGGCTCCGCCCGATCCGACTCCCCGTCTCTTCACTCTGCGTGAGCGCTCCGACACCATGGACACATGGTCAGCAGCGAACGTGATCAAGGGCAGGAGCCGCACGCGGCTCGCCGGACCGAGGGGGACGTGCGGCGGCGTCAGGCACTCGCCGACGCGGCGGCGGGTGTCGCGCCGGGCGAGGCCGACGTGCGGGCCGAGGCCGCGAGGATAGAGCGGTTCCGTTGTGTGATCTACCTGTCCGGGGCCGCCGGTACGGATATGACGGCGCCCCGCGAGGAGTGCGTGGCGTATGCCGAGGCGTTCGGGTGGGAGATCACGGAGGTGGTCGAGGAGCGCACGGGGCTGCTGCCGCCGCAGGGCCGTGCCGGGCTCGGGCGGGCCGTCGAGGGGATCGAGCGGGGCGAGGCGGGGGCGGTTCTCACCGCGTGGCGTTCGATGATCTCGCCGGTGCCGCAGGAGTACGACGAGGTGGCGCGGGAGATCGAGAGGGCCGGTGGCTTCCTGCACGTCAAGGACGGCGTGCGCGGGAGGCAGGGGGTGGCACGGTGACGCGGCGCGTGTTCCGCTACGTCCCGTTCGTCATCGAGCAGGACGAGTCGGCGGAGCCGGAGTACGAGGCCCGGTGCGTGTCCGGCGACGAGACCGAGTGCGGCGCCGAGTCCGGCTCGTACGGTGCGCCGGAGCCGGTCGAGGAGTGGCAGCGCAGGCACACGCAGGAAACGCGGCACCGGCGCTACCGCCGCAACTTCGGGGATTACGCGGTACTGCGGCCGCTGAGGGAGCCCGCCGCGCTGTCGGGGGCGTACGAGGGCAAGGGGTGACGTTCCATCCGGCCGCCGCGCGTCCGTGGCGCGACGCGTGGCCGCTCGTCGCACAGACCGATGACGGCAACGCGTGGGTGGTCGGGACCTGTTGGCTGTACTGCCGGCGCGAAGGCGTGCGCGTGCTGTGGGTGGGTTCCGTGCACACCCCGGGAGCGGCGGGCGACGTGTACGGGTGCGGCCCGTGCGTCGCGGAGCTCGATCACATGGTGCGCGTCCAGGCGTGCGGCCGGGACATGAGAGCGATCAGGGAGGAGATGTGACGGCAGGCACCGAGGTGCGGGCGCAGGGCAGCTTGGCGCCCGCCGCCAGGTCGCCGCTCATGATCTCGTCGCGGAGGTCCGCGTCGAGCCGCTCGTGCAGGGAGCGCTGGTCGGTGACGTCGGCATCGCCGTGGAGCACTGTCATCCGATCCTGATCTCGTAGCGCAGCTGTTGGCGGCGTGCGGGCATGACCATCATGTCGGCCTGGACCGGCCTGTCTTCGCGGTCCAGCGTCACGCGGCTCAGCCGGAGGACCGGTTCATCGGATGTCAGGTGCAGGATCTCGCGTTCGTCGGCGTCGGGCATGCGGGCGGTCACGTCTTCGCGGGCCCGCACGCCGATGTGGCCGAGCCGGGCGAGGAGGGTCACGGCTCCGCCGCGGATCTTGCCCGTCTCGGCGAGAGGCGTGCCGCGCGCGATGTCGCAGGGGTAGTAGGTGTCCGTCAGTTCGCAGGGCTCACCGTCCAGTTCGATGATGCGCCGACGCACCACGACCGGATCCCCGGCCGCGATCCCGAGCAGGTCGGCCACGTCCGGCGGCGCCGCGACCTCGCCCGCGTGTGCGATGCGTTGCGTTCCCTTGCCTCCGCGCGCCGCGGCCTCCGCGCTCCACGCGTCGGGCCGGCCGTTCTCGCGGGGCTTCAGGTACGGCATAGAGGTGCTGACCCACGTGCTGGCGCTGTCGCTCACGGTGTCCTCCCGGTTGGCCGGTGATGGTGAGACCTTGCACTTTGTACGTTAGGCAACCTTGCTGGTCGCTGCGGGACCGTGCGGGAGGGCTGGGCGACAAGCTCCGCTCTGATGGGTGGAGGTGGGCGGTGCCTGAGGGGGTGACGGTCGAACCGGGTGGCGGGGGTGGCGGGCGGGGAAGGGCGGTGCGCCGGCGGGTAGCGGCCGGGTGGTGTGTGGCAGTCGTCCGTGCCGGGGCGGCCGGGTGGTGTGTGGCAGTCGTCCGTGCCGGGGCGGTCACGTGGTGTGTGGCCGTCGCCCGAGCTGAGGCGGCCGCATAGGGGCGCCGCCCCCGCTCACGGCGACGTCAGCGGGCCAGGCTCGCCGCCAGGCGGGCCGCCCTGCGGACTCGGGAGCCCGCCTTCGCTCCTGCCCTGCGGGCCAACGGCCGTATCACGCGGGACGTCACGCCCACCGGGGTCCAGCGGAGTTGGAGGCGGCCCGAGGCGCGGCCCTCCGGTTCCACCGTGACCTCGTGCGGGAGCGCGCCGCCCCGGTAGTCCACCCGGGCCCGCAGCGTGGGGAAGGTCAGCGGGGCCAGCAGCAGAGCCGTGTTGCGGAGTTGGCCCGACGTCAGCTGCAGCACCGGGTGGCGCGTGCCCGCGAAGCCGTTCAGGGGGAGCTGCGCCGCCGTCAGGTCCAGGCGGACCGAGCCCTCGAAGACGCCGGGACGCACCGGGTCCAGACGGAACGGCGTCTTCATGCGGTGCCGCCCCGGAGCGATGAGCACCGTGGCCACCTGCGGGCCCACCGGCAGGCGCAGGCCCGGGTCGTACGTCCGTACCGTCAGGTCGACCGAGGCACCGGGACCCCGCTCCACGCGCGTGATCTCGTGCCGGAACTGCGCGCTCGGGAACGGGCGCGAGTCCAACCCCTGGTCGGTGAGGTCGAGTTCCGCGCAGGCCGACGCCGAGGCGGGCACCTCCGGACCCCAGTACACGCGCCCCTCCGCGTCCATCGACGTCTCGCGCGGCGCGACCCCGTGCCCCAGGCCCCGCGCCGCCAGCTGCGCCTCGGCGAGGCGGCCGTCGCGGACCAGCTGGAGGACGACCCGCTCGGCGCGGGGCAGACGCGCGTACGCGCCCGGGGCGAGCCCGGCCAGGTACGGGTTCACCGTCTCCGCGAAGCCGGCCATCCACTCCTCGTCGCGGAACGGCAGGTCACCCGCGTACATCCGGAAGTCGTGCTTGAGGAACTTGTAGTCCTTCGCCTCCCGCACGCCCTCGTGCCCGCTCGACGTCAGGAAGTCGTCGATCAGCCGCTGCACGTGGATGCGGTCGCGGACGTTCGTCAGCTTGTGGCGCTGATTGGAGATCGACGCCGACTCGGCCGCCTCGTACGGGGCTATGTACCAGCGGTAGACGGGGTCCGGGATGATCGTGAAGGCCCGCGCCAGACAGTACGCCTGGGCCGAGAAGAGCTGGTCCTCGTAGTGGATGCCCTCCGGGAAGCGCAGGTCGCCCCGGTCGAGGAACGCGCGGCGGTACATCTTGCTCGTCGACAGGTGCTCGAAGAACAGCGCCGGTTCCGCCTCGATGCCCTCCACCGTGCGGCGCTCGGCGACCAGGTGCGGCATCCAGGTCGAGGTGCGGCCCGTGTCGACACGGACCCGCTCCACCGCGCCCATCACGAAGTCCACCTCCCGCTCCCGGTGCGCCGCGAGCAGCAACTCGACCGCCCGCTCGGGCAGTTCGTCGTCGCTGTCCAGGAACATCAGGTACGGGGCGCGGGCCACCTCGATCGCGCGGTTGCGCGGCGCGCTGCAGCCGCCGCTGTTTTCCGGCAGCCGCAGATAGCTGACCCGCTCGTCCTCCGCCGCCAACTGCCGCGCCACCTCAGGGGTGTTGTCCGTCGAGTGGTCGTCACTGATGATGATCTCGATGTTGGCGTGCGTCTGGCGGCGCAGCGAGGCGACCGCGCGCGGCAGCCGCTCCGCGTCGTTGTAGACGATCACTGTCACGGTGACGTCAGGGACCGTGACTTCAGGGACGGTGACATCAGGGAGAGTGGTCATCGCTTCGCCGCCTCCTCGGGCGTCGGTGCCGGGGTCCGCTCGTCGACCGGGATCACGGGCGGCAGGGAGTCCTCGCTCTCGCCGAGGAAGACACGGCGCACCACGCGTTCGGCGGCGCGCCCGTCGTCGTACTCGCAGAAGCGCCGGCGGAACGCCTGCCGCGCCTTGGCCGCCGTCTCGTCGCGCCACGCCCCGGACGTGAACAGCTCCGTCAGCTCCTCCTGGGTGCGCGCCACCTGGCCCGGCGCCTGCTCCATCAGGTCGAAGTAGACGCCGCGCGTCTTCGCGTACGTCTCCCAGTCGTCGGCGTAGACCACGATCGGCCGGTCCAGGTTGGCGTAGTCGAACATGATCGACGAGTAGTCCGTGATCAGCGCGTCCGCCGCGAGCGACAGCTCCTCCACCGGGTCGTACGAGGACACGTCGATGACCCGGCCGCTGCGCCGCAGCCCGGCCAGCGGCGACGCCGTGCCGCCGTAGAAGTAGTGGCCGCGCACGAGCAGCACGGTGTCCTCGCCGAGCCGGTCGGCGAGGGTCGCCAGGTCGAGGCGCGGGGTCCAGGCCGCCTCGTAGTCGCGGTGGGTGGGCGCGTAGAGGATCGCCCGCTTGCCCGGCGCGATGCCGAGCCGCTCACGGATCGCGCGGACGTCGGCGGCGCCGGCCCCGTAGAAGACGTCGTTGCGCGGGTAGCCGTAGTCCAGCGAGGTGTAGTGCGAGGGGTAGGCGCGCTCCCACATCTGCGTGGAGTGGCCGTTCGCGGAGACGCTGTAGTCCCACTTGTCGATGCGGGCCAGCAGGCTGTGGAAGTTGAGGCCCTTGGACGCCGCCGGGTAGTCCAGCTGGTCGAGGCCCATGCGCTTGAGCGGCGTGCCGTGGTGGGTCTGGAGGTGGACGGCGTCGGGCCGCTTCACCACCGCGTTGGGGAAGTTGACGTTGTTGACCAGGTACTTGGCGCGCGCCATCACCTCCCAGTAGCGGGGCGTGCCGGGCACGACGTGGTCGGTCCCGGGCGGCAGCAGCGGCACGTTGGCGGCCGAGACGACCCACACCTGGTGGATGTGCGGGGCGAGTTCGGCGAGCTTCGCGGCGATCGCCGCGGGGTTGCAGGCCACACCCCGGTCCCAGTACGCCGTGAAGACCGCCAGATCGGGGTCGACGGGACGGTCGAGGGCCCGGCGGTAGCGCATGTCGCGCACCTTCAGCCCCACCTTGTGCTTGCGCGAGACCACCGCCGAACGCAGCTTGCGCCGCTGCTGGTTGGCCGTCTGGAAGGTGCGGTACTTGGTGTACGCGTCCTCTTCGAGGAGCCGGCGCCGCACGCCTTCGAGGCCGCCGGGGCGCTGATGGCCCTCCGGGCGCCAGGCGACGGCGGCCTTCGACGCGCGGCGGAAGAACTCCCTGCGCACCGCGTCGGGCAGCTTCTCGCGGGCGACGACGCGCAGGCAGTGGCCGACCATAACGTCGTAGAGCGCGGCCCGCGGCGGCGTGGGCAGGCCGCGGTCGGCGGCGAGCCCCAGCAGCGACTCGTAGCGGTCGATGACGCCGTACCGCTCCTCGGGGGCGCCCTTCGGCAGGCTCTCGGGACGCAACTCCCGTACGTTCAGGGCGACCTGGTCGAGCGCGGCGAGCCGTCCCGCGAGCAGCAGCGCGGCGTACGCGGCGAACGTCTCGTCGTCGACGCCCAGTCGACCGGCGTGCGCGCGCCAGAACTCCGCCCGCAGCACCCGGTTGCCGAGCAGCGGGGTGACCTTCAGGAGGTTCGGGCAGTCCGCGAGCGGCAGGTCGCGACGGCCCTGCTTGGCCAGGTGCTTGCCGTCGGGGCCCGGCATCCCCTGGTGCCGCCACGTCGAGCGGACGTGGTCGACGACCAGGACGTCCACGCCGTCCGGGAGCTCGGCCACGCGGTCGGCGACGGCGCGCGGCGCGCCGGTCGGCACGGTGTCCTTGCTCTGCACGAAGTGCAGCCACCGTCCGGCAGCCCGCTCGGCGCCAGCGGCGCGCGCCGCCCCGTCACCGGTGCCCTCGGGCAGCGGGACCACGGTGACACCGGGCCGTCCCGCGGCGGCGGCCTGCGCGGCCGGGCCCACCGCGGCGACGATCACCTCGACGCCGGGCGAGGCCTGCGCGGCCAGAGCGTCCAGACAGGCGCCCAGGTGGCCCTGGACGTTCCGGCCGTGGACGACGACGCTCAGCTCGCATCCCGCGCCCGCGTCCGGCTCGCATCCCGCGCCGGCGCCCCGGGGGCCGGGTGCGGCGCTCTCACTCTGCTCGGGCACGGTGGCGCCCCCCTCTCGTGTGCTCATGCGGTGGCCGTCCCTCGGTGGGCGAGCATCCGGTCGACGACGCGGCGCGCGGCCTCGCCGTCGTCCAGGTCGCAGAACTCGGCACGGAACTCCTCGTACGCCCGCGCGTACGGCTCGCTCACCGTGTCGAGGTCCCGCAGCGCCCGGATCAGGTCGTCGGAGGTCGGGACCAGCGGGCCCGGCGCGCGCTTCTCGAAGTCGAAGTAGAAGCCGCGCAGCCGGTCGCGGTAGTGCTCCAGGTCGTACGTGAAGAACAGCATCGGACGGCCGGTCACGGCGAAGTCGAACATCACCGAGGAGTAGTCGGTGACCAGGACGTCGGAGATCAGGAGCAGGTCCATGATGTCCGGGTAGCTCGCCACGTCCCACACGAAGCCATCACCCGCGCCCGGCACCGGCTCCACGATGTGCGCGTGCGGCCGCACCAGCAGGACGTGGTCCTCGCCCAGTTCGTGCCGTGCCTTCTCCAGGTCGACGCGCAGGTCGAGGAGGAAGCCGCCGCGGTGACGCTGCTTGTCCTCGCGCCAGGTGGGCGCGTACAGGACGACCTTCTTGCCCTCGGGCAGCCCGAGCGTCTTGCGCACCTCCTCGGCGCGCTTGGCGCGGTCCGGAGCGAGCAGCACGTCGTTGCGGGGGTAGCCCGCCTCGAGGAGCTCGCCGTCGACGTCGCCGCCGAACCGGAAGGCGCTGCGCATGATCGGCGTACTGAACTTGTTCGGGGAGAGCAGCATCGTCCACTGGTGGCGCTCGCGGTCCAGGTCCTGGAGGTACTGGGTGCTCGCGAAGTGGTCGTTGTCGAAGTCGAAGCCGATGCGCTTGAGCGGGGTGCCGTGCCAGGTCTGGACGATCTGCTGGCCCTCGCGCCGCTCCAGCCAGCGCGGGAAGTGCGTGTTGCCGACGAGGTAGCGGGAGCGGGCCATCGCCTCGTAGTACTCGGGGCTGTGCACGCGGACCGCCCGCGCGGTGGCCGGCACGTCGCACTGGCCGTCCTTGACGACCCACAGGTGCTCGACGGGCAGGCCGCGGCGGACCATCTCCTCGTGGATGGCGCGCGGCGAGTCGCCGTACATGCGGCCGCCGAACACGTCGTACAGGACGGCCTCGCGCAGCGGCTCGTGGCGGGCGGCCGGGTAGGCCTCGGTGCGCAGCCGGGTCTGGCGGTGGCGGCTGCGCTCCTCGGGGCGCAGCTCGGAGTGGGCCATCAGGGCGAGCTGGTCGTACTGGCGGGCCTGCAGCTCGACGCGCTTGCCGTGCGCGGTCACCTCCAGGGGGAGGTCGGCGTGGGCGGGCGGGGCGAGCTGGACGGCGGTGCGGGAGCCGTCCGGCTTCTGGACGGAGGGCCACCAGAACCCCGCGCGCAGGGGGGTCGCGCCCGCGTGGGCGTGGGTGGGGACGGGTACGAAGCGCGCCTCGAACCGGCCGTCCGACGCCGTCGCCGGGAACGTGTACTCGTGGCCGGACCAGGTCTGGCGGAGCACGAGGGCGAGCTCGTGGGTGCCCTTGGCCGGGTAGCTGCCGGTGAGGGTGACGGTGCCGTCGGGGTCCGTGCGGACGCGGTCGACCAGGGGCTGGACGGGCTGGTCGCAGAGCTGGAGATAACCGCCGGGGCTGCGCCGGGCGTAGACGGTACGGGCGGTGTCCTCCTGCGCGAACTGGGCGCCGGAGAAGCCCTCGCGGTCGTCCAGGATGAGGGCGAGACGGGTCGACTTGGTGGACGCCTCGGTCTCCGTGCCCGGCACCGTGGGCACAGCAGGGACGGTAGGCGTCCCGCCGGCCGCCACCAGGCCGGGACCGGGCTCGACCACCTCCACCGACATGTCCCACCGCGCGATCGAGCGCTCCGCCTGCGTCGGGCGCAGGCGTTCGTGGTCCTCGCGGACCGCCGTCAGCGCCGTCGTGTCCACGTGGGCCGTGAACGGGACGCGGCCCTCCCGCGGGGCGCCCAGGTCCAGCGGGACCGTCAGGATCGTGCCGGACTCGCGGTGCCGCATGCGCAGCCGGGGCTCGCCCTCGGGGGCGGTGCGCAGGATGCCGCGTACGAGGAGCCGGGGGCCCTCCGCGCGCACCTCCAGGGCGCGGGCGTGCGCCGTCTCCACGCGGACGGCCAGCTCGCCGTCCTGGATCTGCGGCGCCACCCGGACGTCCTCGGTCACCCAGTGCGCGGGCGGCGTCTGGCCGGAGCCCGTGCCCGCGCCGTACAGCGGCCCGCGCCGCGGCATGGCACCGGTGCCGGCCACGGCGATCCGCACGTACCACAGGCCGTCGACCCACGTGCCGCGGTGCCGCAGCCGCGCGGGATTCAGCAGGGCGCGAAAGCCCGCCCAGTCCGCGTGCCGGAACTCCGCGCCGGAGGCCACCGTCGCCTCGGCGTCGAGGTGGCTGCGGGCGGGCACGACGACCCGGCGACGGCTGCCCTTCTCCTTCAGGATCAGCGTCTTCAGCGCCTTGCTCCGCGACTCGGCGCCCAGCTGGCGCGGGAACGCCCAGCCGGACAGCCACAGCTTCCCGTCGTGCCAGGCGGCCTCGTCGAGCCGGCTGCGCAGGCGCAACTCCTGGTCGAGGCGGAGCACCGCGTCCGGAACCGGGTCGGTGGGGTCGAGGAAGGGGTAGTCGGCCTTCGGGTGCAGGGTCCCGGAGACGGGGATCGAGCCGGCGTGCTCCTTCTCGAACTCCAGCTGCCCGATCAGCTCGTCCAGGCGACGGTGCACGGTCAGGTACAGCTTCAGCTTGTGCGGCACGTGCAGCGCCCGCACCGCGTCCTGGCCGATCTCGCGGACGAGCCGGCCCACGTGCTCCAGGAAGGCCTCCTGGTAGGCGGCGTCCGAGCCGGGCAGCACCTTCCAGAAGAGCGGGATCTCCTCGGCGAGCGCGTTGTGGTCGTAGACCCGCAGGTGCTCCGCGTACATCGGATCGCCGCCGACCCGGGCGAGCAGGAACTCGCGGACCATCCGGATCGACTTCACGCGGTCGATGAGGCCCTGCGGGTTGGTGCGGTTCTGCGTGATGGAGCGCTCGCCGATCTCGCGTTCGCGCCAGTTGTAGATCGGCTCGCTCAGTACGTCGACGGCGTCGGCGAGGTAGTGCGCGGGGACGCTGACGGGCGCGTCCTCGTAGAGCATGGCCTCGGGGTACGCGAGACCGTGCCGCTCCCAGAAGGAGCGCCGGTAGACCTTGTTCCAGGCGGTGCGGTCGGTGAGCAGCGGCCGGAACCTGGAGACGTGCGTCCGCAGCCGGGTCGCCGCGAAGGGCACGCGGTGCACCGGCGACTGGACGTGCCCGGCGGAGCGGAAGCGGGTCACGTTGCCCGCCGCGAAGTCCGAACCGGTCGCGTCGAGCGTCTCGATCATCAGCGCGTACGCCGTGGCGGGCAGCGTGTCGTCGCTGTCCACGAACGCGAGGTACTCGCTGTCCGGCGACATCTCCCGTACGCCCGTGTTGCGTGCCGCGCCCAGCCCCTTGTTCTCCTGGGATATGAGCCGGAACCGCGGATCGGCCGCCGCGAAGGCCTTCGCGATGACAGCGCTGCCGTCCGTCGACCCGTCGTCGACCATGAGCACTTCAAAGTCCGTGAACGTCTGGGCGGCCAGGGACTCCAGGCACTCGTCGAGGTAGAGCTCGACGTTGTAGACGGGGACGACAACACTCAGCCGTGGCTGCACGCGTACTCCTTCTGTTGCTAAACGCTCCCATAGTGTAAGGATCCGCGTATTGATGCGACAAAAGGGATAGGCCCGACGGCTCGGGGCACAAGGTGGGGCCGGGGCGGGCCCGGGGCGGGCGTCAGCTCTTGCCGCCGCCCGTGAACCGCTCGTACTCCTTCAGGACGTCGTCCGTGGGGCCGTCCATCCGCAGCTCGCCGCGCTCCAGCCACAGCACGCGGTCGCAGGTGTCGCGGATCGACTTGTTGTTGTGGCTGACCAGGAAGACCGTGCCGGCGCGCTTGCGCAGCTCGCGGATGCGGGCCTCGGAGCGCTTCTGGAAGGAGCGGTCGCCGGTGGCCAGGGCCTCGTCGATGAGGAGCACGTCGTGGTCCTTGGCGGAGCCGATGGAGAAGCGCAGCCGGGCCGACATCCCGGAGGAGTACGTCCGCATGGGCAGCGTGATGAAGTCGCCCTTCTCGTTGATGCCGGAGAAGTCGACGATCTCCTGGTAGCGCTCCTGGATCTGCTCGCGGGACATGCCCATCGCCAGGCCGCCGAGGAGGACGTTGCGCTCGCCGGTGAGGTCGTTCATCAGGGCGGCGTTCACGCCGAGCAGGGAGGGCTGGCCGTCGGTGAAGATCCGCCCGCGCTCCACGGGGAGCAGCCCGGCGACCGCCTTCAGGAGCGTCGACTTGCCCGAGCCGTTCGTGCCGATGAGCCCGATGGCCTCGCCCTTGTACGCGGTGAACGACACGTTCTTGACCGCGTGCACGGTACGCACTCCCGCCCGCGCCTCGGCCTTCCCGCGGCCGCCGATGATGCGGTTGAGGGCGGCGGTGGCGCTGCCGCGGCCCGCGCCGGTGCCGTGGACGCGGTAGACGATGTCGACCTGGTCGACGATGACGGTGGGGGCGGCGTCCTGCGTGATCGTCTTATTTGGATTCTTTGCTTCCGTCTCAGCCACGGCCGTACGTCTCCTCTGCCTTCCAGAAGTAGATGAACCCGCCGATCCCGGCGAGCAGCGCCCAGCCCAGCGCCCAGGCCCACACGTGGTGGGGCAGCTGGCCGCGCTGGAAGGTGTCGATCAGCGCGAACCGCATGAGGTCGATGTAGACGGCGGCCGGGTTGGCCTCCAGGACGAGCGTGACCGCGTGCGGCAGGTTCTGGTCCTTGAGGACGGCGTCGATGGACCACATCACCCCGGACACGTACATCCAGGTGCGCAGCACGAACGGCATCAGCTGGGCGATGTCCGGCGTCTTGCTGCCGAGCCGCGCCATGACGAGCGCGAGGCCGGTGTTGAACGTGAACTGCAGCGCGAGGACCGGGAGCACCAGGAGCCAGGACAGCGTGGGCGGGACGCCGAAGGCGAGCAGGATCACCAGCAGCGCGCACATGGAGAAGAGCAGCTGCTGCAGCTGTTGCAGGCAGTACGAGATCGGCAGCGCGGCCCGCGGGAAGTGCAGGGCGCGGACCAGGCCGAGGCTGCCGGAGATCGCGCGGGTCCCGGCCATCACGGACTGCTGGGTGAAGGTGAAGATGAAGACGCCGGTGACCAGGAACGGGACGTAGTCCTGGACGTCGTGCTTGGTGTTCATCAGCACGCCGAAGATGAAGTAGTAGACCGCCGCGTTCAGGAGCGGCGTCATCACCTGCCAGACCTGGCCCAGCTTGGCCTGGCTGTACTGGGCCGTCAGCTTGGCCGTCGCGAACGCGGTGATGAAGTGGCGGCGCTGCCACAGCTGCCGGACGTAGCCGGGCAGGGAGGGGCGGGCGCCGCTGACGGTCAGGCCGTATTGGGCGGCCAGTTCGGCGGCGGAGGGCGCGGGGGCGGGGCCGCCGCCCTGGGCGGGGACGGTGGGGGTCGCCGGGGACGGCGGCGTGTCGAGGACCTGACTCACATCCGCTGCTTTCGCTCGGGGAGGCGGGGAGGGGACGCGGGGACGCGCACGGTGGGCGCGCGACGTCTGACGTCACAGTACGTCGGGACGGGCCCGTATCGTCGCAACGCCGAGCGTAGGGTGTTGTGACGTCGGAACGCAACCGTATCGTCGTAACGCTTTATGATGGCCGTATGACGACGAGCAGGCCACAGGGTGAACAGCCGCGCCGCAGGGCTCCCGCCGGGGCGGCCGTGCTCCGCGAGGACAAGACCGAGGCCATCCGGGCCGCCGTCTTCGAAGAGCTCGCCGCCGTGGGCTACGCGCGCATGTCGATCGAGGGCATCGCGCGCCGCGCGGGTGTCGGCAAGACGGCGGTCTACCGCCGCTGGCGCTCCAAACTCCACCTCGTGCTCGACCTGGTGTCGGCCATAGCGGTGCAGGGCCTGCCGGCGCCGGACACGGGGTCCCTGGAGGGTGACCTGCGGCTGCTGTACGAGGTGACGTCACGCGCCCTGCGCCACCCGGTCGCCTCCCAGATCATCCCCGACCTCCAGGCCGAGGCGGCCCGCAATCCCGACATCGCGGAGGCGCTGCAGAAGGCGCTGCGCGAGGGTCAGCAGGGGGCGGCGAGCGGCATCGTGCGGGCGGCGGTGGAGCGGGGCGAGATGCGGGCGTCCGTGGACGAGGACCTGGCACTGGACCTGGTCTCGGGCCCTCTGTACTGGCGGTCGGTGGTGGTGCGGGCGGAGTTGCCGGAGGGGTATGTGGGGAGGCTTGCGGGGGTTACGGCGGCGGGGTTGCGGGCGTTGTGAGGGGGGCGGGGGGGGTGTCTGCCCCGGTGGGCGGGGCCCACGGTCGGGGCTCGGCCCGGAGGTCACCCTGCGGTGGCCCGGCGCCTTTGCCGGTTGCCGGGGCCGCCCGGGGTTTTGCGGAGTGTGGCGGCTCCGGGTCGGCAGTAAAGGGCGCCCTACGGGCGTCGGCTTCGCCGATTCCGCTCCGCTCCACCCTTGACTCCCGTCCCTACACCGCGACTTGACCTTCGACCCGGACGGCCAGGGGTGAGGCCGACGGGCGCCTCTGCTCGGGTCATCACCTTTCGCTGCCGGGTGCGGTCCGGCTCATCGTGGGCGGAGGCCCCGGTGCGTGCTCGGCCCACGGCCCGTCTGGTCGGGTCATCACCTCGCGTGGCCGGGTGCGGACCGGCTCATCGTGAGTGCATGCCACGGTGCGCGCTCGGCCAGCCGCGCGACCACGCCGCTCGGGTCATCACCTGTCGTCGCCGGGTGCGGACCGGCTCATCGTCGGCGGGTGGCACCGTCAATGCGCTGCCCGGGAGCCGGAGAGGCCGCCCACCCTCGGGGTCTGGCACCTACTTTGGGAAAGTTGCGAATGAATATGCCGCGCGCCCCCCTTGCCACACCCAAGCGCCCCCGGAACCAACCAATCCGCCAAGGGGGACGGGGCGGATGGGTGTCCAGTGAGAGGTGAGGCTGGTGGGACCGGCGGGACCTGGTGGCGCACGCGGTATGTGGGACGAATGAGTTCAGTGGGGCCACCGGGCACGGCGGAGAGGCAGAACCCACCCACCGGCCACCCGCCGGACGGCGTGCGGGGTGTGGCAGGGAGGCGCGCGAGGATCCGATTCGCAACTTTCCCAAAGTAGGTAACCGAGGGGGAGGGACGGGATGGGGGTCGGGCTTACGTCCCCGGGGGCGCATCCGGTCTGGCGAGGGGGCGCACGGCACCTCAATTCGCAACTTCGCCAAAGTAGGTGCCCGACCCCGAGGACTCGTCCCATGTCCCCGCCCCCACCTCGACCGAGACAGCCAGGCACGATCGCCCGCACCGTACCCGGCAGCGAGAGCTGATGACCGAGCGGCGAGGCCGCGTGGCGAACCGAGCCGCGATCCTGCCACCCGCCCGCTACGGACCGGTCCGCGCTCGGCGGCGACAGCCGATGACCCGAGCAGTGAGGCCACGTGGCTGGCCGAGCCTGCCCCGGGGCGTCGGCCCACGATGGGCCGGTCGGCACTCGGCTGCGAGAGCCGATGACCCAGGCAGCGACGCCGCGTGGACGGCCCAGCAACAACCCTGGCCCGCGCACACGATGGGCCGGTCGGCACTCGGCGTCGAGAGGTGATGGCCCGAGCGGGGATGCCGCGTGGCTGGCCGAGCTCACACCGGGGCGTCGGCGTACGAAGGGCCGGTGCGCACCCGGCGGTGAAAGGTGATGACCCGAGCGGCGTGGTCACGCGGCTGGCCGAGCGCGCACCGTAACCCCCGCCCACGATGAGCCGGGCCGCACCCGGCAGCGAAAGGTGATGGCCCGAGCGGGGATGCTGCGTGGACGGCCGAGCCGCAGCCCTGGCCGCGCCCACGATGGGCCGGTCCGCACCCGGCAGCGCGAGCTGATGGCCCGAGCGGCGTGGCCGTGCGGTTGGCCGAGCTCGCACCGTGGCGTCGGCGCACGATGGGCCGGGCCGCACCCGGCAGCGCGAGCGGATGGCCCGAGCAGCGATGCCGGGTGGCTGGCCGAGCTCGCACCAGGGCGTCGACGCACGATGGACCGGTCCGCACCCGGCCGCGAGAGCGGATGGCCCGAGCGGCGATGCCGGGCGGCTGGCCGAGCGCGCACCGTGGCGCCCGCCCGCGATGGGCCGGTCCGCACCCGGCAGCGAAACGTGATGACCCGACCCAGCGTCGCCCGCCGCCTCGCCCCTGGCCGGTCGGGTCGGACATTTCGCCGCGGTGGAGGGGCGGGAGTCAAGGGTGGAGCGGAGCGGAATCGGCGAAGCCGACGCGTAGCGCAGCGGAGCGCCCTTTACTGCCGGCCCGGAGGCGCCACACTTCGCAAAGCCCCGGGCGGCCCCGGTAAGAATCGAAGGCGCCGGTCCAGCGAAGGGTGACCTCCGGGCCGAGCCCCGACCATGACCCCGCCCACGATGGGCGGGGCCGCACCCGGCCGTGAAAGGGGATGACCCAACCCAGCTGCGCCCGCCGGCCTCACCCCTGACCGTCCGGGTCGGAGGTCAAGTCGCGGTGGAGGGGCGCAAAGGCACCGGCCCACCGGAGGGTGACCTTCGGGCCGAGTCCCGACCGTGGCCCCCGCCCACCATGGCCCGGCAGCGAGTCGGTCCCGGGCGGGATTGACGGTGGCCTAGCTCCGTCCCGCCCCGGGATGCAACCGCAGCCACCCCTCCCACGCCGAACCCACCATCTCCCGCACATCCCGCTTCGCGGCCCAGCCGAGCTCCGTCGCGATGCGGTCCGCCGAGGCGACCACGCGGGCCGGGTCGCCGGGGCGGCGGGCCGTCACCTCGGCGGGGGTGTCGTATCCCGTGACCTCGTTGATCAGGTCCGTCATCTCGCGGACCGACACACCCTCGCCGCGGCCGATGTTGAGCGTGAGCGCCGTGCCGGGCGCGGCGGACGCCAGGGCGCGGGCCGTCGCCACGTGGGCCTCCGCCAGGTCGACGACGTGGATGTAGTCCCGTACGCACGTACCGTCTGGGGTGGGGTAGTCGGCGCCGAAGATGCGCGGCGCCTCGCCGTCCGTGAGCTTCTCGAAGACCATCGGGACGAGGTTGAAGACACCCGTGTCGGCGAGCTCGGGGGCCGCCGCCCCCGCCACGTTGAAGTAGCGCAGCGAGGCCGTCGCCAGACCGTGCGCGCGGCCCGCCGCCGCGACCAGCCACTCGCCGGCCAGCTTCGTCTCGCCGTATGGACTCATCGGCAGGCACGGCGTCTCCTCGGTGACGAGGTCGACGTCGGGCATGCCGTACACCGAGGCGGAGGAGGAGAAGACGATGTGGGCGACGCCCGAGGCGACCGCCGCGTCCAGGAGGGCGCGCAGGCCCTCCACGTTCTCCCGGTAGTAGTGCAGTGGGCGCTCCACCGACTCGCCGACCTGCTTCTTGCCGGCCAGGTGCACGATGCCGGTGACCGCGTGCTCGGCGAAGGTACGGGTGAGGCGCTCCTCGTCGAGGACCGAGCCGACCACGAGCGGCACCCCGTCGGGGACGCGCTCGGCGACGCCGGTGGACAGGTCGTCGTAGACCACGGCCCGCTCGCCCGCCTCCGTCATGGCGCGGACGACGTGCGCCCCGATGTATCCGGCGCCGCCGGTGATCAGCCAGGTCATGGTCGTCTTGTCCCGTCTTGTCGCGAGTGTGATGCGTGGAGGTGCAGTGTCGCAGAGGCCCTGTCGGGGCCGTGTCAGCGGCCTGCCCTGCCCCCGGCGGACCGCAGCAGCCTGGTCAGGCGGCGCTTGGCGACACCGGCCACGCCCCGCATGCCGGGGGCGAGCCGCACCGAGAGGTTCCCCGCCTGGGTGGCGTACGGCTGGACGAGCAGCACCCCGCGCCGCCGGCTCGGCACCACCGTGCGGCGCAGCAGCCCGGGCCCGGCGACGGCGTTCGCGGTCGTGTCGCGGGCCGTCCCGTCGTCGAAGTGGAGCCGCAGCCGCAGGTCCCAGACCCCGTCGTCCAGCGAGCCGAGGTCGAGCAGGACCGTGGCGACCCAGGTCTCGCCGGGGCGCTCCGCGCGGAACGCCGCCGTCCTGCGCAGCCCCGGCAGATCGCCCTGCCGGTGCACCAGCTCGACGTCGACCGTGGCCGGGCCCGCGTCCGCCACCCGCCCGTACAGCTCGCGCAGCCGCAGCGTGAGCCGCGAGCCGCCCGCGGCCGGGCGCAGCTCGCCGTCGACCGCGATGGGCAGCAACCGCACCGGCCGTACGAGCAGGTGCTCCAGGGTGACCTGGGGGAGGTCGCCGGCCCACACGGGCGTGGCGTCGGCCGCCCGCGGATAGGGCGGCGCGAGGCGGGCCGGACGCGCCGCCACCTGCTTCAGGCGGGTCAGGTCGCGCGGCTCCTCGGAGGCGAGGACGACGCGCGCGATGATGCGGCCGGGTGCGGGCGCCGCGTCCAGGTCGGCGGCGTCGAACGTCGCCAGGTACGCGCGCGTCAGCGCCCACCACTCGCGCTGGTAGGCCGCGCCGCGCGCGGTGAGTTCGCGGGTGTACATGCGCAGGCTGTGGTCGAGGAACTTGGTGCGGGCCGCCCGCGCGAGCCGCTTGCCGCCGGTGCCGCGCGCGTCCCGCAGGATCTCCACGGACTGGCGGTGGGCCTCTATGCGGGCCTGCCAGTTGGCGACCCCGGAGCGGTCCAGGGAGATCGACAGCCGGTCGGCGGCGCGCCGCACGTGCCAGACGTAGACGGTGTCGGGGACGAGCGCGATGCGCGGCGCGGCGGCCAGCATCCGCGCGGTGAAGACGAAGTCCTCGTAGATGAACCGGCCTTCGGGGAAGCGGATGCCGTGCTCGCGCAGGAAATCCGTGCGGTAGAGCTTGTTGACGCAGAGCGTGTCGTGAACCAGGCGGGGGCGCAGCTCGGGGCGGGCGACGAGCTGCGCCTTGCGGTAGAGCTCGGGCTGCCAGGACACCTCGCGCCCGCCCGGCAGCTCGCGACGCACGCACAGCCCGGAGGCGACCTCGGCGCCGTGCCGGTGCGCGGCGGCGAGCAGCGCGTCGGCGGCGCCGGGCGGCAGCACGTCGTCGCTGTCGAGGAACATCAGGTACGGGGCTTCGGCGGCGTCGATCCCCGCGTTGCGGGGGGTGCCGCAGCCGCCGCTGTTGGTCGTGCGGCGGATCACCCGCAGCCGCGGGTCGGCGCGGGTGAGCGCGGCGAGGACGCCCGGGGTGCCGTCCGTCGAGCAGTCGTCGACGGCGACGACCTCGCGGACCACGGGGCCCTGGGCGAGCGCGGAGCGCACGGCGTCGGCGACATGGGCCGCGTCGTTGTAGCCGATCACGACGACGGAGACCTGGGCGGCTCGGGACGCCTGGTTCGGAGCGGGCGGTTGAGGCAGGGTGCGTTCCACAGGGGAAATTTTAGGGGCTTCTGGTAATTATCCGATTAAGGGGGCTTTCGTGGGCGGGGCACGCCGCCCGCCCGGAGTCATTGCCGGCCCGTGTCGTTCCGGCCCGCGTCACTTCCGGCTCGGCACCCTGGCCAGTACTTCCCCGGTTCGCCGGCTCCAGTCCACGACGACGGCCTCCGGCGGGACCTTCTGGTCGGGGGCGAGCAGCAGCCACCGCACGTCGTAGCGGCGCACGATCGCGGCGCGTTCGGCGCGGGTGGAGTCGGGGGAGAGGTAGGTGCGCACGGCCTTCAGGCGGCGGTTGCGCACGCTCTCGTCTAGGGAGGCGTCCGGCCAGGCGGGCGCGACGAGGTTGGCGCCGTAGCCGGGCACCGAGCGGGTGGGCTGGTAGGAGTTGGTCAGGACGACGTCGCCCCGGTGCAGATGACCGGCCGCCCACCCGTATCCGGGCCAGCGCGGCGGCTGGTCGAAGCCGACCGGGTCCAGGGCGCGCGGCACGACGGCGCCCGCCTGGATCTGGAAGAACCCGACGCAGGCGCCGAGCGCGGCGGCCCCGGCGAGCGCCCCGCGCCGCCACCCCCAGGGGTGCGGTGCCGCGAGCTCGATGGCGAGGGAGAACTGCAGGGGCACCAGGGTCAGCCCGAGGATCCGCCCGTAGGTGTAGTGCCCGCTGACCCAGCCGTACGCGACGACGGCGCACTCCAGGGCGAACATCAGGACCAGCGGATCCCTGCGGTCCCGGCAAAAGCGCAGCCACAGCGCGGGCAGCCCCAGCAGGGCCAGCCAGAACCGCTGGGGCATCTCGGTGTAGAGCTGGCGGTGGATCCAGTCCACGGAGGCGTCCCCGACCAGGGAGAACACGCTGTAGTACGGCCAGATCGCCGCGACCACCGCCGCCGTGACGGCCGTGGCCGCCCAGGGCCACATCCGGCGCCAGGACACCGGCAGCCCGGACGCCGCGAACGCGACGACACCGATCACCGCCGCCACCGACGAGATCGGGTGGATGAGCAGGATCAGCCCGCACAGCGCGCCGAGCCCCACATACGCCCACACCCCGCGCCCCGCCCCGCGCCCCGCACCCCGCCCGGCCTCAGTCCCGGCCTCGGGCCCCGCCCCCCGTACCAACGCCCCCGCCCACGCCCACGCCCAGAACGCCAGGCCGATCGCGAACGTCGACGGGTAGCCGAGGTTGCCCGTCATCGACATCAGGCCCAGATACCCGCTCCACCAGGCCGTCCGGGTCCCCCACAGCAGCACCATCGCGCCCAGCGCGAGCACCGGCGCCCACCGACGGGGCGTCAGGACGCGCACGAACCGGCCGATGCCGGTGAGCAGGACGATCAGGTTCAGCGGCCCCGAGAGCTTCACGACCTGCCAGCCGGGCAACCCGGTGAGCTTCGCGAACAGGCCCTGCGCCACGGCGTAGGGCGAGTAGTACGCGCTGCCCCGGCCCGGCAGGTCGGCCATCGGGTGCGCGGGGTGCAGGAGATCGTCCCGCAGCCGTTCGACGACGGCCGCGTGCTGGCCGAAGTCGCAGCAGACCGGGACCCGCCAGAACGCCAGCGACATCACCAGCCAGAACAGCGTGCCGAGGACGAGGTAGGGGGAGGGCCTCCGCCGCGAGCGGCCGCCCAGCGCCGTCGAGCCGTGGCACACCCGGCGGGTCAGCAGCGCGCCGCTCACCGCATCAGCCTCTCCGCGACCCGGGCCGCGGCCCCGCCGTCGTCCAGATCGCAGTAGGACTCGCGGAACGCCGCGTACGCCTCCGCGTGCCGGGCCGCGATCGCGTCCAGGTCGCTCAGCGCCTCGACGACCTCGCCGGTGGAGGCGAGCAGCGGGCCGGGGGCGTGCGTCTCGAAGTCGAGGTAGAAGCCGCGCACGGTGTCGCGGTAGTGCTCCAGGTCGTACGCGTGGAAGAGCATCGGACGCCCGGTGTGCGCGAAGTCGAACATCAGCGAGGAGTAGTCCGTCACCAGGACGTCGGCGAGGAGCAGGAGTTCGGCGGCGCGCGGGTGGGCGGAGACGTCCCGGACGAAGGGGGCGCGGGCCCCGGGGAGCCGGCCCGCCGTCAGCGGGTGCTTGCGCACGAGCAGCACGTGGTCGTCGCCGAGCGCGGCCTCGGCGGCGCGGAAGTCGAGCGCGGGTTCGTAGCGGAACCTGCCCGGGGAGTACGCGAGATGGTCCCGGTACGTCGGCGCGTACAGCACGATCCGTTTGTCCGGCGCGATGTCGAGCTCGCGGCGGACCCGGTCGGCGACCTTGCGGCGGTCCTCGGCGAACAGCACGTCGTTGCGGGGCGAGCCTGCCTCCAGGACCTCCCCGTCGTAGGCGAGGGCGCGCCCCAGGTGGGGGGTGGAGAAGCGGTTCGGCGAGACGAGCACGTCCCACTGGCGGGAGAGCCGGGGCAGCGCGTCGAGGTGGCCGTGGTCGGCGTAGAGGGTGTCGGTCAGGTCGGTGCCGATGCGCTTGAGCGGGGCGCCGTTCCAGGTCTGGACGACGGTCTGGCCCGCGCGGCGCTCGAAGAAGTCCGGCAGGTGGCCGGCGGTGACGATGCGGCGGCAGCGGGCCAGCGCCTCGTACCAGTCGGCGCTGTGCTCCTCGACGCCCCGGGCGCCGGGCGGCACGTGGGTCTGCTGGTCGTGGGTGACCCACAGGTGTTCGACGGCGGCGCCGCGCCGCACCAGCTCCTCGTGGACGGCGCGCGGCGAGTCCCCGTCGAAGTACAGGACGGCGTCGGTCAGGGGCAGCGCGCGGCGGCTCGGGTAGTGCACGGTACGCAGCCGGTGGCGCCGGTACGCGCCGCGCTCGGACCGCGAGAGCACCGACCCGGCGGTGAGCAGCAGCCGGTCGCCGAAGCGCCGGTCGACGGTGAACTCCCGTCCCTGCACGGACCGGTGGAGCGGCAGCGTGACGGAGGCGGCGGCGAGCAGCCGTACGGGCATCCCGTCGTCGAGACGCCCCGCCCCCGCCCCCACGCCCGACTCCTCGGCGCGCACGCCCCCGTCGGCCTCTCGCAGGAAGACGTACCAGCGCCCCTCCCGCAGCACCCCACCGCCCGGCGCGACGACCGCGCGGAACCGGTCGCCGTCCCGGGTGACCGGCACCGTGAGCTCCTCGTCGCGGCCGCTGTGCCGAAGGACCAGCTCGGCCGCGCCCCAACTGGCCGCCGCCAGCGTGCCCGCCACGGTCAGCGTGCCGTCGGCGTCCCACGCGACGCGGTCGGCGATCGGCTGCCGGGTCAGCTCGACGACCAGGCCGCCCCGGTCGTTGGCGGTGGCGCACAGCTCCCGGCCCGCGCGGGAGGCGTACCGGCCCGGCGGCAGGTCGAGGGTGGCGGCGAGGGACTTCAGGGTGCCGTCGGGCAGGACCAGGTTGGCCTGCCAGCGGTCGCCGTGCGGCGGCTCGACCTCCTTGGGCGCGCGGTGCGGGGTGGGCGGCACGCTCTCCAGGCCGTCGAGGGGCACCCGCACCTCGAAGCGGCCGCCCTCGATCCGCACCGGGTGGTCGAGGTCCGTGGCCGTGGGCGCGTGGGTGAGGCGCAGGGCGGTGGGGCGGGCGCGCCCCGGCAGGGTGCCGGAGAGCACCACGTCGTCCCCGTCGAGCCGGTGGGCGTCCACCCGCGCCGCGTACTCCTGGATGCGCAGCACGAGCCGGCCCTTGCTGAAGCCGAGGACGAGCCGCAGCCCGTCGCCCAGCTCCCGCACCACCGACTGCGCGGACGCCCCCTCCGAGGCCCGCACCGCCGAGCGCCGCACCGTGCCGTGGCCCGCGACGACCACGCCGAACAGCCAGTTGCCGGGCCGCCAGCGGCCGCCGGTCTTCAGCTGCTCGGGGTCGACGGTCATCTCGAAGCCGGCCAGGTCGTAGCAGTGCAGCTGCTGCCGCGACCGCTCGGTGGCCAGCGGCGCCGCGACCGTCCTGGTCGGCACCCGGCGGATCCGGCGTCTGCTGTGCACCGCCTTGAGCAGCCCCGCCTTGATCGAGTGGCCGGGCCGGGTCGCCGCCAGGTTGCGCACGTAGGCGTAGCCGCTGATCCGCAGCTTGCCGTCGTCGCCCCACCGGGCCTCGTCCACCCGTGCCACGACGGGCAGTTCGCCCCGGCCGACGCGCGCCAGCTTCTCCGGGAGCGGGCCGACCCCGGGGTAGGCGGCGCTGCGCCGCACCGTGCCGCGGACGTGGAAGGCGGTGCCGTTGGCCCGCTCGAAGGAGAGCAGCTCGACGAGTTCGGCGGTGCGCGACTCGCGGACCAGCTGCCACTTGATGCGCAGGTCGACGGGGAGCCGGCCGAGGACGGCCGGGTCGGCGCGGCGCAGGAAGGCGGCGGTGTCCGCCATGAACGCCGCGCGGTACTCCGGGCCGCCCATCGGCAGCCCCTCCAGGAAGTACACGAAGTCGTCGCGCAGACAGGAGGCGTCGTACGTCTTCTTCATCTGCGGCGCGTGCGCGGCGAGGAAGGCGCTGACGTGCGCGCAGGCCGCGATCCGGTCGCGCACGCCCTTGACGTCGGTGCGCCGCCGGGTGATCGAACCCTCGCGGACCCGCCAGTAGTAGACGTGGTCGTCGAGCACGTCCACGGACCCGGCGAGGAAGTGCGCCGGGATCATCACGGGCGTGTCCTCGTAGAGCTTGCCCTCGGGGAAGGTGAAGCGGTGCCGGTCCCAGAAGGAGCGGCGGAACACCTTGTTCCAGGCGACCCGGTCGGAGAGCAGGTCCAGGTCGCGGGAGATGTGGGTGCGGGTGCGCGGCTCGGTCAGCCACTTGTACTGCCAGGCCTGGGAGCGGCCGCGTTCGGTGAGCCGCCAGACGTTGCCGCTCGCGAAGTCGGAGCCGGTCTCGTCCAGGCTGGCGATCATCCGCGCGTAGGCGTCGTACGGCACGACGTCGTCGCTGTCGACGAAGGTCAGGAACTCGGCGGTGGGGGAGGCCTTGCGCACCCCGGTGTTGCGGGCGGCGCTCAGCCCGGCGTTGCGCTGCCGCACGTAGACGAAGCGGGGGTCCCGGGCGGCGAACTCGCGGGCGATGCTCGGGCTGCCGTCCGTCGAGCCGTCGTCGACGAGGATGCACTCCAGACCGTCGAGGGTCTGCCCTGCGATCGACTCCAGGCACTCCTCCAGGAACTCCTCGACGTTGTAGATGGGTACGACGACGCTGAGACGGGGCTGCACGGCGACCGGCCTTTCGTGGGGATAAGGGCATATTTATCCCCTCTGCCCGTCCGAGGCCCCGCACGGCCGTCCTCGTCGTCCTCCTCCACCCCAACGAGTGACGAACGGTCTTCGACAGGCGGTGTCCGGCTGACTACGGTCGATCCCCATGACGCGCTTCTCGGTAGTCGTCCCCGCCCGTCGCGTCCAGGGATATCTGCGCGCGTGCCTGGACTCGGTGCTCACCCAGTCCTTCGGCGACCTGGAACTCGTCGTGGTCGACGACGCGTCGCCGGACGGCTGCGCCGCGATCGCCGCGGAGTACGCGGAACGGGACCCGCGCGCCCGGGTCGTGCGCGTCCCCGACCGCGCGGGCCCCGGCCCCGCCCGCAACATCGGCGCCGACCGCGCCACCGGCGACCACCTCCTCTTCCTCGACGGCGACGACCTGCTCCTGCCGGGCGCACTGGCCGCCGCCGACGCCGCGCTCACGGCAGCGGGCGAACCGGACGTGCTGCTCTGCGCGCACGACCGCGTCGACTGGTGGGAGCACGTACGCCCCGGCGGCGACGACCTCACCGGCGATCCGCTGGCCGTCACCCCGGCCGCCTGGAACCGCTTCTTCCGGCGCGGCTTCTGGCACGAGCAGCGGCTCGCCTTCACCGACGGGGCGTACGAGGACGTGGTGCCGGTGCAGACCGCGACGCTGCGCGCGGGCGAGCGGCTCGCCGTCCTCGACCGGCCGTGCGTGCGCTGGCGCGAGCGCCGCGCCGGCAGCTTCGCCACGACGCCGGGCCGCGCGCACTTCGCCGTCGTCGAGCGGTACGAGCAACTGCTCGCCGCCGCCGCACCCGAGGAGCGCGCCCGGCTGCTGCCGCCCGCCGCCGCCCACCTCCTGGCCGTCCTCACCGACCCCGGCCGCATCCAGGAGCGCGACCGGCCCGACTTCTTCCGCGCGGCCGCCGGCCTGTACCGCGCGTACGCCCCGCCGGACACCGCGCCCCGCACCGCCGAGGAGAAGACGCTCGCGGCCGGCTCGTACACCGCGTACGAGCGGCTGCGGAAGGCCGAGACGCGGCGCCTGCGCGTCACCCGGCAGCTGAAGCGGCAGAAGAAGAAGCTGCGGGCCCGCGCCATGCGCGCCGCCTACCGGGGCGACCTGCGCCGCGCCCTCGACCCGCACCTGGCGGTCTACGGCGCCTACTGGAACCGCGGCGTCTCCTGCAACCCGGCCGCCATCCACGCCAAGGCCCGCGAACTCGCCCCGCACATCCGGGGCGTGTGGGTGGTCTCCAGCCGCAACCGGCACCGGGTGCCGCCCGGCGTCGAGTACGTCATCGAGGGCTCCCGGCGCTACTGGCAGACCATGGCCACCGCCACCTACCTGGTCAACAACTCCAGCTTCCCCGGCGGCTTCACCAAGCGCCCCGGCCAGGTCTACCTCCAGACCCACCACGGCACGCCGCTGAAGACGATGGGCCTGGACCAGCGCCGCTACCCGGCCGGCACGCACGGCATCAGCTTCCAGAAGGTCCTCGACCACACCGATCAGTGGGACTTCAGCCTCTCCTCCAACCCGCACTCCACGGAGGTCTGGGAGCGCGTCTACCCGTCCGGGTCCTACCGCGCCCTGGAGGCCGGCTATCCGCGCAACGACGTGTACTTCTCGGCGGGCGAGGACGAAGTGGCGCGCATCCGCACCCAGTTGGGCGTCGACGACGGCCGGACCGTGCTCCTGTACGCGCCCACCCACCGCGACTACCAGAAGGGCTTCCTGCCCCGCCTGGACCTGCGGCGCTTCGCCGAACGGCTCGGCCCCGGCTTCGTCGTGCTGGTGCGCGCCCACTACTTCTACGGCGCCGACGCGGGCCTGGAGAGCCACCCGCAGCTCGTCGACGTCACCGGGCACCCGCGCGTGGAGGAGCTCTGCCTGGCCGCCGACGCGCTCGTCACGGACTACTCGTCGCTGATGTTCGACTACGCCTGCCTGGACCGCCCGATCGTCACGTACGCCCCCGACTGGCAGGCCTACCGGCTGGCCCGCGGCACCTACTTCGACCTGCTCTCCGGCCGCCCCGGCGAGACCCCGGGGGCGGTGGCCACCACCGAGGACGAGCTGGCCGGACTGTTCCGGCTCGGCGGCTGGGACACCGAGGAGACGGCGGCGCTGCGGTCGGCGTTCCGGGACCGCTTCTGCCCCTTCGACGACGGGAAGGCCGCCGAACGCGTGGTCCGGCGGCTCTTCCTCGGCGCCGGTCAGCCCGCGGCGGCCGGCTCGCGCAGCTCGTAGGGCGAGCGCACCGGGAAGTACGCCGTCAGGAACGACCGGATGGCCAGCGCCATCTCCTCGTCCGTGACCCCGCCGTCCGGGGACTCCCCGATGCAGAACGCCGTCCGGTCGCGGTTCTGCAGCAGCCGCCCGAGCCGCGCGTGGTCGGCGCGGTCGCCGATGTCCACGAAGTCGTACGCGATGGAGCCGGGCACGGCCCGGCCGGTGAGGTACGCGTAGTGCTGGTGCAGCGACGAGACGAGCGCGATGTCGGCGCGCGAGCGGAACCGGCTGCGGGCCGTGGCCGCCAGCTCGTCGGGGAAGCGCTCGGTGATCTCCGCCAGGATGCTGCGCCGCAGCGCGTACGGGACGTGGAAGAAGCTGTGCGTCGTCGTCCTGCCGAACGCGCCGCGCAGCAGCTCGCGGTTGTTCTTCGCCGCCGCGAGATACCCCTCGTCCCCGTCGCCGACCGGCAGCGCGGGCACGGACGCCGACGACCAGAAGAAGCGGGCGAGCCCGTTGCCGAGAAAGAAGGTGTCCGGAGTGGTGGGGCGGCCCAGGAACATGTCGTCGTTGAAGTAGAGGAAGTGCTCCGACAGGCCCTCGATGCGGTGCAGTTGGGACTCGATGGAGTGCGAGTTGAACGTCGGCAGACACGCGTCCGGGTCGGCGAACAGATCGCGGTGGTCGACGACCGTCACGCCCGGGTGGTCCCGGTCGAGCCAGGACGGGACCTGGCCGGCCGTGACGAGGTACACATGCCGGATCCACGGCGCGTACATCGCCAGCGACCGCAGGCTGAAGCGGAGTTCGTCGCGGTTGCGGAAGCGCACCGCGCCGTCGTCGGCGGAGGTGTCACCGCCGCCGCGCGCCGCGTCGCGCCGGGCGCGCCACTCGGGGTCGGAGTCGTCGACCCAGGTGTAGACCGCGTCGATGGGGAAGTCGACGTCCTTGACCAGGAGTCGGGTGAACACGTCGAGGGTCGGGTAGTCGCGGTCGGCCACGCGCAGGGTCGCCGTCGGGGTGAGCGAGGGCAGCTCCACACCGGCGAGCGTCGAGCCGAACGGGGCGTGCAGGGTGCCCTCGGCCGTCCGCGTCCAGAACGCCACCGTGCAGGCGAGCCCCGCGCCGTGCCGCAGGGACAGCGTGGTCGTGGTGACCGGCTTGAAGACCTTGACGCCCGCGAGCTCCCCGATGGTGTCGAGCCGTTCGGCGAGCACCGTGCCCGGCGGCGCGTCGCGCGGGTTGACCAGCTCGGCGTAGACGGGCTGCCCGCGCAGCGCCCCGGCCAGCGCCTTCAGCGCACGGCCGCGGTCGTCCTCGGCCACCGCCAGGGTGTGGGCGGTGCCGCCCTGGGTGCGCACGAGGACGTACGGGACGTCCTGGGCCGCCAGCGCGGCCGCGGTGATCTCCAGGTTCCAGTCGGCCATGCGCGGCGCGAGGACGTCGTCGCGCCGCTCGGCGAGCCGGCCCACCGAGCGGATGAGCCGGCCGGTGGTGTCGGCGGCGAGGATCTCGTCCTCGCGGGCGTGCTCGTCCGCCCCGGCCGCCGCGTCGAAGGTGTGCGGGGCGGTGGGCCTGAAGCCGCTGCCGCCGGACGCGACGCCGAGCGCCACCCGGTCGGCCCGGTCCCGGAGCCGCTCCGGCCGGTCGCGGCCCGCCACGAGCCGGGTGTACAGCTCCTCCCAGCGTGCGGTGACGTCCGCCGAGGAGAAGCGGGCGTACACCCCCTCGCGGGCGGCCCGCGCGAAACCGCGGCGCAGCGCGTCGTCGCTCATCAACTCGTCCATGGCGACGGCGAGTTCCCCGACCTCGCCGGGCGGCACGAGCAGCCCGTCGACGCGGTGCCGGACGATCTCGGCGGGCCCGGTCAGCACGTCGTACGCGACGACGGGCACCCCGGCGGCCAGCGCTTCGAGCAGCACCAGCGGGAACGCCTCGTTGTGCCCTGCGGTCATCAGGCTCAGCCCGGCCTTGGCCCACTCGGCGGCCATGTCCTGGCAGGGGCCGAGGAGCTCGACCCGGTCGTGCAGGCCGAACCCGTCGACCAGGCGGCGCAGATGGCGTTCGCGGTGGCCGCTGCCGAAGATCCGCAGCGTCCACTCCGGGTGCGCGTCGGCGACCTCGGCGAACGCCCGTACGGCGTGGTCCACGCGCTTCTCGCCGGTCAGCCGCGCCGCCATCACGATGACCTTGCCCTCGCCGTCCGCGCGCGGCCGGAAGCCGTCGGGCACGGCGTTGGGGATGACGGCGAGCTCGGGGGCGGTGGCGCCCAGCGACTCGGCGATCCAGTCGCGGGTGCGCCCGGTCAGCGTGACGAGGGCGTCCAGGCGCGGCGCGTGCAGCAGCAGCGGTTCGCCGGAGGGGCCGCGCCGCTGGGTGGGCCGGTGCTCCTGGTGGACGGTGACGACCCGGGCGGGCACCAGCGCCACGGCGGCGGCGAGCAGCGCCGGGGTGGTGGTGACGAGCACGTCGGTGTCGAGGGTGCCGAGCGCGGCGGTCATCTCGATGTCGGAGAGCCGGTCGAAGGCGTCCTCCCAGGCCGGCTTGATCAGCTCGCTGGGCAGCGCGGCGAGGGTGCGGCACGCGGCGTCGTCCAACTCGCTCGCGCGCACCGGCCGTTCGGGCGTGACGGTGCGGTCCACCAGATGCCGTACGGGCAGGTCGCGGGCCTCGGCGAAGAACGGCTCGGCGCGGGTCCGGAAGACCGAGACGACCTCGACCTCGACGCCGGGGCGCTCGGCGAGGTGCCTGGCCTGGGTGTACGTGGCGAGCTCGGTGCCGCCCATCTCGTCGCCCCAGCCGAGCAGATACGTGATCTTCATGAGCTCTCCTCCGTGACGGCGGTGATGTCCCAGCACGTGACCGCGAAGGCGCCGGACGCGGTGAAGTGGGCGTGGGCGCGCACCAGTTCGCCGCCGGGCAGCGCGAAGACGCGGAAGGGGGTGGGGTAGGCGGCGGACGGATCGCGCACGTCGGACAGCCACCGGCCCAGCGGATGCGGCCCCACCCGGAAGTCCCACACCCACTGCCCGGCCCCCGCCCCGGCCATCGCCCCGAGCGGCACCCGCAGCGTGAACTCCGCGCCCCGCCAGGCCACTTCGGCCGGTACGACGACACCGTCGCGCCGCCGCACGGCGTGCGCCCGCCCCGCCCCGGAGCCCGCGGCGCCCCTGGAGCCCGCGACGCCCGCGACGAGCCGCCCGTGCACCGTGATGCCGTCGGCGGCCGGCACGAACCGCACCAGCTCCGCGCGCGGCAACGACCGCGTCGCCTGCAGCACGGCCCGCCCGGTGCGGCTCCGCACCACCCGCACCAGGGTGCCGGTCAGCGGGTCGGGCGCGTGCGGCGCGGTCGGCGTCGCGGGCGGCGCACCGGTCTCGGCGGTGGTGAGCCCGGCGCGCCGCACCCGCCCTCCGGCGTCCCGCGCCTCGACCGTGAGCCGCCACACGCCGTCCCGCAGGTCGCGCAGGGTGGCCGTGGCGGTGAGCAGCGGCGTGCCGCCGGTGTGCGGCTCGTGGACGAGGGGGACGGTGATCCTGCGGCGGCCGCGGGTGAGCAGCAGCCGGGCGCGGCCGGGCCCGTCGAGGACGGCGTCGGCGGCGAGGGCGACGTTGAGCGTGCGGCTGTCGCGCAGGGAGAGGTGCACGGGGGTCAGGAGCGGGGACGGGAGCGGCGGCCGGTCCCGCCCGGCCCCGGCGCCGCGCACCCGCCCTGAGGCCTCGCCGCGCACCCGCCCTGAGACCTCGCCGCGCACCCGCCCCGCCACGGCTCTCTCCAGCCGGAAACGTGAGCTTCGCGCGGTGGCGCGCAGCCGCCGGACGAAGGGGGGCGGCGGTGGTCCGGGGCGGCGGGGCGGAGTGAACCACATCTGGTGCATCTGTCCACTTTGACCGCTCGCGCCCGGGAGCTCTCGCGCTGCTACGCCATTCTCGCCGGACCCGCCCCCGGACCCCTTCGCGGACCCGC
The DNA here is from genome assembly GCF_055591085.1 of Streptomyces sp. NPDC041713. Lineage (NCBI taxonomy): Bacteria > Bacillati > Actinomycetota > Actinomycetes > Kitasatosporales > Streptomycetaceae > Streptomyces > Streptomyces sp. NPDC041713. Next base: position 62,210 of record NZ_JBVIZY010000007.1, read on the forward strand.
CCCCGGGCCCGCCCCCGGCCCCCTTCGCGGACCCGCCCTCGAGGCCTGCTCGCAGCACGGCTCAGGCCCGCCGCTCGGCGCGGCTCACCGCTGCGGGGAACGCTGGAGGCCCTGGTACGGCACCCGGTCGGGCCGGGGCCCGACCGCGGGCGCCGGATACCGCTCGGCCGGCGGCACCACGGCCGGCAGCCCACCCGTCTCACCGAGCACCACATGGCGTACGACGCGCTCCGCCGCGCCCCCGTCGTCGTACGCGCAGAACCGCTCGCGGAACGCCCGCCGCAGCTGCGCCGAGCGGGAGCCCGCCCAGTGCCCGGTGACGAAGATGTCGGTCAGCTCGTCCTGGCTGCGCGCGACCGCGCCCGGCGGGAACTCCCGCACGTCGAAGTAGGTGCCGCGGGCCGCCTCGTAGGCCTCCCAGTCGTCGACGTGCAGCACGATCGGCCGGTCGAGGCCCGCGTAGTCGAACATCAGGGACGAGTAGTCGGTGACCAGCGCGTCGGAGGCGAGGCAGAGCGACTCGACGCTCGGGTGGTCCGACACGTCGATGAGCCGGCCCGTCGGCTCGCCGGTGGTCAGCGGCGCGTCGTAGCGGTGGTGCGCGCGGGTCAGGAGCACGAAGCGCGGGCCCAGCGCGTGCAGCATCCGCTCCAGGTCGAGGGCGTGCCGCTGGCCGCGCAGATGGTCGCGGTGGGTCGGCGCGTACAGCACGGCGACGGCGCCGTGCGGGATGCCGAGGCTCGCCCGCAACCGGGTGACCTCGGCCGGCGTCGCGCGCTGGAAGCGGTCGCTGCGGGGAGAGCCGTACTCCAGGGTCGTGTACCCGGCGGGGAACACCCGTTCCCACACCAGCGTCGAGTGGCGGTTGGCCGACACCACGTAGTCCCACTGGTCGGCGTCCCTCAGCAAGGCGTCGAAATCCGTGTCGCGCGCCGCCGCCGGGCGCTCCCGCAGGTCCAGGCCCATGTGCTTGAGGGGGGTGCCGTGCTGGGTCTGCACGAAGACCTGGCCGGGACGCTTGACCAGTCCGCGGTCGAAGTCGGCGTTGTTCACCAGGTACTTGGAGCGGGCGAGGGCGCTCCAGTACGCGGCGGTGCCGGGCCGCAGCCTGCGCGTCCCGGTCGGAATCGTGTGGTGGTGGCGGGGGTGGGCGATCCACGCGGTCCTGATCCCCGGCACGAGCTCGCGCATCGCGGTCTCCAGCGCCCCCGGGTGGCAGCCGTGCCCCCGTCCCCCGTACGCGGCGAACACCGCGTCCTTCTCGCGCACCGGCAGCCACGACTGCACGCGGTAGTGCAGCCGGAGCAGGGCGCCCTTCACCCCGCGTCGCACCCGGCGCGCGACCCGTCCGGCGCGCCCGCGCAGCCGCGTCGCCGCCAGGAGGCAGCGGTACGTGCGGTGGGCGCCGAGCCGCACCAGGGCGTGCCGCACCCGGGCGCCGGCCGGCGGACGGACGCCCGGGGCGCGGTGGCGGCGGCAGCGGGCGCGGGCCGTGCGCAGGAACGCGGCGCGCGCGTCGCGCGGCAGCCGTCCCGGCAGGGCGAAGACCTCCGCGACGTGGCCGACCAGCTGCCGGAACAGGGCCGGCCGCCAGGCGGCGGACAGCTCCGGGTGCGCGTCGAGGAAGGCGAAGACCCGGTCGTACTGCTCGAAGACGTCGAAGTGGCGGCGGGTGGTGGCGTCCAGGGCGGCGCCGTGCCGGCGCAGCCGGTGGTGCACGCAGACCCGGTCGAGGGTGGCGAGGGAGCCCGCCGCCATCAGGACCGGGTACGTCCAGGCGACGCCCTCGTACAACCCGGAGGGGAGGGTGAGGCCGGCGCGCGTCACGAAGTCGCGGCGGCAGGCCTTGTTCCAGACGGCGGGCCGCAGCTCCAGCAGCCCCGGCCGGTCGGCGAGGCGGAAGGGGGCGGTGCCCTCCTCGGTGAGGTGGCGCGCGTGCGGATCGCGTTCGGTCCCGCCCGACCAGTGCGCGCGCATGTGGTCGTAGAGCAGGACGTCCGGCTCGCCGGTCTCCTTGGCGCGGTCGGAGAGCGCGTACAGGGCGCCGGCGGCCAGGGTGTCGTCGCCGTCGAGGAAGACCAGGTAGTCGCCGGTGGCGCGCTCCATGCCCGCGGTGCGGGCCGGGCCGGGGCCGGAGTGACGGGGGAGGCGGACGGACGTCACGCGCGGGTCCCGCCCGGCGAACTCCTCGACGATCGCGCCGCACCCGTCCGGCGAGCAGTCGTCGACCACGATCAGTTCGAGGTCGGTGAAGGACTGCGCCAGCACGGACTCCAGACACGCGTGCAGCCAGGCCTGCGCCTGGTACACGGGAACGATGACACTGAACCGGGGCACGGCACATCCATGGGTCGGCGCGGGCGGACGGCCCGAGAACGCCGGACGGCGCGCGTCGGTTACGGGCGGTGCGGCAGACGGGGGAAGGGGCGGCCCGCCGGGGAGCCGCCCCTTCGATCAGCCGCCGTGGACGGCCACTTCATCCGCGACGTCGCTACTTCACCGCTCCCGCCATCACGCCGGAGACGAACTGCCGCTGGAACGCGAAGAAGACGGCCAGCGGGATCACCATCGAGATGAACGCGCCGGGCGCCAGGATCTGCACGTTGTCGCCGAAGAACCGCACCTGCTGCTGGAGCGCCACCGTGATCGGCGGGTTCTCCGAGTCCGCGAAGATCAGCGCGATCAGCATGTCGTTCCAGACCCAGAGGAACTGGAAGATGCCGAGCGAGGCGATGGCGGGCGCCCCCAGCGGCATCACGACCCGCAGGAAGAGCCGGAGTTCGCCCGCGCCGTCCAGCCGCGCCGCCTCCAGGAGTTCGCGCGGGATCTCCGCGAAGAAGTTGCGCAGCAGGAAGATCGCGAACGGCAGCCCGAAGGCCACGTGGAAGACGACCACGCCGATGGTGGTCTCGAAGATCCCGATCTCGCCGAAGAGCTTCGACACCGGCAACAGCGCCACCTGTACGGGGACCACGAGCAGCCCCACCACGCCGATGAACCACCAGTCGCGGCCCGGGAAGTCCATCCACGCGAAGGCGTATCCGGCCAGCGCGCCGATCACCACCACCAGCAGCGTCGCCGGGACGGTGATCATGACGCTGGACAGGATCGAGTCGGTGATCGTCTCGTCCTTGAGCAGGGTGGAGTAGTTGTCGAACGTCATCTGCGAGGGCGCGCCGAAGACCTTCCACCAGCCGCTCTCGCTCATGTCGGCGGGCGTGCGCAGCGAGCCGATCAGCAGGCCGATGGTCGGCACCAGCCAGAACAGGCCGACCAGCACCAGGAAGACGCGCAGCGCGGTGCCGCCCAGGGCCCCGGCGATCCGCCCGCCCAGGGACTGCTTGGCCTTGACGATCTCGGTAGGCACAGTCATCGCCGAGCCTCCCGCCTCATCCGCCGAATGTTGAACAGCATCACGGGGATCACGAGCAGGAAGAGCAGCACGGCGATCGCGCTCGCGACGCCCGCGTCCTGGTCGCCGAACGCCGAGTTGTACAACTGCACCGCCAGCACGTTCGCCTCGTCCTTCGAGGAGCCCGGCGGGATCACGTACACCAGGTCGAAGATCTTCAGTACGTTGATCATGAGCGTGACCAGGACCACCGCGAGGACCGGGGCGAGCAGCGGCACCGTCACCCGGCGGAACACCTGCCACTCGTTGGCGCCGTCCACGCGCGCCGCCTCCAGGAGTTCACGCGGCACGCTGGCGAGCCCCGCCGCGATCAGGACCATCGCGAACCCCGCCCACATCCACAGGTAGGAGCCGATGATCGCGGGCGTGATCAGGTTCGGGCCGAGCCACTCCACGCCGTTGTAGGCCTCCCGGAAGTTGGACTCGGGGAAGCGCAGCAGTGCCCCGTCGGCCTCCTTCGGCAGCGTGAACGTGCCGTCGGCCGACGCCTTCGTCGACGCCACCACGTCGCCGTTCTTCACCGCCTCGATCGTGATGCCCGCGTAGCCGAACTCGGCGGCGTCGGGGGCGTTCGGCTTGCCCCGGCCCTTGCCGCGCGTGAAGTCCTGCCAGGCCGTGCCGGTCACCTTGGCGGGGTCGGCCGCGGCGGGCGCCGCGGACTTCGCGTCGCCCGGCATCTCGCCCGGCGGCACACCGGTCAGCGGCAGCGCCACCGGCGTGCCCGCCCGCACCGGCTCCTTGGTGACGAACGCCCCGCCGCCCGCCGACTTCAGCGGCGAGTTCATGGCCGGATGCGCCTGCGGGAACGCCGACGCCTCCGCGAACGTGTCGTGCACGCTCACCGCCACCGCGTTGGCCACGCCCCGGTCGGGGTCGGACTCGTACACGAGCCGGAAGATGATGCCCGCGGCCAGCATCGAGATCGCCATCGGCATGAAGATGACGAGCTTGAACGCCGTGCCCCAGCGCACCCGTTCGGTCAGGACGGCGAAGATCAGGCCGAGCGCCGTCGCCACGGTGGGCGCCACGACCAGCCAGATCGCGTTGTTCTTGATGGCGGTGCGGATGCCGTCATCGGTGAACATCGTCTCGTAGTTGCCGAAGCCGGTGAAGTCGCCGGAGTCGTCGAAGAAGCTGCGGAACAGCGAGTACCCGATGGGGTAGAGGACGAGCGCGCCGAGCAGCACCAGGGCGGGCAGCAGGAACAGCACCGCCACGCTCTTGCGGGTGCCCGTCACACTCTTGCGCGAGGTCGTGACCGGGGGCGCCACCTTGGCGGTGCCCCCGGCGTTCGCGGACGCCACCGCGTCAGTCCTTGTACGCCTTGGCGGCGGCCGTCTCCAGCACCTTCTGCGTGCCCGCCACGTTCTTCGGGTCCTTCAGGAAGTCCTGCAGCGCCTTCCACTCGCCCTTGCCCGGCGTGCCGCCGAAGGACTGCGGGGCCTGGTCCGACATGTCGAAGCGGATGTCGTCACCGGCCTCGATCAGCGCCTTGGCGATGCCCCGCTGCACATCGTTCGGGTACGCGGACAGGTCCAGGCTCTTGTTGGGCGAGATGAAACCGCCCGCCTCGGCCCAGATCTTCGCGGAGTCCGGCGAACCGAGGAACGTCAGGAGCGCCTGCGCGCCCTTGGTGTCCTTCAGCGCCACCGCTGCGTCACCGCCGACCACGGCCGGGGACTCCTCGCCGACCGCGGGGAAGGGGAACACCTTGGCGTCCGTGCCCACCTCGGCCTTGGTCTCCGAGATCGCCAGGGAGACCATGTCGCCCTCGAAGACCATGCCGGCCTTGGGCTGGTCGCCGCCCCGGAACGTCTGCTTCACCGAGGCGGGGAACTCGGTCTGCAGCGCGCCGCTCGCGCCGCCCGCCACGAAGCCCTTCTTCCCGAACAGCTCACCGAGGGTGGTCAGCGCCTTCTCGACCGACGGATCCGTCCACTTGATCTTGTGGGCGGCCAGCTGGTCGTACTTCTCGGGACCCGCCTGCGAGAGGTAGATGTTCTCGAACCAGTCGGTGAGCGTCCACGCCTCGGCGCCCGCCACCGACACCGGCGGCACCCCGGAGTCGTAGACGGTCTGCGCGGTCTTCATGAAGTCGTCCCAGGTCTTGGGCGCGCTCACGCCCGCGTTCTCGAAGACCCGGGTGTTGTACCAGACCAGCGACTTGTTGGCGGCCTTGAAGTACACGCCGTACTGCTTGCCGTCGACGGACCCGAGGTCCCGCCAGCCCTTGGCGTAGTTCTTGTCGAGCTGCTTCTGCGCCTCGGGGCCGACCGGCTTGGCCCACTTGTTCGCCACGGCCTGCTCGATCGCGCCGACCTGCGGCAGCATCGCGACGTCCGGCGGCTGCCCGCCCGCCACCTTCGACTCCAGGAAGCTGATGATGGGGTCCTGTGCGGGCACGAAGGAGACCTTGGCGCCCGTCCGCTTCTCGAACTCGTCGAGAACCTTCAGGAAGACCTTGCGCTCCGCGCCGCCCCAGACGGCGGCCACCGAGATGTTCTCCCCGTCCAGCTCGGGCAGTTGGACGGAGGAGCCGCTTTCCTTGCCCCCGCCCTTGTTGCCGTCGGCGCCGTCGTCCTTGTCGTCGTCCCCGCCGCAGGCGGTGACGGTGAACGCGAGCGCGCCCGCGACGACGGCCGAGGCGATTCTGGCGGTGGTACGCCGATGTAGCGGTGCCCTGCGTGTACGAAGAGTGCTGCGCATCACTGCCCCGTTCTCTTCCCTGGCGAGTCCCGTGCGGTCTGGTCTACGCCCGTGCGGGGAGGGGCGGCAAGATGGCCTGCGCTGTCAACTCGTCGATCGTGATGGCGTTGTGACGTGGCGTCATGGCCGGGAGGCGCCGCCCGCGAGGAGCGGCGGCGCCCGATCCGCTACGGCGGGGACGGTGCCATCCGCTACAGCAGGGACGGCACCTGATCCGCGGAGACCGACCGGGCGGCCCGCTCCAACGCGCTGGCCAGCAGCGCCAGATCGGTCGGTCCGTTCCCCAGCTCCCGCACCGGGCGCCGGGCCGGCGGGTCGCCCATCCGCTCCCACTCGAGCGGCACCACCGTGGGCCGCAGCGTGGCCGTGCGGGGGATACGTCCCGTCACCCGGCCCGCCTGGAAGGCGGTGGCCCGCCCGTCGGGCGTACGGAGTTCACCGCGGCCCGGCGCCGGCTCCTCGGGGCCCGCGGTCACCGCGTCGAGCGCCACGCGCAGGGAGGCCCGCTGGCCCAGCTCGGTCTCCAGGACCCGCTCGCCGCTCGCCGTCGCCGCCACGAGGTGCACCCCGAGCCGCTCGCCGTCCCGCGCGACGGCCTCCAGGGCGCGGACCACCGACCCGGCGGCCGGCCGGCCCGGCGAGCCGAGCGCGGGCGAGAGCAGCGCGTCGAAGTCATCGACGAGCACGACGAGCCGGGGCAGCGGCGGCCCCGGCTGCACGCTGCGGCGCGCGGTGACGGGCCGCAGCCGCATCGTCGAACTGGACGGCGCGTCGAGGTCACCGTCGGACACCTGGGCGGGCACCACGGCTCCGGACCCCATGCCGCCGGACCCCACGGCTCCGGACCCCATGCCTCCGGGCCCCATGCCTCCGGGCCCCACCGATCCCGGGCCCGCCTCTCCCGGCCCCCCGGACGGCTTCGGTCCCGGCACGTCCGCCCCGGCCGCACCCGACCCGGACGCCGCACCGGCCACCGCGGCGGACGTCGACGACGACGAAGGGGAGCGCTGGGCCACCATCCGCCCGGACACCTCCCGCTGGGTGTGCCACTCGGCGAACCCGAGCAGGCCGAGCAGTTCGGAGCGGCGCTTCAGCTCCGCGGCCAGGGACTGCGCGAACTCCCGCATCCGGACGGGGTCGTTGGCCACCAGATGCGTGGTCACGTGCGGCAGGTCCGTACAGACACCGAGCCCGCCGCCCTGCCGCGCCGCACCCGCGCCGGCGCCGTCCCGGCCGTCGACGAGCACGATGCCGAGCCGGTCGGGCCGCTCCGCGGCGGCCAGGGACGCGGCGACCGACCGCAGCAGCTCGGTGCGCCCGCTGCCCGCGGGTCCCTCGGCGAGCAGATGCGGCCCGTCGGCGGCGAGATCGGCGACGACCGGACCGCGCGGTCCGGCGCCGAGCACCGCGAGGGCCCGGCCGCCGAGTGCGTCGGGGTCGTCGGCCGCCGCCGCCCAGCGGGCCATCAGCGAGGCGGGGGTGGCCCTGGCGAGCCCCAGTTCGTCCAGGAGCCGGGCGGCCTGGGGCAGCGGGGCGGACACGCGCGCGTGCCCCTCGCCGGTCGTGCCGTCCGTACGGAGCGGGGCGAGCGCCCGCGCGAACCGCTCGGCCCAGGCTTCGGAGACGGCGTCCACGGCCGCCAGGGTGCCGTGCCCCGCGGGGCGCCCTCCGGCCGTCCGCAGCAGCCGCACCGCGGTCGCCACGTCGCCGCTGAGCAGCGCGGCGGCGCCGCACGCGCGGAAGGGCGGGGTGACCGCGCAGGCCGCCTCGTACGTGTCGAGGACCGGGGAGGCGGGGGAGGCGGACGCCGTCTCGGCGAGGCACACCACGTGGATCCCGGCCCGCGCGCCGTCGGCGGCGAGCCGGACGGCCGCCTCGCGCAGCCCGGCGGAACCGGGGTCGCCGTCGACCACGACGACCGTGCGGGCACCGGTGCCCGCGCCGTGCGCGCCGCCGTCGGCGATGTGGTCGTCGAGGCGGCGGAGCAGCTCGTCGGTGCGGGCGGCGGCCTGGTCGCGGTCGTGGGCGAGGAGGAGCCGGCAGTCCTGGCCGTGGGTGGGCCGCAGATGGGGGAGCCAGCCGAGCCAGGCCCACTCGGCGGTGCGCTCGGCGACGGGCCGCGCCCGGTCCGTGCTGATCAGCACGATCTCCAGGGTGTCGGGGGAGTGCAGCGCGGCGAGCTGCGCGACGACCGCCCTGGCCAGTCCGGCCAGCCGCTCCCGGGGCCCGGCGAGGCCCAGCGAACCGGCCTCCCGCAGGCCGACCGTGACCGGCACGGCGGGCAGCAGCCCGCGAGGCCCTTCAGGGGCGGGCAGGGTCCGGTCGACCGTGCCGAGGCGGACCGCGAGCGCCTCCGGGTGGTCGGGGCCGCGCTCCCAGAGGCGGGGGCCGGGGCCGAGCGCGGTGAGCAGCAGGGCGGCGGGATCCGGCCACGACTCGGGCGTACGCGCGGCGGCGGCCACGGCGAGCTCCTCCGGGGAGGGGCCCGCCAGAACCGGTCCGCCGTCGGCGCCGGTGCCGCCGTCCCCGTACGCCGCGTGCGGGCCGCCGGACCCGTCCGGGCCCTCGTATCCGTCCTGGTCGTACGCGTCGTACACCTCGTACGAGCCGTCGCCCTGGCCGCCGTCGCGGCCCCCGGTCAGGCGCCGGGCCCACGCCGTCAGGCCGCCGCGCCTGCGCAGCCGCGGCGGTACCGACGTGCCCCGCGCGGGCGTGCCGAGGCGGGTCCGCTCGGCGTCGGGGGCACCGCCCTGTTGCGGGACGACGGGTCCCTCACCGGCCGGGCCGCCGTGCGTCCCGTGGGCGGCGGGCGGTGGCTGATTTCCGTACGCCTCGTATCCCTGGTGCCCCTGGTGCCCTTCGTATCCCTCGTGCCCGTCGTACGTCCCGCGCGCCCCCGCGCTGCCGTACGCCGCGTCGCCGGCGGTGCTGCCGGTGCCGCCTGCCGCGCCCCAGCCCGCCGAGCCGTACGCGTGGTGGGTGAGGCCGCTCTCCGGGGGGCGGCCGGCCGTGCCGGGGGCGGGCGGTGTCGTCCCTGCGGGGCGCCGCACGCGCACGTGCCCCTCGCCGTCCGGGGCGGTGGGGAGCGCGCCGCCCGCGCCGGAGGACGGGCTGCCGCCGCCGTCGGTGAGCCGGAGCGCGGACTCGCCGATGCGCAGCAGGGCGCCGGGGGAGAACCGTGAGGGGCGGTCGGTGATCTCCCGGCCGTCCACCGACGTGCCGTTCGTCGACCCGAGGTCCGTGACCGTGACGCGGCCGTCCGGGGCGAGCTCGACCGCGCAGTGCAGCCGGGAGACGTCCGGGTCGTCCAGCGGGACGTCCGCGTCGGCGGAGCGGCCGACCTGGACGCGGCCGCCGTGCAGCAGATGGACGCCGCCCGCGTCGGGACCCGCCACCACGTGCAACTGGGCGGCCGCACCGGTCAGTTCGGGCCCCGGCTCGGCGGGGGCGCCCAGCGAGAGCACCGCCCCGTCGATCAGCGGGGGCTCGCCGAGCGTGCAGCGCTGGGCGTCGAGGCGCTCCGGGCCCGCGTACAGCACGAGGGGGGCGTCGCTGCCCGCCACGGCGGTGGCGAGACCGGAGGCCACCGCGGCGAGCGCGGTGCCCGCGGGGGCGGTGATCAGGACGTCGCAGGCGCCGGCGGCCCCGGTCGACGCCGCGGGGCGGCCTTGCTGCTCGGTCTGGCCGCTGCGCGGCCCGAGGACGGTCAGCCGGATCTGCATCGCCGTCAGCGGTCCCTTCTGCGCTGGGCGCCCGGCACGGGGACACGCGCTGTGATTCCCCCCACCGCACACGGGCACGTCGGCCAGTACTGGAGGCATCCTCGCACCTGCCACCGACAACACGCCCGGCGGCCACCCGTAAGTGATCTTGATTGGTCGGCTCTGCTCGGAAAAGTGCCTGGTTGGACCATTGGGGATTGGAGTGCCGGATATCCGCCGCGGGTCAATTCCGGGCCGCTCGGCAACCAAGGGCCGCGGTCGGGCGTCTTTCCACCGAACAGCGATCCGGAATGCCCCGGAAAGAAAAGACCGGGCGCAATCCGACCCGCCGGAGCCCTGTTCGGCGGCATTACAGTGGGTCGGAACACCTTCGGACAGACCCCCGGACAGAACCAGCGTCCGGACGGGACCAGCCAGACCAGCAGGGAGCGCATGACGTGCGGCCGGTAGGCAGCAAGTACCTGCTCGAGGAGCCGCTCGGGCGCGGCGCCACGGGCACCGTCTGGCGAGCCCGCCAGCGGGAGACCGCGGGCGCCGAGGCGGCCGTTCCCGGCCAGCCCGGCGAGACCGTCGCGATCAAGGTCCTCAAGGAAGAGCTCGCCAACGACGCGGACGTCGTGATGCGCTTCCTCAGAGAGCGGTCCGTGCTGCTCAGGCTGACCCACGAGAACATCGTCCGCACCCGCGACCTGGTCGTCGAGGGCGATCTCCTCGCCCTGGTCATGGACCTCGTCGACGGCCCCGACCTGCACCGCTACCTGCGCGAGAACGGCCCCTTCACGCCGGTCGCCGCGGCCCTGCTGACCGCCCAGATCGCCGACGCGCTGGCCGCGAGCCACGCCGACGGCGTCGTGCACCGCGACCTGAAGCCCGCGAACGTCCTGGTCAAACAGGACGACCAGGGCATGCACCCGATGCTCACCGACTTCGGCATCGCGCGCCTCGCGGACTCCCCGGGCCTGACCCGCACCCACGAGTTCGTCGGCACGCCCGCCTACGTGGCGCCGGAGTCCGCCGAGGGCCGTCCGCAGACCAGCGCCGTCGACATCTACGGCGCGGGCATCCTGCTGTACGAGCTGGTCACCGGCCGCCCGCCGTTCTCCGGCGGCTCCGCGCTCGAAGTTCTGCACCAGCACCTCAGCGCCGAGCCGCGCCGCCCCTCGACCGTCCCCGACCCGCTGTGGACGGTCATCGAGCGCTGCCTCGACAAGAACCCCGACCGCAGGCCCAGCGCCGAGAACCTCGCCCGCGGCCTGCGCGCCGTCGCCGAGGGCGTCGGCGTGCACTCGACCCCGGCCCAGATCGCCGCCGCGGAGGGCGTGGGCGCCCTGCTCATGCCGGACCCCGCGCCGGCCCAGGTGCCCGACGCCCCCGGCGCCGCCGACCCCACGCAGGTGCTGCCGAGCAACGCGGGTTCGTACGACCCGAGCGCGCCGACCAGCGTCATGCGGAACACCGGCGGCCACGGAGCGGGCTCCCCGGACGCCGACCCGACGTCCGTGCTGCCGACCGGCCCCGGCGCCGCCGACCCGACCGCGGTCATGCCGCCGGTCCCGCCGAACGGCCCCGGTGGCCCGAACGACCCGCACCCCTGGCAGAGCCAGATGGCCGCGGCCCGCGACCGCAACGAACAGACCCAGTACCAGGCGCACCTGGACCCGAACGACGACCCGCTGCGCCGCCGCCCCCAGCGCCAGGTGGCCCGCCCCCAGCAGCCGCCGCAGCAGCGCCCCCAGCAGTACGCGCCGCAGCAGCCGCGCGGGCAGCGCCAGCAGCAGTACGCCCCGGCGCCGCAGCAGCACCAGCCCCAGCCGCAGCATCAGCCCCAGCAGTACGCGCCGCCGCCGCAGCCGGCCACGCCCCGGCAGGCCGAACCGCGCCCCGCGCGGGAGCCGCGCGAGCCCCGCAGGCGCAGCGCCAACCCGATGAAGATCCCGGGTCTCGGCTGCCTCAAGGGCTGCCTGTTCACGATCCTCATCCTCTTCGTCGCGAGCTGGCTGGTCTGGGAGTTCAGCCCGCTCCAGGACTGGATCGGCACGACGAAGGGGTACTGGGAGCAGCTGACGGACTGGTACCACACGGTCAGCGGCTGGATGGGCAAGATCGGCGGCAAGTAGCCGCGCACGGACGCCCCGCCCGCACGGCAATCCCCGGACGACTTCGGGGATTTGTCGACATCTGCAGGGTGATTTCCGCTCCCGGAGTGAAGGTTGGCGGCAAGGCCGCGTAGTTTTGTCGCCAACACGCATCCGTAGGAGCAGTCTTGACGCGCAAGATCGGCAGCCGGTACACCGCCCACCAGATCCTGGGCCGTGGCAGCGCCGGCACGGTGTGGCTCGGCGACGGACCCGAGGGCCCGGTCGCCATCAAGCTGCTGCGCGAGGACCTGGCGTCCGACCAGGAACTCGTCGGCCGCTTCGTCCAGGAGCGCACGGCTCTGCTCAGCCTCGACCACCCGCGCGTGGTCGGCGTGCACGACCTGGTGGTCGACGGCAACGACCTCGCCCTGGTCATGGACCTCGTGCGCGGCACGGACCTGCGCACCCGCCTCGACCGCGAGCGGCGCATGGCCCCCGAGGCCGCCGTCGCCATCGTGGCGGACGTCGCCGACGGCCTCGCCGCCGCGCACGCCGCGGGCATCGTGCACCGCGACGTGAAGCCCGAGAACGTCCTCCTCGACATGCAGGGCGCCCTCGGCCCCGGCGGCGCGCACCCGGCCCTCCTCACCGACTTCGGCGTCGCCAAGCTGATCGACTCCCCGCGCCGCACCCGCGCGACGAAGATCATCGGCACCCCCGACTACCTCGCCCCCGAGATCATCGAGGGCCTGCCGCCGCGCGCCGCCGTCGACATCTACGCGCTCGCCACGGTCCTGTACGAACTCCTCGCGGGCTTCACGCCGTTCGGCGGCGGGCACCCCGGGGCGGTCCTGCGGCGCCACGTCACCGAGACGGTGGTCCCCCTCCCGGGCATCCCCGAGGAGCTCTGGCAGCTCCTCGTCCAGTGCCTGGCCAAGGCCCCCGCGTCCCGGCTGCGCGCCTCCGAGCTGGCCGCCCGGCTGCGGGAGCTGCTGCCGCTGGTCGCCGGGATGCCGCCGCTGGACGTCGACGAGCCGGAGACGGAGTCCGCGCAGGCCGAGGAGGCGTACGAGGACTCCGCCCCCGAGCCCCGCGAGAGCGCCCCGCGGCGCGGCGCGGTCCCCCTCGTCCCGGGCTCCGCGTCCGCCGACTCCAACCGCGACACCCACACCTCGATGCGGGTGCCGGGCCCCGACGAGCTGGCCGGCGGCGCCCGCGGCACGGCCCGCGCGCCCCGCGCCTCGGGCACGGCCCGCCCCGGCTCCGCCAAGCACCGGGCCTCGGCGCGGCGGCGCCGGATCACGCTCGGCGTGGCGGGGGTGGTCCTGGTGGCCGCGGCCGGGGTAGGCACGTGGATCGCCACGAGCGACGACGACCCGGCCCCCTCGGCCCCGGGCAACTCGGCCCCCCAAACCCCCTGACCGCGGGTGCGCGTCCGCGGGTGGGTGGGGGTTGCTCGCGCAGTTCCCCGCGCCCCTTAACCGTTCGTGTGCGGGTGGGTGGGGGCTTGTCGCGCAGTTCCCCGCGCCCCTTAACCGTTCGTGTGCGGGTGGGTGGGGGCTTGTCGCGCAGTTCCCCGCGCCCCTGGGGTGGTCGCTCACTCGTGTCGTGTGCGGGTGGATGGTGGTTGCTCGCGCAGTTCCCCGCGCCCCTGGGGGGTCTGCGGGGGCCTGCGACGAGAAGGGGAGCCGGACCTCGCCGGGCAGCCGGAGGGTGAGTCAGGGGCGCGGGGAACTGCGCGAGCAACCCGAGACGACCCGCAGACGAAGGCTTAAGGGGCGCGGGGAACTGCGCGAGCACGCTGTGACGGCCCGCAGGGGGGAGAACCCCTGGCCCCGGAGGGGGCGCCGTCCCACCGTTGCCGGAACCGTTACGCTGGAGTCGTGGCAGTCGTCGATGTATCCGAAGAGCTCAAGTCCCTCTCCTCGACCATGGAGTCGATCGAGGCCGTCCTGGACCTCGACAAGATGAGGGCCGATATCGCCGTGCTCGAGGAGCAGGCAGCCGCACCGTCCCTCTGGGACGACCCCGACGCGGCGCAGAAGATCACCAGCAAGCTGAGCCACCTCCAGGCGGAGGTCAGGAAGGCCGAGGCGCTCCGTGGGCGCATCGACGACCTCGGCGTGCTGTTCGAGATGGCCGAGGAGGAGGACGACCCGGACACCCGCGCCGAGGCCGAGTCCGAGCTCGAGTCCGTCAAGAAGGCGCTGGACGAGATGGAGGTCAGGACCCTCCTCTCCGGGGAGTACGACGCCCGTGAGGCCGTCGTCACCATCCGCGCCGAGGCCGGCGGCGTCGACGCCTCCGACTTCGCCGAGAAGCTCCAGCGCATGTACCTGCGCTGGGCGGAGCGCCACGGCTACAAGACCGAGCTCTACGAGACGTCGTACGCGGAAGAGGCCGGCATCAAGTCGACCACCTTCGCCGTCAACGTCCCGTACGCCTACGGCACGCTCTCCGTCGAGCAGGGCACCCACCGCCTCGTGCGCATCTCGCCCTTCGACAACCAGGGCCGCCGCCAGACCTCCTTCGCCGGCGTCGAGATCCTCCCCGTGGTCGAGCAGACCGACCACATCGAGATCGACGAGAGCGAGCTGCGCGTCGACGTGTACCGCTCGTCGGGCCCCGGCGGCCAGGGCGTCAACACCACCGACTCCGCGGTGCGCCTGACCCACCTGCCGACCGGCATCGTCGTCTCCTGTCAGAACGAGCGCTCGCAGATCCAGAACAAGGCGACCGCGATGAACGTCCTCCAGGCCAAGCTCCTCGAGCGCCGCCGCCAGGAGGAGCAGGCGAAGATGAACGCGCTCAAGGGCGACGGCGGCAACTCCTGGGGCAACCAGATGCGTTCGTACGTCCTGCACCCGTACCAGATGGTGAAGGACCTGCGGACGGAGTTCGAGGTCGGCAACCCGGAGTCGGTGTTCAACGGCGAGATCGACGGTTTCCTCGAAGCCGGAATTCGCTGGCGCAAGCAGCAGGAGAAGTAAAAGCCGCCCGAGAACGGCTTTATCGACAAGGCAACTGCCGCCCAAGAGGCGGCAGTTGCCTTTTACGTCACAGTCACATGTCCGTAGGACGGTCAACTGCCCCCATATCGGGCATCGCGCCCGCAACGACCTTGACGCTGCTGCGAAATGCGGAAAAGCTAGCGCGCGGCATGCGTATTCCTGGGGCGCGTGGGATCTGTGGGGGCTGAGCGAACCGCCCCCGGCGGAACGCAGCCCCGGACGCTGCCTCTCTGACACATGAGCTACTGGGGGTAGCAGCCAGATGACCAAGAAGACGCGGATCCGTGTCGCGCGAATAGCTGCCGGTGCGGTGATCGCCGCCGGTGCCTCGCTGACCGCCGCGGGTGCCGCCTCGGCCCTCGACGTCGGTGTCGACCTCGGTGGTGTGGGCGTCGGCGCCCACGCCGACGAGAGCGGTGTGGGCGTGGACGTGGGCGTGCAGCAGCCGGGAGACGAACCTACGTCGATCCCGGACGAGCCCACCGGGGAGCCCACCGACCCGGAGGAGCCGACCGGAGAGCCCACCGACCCGGAGGAGCCGACCGGGGAACCGACCGAGCCCACCGAGGACCCGGACCCGACGCAGCCCACCAGCGACCCGACCGACCCCACGGACCCGACCGACCCGGGCAACGGTGACGGCGGCAACAACGGCAACGGTGGCGGCCACGGCGGCAACGACAACGACCCCGACGGCGGCGCCAACCCCGTCGAGCAGGGCAAGGGCAAGGACAGCCTGTCCGACACCGGCTCCCGGCCCGTGGAGCAGGGCGGCAACCACGCCGACCAGGCGGCCGCCAAGGGCAAGGGCGGCGAGCTCGCCGAGACCGGCGCCACCGAGACCACGTTCCTGCTGCTGGGCGCCGCGACGATGATCGCCGGCGGCATCGGCTTCCGCTTCCTGCCGCGCGTCGTCGGCAACCGCGGCGCCGCTGCCTGAACCAGGCGGTGACGTACGCCACGTACGTGTGAAAGAAGGGCCCGGAGCTCCATCGAGCTCCGGGCCCTTCTCTGTGACTCCGTCGGTGCGTGCCGTGACGCTCCGTGGCCGGGCGGCCGCGTCCTTCCGCGGGCTCCGCGCCGTTACGCGCTCTGGTGCGCCAGCAGCGCCACCGCCGCGATCAGCACCACGAGCAGCGCTATCAGGGCCGCGGGATTGAGGCCCGCGAAGGGCCCCTCCTGCTGCAAGCGCTCGCGATTGGCCCGGCACACGGGGCAGCGGCCTTCGTTGACGGGCGCTGCGCAGTTCGCGCATACCAACCGATCCAGGGTCATGCGCTTCTCCTCCCGCACAGTCTCAGCCTGCCCAACGCTGAGGGGGACCCAATCGTTCCCCCTACCACTGTGCCAGCTTCCGTGGATTTCGGCGCGGCCCGCCGCCTTCCGACGGTTTCCGACCGTTCCGTGCACCCGGTCGCCACTCTCGCGTTTCCCGGGCACTTCCGAGACAATTCGCGCAACTTAGGACGCCGACTGCGCTCGCACACCGCCTTCGCGTAGGGTCACGCTCACCTACCCCCGGCAACCCGTGGTGCATCCGTGATCCGATTCGACAACGTCTCCAAGGCCTATCCGAAGCAGACCCGCCCCGCGCTCAGGGACGTCTCCCTCGAGATCGAGAAGGGCGAGTTCGTCTTCCTGGTGGGGTCATCCGGCTCCGGAAAGTCCACCTTCCTGCGGCTCGTCCTGCGCGAGGAGCGCACCAGCCACGGCCAGGTGCACGTCCTCGGCAAGGACCTCGCGCGGCTGTCCAACTGGAAGGTGCCGCACATGCGGCGCCAGCTGGGCACCGTCTTCCAGGACTTCCGTCTCCTGCCCAACAAGACCGTCGGCGAGAACGTGGCCTTCGCGCAGGAGGTCATCGGCAAGTCCCGCGGCGAGATCCGCAAGTCCGTGCCCCAGGTCCTCGATCTCGTGGGCCTCGGCGGCAAGGAGGACCGGATGCCGGGCGAGCTCTCCGGCGGTGAGCAGCAACGCGTCGCGATCGCCCGCGCGTTCGTCAACCGCCCCAAGCTCCTCATCGCCGACGAGCCGACCGGCAACCTCGACCCGCAGACGTCCGTCGGCATCATGAAGCTGCTCGACCGGATCAACCGGACCGGCACCACCGTCGTGATGGCCACCCACGACCAGCAGATCGTGGACCAGATGCGCAAGCGGGTCATCGAGCTGGAGAAGGGCCGTCTCGTCCGCGACCAGTCGCGCGGCGTCTACGGCTACCAGCACTGACGGTCCCGTCCCGCCGACGGGCCCGCCCCCGCTCGTACCGTCTGATCCACCTGATCCACCTGATCCACTGAAAGGCCGCCATGCGCGCCCAGTTCGTCCTGTCGGAGATCGGCGTCGGTCTCCGCCGGAATCTCACGATGACCTTCGCGGTCATCGTCTCCGTAGCGCTCTCGCTCGCCCTGTTCGGCGGCTCGCTGCTCATGCGTGACCAGGTGAGCACGATGAAGGGCTACTGGTACGACAAGGTCAACGTCTCGATCTTCCTGTGCAACAAGGCCGACGCCGAACAGGACCCCAAGTGCGCCAAGGGCGCCGTCACGAACGAGCAGAAGGACCAGATCCTCGGCGATCTGAAGAAGATGCCCGTCGTGGAGAAGGTCGTCCACGAGTCGGCGGACGAGGCGTACAAGCACTACAAGGAGCAGTTCGGCGACTCCCCGCTGTCCAGCTCGCTGACGCCGGACCAGATGCAGGAGTCGTACCGCATCAAGCTCAAGGACCCGGAGAAGTACCAGGTGGTCGCGACCGCCTTCTCCGGCCGTGACGGCGTCCAGGAGGTGCAGGACCAGAAGGGCTATCTCGACAACCTCTTCGGGCTCCTGAACGGCATGAACTGGGCGGCCGTGGCGGTGATGGCGCTCATGCTCGTCGTCGCGCTGATGCTGATCGTCAACACCGTGCGCGTCTCGGCCTTCAGCCGCCGGCGCGAGACCGGCATCATGCGCCTGGTCGGCGCGTCCAGCTTCTACATCCAGATGCCGTTCATCATGGAGGCCGCCGTCGCCGGTCTCATCGGCGGCGGACTCGCCTGCGGAATGCTGCTCGTCGGCCGGTACTTCATGATCGACCACGGTCTCGAACTCTCCGAGAAGATCAACCTGATCAACTTCATCGGCTGGGACGCGGTCCTCGCGAAGCTGCCGCTGGTGCTCGCGATCGGCCTGCTGATGCCCGCGCTTGCCGCGTTCTTCGCGTTGCGCAAGTACCTGAAGGTGTGACAAGAGCCCTCTGTGTGTCCGGGCGCCGTACGGTTCAACCCGCCGTACGGCGCCCTTCGTTGTCCTAGACTCACCGGCATGTCAGGCCTCGACCGGTTCGCCGATCGGATCTCCGCGCCCCGCCGCATCCGCCGCGGGGCGACCCTGACGTTGGTCTTCGCGAGCGTCCTGGTGACCGGCGCGGCCACCGGATCGTGGAGCGACGCGGCGGACGAGGGCCGGAACGCGCCATCTCCGTCGGTCCGTTCCGACGCCCTCGCCCCGCCCGCCGACGGCGCCGGCGGCGACACCGACACCGCGGACGACGCCGCCGACGCGGCCGCCGAGGCCATGGCCGACGGCAAGTCCGGCAAGAAGGCCGCCGAGGAGGCCGTCAGCCGCAGCGGGGACCGCTGGGGATCGGTGTACTCGCCCGGGGAGTTCCAGGAGTTCGAGAAGGCGCTCGGCGGCGGTTACACGGGCGTCGGCCTCTGGGCCCGGCGTGCGGCCGACGGTCGCATCGAGGTCTCCCGGGTGCGGCGCGGCGGGCCCGCGGACCGGGCCGGGCTCCGTGAGGGCGACCGGCTGCGCTCCGTCGACGGCGAGCACGTCACAGGGCGCCCCGTCACCGAGGTCCTCGGCCTGCTGCGCGGCGACCGCGCGGGCACCCCGGTCGTCCTCGGCGTGCAGCGCGGCACGCGCGCGTGGCGCGAGACCCTGCACCGGGCGCACGTCTCCACGGACCCCGTCACCGTCACCCAGCTGCCCAGCGGCGCCGTCCTGATCAGGGTCGCGGCGTTCACCAAGGGCTCCGGCGAGGCCGTGCGCAAGGCGGTGCGCCGGGCACCCGACGGCGCGGGCATACTCCTCGACCTGCGCGGCAACTCCGGAGGCCTGGTCTCGGAGGCGGTCACCGCCGCGTCCGCCCTGGTCGACGGCGGTCTGGTCGCCACGTACGACGTACGGGGACAGGAGAAGGCGTTGCACGCCCGGCGCGGCGGCGACACCGCGCGGCCCCTGGTCACCCTGGTCGACGGCGGCACGATGAGCGCGGCCGAACTCCTCACCGGCGCCCTGCAGGACCGCGGCCGCGCGGTCGTGGTGGGGTCCAGGACCTTCGGCAAGGGCGCGGTGCAGATGCCGAGCCGGCTGCCGGACGGATCCGTCGCCGAGCTGACCGTCGGCCACTACCGCACGCCTTCGGGGCGTGCGGTCGACGGCAGGGGCATCACGCCGGACCTGGAGGCCGAGGAGGGGGCCGCGAAGCGGGCCGAGACAGTATTGACTGGCCTCGGACCCCCCTCGTAGTGCGAAAATGGCCGCACTATGGCGAAGGAAAAGGTAAAGCGCAAGGCCGCGAAGGCCGCCGAGAAGGCACCCGCCCGGAAGATCGTCGCGCAGAACAAGAAGGCGCGGCACGACTACCACATCCTGGACACCTACGAGTGCGGCCTGGTGCTGATGGGCACCGAGGTCAAGTCGCTGCGGCTGGGCCGGGCCTCCCTGGTGGACGGGTTCGTGCACATCGACCGCGGTGAGGCGTGGCTGCACAACATCCACGTCCCGGAGTACGTGCAGGGCACCTGGACCAACCACTCGGCCACGCGGAAGCGGAAGCTTCTGCTGCACCGCGCGGAGATCGACAAGCTGGAGTCGAAGTCGCAGGAGTCGGGGCACACCATCGTGCCGCTCTCGCTGTACTTCAAGGACAGCCGGGTCAAGGTCGAGATCGCCCTGGCCAAGGGCAAGAAGGAGTACGACAAGCGGCAGACGCTGCGGGAGAAGCAGGACACGAGGGAGACGAACCGCGCGGTGTCCGAGGTGCGGCGCCGGCAGGGCATCGCCTGAGGGCGTCGTCCGCGGGCGGCACCGGAGGAATAGGCTGGCACCGTCGTGCGTTGGTCACGTACGATGGGTCTTGCCCCGCTGAAGACGGGGCGCCCGGGCCTCTGGGCCCAGGATCGAGAGATCCACATTGAAAAATCAACATGGGGATGATCGGTTTCGACAGCGGATGTCGAAGCAGGGGAAGCGAGCCGAGGAAGCGGCAATGATCTCGTAAACCATATGTCGCAACAAATAATCGCCAATTCCAAGAGCGATTCCCAGTCCTTCGCCCTCGCTGCCTAATAAGCAGTGACTGAAGGACCCTAAATGGGTGTCAGCCCGGGGATGTTCCCGACCCGGATCCTGGCATAATCTAGGGAACTAAACCGCCGCACCCGGTCACGGGGTGCGACGGGAAATCAAACAGTGACTGGGCCCGTCGGAGACTTGTTCGCGAGATCTCCGGGGCCGAGAAAATCGCAGCGAACTGCGCTCGGAGAAGCCCTGGTTCTGCACCGTTGGACGCGGGTTCGATTCCCGCCATCTCCACAATTCCCATGTGAGGACAGAGCCCCTCGGCCATCGGCCGGGGGGCTTTTTCCATGCCGTGCGTTCCATGCCGTGCGTTCTGTGCCGTGCGCGCGAATGCGGTGTGCCTCGGAAAGTGGGGCACATCTTCTGGGCGAGTGATTCGTTACTGCAGCAGAGTGCAGGTTATGTCCCACAGTCGGGCGGCACAGGGGCCGGGCTGAGTACGCATGTGCAGGAGGCAGTCGCTTGGATGCCACCGTCACTCTCTTCGGTTCACTGGTGGCCAGTCTCGGAGTGCTCGGCGCGGCGGTGGTCGCGTATCTCGGCAAGCGCGGCGAGAACGCGCTCACCGGTTACTCCAGTCTCACGGAGAAGCTCCAGACGGAGCGGGACCGGCTGGAGCGGCAGGTCGCCGAACGTGACGTGAAGCTGGCGGAGTTGAACGCTCTGCACGCGCACGACCAGAGCGAGATCGCGCGGCTGCTCATCGCCAACCAACGGCTCGGAGGCACGCCGTGACCCAGCTCGAGCGACTTCTGGCCCGCCGCTGGCGCCGTGTCTTCCTGGTCTGCGTCCTGCTCGCGCTCTCCGGTGTCGCGGCGCTGTTGTGGGCGCGCATCGACGCGGGGGACCGGCGGGCGGACCGGTTCGCGGTGGAGGCGGACCGGCGGGGCGACGCGGTGTCGACGCTGGCGCGCGACGTACGGACCCTGCGGGCGCAGGTGCGGGCCCACGGGGACACTCCGGCTGCGCCGGATCCCTCCGAGGCGATCGACGACTTGCTGGAGCGGGTTCGGGTGCCGGCGGGGTCGCCGGGGGTGGCGGGGGCGGCGGGGTCCGACGGTTCGAATGGGTTGAACGGGGCGGATGGGAAGCCGGGGGAGAAGGGTGTGCGGGGGGATGGGGGGCTGCGGGGGGCGCGTGGTGATGAGGGTGAGCCGGGGCCGGTAGGGGCGTCTGGGGAGCCTGGGGTTCCGGGGGCGCAGGGGGTGCCGGGGGTTCAGGGAGCGCAGGGGGCTCAGGGGGTGCCGGGGCCTGAAGGGTCGGCGGGTCCTGCGGGGCCGCCGGGGGCGGAGGGGGCGGTGGGGCCTGTCGGTCCTGCGGGGCCGCGGGGTGAGGCGGGGGCGTCGGGGCCGACGTGTCCTGGGGGGTACAGCTTGCAGCAGTCGCCGGGGGACCCGGATGCGATGGTGTGCCGGCGGTCGGGGGGAGGGCCGTCGGGGCCGGCGTCGGCGCTGACGCTGCTGGCGGCGCTGCCGCCACAGAGGCGGCGGTTGCCGGGGGGCGTGTAGGTCGGGGGCGGGACGCCGAGGGTGGGCGTCTGCGCCTGCCCGTTGGGGGGTACGGGACGCCGAGGGTGGGCGTCTGCGCCTGTTGCCCGTTTGCGGGTGCGGGGGCGCCTTGGGCTGGGGTCTGCGCCTGCTGTCCGTTTGTGGGTGCGGGGCCGCGGGGGTATGTGCGAACTCGCCATCCACTGTTCGCCACGCCTCACGAACAACATTGCTATTGCTGGCTCGGTGCTCCGTGCGCACATACCCCCACGTCCCCTCCCGATGGTGGGCGGGTGCGGCCTCCCGGTGGGTAGCGCCCGCCCCCGGCACCTCGACCTGAGCCGCATGGGGCGGGGTGCGCCCACCCACCCCTACCCCCGCCCTGCGTCGCGGGGTGAACGGGTGGGTGGGTGGGATATATCCGCCGCGGAGCGGCGGGACTGTTTGAAGCCCGCAGGGGGAGTCGGGGGAAACCCCCACCCGGGGATCCGACGCGTAGCGGCGGGCCGGGATCTGCGACAGGCGACCACGCCAGAATCCGCGTGGGGGCTGTCGCCCCGAGACCCCGTCGGGGATGCTCCAGGGTCATGAAGAGACCCGTGAGACGCCGCGTCAACGCCCGCCACTGGATCTGGCCCGCCGTGCTCGCCCTCGCCGCGGGCGGCCTCTCCGCCGCCGGGACGGCCGGCGCCGACTCCGATCGGTCCGGGCTTCCCGAGACCATCGACACCATTCTCGGCGACCCTCGCATGGAGGGCGGCGTGGCCAGTGTCGTGGTCGCCGACTCCGCCTCCGGCGACGTCCTGTACCAGCACCGCTCCAGCGGGCGCCTGATGCCCGCCTCCAACACCAAGCTGCTCACCTCGGCCGCCGCCATGGGGCTGCTCGGTCCCGGCCATCGGTTCACCACCGACGTCCTGGCGGAGGGGGTAAGGCGTGGCCGGGAGTTCAAGGGTGATCTTTATCTGCGCGGGACCGGTGACCCTACGACCCTCGCCAAGGACTACGACCAACTCGCCGCGAAGGTCGCCGACTCGGGGATCCGGCGGGTCTCGGGGCGGCTCGTCGCCGACGACACCCGGTTCGACGACCGGCGCGTCGGCGACACCTGGGGCGGCGACGACGAATCCTCGTACTACGCCGCGCAGATCAGCGCGCTGAGCGTCGCGCCCGACACCGACTACGACACGGGCACCGTCATCGTCGAGGTACGGCCCGGTGCGCGTGCCGGGGACAAGCCGCGTGTGAGCGTCACGCCCAGGACCGACTACGTGGACATCGACCTGCGGGCCCGCACCGTCGCGCAGGGCGGCGACGACACCATCGCCGTGGAGCGGCGGCACGGCGAGAACAGCATCACCGTCAGCGGCACCGTCCCCGTCGGCGGGGAGACCACCAAGGAGTGGGTGACCGTCTGGGAGCCCACCGGGTACGCCGCCGCCGTCTTCCGGGACGCCCTCGCCGCGCACGGCGTGCGGGTCGGCGGTCCCACCCGGACCGGGCTCCGCACACCGAAGGGCGCCAAGAAGCTCGCCTCGCACGACTCCATGCCGCTCAAGGACCTCCTGGTCCCCTTCATGAAGCTCTCCAACAACATGCACGCGGAGAGCCTCACCAAGGCCATGGGGTACGAGGCGACGGGCCGGGCCGGGAGTTGGGGGGACGGGCTCACCGCCATCGGCGGGTATCTGAAGACCGTCGGCGTGGATCCGGGGAAGATCCGTCAGGTCGACGGGTCCGGGCTCTCGCGCAAGGACAACGTGGCGGCCGAGCAGTACATCGCGCTGCTGCGGTCGGTGAAGGACGAGCCCTGGTTCGACGACTGGTACGCCTCCCTGCCGGTGGCCTGCGCCCCGGACAAGTTCGACGGCGGCACGCTGCGCACGCGGATGTGCGGGACCCCGGCGGCGCTCAACGTCCATGCGAAGACGGGCTCGTTGACCGGTGCGTCCGCCCTGTCCGGTTACGTCAAGGACAAGGACGGGCGCGAGCTGGTCTTCAGCGTCATCCTGAACAACTACCTGCCGTCGTCCGTCAAGGCGCTGGAGGACGCCATCGTCGTCACCCTCGCCTCGTCGACGAAGGACAAGACCGTCGCGGTCACGCCGCGGTCGACGCGCGCGGCCGGGCGGGACGGCGGCGACCTGGAGTGCTCGTGGCGCAAGCCTGTGCGCTGCTGAGCAGCAGGGCGCAGCAGGCGGCGGCGACGGGCACCCCGTAACCCGCGGTGGTGCCCAGGCGTTCCACCGCCCAGCCGCCGCCCGCGCCCCCGCACGCGATGCCCCCGAGGATGCCGGTCACGGCGAGGGTCATGCCCTCGTTCAACCGCCCCTCGGGGGTGCGCCGTTGGACGAGCGTCATCCCGGTGACCATCGTCGGCGCGGTCGCCATCCCGGCGACCAGCAGCGCCCCGGCCAGGACGAGCAGGGAGCCGGAGGCCGCCACGGCGAGCAGCGGCAGGGTCATCAGGGCCGCCATCGCCGCGGTGCACAGGAGGTGGCGGCGGTCCAGCGGGCCGCGCGGTTTCACGGCGCCGTAGACGAGTCCCGCGGCGCAGGATCCCGCGGCCTGGAGGGCGAGGATCAGCCCGGCGGCCGCCTTGTGCCCCTGGCCGTCGGCGTGGGCGATCGTGACGACCTCAAGGGATCCGAAAACGGCGCCGGTGGCGAGGAACGCGGCAAGGAGAGGCGCCATTCCGCGGGCGCGGAGCGGCGACGGGGGCGCGAGTGCGGGTGCGGGCGGTGCGTGGGAGGTGGTGGGCGTACGGAGGCGGGGCGGGGGTTCCGTCGCGCGCTGCGCGGCGAAGAGCAGTACGCCGGAGACCAGCAGCACCACGCCGGTCAACGTGCCCGCCTGGGGGAAGAGCGCGCCGCACAGGAAGGCGGCGAGGACCGGGCCGAGCATGAAACAGAGCTCGTCGGCGGCCTGTTCGAAGGAGTTGGCGGTGTGCACGGCCCGTGCGTCGTCGCCCAGGAGGTGGGCCCAGCGGGCCCGGGACATGCCTCCGGTGTTGGGCGTCGTGGCCGTCGCCGCGTACGAGGCGAAGAGCGTCCAGTCGGGCGCCCCGTACCGCACGCAGAGCAGCAGCGAGAGCGAGCCGAGCGCGGCGACGAGAGTGGCGGGGACGGCGACGCGGGCCTGGCCGTGACGGTCGACGAGCCGCGCCGTCCAGGGAGCGACGACGGCGGTCGCGGCGAGGCCGGTGGCGGTGACGGCGCCGGCCAGCGCGTACGACCCGCGGGCCCCGGAGATCATGATGACGGCGCTCACGCTGAACATGCCCATGGGCAGGCGGGCGACGAGGTTGCCGACGGTGAAGGCGGTGGCGCCGGGTATCGCGAAGAGACGGGCGTAGGGGTTACGGGGGCGGCGCGGGCCACCGGACGAGTCGCTGGGCATGACCTCAGCCTCACCGGGGGCGGGTGACGGGGTCCAACACCTTCTGGCCGCCGATTCACGCACCTGCGATGTGAGTCCCATAGCGGCCGTGCGCGCGCCGTCTAGGGTGTGGCGATGCAGACCACCCGGCCGCCGCACATACCGGCGAACGAACTCCGGCCCGGCCGCCATTGGTACGTGACGGCCGCCCTGACCGCCGCCGTGCTGATCGTGCTGGGGGTGGTCATCGGCGTCTACCGGCTCACGCACATGACGGACGCGGTGGACACCGGTCACCCGTTCCGTGACGGCGACACCGTCACCGTGCGGCTCGGACCGGAGAGCGACAAGGCGATCTGGATCAGCGAACGGGGCCCGTCCCCGGACCAGGAGTGCGACATCACCGGGCCGGGCGGCCCCAGGCTCACCTCCCCGGGAATCGACGTGTACCTCACCCGCGACGAGGCCTGGAACCCGCTGCGCACCATCGAGGTGTCGCGCACGGGCGACTACGAGGTCACCTGCTCGTCGAAGGGCCCGTCCCGGTACGCCATCGGGGACCCCGACGGCCACGTCGGGTTCCTGGCCGGCCTGGTGCCGGCCGTCCTCCTGCCGGTCCTCGGCGTCGGCATCGGCGCCGCCGTCGCGCTCGTCACCTTCGTCCGCCGCCGCGGCCACCGCCGGCGGCTGCTCGCCGGACACCCCGCGCGGTAGGTTCCCGCGATGACCGCAGAGAACGTCACACCGGGCGGCGCACCCGGCGGCGCGCCCCGCGACGTCGATCCCCGGCTGCTGCGTGCCTTCGTCGCCGTCGCCGAGGAGCTGCACTTCACCCGGGCGGCGGCCCGGCTGTACGTGGCGCAACAGGCCCTGAGCCGTGATGTCCGGCGCCTGGAGCGGGAGTTGGGCGCCGAACTCTTCGCGCGGACGACGCGGCAGGTCACCCTGACCCCGGACGGCGAGCGGCTGCTTCCGTACGCGCGGCGGGTGCTGCTCGCCCAAGAGGAACTGCTCGCCGCCGCCACCGGCGC
The DNA here is from genome assembly GCF_055591085.1 of Streptomyces sp. NPDC041713. NCBI lineage: Bacteria > Bacillati > Actinomycetota > Actinomycetes > Kitasatosporales > Streptomycetaceae > Streptomyces > Streptomyces sp. NPDC041713. Next base: position 88,383 of record NZ_JBVIZY010000007.1, read on the forward strand.
GCGGCGCCCGCTGCTCGTCGATCTGAACAGCCCCGGCCTGGTCTCCGCGCGCATCCTGCGGCGCGCCCGCGAACTGGCCCCGGAGTGCGAGCTGATGGCCCGGTACGAGAGCGGGCTCACCGGCGCGGCGGCCGAGCTGGCCGCCGGGCGGCTCGACGCCGCCTTCGGGCGGTTCGCCGGCCTCGACCCCGCGCTGCGGGCCGGGCTCGCCCAGCAGCCCGTGCGGTACGAGCCGATGGCCGTGCTGCTGCCGAGCGGCCATCCGCTGGCCGAGCTCGACGCGGTGCCGCTGGACGCGCTCGCCGGCGAGGCCGTGTACGCGGGGGCGGGCAACCCGGGCACGCGGGAGTGGACGGACCTGGCGCGCCTGCTCTTCGCGGGCCGGGGCATCGAGATCGCGCCACCCGCACCGCTCGCCGTCGGCCCCGAGGAGTTCGAACGTGTCATGGCGAAAAATCGAAATCCGGTCCTCGCGGTCGTGGATTTTCCGGCCATGCCCGGAGCCGAGCTGCGCCCGCTGATCGATCCCGTACCGCTCTCACCGGTATCGCTGGTGTGGCGGAAAGGCCTTGTTCACCCCGGTATGACCGCTCTGCGAACGGCCGCCGCGGAGCTGGCCGTTGCGGAGAAGTGGCTCCGACGGCCCTCGAACACATGGGTTCCCGCCGTAGATGCACTCATCATGGTGAGTCAGAACTGACTGAGAACCACGCCCGCCACTCCGGTGCGCTACATTCATGCCTCGAGTGCAGTGTGATAGAGGGGGGCGCTCGGATCGGGTGGGGGCTCGGTCCGGACGGCGGTCATTCATGGTCGTACGCGCACCCAAGTCGGTTATGTGGGGGTTGTGCGTACGCATGGAAACTTGGCGAGAAGATGCCCTACCGGGACATACTCACGATCCGAACGAGGTCACCGTTCAGATCGACGGCCTGGGACGGCAACTGGCGGAGCTGCCCGCCGAACCCGGCAGGGAGGGCGCGGCCGACGGGCCGGTCTTCGTCGACGAGACGGGCCGGCGCGGCAGGCGGTACCGGCGAATAGGCATGATCGTCGGCGTCGCCTGCGCGGGCTACGCGGCGGTCATCGTCGCCACGCTGTTTTCGGGCAACTCCAGCGCGCCCTGGGTGCCGATGCCCGATCCCAAGGACGACAAGCCGGCGAGCAAGGTGGACACGCCGCACCGCCCGACGGACGCCGTCGGCCCGTCCGCCCCCTCCTCCTCGTCCACTGCCTCGCCGTCGTCCGACGCGACGGATGGACCCGGCGCGACGCGCGCACCCGGCGAGGACGGCGAGCCCGGCCCCGCCCGGCGCGATGACGACGCCCCGTCCGGCACCCGCCCCGACGCCGGACCCTCCAGCGGCGGCAGGACCGGCGACCCGGCCCCCGACGCGCACCAGGGCGGCACCGACCCGGCCCCGACCGGCGGCACGGCGGGCCCCGGCCCCGCCCCCGCCCCCGACCCCGCGGGGCCGGCCGGACCGCCCACCGGTCCGGCCACGCACCCCGCGGACCCCGGCGCCGACGGCGGCGGGAGCGGCGGCAGCGCCGGCGAGGTCCCCGTCGTCTACACCCCTCCCGCAGATCGGTCCGGCACGGACATGAAGCCGTCCTCGGAGGACGCACAGCGATGAACTCCCGCACCACCGGGGGCCGTTCCGACGGCCCCTGGGACAGTCACGCCCAGAACGGCGATCGGCACCCCGAGAGCGGCGCGGGCCACGGGCCGCACCACCCCGCCCCGGGCGGCTTCCCCCCGAACGGACACACCCCCTTCCCCCCGAACAGACACACCCCCGGCCCCCTCATACCGAGCCCCCTCATACCGAGCCCTCGGACACCGGGCTCCCAGGCATCCGGCTCCCCCACACCGGGCTCCCCCACACCGAGCCCTCGGACGCCCGGCAAGCGCGGCTCCCGGCGGCGCCCCAAGCCGCCCCGCGCCGGTCTGCTGCGCCGCCGCCTCCCCCTGCGCCACCTGCTGCCCTCGCTGCTGCTCGTCGCCCTGCTCGCGATGCTGATGCTGCGTGGATACGTGCACAGTGAGATCGCCGCCGACCACCGCGTCAGACCCCCGGCGCCCACCGACCACGTACCCCGCAAGATCCTGGAGGGCGGCCCGGTCATCGACACCCGGGGCGGCCGCGAGACGACGCTGAGCGTGCCCGACCACCGGCTCGTGCTCACCTTCGACGACGGCCCCGACCCGAAGTGGACGCCCAAGGTCCTCGACGTCCTGAAGGAACACCGCGCCCACGCCGTCTTCTTCGTCACCGGCACCATGGCCTCGCGCTACCCCGAGCTCGTCCGGCGCATGGTGGACGAGGGGCACGAGGTCGGCCTGCACACCTTCAATCACCCCGACCTCTCCTACCAGACCCACAGCCGCATCGACCGGGAGCTCTCGCAGAACCAGCTCGCCCTGGCCGGCGCCGCAGGGATACGGACCTCACTGTTCCGCCCGCCGTACTCGTCCTTCGCGGACGCCATGGACGACAAGTCCTACCCGGTCACCCGCTACATCGGCGGCCGCGGCTACCTCACCGTCGTCAACAACACCGACAGCGAGGACTGGAAGCGCCCCGGCGTCGACGAGATCATCCGCAGGGCCACGCCCCAGGGCGGCGAGGGCGCCGTCGTCCTCATGCACGACTCCGGCGGCGACCGCTCCCAGACCGTCGCCGCGCTCGACCGCTTCCTGCCCGACTTGCAGAAGCAGGGCTACCGGTTCGGCAACCTCACCGAATCCCTGGACGCGCCCAGCGCGCACACCCCGGTGCGCGGCGTCGAGCTGTGGAAGGGCAAGGCCTGGGTCTTCCTGGTCGGCGCCTCCGAGCACCTCACCGACGGGCTCGTCGTGGCGCTCGCCGTCATCGGCGTCCTCGTCTTCACCCGCTTCGGGCTGATGCTGCTGCTCTCCGCGGTGCACGCGCGCCGGGTGCGGCGGCGCGGCTTCCGCTGGGGGCCGCCAGTCACCGAGCCGGTCTCGGTCCTCGTCCCCGCGTACAACGAGGCCAAGTGCATCGAGGCGACGGTCCGCTCCCTGATGGCGAGCGACCACCCCATCGAGATCATCGTCGTCGACGACGGCTCGTCGGACGGCACGGCGCGGCTCGTGGAGGGTCTGCGGCTGCCGAACGTACGCGTCGTGCGCCAGCAGAACGCGGGCAAGCCCGCCGCCCTCAACCGCGGCATCGCCAACGCCCGCTTCGACCTCATCGTGATGATGGACGGCGACACGGTCTTCGAGGAGTCCACCGTCCGCGAGCTCGTGCAGCCCTTCGGCGACCCGCGCGTGGGCGCCGTCGCGGGCAACGCGAAGGTCGGCAACCGCGACTCGCTCATCGGCGCCTGGCAGCACATCGAGTACGTGATGGGCTTCAACCTCGACCGCCGGATGTACGACATGCTGCGCTGCATGCCGACCATCCCCGGCGCGGTCGGCGCCTTCCGGCGGTCCGCCCTGGAGCGGGTCGGCGGCATGAGCGACGACACGCTCGCCGAGGACACCGACATCACCATGGCGCTGCACCGCGACGGCTGGCGCGTCGTGTACGCGGAGAAGGCGCGCGCCTGGACCGAGGCCCCGGAGTCGGTCCAGCAGCTCTGGTCGCAGCGCTACCGCTGGTCGTACGGGACGATGCAGGCGATCTGGAAGCACCGCCGCGCGGTCGTCGAGTCGGGCCCGTCCGGCCGCTTCGGCCGGATCGGCCTGCCGCTGGTCTCGCTCTTCATGGTCCTGGCACCGCTCCTGGCGCCGCTGATCGACGTGTTCCTGCTGTACGGCCTGGTCTTCGGCCCCACCCAGAAGACGGTCGTCGCCTGGCTGGGCGTCCTCGCGATCCAGGCGGTCTGCGCGGCGTACGCCTTCCGCCTGGACCGCGAACGCATGACCCACCTGATCTCGCTGCCCCTCCAGCAGGTCCTCTACCGGCAGTTGATGTACGTCGTCCTGCTGCAGTCCTGGATAACCGCTCTCACCGGAGGCCGGCTGCGCTGGCAGAAGCTCCGGCGTACGGGAGCGCTGGAGGCGCCCGGTTCCATCCCGCGGCAGCGGACGGGCCAGCACGAGCGGAGGCCCGTCGCATGAGCATGAGTCACGGTTACGTACCCGAGTATGTCCCGGCCCCGGTGCCACCGGCTCCGGTCTCCGTACCGCCGGTGGCCGCACCCGTCTCCGTACCGGTGGCGGCCGCACCCAAGAAGCCCGGCCGCGACCGCTATCTGGACCTGTTGCGCTCGCTCGCGCTGGTCCGTGTCGTCGTCTACCACCTCTTCGGCTGGGCCTGGCTGACGATCGTCTTCCCCTCCATGGGCGTGATGTTCGCGCTGGCGGGTTCGCTGATGGCGCGCTCGCTGAAGCGTCCGGCGTGGGGCGTGATCCGGGGCCGCATCCGCCGGCTCCTGCCCCCGATGTGGGCGTTCAGCGCGGTCGTGCTCTGTCTGCTCTTCGCGGGCGGCTGGGACATCGGCGAGGACCCGGACCACGGCGGCACGTGGGGCCTGGTGAGCATGGCCAACTACGTGTTCCCGGTGGGCGCGCCGCCGTTCCCGTGGAACCTGGGGGACAAGGCCGGGCTCCTGGAGGACACCTGGCCGGCGCAGGCCGCGGGCCCGCTCTGGTACATCCGCGCCTACCTGTGGTTCGTCATCGCCTCGCCGCTGCTGCTGTGGGCGTTCCGCAGGCTCCCGTGGGCCACGCTGTTCGCTCCGCTGGGGCTGACGGCGGTGGTCGGCACGGGGGTCGTCGCCATCCCCGGCGAGACGGGCAACGCGGTCTCGGACTTCGCGATGTACGGCAGCTGCTGGGTGCTGGGCTTCGCGCACCAGGAGGGCGTACTGGCGAGGGTGCCGCGCTACCTCGCGGTATCGGCGTCGGCCCTCGTCATGGCCTTCGGCCTGTGGTGGGCGTCGGGTCATCTGGGCCCCGACGGCTGGGACCTGAACGACATCCCGCTGGCGCAGGCGGCGTGGTCGTTCGGCTTCGTGGTGATCCTGCTCCAGTACGCGCCGTCGTGGCAGGAGCTGCCGGGCCGGCTGGCGAAGTGGGACAAGCTGGTCACGCTCTCCAACAACCGCGCGGTCACGATCTACCTCTGGCACAACCTCCTCATCATGGCGACGGTGCCGATCATCGACCTGGCGTACGACCTGCCGTTCATGGAGGACGAGAGCTGGAGCTCGGCGCTCGACACGACGTACATGCTGTGGATGACCGTCCTGGTCTGGCCGTTGATAGGGCTGATGGTGGTGACGGTGGGCTGGGTCGAGGACCTGGCGGCGAAGCGGCGGCCGAGGCTGTGGCCGAACGGGGCGCGGCGGAGGTCCGGGGGACGGCGGGGGTCCGGGGGCCGGCGGGCGGCGGCGTAAGGGGTGGCCGGCGCGGGGGGAGTCGGTGGCCGACCGACCGGCCGGCTGCATGCGTTGTGCGACTGTTATGTAGCGGCAACTGGCCGCAATGGTCTGAAATGCCGTGCAAAAGACGGGCGTTGGGGCCGGTGACGGCGCGCCGCACGGCGCCAGCACAGGAATTGCGCTTCGCGCCAGCGAACATTTCGTCCGCCGAAGTCCGCTGCACGCGGCGGGGTTGCGGATGGCCTCGCGCAATGCGTTGCAATCGCCAACGCCCGCCCGGCGATGGACCGTAACGATCTCGACGCGCCCAGTGACCAACTCCTAAGCTGACGGCTCTCCCTGCCGCCCGCGGTTCTTCCGTGTGCCGGGCGGCGGGTCCACCCTCTGCCAGGAGATCTCTTTGCTTAGCAGGAAGTCCGCGCTGCGCGCGACCGCACCCGTCGCCGTACTCGCCCTCGCCCTGACCGCCTGCGGCGGCGGTGACGACAAGAAGTCGGACGACAAGAAGACGGACGCGTCCACGTCCCAGAACAAGCCCGCGGAGCCGACCTCCCTGAAGGCCGGCGAGAAGACCACGGGCAAGGTGAAGGAGGGCGACGTCGCGGTCACCTACGACGTCGCCGCGGAGAAGGTCGACCTGGGCACGGAGGCCGAGACCAAGAAGCTGGTCTCGGATCCGAAGCAGGCGAAGGGCCTGGTCGCGGCGACCGCCCACATGAAGATCACGCACAAGGCCGGCGCCCCGATCAAGGACGTCCCGGACGTGGCGGACACGACGGAGATCTACGCGGACGGTACCCGCGGCGGCCTGCTCATCGGCGCCGCCGAGGACGCGCCCGGCTGCGAGGACGACCTGGAGCTGGAGGGCTGGAAGACGGGCGAGACCCACACCCTCTGCCAGACGTACCTGGTCCCGACGGGCGCGAAGGACCTCGAGGTCCACTGGGCGGCGAAGGAAGACGGGAAGCCGACGATCTGGAAGTTCGCCGCGAAGCAGAAGTAGCGGACGAGCGGCACGTGATGGGGCCGGGCGGTGCCTTTCGGGGTGCGGGCCGGCCCCTTCGTGTTCGCGTATTCGACCCGCTGCCTCCGCCGTGGACGGTGACCCCGGCGGTGGCAGCGGATTCTGATGATGGATAGCTTGGTTCACTCCAGAGAACCCTTCCCCCCCACGCACACTCCAGGAGCTGACCGTGAATCGCCGCCCCACCCTGCTCGCCGCGGCCGCCGTGACCGCCGCGGCAGTCGTCTCGCTCTCGGCCTGCGGAGGGAGTGACGACGACGCCGGGTCCAAGGACAGCGACAAGATCGCCGGATCGGACTCGGGTACGGAGACGGGTGCGTCACCTTCCGCGAAGCCGTCGGACGACGGGGTCGAGCGGCCGGAGATCAAGCTGCCGAAGGACGTGCACAACGTCTTCGAGGGTGGCAAGACCGGTGACCCGAAGAAGGACGCGGTGCTCGCGGACAACGAGCGGTGGGTCAACTCGCTCATCGAGGCCGTGACCGTCAAGGCCAAGGATCATCCGGCGCTGAAGTTCTACGCGGCGGGTGACGGGCTGTTGTCGTCGGCCGAGTATGTCCAGGGGTTCCAGGAGAAGAAGAAGAGCTTCGTCGGGACCATTCGCTACTACGACCGTCAGGTCACCATGCTCAAGGACGGCGTGGCGGCGGTGACGTACTGCAAGGACGGCACGAAGACCTACCCGAAGGACCTGAAGACCGGCGCGGTGGACAGGTCCATCAAGGGCTCGGCGAGTGACTACGCGTTCGTCAACACCCGCGTGACGAAGAACGCCGAGGGCATCTGGCAGACGGACTCCGTCACGTCGACCACCGCGTCCAAGAAGTGCACGCCGTGAGGGCGTGCGGGGCCTCGATCCGATGGGCCGCCCCCGCTCTGGCGGCAGCTGTGGCACTGGTCCCCGGCGTGGCCCACGCCGGCGGTGGTGACACCGGCGGCGGCGGTGACGTCGGAACCGGGCAGCAGTCGCAAGGCACCCGCCAGGGTAAGGAACTGGGCATCCGGACCAGGATCCAGACCACGGTCGACGGCAACCCGAATTCCGCCAAGACCGGCACGCTCACGCCGGCCAACAGCAACTGGAAGCGCCCGGCCTGCTGGTACGAGCCCGCGTACACGCCCAAGCAGATCGAGGCAACGGTCAAGGCGGTCCGGCAGTTCAAGTTCCTCGGGGTCGGCGACGTCGTGGGCGGAGTATTCGACTCGTACTTCAAGGAAGGCCACCCGTACAAGAACTACAACCTCGACAAGCAGGGCGAGGGGAAGTTCTGGGCGGCGGCCGTCGACGAGGACCGCAAGGACGAACCCGAGGCCAAGGCCTGTGACCGGGCGCCCTTCTGGGTGGAGGACGGCGAACCCCCGAAGGAGCCGCTCGCCGTCTCGCCCAAGATCCTCGCCGAGTACGCGTACGGCCGGCTTCCCGTCCCCGACACCGAGATCGAGATGGCGCCGGAGGGTGAGACGAAGGTCAATCTGCCGACCTGGGTCTGGCTGGACAAGGCCCGGTTCAAGAAGACCTCGGTGACCGCGACCCTGCCCGGTACGGGCCTCTCCGCGACGACGACCGCCGAGCCGGTCTCGCTGAAGATCGAACCGGGGACGGGGGACGCCGAGACGTACCCCGCGTCCGGCGAGTGCCCGATCGTGGACGGCCGGATCGGCACGCCGCGCGCCAAGGGCACCCCCGCGGACACGGATCCGCCGTGCGGCGTCCGGTACCTGCGCTCCTCCCACGAGGGTTCGTACGAGCTCCAGGCCACGATCACCTGGAAGGTGAGCTGGACGAGCACGTCGGGGGAGGGTGGCGACCTGCCTCCGGGCGAGTTCGGCGGGACGCAGGACGTGGTCGTGCAGGAGGTCCAGTCCGTCAACCGTTAGGTGCGGAGGGCCTTTTGGCGGCTCAGTAGCCGACCGTGAAGCGGGCCCGGTGGTGTCGCGGGGCCTCGGCCTCGTCCAGGAGGGCGATGGCGAAGTCCTCCATGGAGATGGCCGAGTTGCCCTCGCCGTCCACCAGCAGCTCGTCCTTGCCGAGGCGGAACGCGCCGGTGCGGGCGCCCGGTTCGAAGTGGGCGGAGGGGCTGAGGTAGGTCCAGTCGACGGCCGTGTCCGCCGAACGCAGCGCCTCGTACTGGGCGTTGGACGCCTCGGCGATGTGCCGCCAGGCCACCGGGACGTACCGGGGGTCGTCGATGGCGAGGCGGCCGTCGGTGCGGCCGGGGACCGTGAGGCTGCCCGCGCCGCCGATGACGATGAGGCGCGTGGCGGCGGCGTGGGCGGCGAGGCCGGCCAGGAAGGATCTGGTGACGGCCGGGTGGTCGCGCTCCCGGCCGGGGGCGGGTCTCGTCGCGTTGACGACGAGGTCCTGCCCGGCGCTCAACTCGGCTACGTGGTCCGGGTTTCCGGCGTCCCCGGCGCGGTGCGTGGCCCCCGGGTGCAGGGCGGCGAAGCGGGTGGCGTCGCGGACGACGGCGGTGACCTCGTGGCCCCGGGTGAGGGCCTCGGCGACGACGCGGCTGCCCGCGTTTCCGGCGGCTCCGAAGACGGTGATGCGCATGGTGCTGCTCCTTGGGGGTGCGTGTACGGGGGGAGAGGTGCTACGCGTGCCGTAGGCGCTACGAGCTGGGCACGACAGCTGCGCGCCAGGCGCTACGCCCGCCGCCCCGCCCCGCGCCGCCCCTGCCCCAGGACCACGCTCGCCAGGACGAGGACCAGGCCGCCGACCTGCCAGACGGTGAGCGTCTGGCCCAGGAGGAGGAGTCCGGCCAGCGTGGCGACGACCGGGTTGGTCAGGCCGAGGAAGGACACGGAGGAGGCGGGCAGGCGCTCGATGCCGCGGAACCACAGGGCGTACGCGAGGGCCGTGCCGATGATGCCGAGGTAGGCGTACCCGGCGATGTTGGCGCCGGTGAAGTGGTCCGGGAGGCCTTCGGCGGTGAGCGCGATCGGGGCCAGGATCAGCCCGCCCGCGGTCAGTTGCCATCCCGTGAAGGCGAGCAGGGAGGCGCCCTCGGGCCGGCCCCACCGCTTGCTCAGTACGACGGCCAGTGCCATGAGGGTCGTGGCCGTCAGCATGGCCGCGATGCCCGCGAGGTCGACGGAGGCGCTGCCGCGCAGGACGAGGAGGGCGACGCCGACGACCCCGACGAGTCCCGCGCCGAGGGTGCGACGGGTGGGCCGCACCTTCAGGACGCCGATCCCGAAGCCGGCCACCAGCAGCGGCATCACCGCGCTGATCGTGGAGGCGACGCCGCCGGGCAGCCGGTAGGCGCCGAAGAAGAGGAGGGGGAAGAAGGCGCCGAAGTTGAGGATGCCGAGCACCGCGGCCTTCCACCACCAGTCGCCGCGGGGCAGGCGCCGGGTGAGCGCGAGCAGGATGAGGCCGGCGGGCAGCGCGCGCAGGGCGGCGGCGAGCAACGGGCGGTCCGGGGGCAGGAGTTCGGTGGTCGTGACGTAGGTGGTGCCCCAGGTGGCCGGACCGATGGCGGCGATCGCGGCGATGGCGGCGGCGGCCTTGGCGGAGGTGCGGGGGGCCTGCGGCGGGCGGGGCGCCGAGGTGGTTCGGGTCTGCTCGGCGAGGTGCGGGGTGCCGCTCTCGCTCGTACCGGTGCGGGTGCTGATGCTGTGGACGGACATGACGTTGCGATCCCCTCGTCGTTCCCCTGAACGCTGTTATTCTCAACGTTGAGATAAATATGAGCCCAGGATCTCCGAACGTCAAGTATCTGAACGTTGAGAGATTCGGTTCCGACGCAGGAGGAGGGACGCCATGGCCGCCTTGGAGGCCGCAGACGAGCCGACCGGAGGCCACGCCGAGGGTCGGCCGCCCGCCGCGGACGCCATCGACGAACTCCGCGGCCAGTGGCGCCGCGAGCGCCCCGACCTGAACCTCGCGCACCTGGACGCGATGGCCCTGGTGGGCCGCATCAAGCGCGCCGACCACCTGCTGAGCAAGGGCATGAAGCGGGTCTTCGTCGAATACGGCCTGGAGTTCGCGGAGTTCGACGTCCTCGCCACGCTGCGCCGCGTCGGCGCCCCGCACGAACTGACCGCGGGCGGCCTGCTCAAGACCGCCATGGTGACGTCCGGCGCCATCACCAACCGCCTCGACAAACTGGAGCGCAAGGGCTACATCGAACGCCGCCCCGACCCCACCGACCGCCGCGCCATCCGCGTCCGCCTGACCGACGAGGGCAAGGACCTGGTCGACCGCGCGGTGGTGGACCACGTGGCGAACGAGGAGTCCATGCTGGCGGCCCTGCCCCCCGAGACCCGAGAATCCCTCGACACGGCCCTCCGCCACCTCCTGATCTCCCTGGGCGACACCCACCTGGGCTGAGCGCTTCTCACCCGCGCGGATAGCTTGGTTCACTCCAGAGAACCCTTCCCCCTCCACGCACACTCCAGGAGCTGACCGTGAATCGCCGCCCCACCCTGCTCGCCGCGGCCGCCGTGACCGCCGCGGCGGTCGTCTCGCTCTCGTCCTGCGGGGGGAGTGACGACGACGCCGGGTCCAAGGACAGCGACAAGATCGCCGGAGCGGATTCGGGTACGGAGAAGGGTGCGTCGCCGTCGCCGAAGGCGCCGGGTGACGGGGTGAAGCGGCCGGAGATCAGGCTGCCCAAGGACGTGCACAACGTTTTCGAGGGCGGCAAGACCGGTGACCCGAAGAAGGACGCGGTGCTCGCGGACAACGAGCGGTGGGTCGACTCGCTCATCGAGGCCGTGACCGTCAAGGCCAAGGATCATCCGGCGCTGAAGTTCTACGCGGCGGGTGACGGGCTGTTGTCGTCGGCCGAGTATGTCCAGGGGTTCCAGGAGAACAAGAAGTCGTTCATCGGGACCACGCGGTACTACAACCGGCAGGTCACCTTCCTCAAGGATGGCGTGGCGGCGGTGACGTATTGCCAGGACGGGAAGAAGACGTACCCCAAGGACCTGAAGACCGGGGCCGTGGACAGGTCCATCAAGCCGTCCGCGAATGACTACACCTTCTTCAACACCCGCGTGACGGAGAACGCCGAGGGCATCTGGCAGACGGACTCCGTCACGTCGACCACCGCGTCCAAGAAGTGCACGCCATGAGGGCGTGCGGGTCCTCTTCGCCACCCAGCACGTCATCACGGATGCTTCGAGCCGTACCGCTTCCTACGGCTCCCGGTCCGGCCCACGCCTGGCCGGACCGGGCGAGCCTCCAGCGGGCGCAGTCGGAAGCGCTCAGGGTGCTGATGCGTGAGGATCTTTCACGCAGCCGTGGACTGGCCTTCGTTCTGTGTGCGGTGCTGGTGACCCTCGTCGCCTTTCTCGTGCCGGTCCTGTTGACCGATGCGGCGTCGAACGGCGGGGATGACGTCGCCGTGTCGGTCGCAGGCTGCGTGCTGCTGGTGCTCGTCGCGTCGCCGGCGCTGCTGGTCCTGCGTTCGTTGCGGGCCCGGGGCGGGCGACGTCGGCACCTGTTGAGGGAGTGGGCCGCCGTGGACAGAGGGCACGGTTCCGAGATTCCGCCGGGCTACGGATCGCAGGGCTTCCCCCACTCCCGGTTCTTCAACGCGGTGGCCCTTCTGGTGGTGGCGTTCATCCTGGCCGCCGTGTTGTTGGCTGACGTGTCCGACGCGGACGGGCTGGTGATGTTGCCGGGAACGGCGGTGGGGGCCGCCTTCGCCTGGTCGACGGTGCGAAAGTATGCCGACCGATACAGCTGGGCGGCGAGGGAGAACGTGCTGCGAGGGCGCGCACGCCGACGGCATCAGCACCGGAACCGGATGTCCGGCGGGGTGGAGATCCGGCAGGGCGGGGCCCACCCCGTTCTGGTCTGCAGCGCACTGTGCGCGCCCGTCGCCATCGTCGTGGCGGTCTTCGTGGTGGCCCGGCCCGAGAACGTGCTCGGTCTTGTGTCGGTGGGACTGATCGCCCTGATCGTGTTGTTGATCGGCCTCCCGATGGTCGCGCTCAAGCGGCGCAGGGAGCGGGCCCACCTCGCCCGTATTGCCGCCCCCTTGAGCGCTTCGTGTCCCCCCGGGGCGGTCGTGCACCCCGTCCGGTACGGGTTGGGTGAGCCCGCAAGCGAGCCCACGGGTGAGGACGCGCCCGTGGGGCCCGCCGCCTGGGACTGTGCTCCGCCGCGGGCCGGCGTACTGGCGATCGGAGCGGGGGCCCTCCACCTCCGTGGTGAGGACGGGAGCTCGCTCGACATTCCCCTCACGGACCTGGTGGGCGTGGCGTACATCGCCCACACGGTGAGCTGGCTGGACCCGACGACGGATCTCCTTCTCCACTCGGGTGAGTCGATCGAACTCCGTTCGGCGGAGGCGCGGCAGATCGGCGAGGCCCTCTCCAGCGCCGGGGTACGGGCCGTCGCGGCGTAGTCCCCCCGCTCCCCGTCCTGCTCAGCAGGCGTCGACGTCACCGCCCGCCCCCTCAGGGCAACGCCCCTCACCACCCCACCCCCACCCCCGTGAGAGCAACGTTCCCCCGTGGTCACCCGGGGGCACGGTGTTGAAATGCGGTCTCCCTATCTTCGGGTTCCTTCGGGCTTGGCCGAGGGTCGTCGAGAGGGTGGAGGCGCGGGATGTGGATCGAGCGGTGGGATCCGGAGGACGAGACGTTCTGGAAGGAGGAGGGCGGGGAGCGGGTCGCGCGGCGGAATCTGGCGTTCTCCGTGCTCTCCGAACACGTCGGGTTCTCCGTGTGGAGCCTGTGGTCGGTGATGGTCCTGTTCATGGGGCCCGAGTACGGGATCGACGCGGCCGGGAAGTTCTTCCTCGTGTCGATGGCCACGCTCGTCGGGGCCGTCGTCCGCGTCCCGTACACCTTCGCCGTCGCGCGCTTCGGCGGGCGCAACTGGACCGTCATCGCCGCCTCCCTGCTGCTCCTGCCGACCGTCGCCGCCTTCGTCGTCATGGAGCCGGGGACCTCGTACCGGACGTTCATGCTGTGCGCCCTGCTCACCGGCGTCGGCGGCGGGAACTTCGCCTCCAGCATGACCAACATCAACTCCTTCTTCCCGCTGCGGAAGAAGGGGTGGGCGCTCGGGCTCAACGCCGGGGGCGGCAACATCGGCGTGCCCGTCGTGCAGCTCGTCGGGCTCGCCGTCATCGGGGCGGGCGGCGGGCCGCGCGTCGTGCTCGGGATCTACATCCCGTTCGTCCTCGTCTCCGCCGTCTGCGCCTTCCTCTTCATGGACAGCATCGCGTCGGTCCGCAACGACACGGGCGCGGTGCGGGCCGCCGTCCGGGACCCGCACACCTGGATCATGTCGTTCCTGTACGTGGGGACGTTCGGGTCGTTCATCGGGTACGGGTTCGCCTTCGGCCTCGTCCTGCAGACGCAGTTCGGGCGCACGCCACTGGAGGCCGCGCAGCTCACCTTCCTCGGGCCGCTGCTCGGCTCGCTGGTCCGGCCCGTCGGCGGGTGGCTCGCCGACCGGTTCGGCGGGGCGCGCATCACGCTCGGGAACTTCCTCGGGATGGCCGCCGCCACCGGCGTGGTCGTCGTCGCCTCCGTGCGCGGGTCGCTCGCGCTGTTCGTCGGCGCGTTCGTCGTCCTGTTCGTGCTCACCGGGCTCGGCAACGGCTCGACGTACAAGATGATCCCCGGCATCTTCCAGGCGAAGGCCGAGTCCCGGGGGCTCGTGGGGGAGGCGGCAGCGGCGCAGGGGCGGCGGCTCTCCGGGGCGGCGATGGGGCTGATCGGAGCGGTCGGCGGGCTCGGCGGGCTCGGCATCAACCTCGCGCTGCGGCAGTCCTTCCAGGCGGTGGGCTCCGGGACGGGTGCGTACGTCGCCTTCCTCGTCTTCTACGGGGTGTGCTCACTCGTCACCTGGGCCGTATACCTTCGGGGAGCGGCCGCCCGTACGGTCGGAGCCACCGGCGCGGAGAAGAAGCCGCAGCTCAGCTACGTCGAGGTGTGACATGACACAGTCGAGACGTGACGTAACACGGTGGACATCGGAGCGAACCGGGGCCGTCACGCGCCGTTGACAGGCTCGGCGCGAGAGCCACGAGAGCCACGAGAGCCACGAGAGCCACGAGAGCTACGAGATCCACGAGCGGGACGAGCGGGACGAGACGGGACATCGATGCACGACACCTCAGCGAACACCCCGGCCGACGACGCACCTGCCCTCGCCGGATCCGACGCCGCCCCTCCCCTCGCCGGATTCACCGTCGGCGTGACCGCCGCCCGCCGCGCCGACGAGCTCGGCACGCTGCTCAAGCGGCGCGGCGCCACCGTGCTGCACGCGCCCGCGCTGCGCATCGTGCAGCTCGCCGACGACAGTGAACTCCTCGCCGCCACGAAGGAGTTGATCGAACGCGCCCCGGACATCGTGGTCGCGACCACCGCCATCGGGTTCCGCGGCTGGGTCGAGGCCGCGGACGGCTGGGGGTACGGGGAGGCGCTGATCCGCTGTCTGCGCGGGGTCGAACTGCTCGCCCGCGGGCCGAAGGTGAAGGGCGCCGTGCGGGCGGCGGGGCTCACCGAGGACTGGTCGCCCTCGTCCGAGTCGATGGCGGAGGTGCTCGACCGGCTGCTCGGCGAGGGCGTCGCCGGCCGGCGCGTCGCCCTGCAGCTGCACGGGGAGCCGCTGCCCGGCTTCGTCGAGGCGCTGCGGGCCGGGGGCGCGGAGGTCGTCCTCGTACCGGTCTACCGGTGGCTGCCGCCGGAGGACATCACGCCGGTGGACCGGCTGCTCGACGCGGCCGTCGGGCGGGGCGTCGACGCGCTGACCTTCACCAGCGCTCCGGCCGCGGCGTCGCTGCTCGCCCGCGCCGAGGAGCGGGGCATGACGGCCGAGCTCCTCGCCGCCCTGCGCCACGACGTGCTGGCCGCGTGCGTGGGGTCCGTCACCGCGCTGCCGCTGCAGTCGCTCGGGGTGGACACGGTGCAGCCCGAACGCTTCCGGCTCGGCCCGCTCGTACAGCTGCTCTGCCGTGAACTCCCGGGCCGCGCACGGGTGTTGCGGGTCGCCGGGCGGCGCGTGGAGATCCGCGGGCAGGCGGTCCTCGTCGACGCGGAGCTGCGGGCCGTGCCGCCCGCGGGCATGGCCCTGCTGACGGCGCTCGCCCGCCGCCCGGGGTGGGTGGTCGCCCGCGCGGAGCTGCTGCGCGCGCTGCCGGGCGCGGGGACCGACGAGCACGCGGTGGAGTCCGCGATGGCGCGGCTGCGCACGGCGCTGGGGGCGCCGAAGCTGATCCAGACGGTCGTCAAGCGCGGCTACCGGCTCGCGATCGACCCGGCGGAAGGATCGAAGTAGGGATCGAAGCAGGGATCGAAGTGGGGGATCGGGGTGGGGGCCCGCCCCTCTTCGGATCCCGGCGATCTCGGCGCAACCTGGTACGGCGGGTTCCGGACCCGCCCGGGGACGGGCACTGTAGGGGTACGCGACGGCATTCACCCACCGGTGACCCCCAAGGCGGTGACAGGCGCATGGCGTTGGGCACGGCCCCGGCCCCGTACGAGCTGCGATTCGACTCCGGGCGGAGCTGCCTGGACCTCGTGGCGACGAACCACCCCGTGGAACGGCTCACGTCCGTGGCGAGACTGCGTGCCTGGCTCGCGGGCGCCGGCCTCGTCCCCGCGGGCGCCCCGCTGCCCGGCATGGGCCCGCAGTGGCTCGCCGCCTTCCGTGAACTGCGCGGGCACACCGCCCAGTTGGTGCGCGGCGAGATCGAGGCGCGGCCCGCCGTCGCCGCCGCCGCGCTCGACCGCGTCAACGTCCTGGCCGCCGCGGCGCCCCCGGCCCCGTGTGCCGTCCGCGCCCCCGACGGCACCCTGGTCCGCGTCCTGCGCGGCGACCCCGGCTGCGCGGGACTCGTCGCCGCCGTCGCCCGGGACGCCGTCGAGCTGCTCACCGACCCGGTCGCCCGCGCCCTGCTGCGCCAGTGCGAGGGCGACAACTGCCCCATCGTCTACCTCGACACCTCCCGCGGGCGCCGCCGCCGCTGGTGCTCCAGCGAGGTGTGCGGCAACCGGGAACGGGTGGCCCGGCACCGGCGCCGAGCCGCCCTCGCCCGCCCTTGACGCTCCCCCTCGCCCGCCCGTGACGCCCTCGCCCACCCATGGCGCCCTCGCCCGCCCGTGACACCCCCTCGCCCGCCCGCGACGTGAAGAACCCGCACCCCGCGTTGAACACCCGCGCCCCCGCGTCCGTACCTCCCACGTGAAACCCGCCCGACCCCGCGAAAGCGCGGACACCGGAGGTACGCGTGCGCAAGGATTCCGCCGTGGCCGATGAGCGCCCGCAGCCGCACCGACATCGTCTCGGCCGACCCCCGGGCCCGGACGAGGAGCTGATGCGTGCGCTCTACCGCGAACACGCGGGACCCCTGCTCGCCTATGTGCTCCGGCTGGTCGCGGGCGACCGGCAGCGCGCCGAGGACGTCGTGCAGGAGACGCTCATCCGTGCCTGGAAGAACGCCGGTCAGCTCAACCGAGCGACCGGTTCGGTACGCCCCTGGCTGGTGACGGTCGCCCGGCGCATCGTCATCGACGGCCACCGCAGCCGGCAGGCCCGGCCGCAAGAGGTCGATCCGTCGCCGCTGGAGGTCATCCCCGCGGAGGACGAGATCGACAGGGCGTTGTGGCTGATGACTCTCTCGGACGCGCTCGAGGACCTGACTCCCGCACATCGGGAGGTACTTGTCGAGACCTACTTCAAAGGGCGTACGGTCAATGAGGCGGCACAGACGCTGGGGATACCCAGTGGGACGGTGCGTTCACGGGTGTTCTACGCCCTTCGCTCGATGAAGCTGGCGCTGGAGGAGCGGGGGGTGACGACATGAGCGGGCCCTACGGCCACGACGACGGCCACCACGGCCCCTACGACGGGCATCACGGCCACCAAGACGGCCACCACGACGGTCATCACGGCCACCATGACGGCTACCACGACGCGCGCCGGGACGACGAGCTCCACGAGACCGTCGGCGCCTACGCCCTCGGCATCCTGGACCAGGCGGACGCCGTCCGGTTCGAGGAGCACCTCGCCGGGTGCGGCGTCTGCCGGCACCGGCTGGAGGAGTTCTCCGGCATGGAACCGATGCTGGCGGCGCTCGCGGCGGGCCCGCCCGGCGTACCGGCGCCCGCCGAGCCGCTCGGCATCCGGCCGAGCCCCCGCCTCGCCGAACGCCTCGCCGGTGAGGTCGCCGCCAAGCGGGACCGCACCCGCAGGCGCGGCCTGTACCTGGTCGCCGCGGCGGCCGTCCTGATCGTCGGCGGCCCGCTCACCGTCCTCGCGCTGGCCGGCGACGGCGGCGGCGGCAAGGACGCGCTGGCCGACCCGCACCCCACCAGCCCCGCCGAGGACGCCTTCTTCCACCACATGGACGAGAAGGCGCGCGCCACCGACCCGGCGACCAAGGTCAGCGCCACCGTCGGCACCGAGAAGAAGGCCTGGGGCACGCACGCCGTCCTGGAGCTGAAGAACGTCAAGGGCCCGCTCAAGTGCTCGCTGGTCGCGGTCGGCAAGGACGGCGAGAAGGAGACGGTCACCAGCTGGTCGGTGCCCGAGTGGGGGTACGGCATCAAGGACAGCCCGAACAAGTGGGCGCGCGGCCCGCTGTACGTGCACGGGGGCGCGGCCATGGACCGCAACGACATCGACCACTTCGAGGTGACCACCTTCGAGGGGAAGCGCCTGGTCGAGGTCGACGTGTAGGCCGACGAGTGCACAGGACGGGCCCCTTTCGCCTAAGGTGGACGGCTGCTCACTACGGGCAGCAGCACGGTGTGAAAGGGGCCTCGGTGGCCGACGTCAACGCAGTAATGCCGTCAGGCACACGCGACCGCGAGATCAGCGTCGAGCAGGACCATCTCGACCAGGTCTACCGGCGCCTCGAGGAGAAGATCCACGAGGCCGAGTTCCTGATGAACGACGCCGCCCAGCGCTCCCAGGTCGGTACGCCGGGCGCGCTCGCCGAGCGCGACGCGCAGGTCTTCCGGGCCGGTGTCCATCTGAACCGGCTCAACAACGAGTTCGAGGACTTCCTCTTCGGCCGCATCGACCTGCTCCCGGGCAAGGACGGCAAGAAGGGTCCCGACGGCGCGTACACGGCGGTCGAACCGGCCGAGGGCGCGGTCCGCGAGGACGAGAGCGGCAAGTACGCCGACATCGCCGAGACGCTGCACATCGGCCGCATCGGCGTCCTCGACGCGGACTACTCCCCGCTGGTCATCGACTGGCGCGCGCCCGCCGCCGCGCCGTTCTACCGCTCCACGCCGGTCGACCCGGGCCGTGTCGTGCGCCGCCGCGTCATCCGCTCCAAGGGCCGTCAGGTCCTCGGCGTCGAGGACGACCTGATGCGCCCGGAGCTCACCGCGCGCCTGGACGGCGAGGAGCTCCCGGTGATCGGCGACGGCGCCCTGATGGCCGCGCTCGGCCAGGCCCGCAGCCACTCGATGCGGGACATCGTGGCGTCCATCCAGGCCGAGCAGGACATGGTGATCCGCGCGCCCGCAGCCTCGGTGACGTACGTGGAGGGTGGCCCCGGCACCGGCAAGACGGCGGTGGCGCTGCACCGCGCCGCGTACCTGCTCTACCAGGACCGCCGCCGGTACGCGGGCGGCATCCTCATCGTCTCGCCCACCCCGCTCCTGGTCGCCTACACGGAGGGCGTGCTTCCGTCCCTCGGCGAGGAGGGCCAGGTCGCGATCCGCGCGGTCGGCTCGCTGGTCGACGGGGTCGAGGCCACGGTCTACGACTCCCCGGCGGTGGCCCGCGTCAAGGGCTCGTCCCGGATGCTGAAGGTGCTGCGGAAGGCGGCGCGCGGCGCGCTGGAGACGCCGGCCGGACCCGGGCGGCCCGGACGGCCCGAGCAGCCGGCGGCGCAGGGGCAGCTGGCCTTCGGCGAGGACGAGGAGGCGGACGCGGACGAGCCGGCCGACGAGCGCGCCGAGACCGTCACCACCCGCCTGCGGGTCGTCGCCTTCGGGCGGCGCCTGGAACTCGACGCCGGGCAGCTGAACCGCATCCGCCGCAACGCGCTGGGCGGCACCGCCCCCGTCAACCTGCTGCGCCCGCGCGCCCGCAAGCTCCTCCTGGACGCCCTGTGGTCCCAGTCGGGCGCGGCGGGCCGTCACACGGACCCCGAGCTCGCCGCCGAACTCCGCTCCTCCTTCGACGACGACGTCTCCTCCGAGGACGACTTCCTGCGCTTCCTGGACGCCTGGTGGCCGGAGCTCACCCCGCGCGGCGTACTCGCCGCGATGGGCGACGAGCGGCGCCTCGGCCGCTGGGCCCGCCGCGTCCTCAACCCCGGCGAGGTCCGCAAGGTCGCCCGCTCCCTGCGGCGGGACGCCCTGTCCGTGCACGACGTGGCGCTCCTGGACGAGCTGCAGGCGATCCTCGGCACCCCGCACCGCCCCAGGAAGAAGTGCGAGCTGGACCCCCTCGACCAGCTCACCGGCCTGGAGGAGCTGATGCCGCAGCGCGAGGAGACCCAGCGCGAGCGGGCCGAGCGCCTCGCCGCGGAGCGCACCGAGTACGCCCACGTCATCGTCGACGAGGCACAGGACCTCACCCCCATGCAGTGGCGCATGGTGGGCCGCCGCGGCCGGCACGCCACCTGGACGGTCGTCGGCGACCCGGCCCAGTCGTCCTGGTCCGACCCGGACGAGGCGGGCGAGGCCCGCGACGAGGCCCTGGGCACCCGCCCGCGCCGCCGCTTCACGCTCACCGTCAACTACCGCAACCCCGCCGAGATCGCCGAGCTCGCCGCCAAGGTGCTCGCCCTGGCGATGCCGGGCGCCGAATCCCCCTCGGCGGTCCGCTCCACCGGCGTCCGGCCCCGCTTCTGTGTCGTACGGGACGGGGACCTCGCCGCGTCCGTGCGGGAGGAGGCGGCGCGCCTCCTGGAGCGCGTGGACGGCACGGTCGGCGTCGTGGTGGCCATGAACCGGCGCGAACAGGCCGCGCGCTGGCTCGCGGACCTCGGCGAGCGCGTGGTGGCGCTCGGCAGCCTGGAGGCCAAGGGCCTGGAGTACGACGCGACGCTCGTCGTCTCGCCCGCGGAGATCGCCGACGAGTCCCCGGCCGGCCTGCGCGTCCTGTACGTGGCGCTGACACGCGCGACGCAGCAGCTCACGGTCCTCGCGGGGGAGCGCGACGACCCGGACGAGGACGGGGTCGCGGACCTGCTGCGGGACTGAGCGCGGCGGCTGCCCGGGCCATCGGTTCGTACGGTTGTGCGTACTCGGTTCGTACGGCTTCGCGGGACGGGAATTGCCTTACGGGGATCGTTTGTTACCTTGGATGTGGCACCGGCCCGATCCAAGCCCCCGGGCCCAACCATCGTCGCTACGAGCGACCACTTGCCGCGAGGCGAGCATGGCGGGTCGGTGTCATTACGTCGGGAGAGGCCCACGTCACCAAGTGACGTGGGCCTCTTTCTGTTTGCGGCAACTTCTCGTATGGTGGAAACCAGTTTCCGAAAACTAAGCGCTGCAGCCGATGAACAAAACGTTCTCAATCCGGGGCGGCTACCACGTACTCATCGGTAGGTGCGACCATCGGACGGCAAGAGCTACAAGGTGAAAGCAGAGGAAGTCGGCCATGGCAACGGCGCCCAGCGTCTCCTACTCGATGACGGTCCGACTGGAGGTGCCCGCGAGCGGAACCGCGGTCTCCCAGCTCACCACGGCCGTCGAGTCTTCCGGGGGCTCGGTCACCGGCCTCGACGTCACGGCCTCCGGCCACGAGATGCTGCGGATCGACGTGACGATCGCGGCGTCCTCCACCACGCACGCCGACGAGATCGTCGAGCAGCTGCGCACCATCGAGGGCGTCACCCTCGGCAAGGTCTCCGACCGTACGTTCCTGATGCACCTCGGCGGCAAGATCGAGATGCAGTCCAAGCACCCCATCAGGAACCGTGACGACCTCTCCATGATCTACACCCCGGGCGTGGCCCGGGTCTGCATGGCCATCGCGGAGAACCCCGAGGACGCCCGCCGCCTGACCATCAAGCGCAACTCCGTTGCGGTCGTAACGGACGGCTCGGCCGTCCTCGGCCTCGGCAACATCGGCCCGAAGGCCGCGCTGCCGGTCATGGAGGGCAAGGCGGCCCTCTTCAAGCGGTTCGCCGGCATCGACGCCTGGCCGCTCTGCCTGGACACCCAGGACACCGACGCCATCGTCGAGATCGTCAAGGCGATCGCCCCCGGCTTCGCGGGCATCAACCTGGAGGACATCTCCGCGCCCCGCTGCTTCGAGATCGAGGCCCGCCTCCGCGAGGCCCTCGACATCCCCGTCTTCCACGACGACCAGCACGGCACGGCCATCGTGGTCCTCGCCGCGCTCACCAACGCCCTGCGCGTGGTGACCAAGAACATCGGCGACGTGCGCGTGGTCATGTCCGGCGCCGGCGCGGCCGGCACGGCCATCCTGAAGCTGCTGCTCGCCGCCGGCGTCAAGAACGCCGTGGTGGCCGACATCCACGGCGTGGTGCACGCCGACCGCGAGGACCTGGTCTCCCACGAGGCCGACTCGCCGCTGCGCTGGATCGCCGACAACACCAACCCCGAGGGCCTGACCGGCACCCTCAAGGAGGCCGTCGTCGGCGCCGACGTCTTCATCGGCGTGTCGGCTCCGAACGTGCTGGGTGCCGAGGACGTCGCGGCCATGGCCGAGGGTGCCATCGTGTTCGCGCTTGCGAACCCCGACCCCGAGGTCGACCCGGCAATCGCCCGTCAGACCGCGGCAGTTGTGGCCACCGGACGCTCGGACTTCCCGAACCAGATCAACAACGTCCTGGTCTTCCCCGGCGTCTTCCGCGGCCTCCTGGACGCCCAGTCCCGTACGGTCAACACGGAGATGATGCTGGCCGCCGCGGGCGCCCTCGCGGACGTCGTCGCCGAGGACGAGCTGAACCGGAACTACATCATCCCCAGCGTCTTCAACGACAAGGTCGCGGGCGCCGTGGCCGACGCCGTGCGCAGCGCCGCGAAGGCCGCCGGGGCCGCTGTGACGGGTGCCACGGCCTAGCGACACGGCGCGTCGCCGGACACGGGCCCGAGAGGCCCCTCTAGGGTGGCTTGGCAGCAAGCCCCCCGGCCCCCGGCATTTTCAGGGGCGGCGGACGCTTTTCGTGTGACCCCCAAGGGCACCGGATTGGCTTTCCCGCCGCAGGTGGGGGCAGGATGCGTAATCGGGCGCGAGGGTCTGACGTCAGACCCGGGTCCGGGGACTGTCCGAGGACCCTGGCAGCATCGTCTTCGCTGTGCCCATCATGCGGCCCCGCCGCGTGGCACGCCTCAACGGCAAAAGAACACGGGAGTACAAACATGAACCGCAGTGAGCTGGTGGCCGCGCTGGCCGACCGCGCAGAGGTGACCCGCAAGGACGCCGACGCCGTGCTGGCCGCGTTCGCCGAGACCGTCGGCGAGATCGTTGCCAAGGGCGACGAGAAGGTCACCATCCCCGGCTTCCTGACCTTCGAGCGCACCCACCGTGCCGCTCGCACCGCCCGCAACCCGCAGACCGGCGAGCCGATCAACATCCCGGCCGGTTACAGCGTCAAGGTTTCGGCTGGTTCCAAGCTGAAGGAAGCGGCGAAGGGGAAGTAACCCTGAGCAGCTGAAAGGGGCGGTCACCCGGTGGGTGACCGCCCCTTTCGTATGCCGTGGAACAGATGGCCTCAATCGCCGGCCGGGCTGAAACCGATCAGCTCAGCGCCGCCTTGCCCGGGAGTTCGACCTTCGCGCCGAGTTCCACGAGCTTGTCCATGAAGTTCTCGTAGCCGCGGTTGATCAGGTCGATGCCGTGGACGCGGGACGTGCCCTGGGCCGCCAGGGCCGCGATGAGGTACGAGAAGCCGCCGCGCAGGTCGGGGATGACCAGATCGGCGCCCTGCAGCTTCGTGGGGCCGCTGACGACCGCCGAGTGCAGGAAGTTGCGCTGGCCGAAGCGGCAGTCGGAGCCGCCCAGGCACTCGCGGTAGAGCTGGATGTGCGCGCCCATCTGGTTGAGCGCGGAGGTGAAGCCGAGCCGGGACTCGTAGACCGTCTCGTGGACGATGGACAGGCCCGCGGCCTGCGTCAGGGCCACCACGAGCGGCTGCTGCCAGTCGGTCTGGAAGCCGGGGTGCACGTCCGTCTCCAGCGCGATCGCGTTGAGCGAGCCGCCCGGGTGCCAGAAGCGGATGCCCTCGTCGTCGATCTCGAAGGCACCGCCCACCTTCCGGTAGGTGTTCAGGAACGTCATCATCGAGCGCTGCTGGGCGCCGCGGACGTAGATGTTGCCTTCGGTCGCCAGGGCCGCGGAAGCCCAGGAGGCGGCCTCAAGGCGGTCCGAGAGGGCGTGGTGGGTGTAGCCGCCGAGGCTGTCGACACCGGTGATCCGGATGGTCCGGTCGGTGTCCATGGCGATGATCGCGCCCATTTTCTGCAGGACGCAGATCAGGTCCTCGATCTCCGGCTCGACCGCGGCGTTGGAGAGCTCGGTCACGCCCTCCGCGAGCACCGCGGTGAGCAGCACCTGCTCGGTGGCGCCCACGGACGGGTACGGCAGGCGGATCTTGGTGCCGCGCAGCCGCTGCGGGGCCTCCAGGTACTGGCCGTCGGCGCGCTTCTCGATGGTCGCGCCGAACTGGCGGAGCACCTCGAAGTGGAAGTCGATCGGCCGGCCGCCGATGTCGCAGCCGCCGAGGCCGGGGATGAAGGCGTGGCCGAGGCGGTGCAGCAGGGGGCCGCAGAAGAGGATCGGAATGCGCGACGAGCCCGCGTGGGCGTCGATGTCGGCGACATTCGCGCTCTCCACGTGCGACGGGTCCATGATGAGCTCGCCCGGCTCCTCGCCGGGGCGGACCGTCACGCCGTGCAGCTGCAGCAGGCCGCGCACGACCCGGACGTCCCGGATGTCGGGGACGTTGCGCAGCCGGCTCGGGGCGCTGCCGAGCAGCGCGGCGACCATGGCCTTGGGCACGAGGTTCTTCGCGCCGCGGACACGGATCTCGCCCTCCAGCGGGGTTCCGCCATGGACAAGCAGTACGTCTTCGGTGCCGGTGCCGGTCATGAATCTCGCGTTCCGATTGGATGGACGGGGGACCAAAGGGCCAAGCGTAATGGCCGAGTACCCCCCTTCCGTAAGGCCGCGGACGCGCAAAGCACGTCAGGAGTCCGCCACAACACCAACCGTGCGGAACCGGACACACCGGGTCACCACCCGCGGCGCGCGCTCCACCAGCCCCTTCGGCCCCTGAGCTGCGTTCACTCCGGTATGCGCATTGGCTCCCCGCACACGGCAAAGATGCGGGATCATGTCGTCCATGACCGAGGTGTCCTCGCTCACAGGGCGGCTGCTCGTGGCCACACCGGCCCTGGCGGACCCGAACTTCGACCGCGCGGTGGTGCTGCTTCTCGACCACGACGAGGAGGGCTCCCTCGGCGTGGTCCTCAACCGCCCGACCCCGGTGGACGTCGCCGACATCCTGGAGGGCTGGGGGGAGCTGGCCGGCGCGCCCGGCGTCGTCTTCCAGGGCGGGCCCGTCTCGCTGGACTCGGCGCTCGGCGTCGCGGTGATCCCCGGCGACGAGGGGGCGCCCCCGGGCGCGCGGGCGCGCGTGGGCAGAGCGGACCCGGTGGGCTTCCGCCGGGTGCACGGCGCGATCGGCCTCGTCGACCTGGAGACCCCGCCGGAGCTGCTCGCCGCCGCGCTCGGCTCCCTGCGGATCTTCGCCGGGTACTCGGGGTGGGGACCCGGCCAGCTGGAGAACGAGCTGGAGGACGGCGCCTGGTACGTGGTGGAGTCCGAGCCCGGCGACGTCTCGTCGCCGGATCCGGAGCGGCTGTGGCGGGCGGTGCTGCGGCGTCAGCGCAGCGAGCTGGCGATGGTCGCCACCTATCCGGACGACGCGTCGCTGAACTGAGCGGCCGCGAGCGGGTCGCCGAGCCGCTGATCGCCGAGCTGCTCATCGCCGAGTCGACCGGCCTCGCGCAGGTACCGCTCGGCCAAGGGGTGGGCGTCCCGGCCGGCACCGCGAGGGACACGGTCACCGGCGGGCCTTCCGCAGGCGTACGCGGCGTACCGCCGGGTGGGTGTGCCGGCGGGCCACCGGTTCGGGCGCCACGCCCGCGCCGGTCGCGGCCTTGAAGGAGTGCACGAGGCCGGCGCGGGCCGCGGGCAGCAGCGAGGTGAACCCGAGCCGGTGCACCGGGGGTTCGCCGCCCGCGGCGTCCAGCACGGCGTCGAGCCGGGAGAGCAGCGGCGTCAGCTCGTCGCGCAGCCGTGCCCCGGCCTCGGTGAGCTCGACGCGGCGGGCAGTCTGCTCGCCGGGCCGCTGGTGGACCGTACGGGCCGGGTGGTCGCGCTCGTGACGGGCATCGTCGCGACCCTCGTCGTCGCGATCGGCGTCCTGCCGCTGCTCGGCGCGGCCGCCTTCCCCGCGCTCGTCGTCTGGGGCGCGGCGGGCTGGGCGTTCCAGGTCCCGCAGCAGCACCGCCTCCTGGCGCTGCGCGCCGAGCGCGGCACGGTGGCCCTCGCGCTCAACAACTCCGCCCTGTACCTGGGCAGCGCGGTCGGCTCCGGGGCGGCGGGCCTCGCCCTGGCCGCGGGCCTCGCCCCGCGCGACCTGCCCTGGGCGGCGGCCGCGGTGGCGGGGGCCGGGCTCGCCCTGCACCTGCTGGGGCGCGGCCCCGGCGGTACGGGTGGCCGCGCCCCCGCCCGTACGGGCGCTGACGCTTCGTGCCGGGCGTGAGTACCCTTGGCCCTTATGAGCACTCTTGAGCCCGAGCCCGAGCGCGGGGCAGGTACGGGGACCCTCGTAGAGCCGACGCCGCAGGTGTCGCACGGTGACGGCGACCACGAGCGCTATGCGCACTACGTCCAGAAGGACAAGATCATGGCGAGCGCGCTCGACGGCACGCCCGTCGTCGCGCTCTGCGGCAAGGTGTGGGTCCCCGGCCGCGACCCGAAGAAGTATCCCGTCTGTCCCATGTGCAAGGAGATCTACGAGTCGATGGGCGCCGGCGGCGACAACGACAAGGGCGGCAAGGACGGCAAGGGCGGCGGCAAGTAGCCCTTCCGGTCCGTCGCAGGACCCTTCCGGTCCCTCGCGGGATCCCTTAGGTCCCTTGTGAGACCTTTCGCCCGAGGGGCGTTGCGCCAGCCGCAACGCCCCTTTTGCGTTGCGCAATCGCGTGACAGCCTGTGGCTTCATGACCTTTGGGCAACTCATCCCGGCGCCCGCACGCGCCGAGGCCACGCAGAGCTCCTCCTTCGTCATCGACGCCGCCACCACCCTGTACGGGGGCCCCGGCACCGCGACCACCGAGCGGTGGCTGCGCACCACCCTCGGCGCCGCGCTCGGCCTGCCGCTCGCCGGCGGGACCGAGGGGGCGGACAACTCCCTCTCCCTGTACGTGGACGGCTCCCTGGAGCCGGAGGCGTACCGGCTCACCGTCGACGCCGACCGCGTCGAGATCCGCGGCGGCTCCGGCGCCGGCGTCTTCTGGGGCGCCCAGACCCTGCGCCAGCTGATCGGCCCCGACGCCTTCCGGCGGGCCCGCGTGCGGCCCGGCGCCGAGCACCCGGTCCCGGCGGGCGTCGTCGAGGACGCCCCCCGCTTCGGCTGGCGCGGCATGATGCTCGACGTCGCACGGCACTTCATGCCGAAGGACGGGGTCCTGCGCTACCTCGACCTGCTCGCCGCCCACAAGCTCAACGTCTTCCACTTCCACCTCACCGACGACCAGGGCTGGCGCGTGGAGATCAAACGCCACCCCGAGCTCACCGAGACCGGCTCCTGGCGCTCCCGCACCAAGTGGGGCCACCGCGCCTCGCCGTTGTGGGAGGAGCGCCCGCACGGCGGCTACTACACGCAGGACGACATCCGCGAGATCGTCGCGTACGCCGACTCGCTGCACATCGCCGTCGTCCCGGAGATCGAGATCCCCGGCCACTCGCAGGCGGCCATCAGCGCCTACCCGCACCTCGGCAACACCGACGTCGTCGACACCGAGGCGCTCACCGTCTGGGACACCTGGGGGGTCAACCCCAACGTCCTGGCTCCCACCGAGGACGTACTCCGCTTCTACGAGGGGGTCTTCGAGGAGATCCTCGACCTCTTCCCGTCCACGTTCATCCACGTCGGCGGCGACGAGTGCCCCAAGGACCAGTGGAAGGCCTCGGCCACCGCGCAGGCCCGCATCAAGGAGCTGGGCGTGGAGGACGAGAAGGGGCTGCAGAGCTGGTTCATCCGGCACTTCGACAGCTGGCTCACCGCCCGCGGCCGGCGGCTCATCGGCTGGGACGAGATCCTGGAGGGCGGCCTCGCCGAGGGCGCCACCGTGTCGTCCTGGCGCGGCTACCGGGGCGGCATCGCCGCCGCCAAGTCCGGCCACGACGTCGTCATGTGCCCCGAGCAGCACGTGTATCTGGACCACCGTCAGGACGGCGGCCCCGACGAGCCGGTGCCCATCGGGTTCGTCCGCACCCTGGAGGACGTCTACCGGTTCGAGCCCGTCCCCGCCGAGCTCACCGAGGAGGAGGCGGCGCACGTCATCGGCACCCAGGCCAACGTCTGGACCGAGGTGATGGAGCACCAAGGACGCGTCGACTACCAGGTGTTCCCGCGTCTGGCCGCGTTCTGCGAGGTGGCGTGGCGACGCCTGCCGGCCCCGGCCGAGCGGGACTACGCCGACTTCGAGCGCCGAATGGCCGCGCACTACCCGCGACTTGACGCCCTCGGCGTCGACTACCGTCCGCCGACCGGTCCTTTGCCGCGACAGCAGCGCCCGGGTGTGCTCGGACGCCCGATCGAGGGGGCGCCCCCGAACGTGTGAGACGGCCCGCGGGAGCGTGCTCCCTGTGTGTGCTTCCTGTGCGTGCCGCCGGGGCGTGTTCCCGGCGGCACGCACAGGCAGTGTGGGGGCGATCCACCCCACCGGGAGAGGCCACGTCAAACCGGTACATCCCCCCGTACCAGGGGCGAATGCCTCCTAGCGGACCCCCGCGTCGAGGGCCGGGGAGAATGTGCCAGAGTTGCCACGTCCGGGTTGTGAGCACGTACCGTACGGCGGAACAGGCGTAACGGTGACACGTCGCGAAACGGCGAGCACTCCACCTACACGTCGTACGTGGAGTACGCGGCCGGACATCGGGAAGGGGCAGCCGGTTTTGAGCACGCACGCACCGCAGGCGACACGGACACCGCAGTCGGTGAAGCTGCCCGCCACGCTGGACGAGGCCGTGGCGGCACTCACCGCCATGCCCGCCGCCGTGCCCGTCGCCGGCGGCACCGACCTGATGACCTCGGTCAACTCGGGGCAGCTGCGCCCCGCCGCCCTCGTCGGCCTCGGCCGCATCAGCGAGATCCGCGGCTGGCAGTACCAGGACGGCCACGCCCTGCTCGGCGCCGGCCTCACCCACGCCCGCATGGGCCGCCCCGACTTCGCCGCGCTGATCCCCGCCCTGGCCGCCGCCGCGCGCGCCGCGGGGCCGCCGCAGATCCGCAACGCGGGCACCCTCGGCGGCAACATCGCATCCGCCGCGCCGACCGGCGACGCGCTGCCCGTGCTCGCCGCCCTCGAAGCGGTCCTGATCATCGCGGGGCCCGGCGGCGCCCGCCGCGAGATCCCCGTCTCGCACCTCCTCGCCGGCATGGAGATGCTCCGCCCCGGCGAGCTCATCGGCTTCGTGCGGGTACCGCTCCTGCACGCCCCCCAGGTCTTCCTCAAGGCGACGGGACGCACCGGCCCCGGCCGGGCGTCCGCCTCCGTGGCCCTGGTCCTCGACCCGGCCCGGCGCGGCGTGCGCTGCGCGGTCGGCGCCATCGCGCCGATGCCGCTGCGCCCGCTGGAGGCCGAGGAGTGGGTGGCCTCCCTGATCGACTGGGACGGCGGGCGCGGCAGCCTCGTACCGGAGGCGGTCACCGCCTTCGGCGAGTACGTCGCCACCGCCTGCATCCCGGACCAGCCCCCGGCGGCCGACGGCACCGAACAGCCGCTGTCGCCCGCCGTACTGCACCTGCGGCGCACCGTCGCCGCGCTGGCCCGACGAGCACTGGGGAGGGCGCTGTCGTGAGCGACGACCAGAACACCCACAACGGCGGCGGCTGGCAGCCGCACCCGCAGGGCGAGTACGACTCCGACGCCACGGCGTTCGTGCAGCTCCCGGAGGGCATGCTGGACGCCCCGCTCGCCGCGCCCGGACACGGGTACGTCCCGCCGCAGATAACGGTCACCCCCACCACCGCCGACGCCACCGACCCGGCGGCCACCGGCACGTGGGTCATGCCGCCCGAGATGACGGGTGCGGCCGGTGCCGGGCACGCGGTGCGGTGGCCCGAGGCGGGCGCGGCGCCCCAGGCCCATGTGGAGGCGCCCCAGGCCCATGTGGAGCACGGCCACGCGGAGGGGCAGGCGTACGACGACCCGCGCGCGACCGGCCAGTGGAGTTTCGCCGAGGCGGAGGCCGCGCAGGCGCGGCACCAGACGTACGGCCACGGACAGGCGTACGAGCAGGACTTCGGCCGGGAGCGGGAGTACGGGGACGGGTACGGGCAGCCGGTCGCCGCGCCGCCCGCCGACGTCACCGGCCAGTGGTCGATCCCGGTCGCCGACGGTGACCTGCCCGACGAGTCCGGTGAGTTCACCGCGTCGTCGCTGGCCTCCCAGTGGGGCGGCACGCCGCCCGCGACCCTGCCCGGCGGCGCGCCCGCGCCGTGGGCGACGGGGGCGGGGGCCGGTGCGCCCTGGGGGGCGCAGGCGCAGGAGGCCCTCCGGGCGGAGGTGCCGCCGCCCCCCGCGCCGGCCGGGTCCGCGGAGTCCGAGAGCCGCTTCGAGAAGACGCAGTTGCTGCGGACGATCCGGATCCCGTCCGGGGACGCCCCGTCGGAGCCGTTGGCCGGACCGGCCGAGGAACCCTTCGAAGAGCCGGTGCACGAGCCGGCCGAGGCTGCCGAGCCGATAGAGGTCGACGAACCAGTAGAGGTCGAAGCCGAAGCAGAGTCCGAGGCCGAGGCGGAACCCGAAGTCGACGCCGAGCCCGCGGACTTGTCGGACGAAGCGCACGTACCCGAAGAGACGGGCGCGGCGGACGAACCCGGCGTACCGGAAGAAGTGCCGGAATCCCCGCACGCCGACGAGGCCACGGAGGTGGTGGCCCTCTCGGAGGAGCCCACCGAAGCCGTCGAGCCCGTCCCCACCCCGCTCCACGACGACCACCCCCTCGTCTCGTACGTCCTGCGCGTGAACGGCACCGACCGGCCCGTGACCGACGCCTGGATCGGCGAGTCGCTGCTCTACGTCCTGCGGGAGCGGCTCGGTCTCGCGGGCGCCAAGGACGGCTGCTCGCAGGGCGAGTGCGGGGCCTGCAACGTCCAGGTGGACGGGCGGCTCGTCGCCTCCTGCCTGGTGCCGGCCGCCACCACCGCGGGCAGCGAGGTCCGTACCGTCGAGGGCCTCGCCACCGACGGGCAGCCCTCCGACGTGCAGCGCGCGCTCGCCGCGTGCGGCGCCGTGCAGTGCGGCTTCTGCGTGCCGGGCATGGCGATGACCGTGCACGACCTCCTGGAGGGCAACCCCGCCCCCAGCGACCTGGAGACCCGCCGCGCGCTGTGCGGCAACCTCTGCCGCTGCTCCGGCTACCGCGGCGTACTCGACGCCGTGCGCGAGGTGGTCGCCGAGCGCGAGGAGTCCGCGGCGGCCGTCGAACCCGCGGCCCAGGAAGAGGGACCGCAGACCGATACGGCCCGCATCCCGCACCAGGCGGGCCCCGGCGACGGCGGCGTCCACCCGGCCCCGCACGACGGCGGCTACGAGAGCCCGTACGAACCCGAAGGACCGCAGGGCCCCTACGGCCAGGACGGAGGCCACGCGTGACCACCGAAGCCACCGCGCCCGCGCCCGGCGCCGCCCCGCAGGGGAGTGAGCCGCGGCTCGGCATCGGCGCGTCACTGCCGTCCGCGCAGGCCCGCGTGAAGACCGAGGGCACCTTCCCCTACGCGGCCGACCTGTGGGCCGAGGGCCTGCTGTGGGCCGCGGTCCTGCGCTCCCCGCACGCGCACGCCCGCATCGTCTCCATCGACACCCGTCACGCCCTGGAGATGCCGGGCGTCCACGCGGTCGTCACGCACGAGGACGTCCCCGGCGAGCCGCTGCACGGCCGCAGGACCGCCGACCGCCCGGTCTTCGCCGCCGACGTCGTACGCCACCACGGCGAGCCCATCGCCGCCGTGGCCGCCGACCACCCCGACACCGCGCGGATGGCCGCCGCGGCCGTCATCGTCGAGTACGAGGTCCTCGAACCCGTCACCGACCCGGAGAAGGCCTTCGAGGCCGAACCGCTGCACCCCGACGGCAACTTGATCCGGCACATCCCGCTGCGCCACGGCGACCCGGAGGCGGCGGGCGAGCTCGTCGTCGAGGGCCTGTACCGCATCGGCCGCCAGGACCCGGCGCCGATCGGTGCGGAGGCGGGCCTCGCCGTGCCGCGCCCCGACGGGGGAGTGGAGCTGTACATCGCCTCCACCGACCCGCACGCCGACCGCGACCGCGCCGCCGCCTGCTTCGGCGTCAGCCCGGACCGGGTGAAGGTCGTCGTCACCGGCGTGCCCGGCGCGAGCGCCGACCGTGAGGACGCGAGCTTCCAACTGCCGCTCGGGCTCCTGGCGTTGCGGACCGGCTGCCCGGTCAAGCTCACCGCGACCCGCGAGGAGTCCTTCCTCGGCCACGCCCACCGCCACCCCACCCTGCTGCGCTACCGCCACCACGCCGACGGCGAGGGCCGCCTGGTCAAGGTGGAGGCGCAGATCCTGCTCGACGCGGGCGCGTACGCGGACACGTCCTCGGAGGCGCTGGCCGCCGCCGTCTCCTTCGCCTGCGGCCCGTACGTGGTGCCGAACGCCTTCATCGAGGGCTGGGCGGTCCGTACGAACAACCCGCCGTCCGGGCACGTCCGGGGCGAGGGCGCGCTGCAGGTGTGCGCCGCGTACGAGGCGCAGATGGACAAGATCGCCAAGAAGCTGTCCATCGACCCGGCCGAGGTGCGGCTGCGCAACGCGATGGCGACCGGCGACATCCTGCCCACCGGACAGACGGTGACCTGTCCCGCCCCGGTGGCCGAACTCCTCGCCGCCGTACGGGACTTCCCGCTGCCCGACCTGCCCAAGGACACCCCCGAGGACGAGTGGCTGCTGCCCGGCGGACCGGAGGGCGCGGGCGAACCGGCCGCGGTGCGCCGGGGCGTCGGCTACGGCCTCGGCATGGTCCAACTCCTGGGCGCCGAGGGCACGGACGAGGTCTCCACGGCCACCGTGAAGGTCCACGACGGCGCGGCGACGGTGCTCTGCGCGGCCGTCGAGACCGGCCAGGGCTTCACCACGCTGGCCCGCCAGATCGTCCAGGAGACGCTCGGCATCGAGGACGTGCGGGTCGCGCCGGTCGACACCGACCAGCCGCCGGCGGGCCCCAGTTGCCGCGGCCGCCACACCTGGGTGTCCGGCGGCGCGGTGGAGCGGGCGGCGAAGATGGTCCGCACGCAGCTGCTGCAGCCGCTGGCCCACACCTTCGGCATGTCCACCGAGCTGCTCCAGATCAACGACGGCAAGATCACCTCGTACGACGGGGTGCTCTCCACGACCGTCACCGAGGCTCTTGAGGGCAAGGAGCTCTGGGCGACGGCCCAGTGCCGTCCTCACCCGACCGAGCCGCTCGACGAGTCAGGCCAGGGCGACGCCTTCGTGGGCATGGCGTTCTGCGCGATCCGCGCGGTCGTGGACGTCGACATCGAGATCGGTTCCGTACGGGTGGTGGAGCTCGCCGTCGCCCAGGACGTGGGCCGCATCCTGAACCCCGCCCAGCTGCGGGCCCGCATCGAGGCGGGCGTCACGCAGGGCGTGGGCGCGGCGCTCACCGAGAACCTGCGCACCCCGCGCGGCCTGGTCCGCCACCCCGACCTGACCGGTTACGCCCTGCCGACGGCCCTGGACACGCCGGACATCCGCATCGTGAAGCTGGTGGAGGAGCGGGACGTGGTGGCTCCCTTCGGTGCGAAGGCGGCCAGTGCGGTTCCGGTCGTGACGTCACCGGCGGCGGTCGCGTCGGCGGTCCGCGCGGCGACGGGGCGCCCGGTCAACCGCCTGCCGATCCGTCCGCAGGCGGCGGTGGCGACCTGAGGGGTCGCCGGCGGGGTTACCAGATGCCGCTGAGGTGGTGGGAGCCGCGGTTGTCGGCGGCTGTGGAGCCGGGGTCTTCCGGGGGTCGGGTCCTGAGGGGCAGCGGGGTGACGGCGAGGAGGCCGGCCTCGTCCGG
The DNA here is from genome assembly GCF_055591085.1 of Streptomyces sp. NPDC041713. Lineage (NCBI taxonomy): Bacteria > Bacillati > Actinomycetota > Actinomycetes > Kitasatosporales > Streptomycetaceae > Streptomyces > Streptomyces sp. NPDC041713. Next base: position 122,005 of record NZ_JBVIZY010000007.1, read on the forward strand.
GTGGACGATGAACGGGGAGTCGATCCGGGGGATCCAGGGGTAGTGGGGGAGGCCTTCGTCCTCCGGAGCGGGTTGCTCGGGTAGGGGTACGTGCTGTGACGGGAACTCGGTTACGTGGTTCGGTGATTGATCCGGCACGTAGGGAGGCCGGCGTCCGGCCCCTACCTCTGCGCTCTCCAATATGGTCCTGCGCCAGTCCCCGTGGACGTACCCGAGGGCGAGGCAGGACCATTGCCGCTCGCCGTCCGCCTCCCGGCACGTGAGGTGGACGCGGACCTCCAGCTCGCCCAGGTGCCGGTCCGCCGTCCGGATCCGCAGGGTCTTCGTGGCGCCGGGGACGGTGTGCCGCCAGATCAGTACGCCGTCGTCGTCCGCGCCGACGACCACGGCCGGCTCGTCGTTCAGATGGACCGTGACCCGGGCCTCGGCGACCGGGGAGCCGCCGGTCTGTCGGACGACGACGAGGATGTCGGGGGTGCCGTTGCTCCGGCGCACGTCCGTCTCCACGACGGTGAAGACGGGCCGCTCGGCCTCGCCGCGCGCCGCGCGCACATGCGCCAACTGCTCGCGCACCAGCTCGACTTGGGCGAGGGCTGCGTGGGCCTGTACCTCGGCGGCGAGGGCGGCCCGCCGGGCGGTACGTCCTTGCTGCCAGCCGATGCAGGCGGCTGTCGCCGCGACGATGGCGCTGCCCGCCGCGATGTAGTCCCCAGCTTCCACGGCCGCTCACCTTACTGAGGTGGGGCACGCGAAAGGGGTGGTCCGGTGAGGACCACCCCTTTCGTGGGGACGTTCGCGCTGCGCCGGCAGTCGCGTCGACCTGAGGCCGTGGCGGGAATCGAACCCGCGTTACTGGATTTGCAGTCCAGCCCCTAAGCCACTCGGGCACACGGCCGTGTCGTTGACCTGACTCAGTGAACGTAGCGTGGCCCACGTCTGCCCCTCAAGAGATCGCGGTCCGCCGCAATGGGACTGCCATACGGCGTTCATGAAGGGAGTCTTCGGTGGCCCGGTGCCTTCGATTCGTACCGGGGCCGCCCGGGTGTGAGCGGAGTGTGGCGGCTCCGGGCCGGCAGTAAAGGGCGCCCTTCGGGCGTCGGCTCCGCCGATTCCGCTCCGCTCCACCCTTGACTCCCGTCCCTGCACCGCGACGTGACCTTCGACCCGGCCGGCCAGGGGTGAGGCGGCGGGCGACGCTGGGTGGGGCCATCCCCTTTCGCTGCCGGGTGCGGCCCGGCCCATCGTTGGCGGGGGCCACGGTGCGAGCTCGGCCAGCCGCCCGGCTTCGCCTTTCGGGCCATCCGCTCGCGCTGCCGGGTGCGGTCCGACCCATCGTGGGCAGGGGCCACGGTCAGGGCTCGGCCCGGAGGCCACCCTTCGCTGGACCGGCGCCTTTGCCGGTTACCGGGGCCGCCCGGGTGTGAGCGGAGTGTGGCGGTTCCGGGCCGGCAGTAAAGGGCGCCCTTCGGGCGTCGGCTTCGCCGATTCCGCTCCGCTCCACCCTTGACTCCCGCCCCTCCACCGCGACTTGACCTTCGACCCGGACGGCCAGGGGTGAGGCGGCGGGCACCTCTGCTCGGGTCATCCCCTTTCACGGCCGGGTGCGGCCCGGCTCATCGTGGGCGGGCGCCCCGGCGTGGGCTCGGCCCACGGCCGGCCTCGCAGCTCGGGTCATCGGCTTTCGCTGCCGGGTGCGGACCGGCCCATCGTGGGCGGGGCCACGGTGCGAGCTCGGCCGACGGCCGGTCTGGCCGGGTCATAGGCTTTCGCCGCCGGGTGCGGTCCGGCGCATCGTGAGCGGGTGCCAGGGTCTGGGCTCGGCCTGCAGCCCGGCTTCGCTGCTCGGGTCCTTGGTCCGCGCTGCCGGGTGCGGTCCGGCCCATCGTGGGCGGAGGCCACGGTGCAGGCTCGGCCCACGGCTGGTGTGGTCGGGTCAACAACTCTCGCCGCCGGGTGCGGACCGGTCCATCGTGGGCGGGGGCCATGGTGCGCGCTCGGCCAACCCAGCGGCCTCGCCGCCCGGGTCATCACCTCTCGCGGCCGGGTGCGGACCGGCCCATCGTTAGCGGATGCCAGGGTCTGGGCTGGGCCAGCCACCCGGGCCACACCTCTCGACGCCGCGAGCGACCCGCCCCATCGTGGGCGGGCGTCAGGATCGCGGCCCGGTCCGCCACGCGGCCACCCCGCTCGGGTCATCGGCTTGCGCGCCCGGGTGCGGTCCGGGGCATCGTGCCTGGCTGTCTCGGTCGAGGCGGGGTCAGGTGCGCGGGCGAGTGCTCGCGGTTCGGCACCTACTTCGGCAAAGTTGCGAATCGGGACGCCGTGCGCCCCCTCGCCAGATCGGATGCGCCCCCGGGGACGTAGGCCCGTCCTCTGGCGTCAGGCCCGTCTCCATCCCGCCCCTCCCCCTCGGTTACCTACTTTGGGAAAGTTGCGAATCGGATCCTCGCGCGCCCCCTGCCACACCCCGCACGCCTCCCGGCGAGTGGCCGTGGGCGGGTCCTGCCTCTCCGCCGAGCCCGGTGGCCCCACTGAACTCATTCGTCCCACATACCTCGTGCGCCATCAGGTCCCGCCGGTCCCACCAACCCCACCTCCCGCAGGGCACCCACCCCACCCCATCCCTCCTGGCGGATTGCTCGGTTCCGGGGGCGCGTGGGGTGTGGCAAGGGGGCGCGCGGCATATTCATTCGCAACTTTCCCAAAGTAGGTGCCAGGCCCCCCAGAGGCGGCAACCCCCTGTCCCCGGGCAGCGCATTGAAGGTGACGCCTGCCGACGATGGGCCGGTCCGCACCCGGCCACGCGAGGTGATGACCCGAGCGGCGATGCCGCCGGGCTGGCCGAGCTCGCACCGTGGCCCCCACCCACGATGAGCCGGACCGCACCCGGCAGCGAAAGGTGATGGCCCGAGCGGCGTGGCCGCGTGGCTGGCCGAGCTCGCATCGGGGCGTCGGCTCACGATGGGCCGGGCCGCACCCGGCAGCGAAAGCCGATGACCCATCCCAGCGTCGCCCGCCGCCTCACCCCTGGCCGGCCGGGTCGGATATTTCGCCGCGGTGGAGGGGTGGGAGTCAAGGGTGGAGCGGAGCGGAATCGGCGGAGCCGACGCCCGTAGGGCGCCCTTTACTTCCGGCCCGGAGGCGCCACACTCCGCAAAACCCCGGGCGGCCCCGGTACGAATCGAAGGCGCCGGTCCGCCGAAGGGTGGCCTCCGGGCCGAGCCCTGACCGTGGCCCCCGCCCAACGATGGGCCGGGCCGCACCCGACCGTGAAAGGGGATGACCCAACCCAGCCGTGCCCGCCGGCCCCGCCCACCATCAAAGGCACCGCGCAAGGCGAGCCCCGCGGGACCTCACCTCACGCCGGGCCCAGCACGCAGAACTCGTTCCCCTCCGGATCCGCCAGGCACGTCCAGGGCGCGTCGCCCTGGCCGAAGTCGATGCCCGTGGCGCCCAGGGCACGCAGCCGGGTCGCCTCCACGGTGTGGTCGCCGCCGGGGTAGGGGCGCAGGTCGAGGTGGACGCGGGGCCGGGCGGACCGGTTCCACTCCGTGCGCACACCTGGCGTACGCAGGAACTCCAGGTACGGGCCCACCCCTTGGGCGGACCGCAGCCGCGCGAGGTCGTCGGAGACCTCGTGCAGCGTCCAGTCCGTCGCCTCGTCCCAGAAGCGGGCCATGGCGCGAGGATCGGCGCAGTCGACCACGACCGCGGCGACCGGGCCGGTGTCCCGGTAGAGCTCCCGGGGTTCGAGCACGCAGAACTCGTTGCCCTCGGGGTCGGCGAGGCACGCCCACGGGACGTCACCCTGACCCACATCGACAGGCGTCGCGCCCAGTTCGCGGAGGCGGGCCACCAACTCCGCCTGTTGGGCGGTGGAGTTCGTGGCCAGGTCGACATGCACGCCGTTCTTCGCCGACTTGGGCTGCGGGTCGGCGACGACGTCGATGACGATCGCGGCGGGGTCGGGGTAGGCGAAGCCCTCGGGTTCGAGGTTGGTCACACCCGGCCCCTCGCTGTCCACGCCCCACCCGAGCGCCTCCGCCCAGAACCACCCCAGCGCCGCGTCGTCCCGGGCCTTCAGATGAATTTGTACGAGTCGCGTGGTCATGGTGCCGATCCTAGGGCTACGTTCCTGAAGTCCGCAGCGGTCCCTAAATGCACCCCTTATGGTCCGGCGCTCCATAAGGGTGCAATATGAATCTTAAATTCTTCACCAACTGCCCCTGTGATTGCGCCACGTTGACCTAAGGTCTTCGGTAGCACCAAAAAACGGGAGGAATGTGTGAAGAGGATTCTGCGAGGCCTCGGCGTCGGTTCGGTCGCGCTTGCCTGCGTATTCGTGGGCAGTGGCGGAGCCCAGGCGGCCACCGGCCACGGGAAGGCCTATCACGGCTGCACGAATTACGTGAACGTCTGGCGCAGCAACGGCAAGGTGTACGCCTACGGCTACCAGAAGTGCAGCAAGAAGCGCAGCGTGCAGCGGCCTGAGGCGGCCCTGAGCTCGTACAAGGGTGGGAAGCTGAAGGACTACTCGGGGGGCAAGCTGGGCAGCTGCCACAACAAGAAGTACTGCAAGTCCCCGACGGTCTCGCTGAAGGTTCACAAGGGCTATAAGTACCGGGCGACGAATACGGGGACCGCCTCGATCGGAATTCCCGACGAGGGCGATTACATCTGGCCGAAGCGCACGCAGGCCGTGAAGTGGTACACGGCACGGTAAGCGCACTGCGGGTCCCGGGTCCGACAGCGGGATTTCCGTAGAGGGCTCTAAAAGGCAGGTTCTCCATTTGCGCGTATCGCGCGGAGAACCTGCCTACCGGCATGTGTCGGGCCGGACGGGGCTGGCCATCCCGTCCTCGCGCCGGCCGCGGCCGCGTTCGTCGACGATGCCGCCGACCCCGACGTCTCTCTCACCCGAGGTGTCGGGCGCGCCCATCGGCTGACGCGTCGATCTCCGCCCACACGGTCTTGCAGGGTGCCGGCCCCGGCTCCGTACCCCACCGGTCGGCCAGGGTCGCGACCAGCACCATTCCCCGCCCCGACTCGGCTTCCAAGGCCGGAAGTTGGGGGTCTCGGGGTGGCGTACGGTCCGTACGGGCATCCGTCACCCCGATACGGAGGGTGTTCGCCGCGCTGAGCGTCAGCGCGAGCCGGAAACTCCTCCCCGGCACGTGCCCGTGCAGCACGGTGTTGTTCGCCAGTTCGGCAACGATCTGCTCCGCAGTTTCGAACGGCCGTCCCCAGCTGTGCAGTTGCTCCCGCGTCAGGAGCCGCGCCAACCGTGCGCCTCTGCGGGTCGCCGAGAGCAGGATCGTGAACTGGTGTGCGGGGGCGTGGGCCTCGGCCCGGGTGGTTTCTTGGTTCACGTCACTCAGCGTGGCCGCCTGTGCGTACCGTGGACAGCGGGACGGGCCGTGCGTACGGGGTCTGTCCTGACGTTGTCCCGGCTTGTCCCGGCTGTCCCGGCGGAGGTGGCGTGGTGGAAGGCAACGACGGTGTGGACGAGCCCGGTTGGGACGTGGACCCCGAGGACGAGATCAGCGCGGTGGTCGAGATGGTCGGCAGCCAGCTGAAACTCCGCCGGGAAACGGCGAACCTGCGGGTGGCGGAGTTCGCGGAGGCGGTGGGGTACGGGGAGGACTTGGTCCGCAAGATCGAGCGCGGCGCGCGCATCCCTCGCCCCGAGTACCTGGACAAGGTGGACGAGGTCCTCGCCGCGGGCGGCCTGGTCTCGGCCATGAAGAAGGAGATGCGGGAGGCTCGTTACCCGAAGAAGGCGCGGGACTTGGCGAAGCTGGAGGCTCAGGCGGTCGAGATCGGCTTGTACAGCAACCACAACATCCACGGCCTGTTGCAGACGGAGGAGCACATGCGGGCGCTCTTCGAGATGCGGCAGCCGTCCTATTCGCGGGGTCAAGTGGAGCGGTTCATGGCGGCTCGTATGGCACGACGGGCCATTTTTGAGCGCTCACCCGCCCCGGCTCTCAACTTCGTACAGGAGGAGGCGACGCTCCGGCGCACCATCGGAGGGAGAATGGCTCTGCGGCGACAACTGGAACACCTGGTGGACGTAGCTCAGTTGCAGGGCGTCACCTTCCAAGTGATGCCGCTGGATTGTGAGGGTCACGCCGGAATGGGAGGCCTGATCGAAGTGCTGAAGTTCCACGACGGCACAGCGGTGGGGCGCTCCGAGGGAGCTTTCAACGGTCACCCTGTTTCGGACCCGAAGCAGCTCCGGATCTTGGAGTTGCGCTATGGGATGATCCGGGCTCAGGCTCTCAGGCCGCGGGAGTCACTGGCCTTCGTCGAGGAACTGCTGGGAGAGACATGATCCGCAACGTTTCCATCGAGGGCGCCTCCGGACTGCGGTGGTTCAAGAGCAGCTACAGCAGCAGCAGCGAGGGCGAAGACTGCGTCGAGGTCGCCCAGGAGTGGCACAAAAGCAGCTACAGCAGCAGCAACGAGTCCGGCGACTGCGTCGAGGTCGCCGCCACCCCCCACACCATCCACATCCGCGACTCCAAGACCCCCGACCGCCCCCACCTCACCCTCACCCCCTCCGCCTGGTCCACCTTCCTCCCGTACGCCTCCCGGAACTCACAGGCGTAGGAAAAGGGCATGGACGACGCGCTGCCGGTCCTGGTGATCTTCGGCGGCTTCGCCGCGGTCCTCGCCGCCCTGGCGTGGCTGGCACGGCGCGTGCGACGCCGCGGTACGGGCGGCGCCGCCCTCGCCGGCGCGCTCGCGGCGTGGGAGGAGGCGTACCGCATCACCTCCCACGAGGCCCACGTCGAGATCCAAGCCCAGGCCGATCGGCAGAGCCCCGCGCTGTCGCCGGACGGCCCGTGGACAAGCCGAAGCCGGGGCGGGCGGGACGCGCGGGACGCCCGGGGCGGCCGGGGCGAGCGGGGCGGACGGAGGCGCGGAATCCTCGCGCGCCGGCCCCGCCGACCCGGCGCCGCCCCGCGCCGCCCGACGCCCCGGCGCCGACCGCGACGCTGAGGAGGCGGCGGCCCCCAAGAGGGGCAGACCGGTAAGGTGGCCCGGTTGTCATACGTGCCGCCGACCCGCGAACCCGGAGACCGTGACTACCACCAGCGCCGCCGCCAACTCCTCCCACCACCTCTCGCCCGCCTTCCCGGGCCGAGCGCCCTGGGGCACCGCCAACAAGCTGCGTGCCTGGCAGCAGGGTGCGATGGACCGGTACCTCCAGGAGCAGCCGCGAGACTTCCTCGCCGTCGCCACCCCGGGCGCCGGCAAGACGACGTTCGCGCTCACGCTCGCCTCCTGGCTGCTGCACCACCACGTCGTCCAGCAGGTCACCGTGGTCGCGCCGACCGAGCACCTGAAGAAGCAGTGGGCCGAGGCCGCCGCCCGTATAGGCATCAAGCTGGACCCCGAGTACAGCGCGGGACCGCTGAGCAAGGAGTACCACGGCGTCGCCGTGACGTACGCGGGCGTCGGCGTCCGGCCGATGCTGCACCGCAACCGCTCCGAGCAGCGCAAGACCCTGGTGATCCTCGACGAGATCCACCACGCGGGGGACAGCAAGTCCTGGGGCGAGGCGTGCCTGGAGGCGTTCGAGCCCGCCACCCGCCGGCTCGCGCTCACCGGTACGCCGTTCCGGTCCGACACGAACCCCATCCCCTTCGTGCAGTACGAGGAGGGCAACGACGGCATCCGGCGCTCCTCCGCCGACTACACGTACGGCTACGGCAGCGCGCTCGGCGACGGCGTCGTGCGGCCCGTGATCTTCCTCTCGTACTCCGGCAACATGCGCTGGCGCACGAAGGCGGGGGACGAGATCGCGGCGCGGCTCGGTGAGCCGATGACCAAGGACGCGGTCTCGCAGGCGTGGCGGACCGCGCTCGACGCGCGCGGCGAGTGGATGCCGAACGTCCTCAAGGCCGCCGACAAGCGGCTCAGCGAGGTCAGGAAGGCCATCCCGGACGCGGGCGGCCTCGTCATCGCCTCCGACCAGGACTCCGCGCGCGCCTACGCCAAGCTGATCCGCGAGATCACCGGCAGCAAGGCCACCGTCGTCCTGTCCGACGACGCGGGCGCCTCCCAGCGCATCGACGACTTCAGCGCGAGCACCGACCGGTGGATGGTCGCCGTCCGCATGGTGTCGGAGGGCGTCGACGTGCCGCGCCTCGCGGTGGGCGTGTACGCGACGACGATCTCCACGCCGCTCTTCTTCGCGCAGGCCGTCGGCCGTTTCGTACGGTCCCGGCGGCGCGGCGAGACCGCGTCCGTCTTCCTGCCCACCGTGCCCGACCTGCTCACCTTCGCCAACGAGATGGAGGTCGAGCGCGACCACGCCCTCGACAAGCCGAAGAAGGAGGGCGAGGAGGACCCCTACGCCGAGTCCGAGCAGGAGATGGACGAGGCGAACAAGGAGCAGGACGAGGACACCGGGGAGCAGGAGCAGTTCTCCTTCGAGGCCCTGGAGTCCGAGGCCGTCTTCGACCGGGTGCTCTTCGACGGCGCCGAGTTCGGCATGCAGGCCCACCCCGGCAGCGAGGAGGAGCAGGACTACCTCGGCATCCCGGGACTGCTCGAACCCGACCAGGTGCAGATGCTGCTGCAGAAGCGGCAGGCCCGGCAGATCGCGCACAGCAAGAAGAAGCCGGACGACGAGGCGGACCTGCTTGAGCTGCCTGCCGAGCGGCGCCCGGTCGTCTCGCACAAGGAACTCCTCGGGCTGCGGAAACAGCTCAACACGATGGTCGGCGCGTACGTCCACCAGAGCGGGAAGCCGCACGGCGTGATCCACACCGAGCTCCGGCGCACCTGCGGCGGACCGCCGAGCGCGGAGGCCACCGCCGGGCAGCTGCGCCAGCGCATCGAGAAGGTCCAGGAGTGGGCGACCCGGATGAAGTGAGCCGGACGGTGAGGTGGGGGTTCCGAGTGGGGAGGTGGTGTGCGAAGTCCGTACACGGCCCCGCACCGGTGGCCACCGCGTAACGGGGCAATGGGGGGCGCTCGGGGCGCCCCGGTGCCCGGATTCTGGACGAAGTCTTCCGCTGAGCGGGACGGCCTCGCTAATGTCCCCGCACAGCACACGCCCCGTGGCAGCGCCGCCGCGGAGCGCAGCCGGTGTTCCGACCGGCGGCCTCTGACGCGCGTCGCCCACGGGACCGGCGACGCAACCGCCGCGTAAGGGGGTCGCCGACCCTCACCTAAGGAGTGGGCGTCGTGACCGCGGAGACTTCTCAGACGCTCGACCGAGGACTGCGCGTCCTCAAGCTGCTGGCCGACACCGACCACGGACTGACGGTCACCGAGTTGTCCACCAAACTCGGGGTCAACCGGACCGTCGTGTACCGCCTGCTCGCCACGCTCGAACAGCACGCCCTCGTCCGGCGCGACCTGGGCGGCCGCGCCCGCGTCGGCCTCGGCGTGCTGCGGCTCGGCCGCCAGGTGCATCCGCTGGTACGGGAGGCCGCGCTGCCCGCGCTGCGCTCGCTGGCGGAGGACATCGGGGCGACGGCGCACCTGACGCTGGTGGACGGCACGGAGGCCCTCGCGGTCGCGGTGGTCGAGCCCACGTGGACGGACTACCACGTCGCCTACCGCACCGGCTTCCGCCACCCGCTGGACCGGGGCGCCGCGGGCCGCGCGATACTCGCCGCCCGGCAGGGCCTGGTGACCGACCCCGGCTACGCGCTCACCCATGGCGAACTGGAAGCGGGCGCGAGCGGGGCGGCGGCCCCGCTGGTCGGCGTCACGGGCCTGGAGGGCAGCGTGGGCGTCGTCATGCTGGCCGACGCGGTGCCGGAGCGGGTGGGGCCGCGAGTGGTGGACGCGGCGCGCGAGGTAGCAGATGCGTTGCGCTGAGGGATGTCAGCCCGTCCGGCGTTTGAGGACGAGCTCGGCGCAGCCGGCGATGAGCCCGCCACGGCTCAGAGCACCGTCACGTTAGATTGATCCGGTGTTCTCGTTCTCCTCTCTCACGCGCCCCCAGGCCCTCGCCCTCTGCGCCCTCCCCGTCGCGGCCCTGCTCGCCGTCGCGGGGCTCGCGCCGCTGCCGTTCGCGGTGGCCCAGCCCGGCGGCACGGCGAACGTGCTCGGGGAGCACGAGGGCAAGCCGGTCCTCACCGTCTCCGGCGTGCCCACGCGGGAGACGAAGGGCGAGCTCCGCATGACGACGATCGTCGCCACGGGACCGCAGATGGACATCCACCTGGGCGACGTCGTCGACGGCTGGTTCCGTACCGACCGCGCCGTGATGCCCAAGGACTCCGTCTACCCGGTCGGCGACAACGTCAAGGAAGTCGAGAAGCACAACCTCGGCGACATGAAGAAGTCGCAGGACGACGCCACGAAGGCGGCCCTGTCGTACCTGAAGGCGAACGGCGTCGAGGACACCGGCAAGGTGAAGGTCAAGGCCGATCTCGGCAAGATCGGCGGACCGAGCGCCGGACTCTTCCTCTCGCTCGGCATCATCGACAAGCTGGACGGCGACGGCAGCGGCGGCGACCTCACCGGCGGCCGCAAGATCGCGGGCACCGGCACGATCGACGCGGACGGCACGGTCGGCCCGGTCGGCGGGGTGGCCCTGAAGACGCAGGCCGCGCGGCGCGACGGCGCGAGCGTCTTCCTGGTCCCGAAGGACGAGTGCTCGGACGCGCAGGCGGAGCTGCCGAAGGGGCTGCGACTCGTGCCGGTCACGACGCTGAAGGGCACGGTCGCCTCCCTCCGGGCCCTGGAGAAGGGCGCGAAGGTCCCGAGCTGCTGACGCCGCGGCCCGAGCTCGACGGCCGACCGCGCCCCGGCCCCCGTCCCGCTACCTCCCCGCCCCGCTACCCCTCCTTCACGAACCCCTCCTGCACCAGCCACTCCAGCGCCACCTCGTGCGGGTCCTGGCCCTCCACATCGACCTTGGAGTTGAGCTCCCGGGCCACCGTGTTGTTCAGCTTCTTCGTGATGGGCTCCAGGACCTCCGCCATCGCGGGGTGCTTCTTCAGGGACTCGCTGTTGATCTCCGGTGCGGCGTTGTAGTTGGGGAAGAAGTGCTTGTCGTCCTCCGTCGTCGTCAGCTTCATCGCCTTGATGCGGCCGTCGGTCGTGAAGACCTCGCCGAAGGTGCACGAGCCCTTGGACACCTGCGTGTAGATGATCCCGGTGTCCATCTTGGTGATGCCGGACGCCGGGATCTTCATCCCGTACGCCTTCTGCATGCCAGGAAGCCCGTCCTCCCGGGACGCGAACTCGCTCTCCACGCACAGCGACACGGCCTTCGGGTCGGACTTGGACAGGGCGGCCACGTCCGAGAGCGTCTTCGCCTTGTACTTGGCGGCGTTCTTCTCGTTCATCGCCAGCGCGTACGTGTTGTTCAGCTCGGCGGGCGCCAGCCAGGTGACCCCGTTCTTGAGGTCCGCCTCGCGCACCGCCTGCCACTGCTTCTGGGGGTCGGTGATCGGTTTCGTGTTGCCCTGGTACGTGATCCAGGCGGTGCCCGTGTACTCGTACATGGCGTCCGCGTCACCGCCCTTGACCGCCTCGCGCGCGCCGATCGAGCCCTGGATGCCGGTGCGGTCGAGCACGTCCGCGCCGGCCGCCTCGAAGGCGATGCCCATGATCGCGCCGAGGATCAGCTGCTCGGTGAACTCCTTGGAGGTGACGGTGAGATCGACGCCCTTCAGGGGCAGCCCCTTGCCGATGGAACCTGGCTTGACGTCGTCCACCATCGGGCTGCCGCTGGTGAGCCCGCACGCCGCGAGCAGCGCACCGCCCACGGCGAGGGCGAGGGCCTTTCGTGCCGTCCTCATGAGCTCACCTCCAACCCGCGCGGACGCAGGAGCAGTTCGGCCAGCGAGGCCAGCCAGTCGACGAGGAGCGCGAGCGCGATCGTCAGGATCGAGCCCAGCATGAGGACCGGCATCCGCTGGTTGGTCATGCCCGTGGTGATCAGGTCGCCGAGGCCGCCGCCCCCGCCGAACGTGGCGAGGGTCGCCGTGCCCACGTTGAGGACCAGCGCGGTGCGCACGCCCGCGAGGATCAGCGGTACGGCCAGGGGGAGTTCGACCCTGCCGAGGACGCCGAGCGGCGACATGCCGATGCCGCGCGCCGCCTCCAGGAGCGTCGGGTCGTTCGCCTTCAGGCCCGCGATGGTGTTGGAGAGGACCGGCAGCACCGCGTAGATGATGATGCCGATCAGGGCGGCCTTCTCGCCGATGCCGATCCAGATCACCAGGAGCGCGAGCAGACCGATCGCGGGGGTGGCCTGGCCGATGTTGGCCAGGGCCATCGCCACCGGGGCGCCCTTGCGGAGCTTCTTGCGGGTCAGCAGGATGCCCAGCGGGATGGCGATGATGAGCACGAAGAACGTCGAGATCGCCGTGAGCTGGATGTGCTGGCGCAGCCTGAGCCAGACGTTCCCGTCCGCGAGGGCGTTCTTCGAGATCGAGTCCAGCTCGGCCTGCTGGAACCACCACCAGGTCGCCAGCAGGATCACCGCGAGCACGACGGGCAGGAAGGTGAGCTTCTGCCAGGTGACCTTGGGCGGCTGCTTCTGCGGAAGGACCGTCGGCGGGGCCTCCTGTTCGGCCTCCCCCTCGTCGCGGAAGGCGAGCCCCTTGACCTCGTGTTCCCCCTCGGGGCGGGCCGACTCCCTCGGCGACGGCTTGCGGTCCGGGATCCGGGGCCCGCCCCCGGCCGTGCCGCTCACGCCTTCGCCTCCCCGCCGGTGCCCTCCTGCTCGAAGTGCGTCATGTGGGCGCGCTGCTCCTCCAGTTGGTGCTGGTGCTCGACGGCTTCGAGGCGGTCGGCCTCCAGCATCTCGTGGACGGAGTTCATCAGCGTCTCCATGTCGACGACGCCGGTGTACTCGCCGCGCCGACCGGTCACCGCGACCCGGCCCGCGTTGTCGGTGAGCACGGCCTCCAGGGCGTCGCGCAGGGTGGCGTCGCGGGTCACCGTGTCGTGGACGAGGGTGCCCGCGCGGGCCAGCGAACCCTTGGCGCGCATCAGGTCGCCGCGGCGCAGCCACTTGTAGGGGCGGCCGCGTTTGTCGAGCAGGAGCAGTTCGTTGGTGCCGCTGCCGCGCAGCTTGTCGAAGATGTCCTGCAGCGGGTCGTCGACGGTCACCGTCGGGATGTCGGCGATCTCCACGTCCCGTACGCGCGTGAGGTTCAGCCGCTTGAGCGCCGCGCCCGCGCCGACGAAGCCGGAGACGAAGTCGTCGGCGGGGTTGGTGAGGATGGCCTCCGGGGTGTCGAACTGCGCGATGTGCGAGCGCTCGCGCAGCACCGCGATCCGGTCGCCGAGCTTGATCGCCTCGTCGAAGTCGTGGGTGACGAAGACGATGGTCTTGTGCAGCTCGTGCTGGAGCCGGATCAGCTCGTCCTGGAGGTGGTCGCGGGTGATCGGGTCGACCGCGCCGAACGGCTCGTCCATCAGGAGTACGGGCGGGTCGGCCGCCAACGCCCTTGCCACGCCCACGCGTTGCTGCTGCCCGCCGGAGAGCTGGCGCGGATAGCGGCCGTGGAACTCGCCCGGGTCGAGCCCCACCAGGTCCAGCATCTCCTCGACCCGCGACTTGATCCTCGCCTTGCCCCAGCCGACCATCTTCGGGACGAGGGCGATGTTCTGGGCGACGGTCATGTGCGGGAAGAGACCGGAGGACTGGATGGCGTAGCCGACCTTGCGGCGCAGCTTCACCGGGTCGATGTCGGTGACGTCCTCGCCGTCGATGCGGATGCGGCCGCTGGTCGGCTCGATCAGCCGGTTGATCATCTTCAGGGTGGTCGACTTCCCGCAGCCGGAGGGCCCCACGAAGATGACGATCTCGCCCGCCTTGATCTCCATGTTGACGCTGTCCACGGCGGGGTCGCTGCTCCCCGGATAGCGCTTGGTGAGGTTCTCCAGCTCGATGGTCGCCCCGGAGGTGGCACCCCCGCCGGTCTCGGACGCGTCAGACACGGATCCCCCTTGAGATGGTCAGCCGGCCGATCAGGACGTACGCGGCGTCGAAGAGCAGGGCCAGGACGATGATGCCCAGCGTGCCCGCGAGCACCTGGTTGAGCGCGTTCTTGGAGCCGAGCGAGCCGATGCCGCGGAAGATCTCGTTGCCGAGCCCGGGGCCCGACGCGTACGCGGCGATGGCGGCGATGCCCATCAGCATCTGCGTGGAGACCCGGATGCCGGTCAGGATCGGCGGCCAGGCGATCGGCAGCTCCACCCGGAAGAGCCGGGCGAGCCGGGACATCCCGATGCCCTTCGCGGCGTCCACCAGGGACGGGTCCACGCCGCGCAGGCCGACGATGGCGTTGCGCACGATGGGCAGCAGCCCGTACAGGGTCAGCGCGATGACGGTCGGCGCCACGCCGAGCCCCACGACCGGGATGAGCAGGCCGATCATGGCCAGGGACGGCACGGTGAGGATGGTGGAGGTGGTGGTCGTGGCGAGGTTGCCCGCCCACTCGCTGCGGTACGTGGCGACGCCGATCACCACACCGATGACGGTGGCGACGACCATGCACTGGAAGACGGCGCTCGCGTGCTGGTACGCGTCCGTCAGGAGTTGCTGGTGGCGGTTGCCGAGGTAGTCCCAGAAGTTCACTGAAGTGCTCACCTCGCATCTGGTCGGAGGTACTCGGCGATCGTCGGGCCCGGGGGCCGCGATCGGAGACTCAGGGGTCTTCGGACGCCTGCTCCACCAGCGGGATGATCCGCAGCGGAACGGGGTTCTCCATGACGATGGCCGTGGAGGCCCGGACGATGCCATCAAAGCCCACGACCCGGTCGATCACACGTTGGAGATCCGCGTTCGACCGGGCCACGAGGCGGCAGAGCATATCGCCGTGACCGGTGATGGTGTGCAGTTCGAGCACCTCGGCGACGCCCGCCAGATGGGCCCGTACGTCCGCGCCCTGGCCCTGTTTGATCTCCAGGGTGGCGAAGGCCGTGACGGGGTAGCCGAGGGCCGCGGGATCGACCTCCGGGCCGAAGCCGCGAATGACTCCATTGGACTGAAGCCGGTCCATCCGCGCCTGCACCGTGCCCCGCGCCACGCCGAGCCTGCGGGAGGCCTCCAGGACCCCGATGCGGGGCTCCCGCGCGAGGAGCACGATGAGCCGCCCGTCCAGATGATCGATCGCCATGACGCCTCCCAGATGGTCATGATGTACAGATAGCCCGCCCATCCTGGCCACCGACTGTGCAGTTTGACCACTGAAAACGCGAACTATTGCGCACCTTGCTGTTCGGCGGGAACCTCGGGCCATGACTGAGACCACCACCCACACCACCCCGGACACCGCGCGCGAGGCCGACCCCTTCCCGGTCAAGGGAATGGACGCGGTCGTCTTCGCCGTGGGCAACGCCAAGCAGGCCGCGCACTACTACTCCACGGCGTTCGGCATGAAGCTGGTCGCCTACTCCGGACCGGAGAACGGCAGCCGCGAGACCGCGAGTTACGTGCTCACGAACGGCGGCGCGCGCTTCGTCCTCACCTCCGTCATCAAGCCCTCCACGGACTGGGGACACTTCCTCACCTCCCATGTGGCCGAGCACGGCGACGGCGTCGTCGACCTCGCCATCGAGGTCCCGGACGCGCGTGCCGCGTACGCCTACGCCGTCGAGAACGGCGCGCGCGGCATCACCGAGCCGTACGAGGTCAAGGACGAGAACGGCACGGTCGTGCTCGCCGCCATCGCCACGTACGGCAAGACCCGCCACACGCTGGTCGAGCGCGGCGGTTACGACGGCCCGTACCTGCCCGGTTTCGTGGCCGCCAACCCGATCGTCGAGCCGCCGGCCAAGCGCACCTTCCAGGCCATCGACCACTGCGTGGGCAACGTCGAGCTCGGCAAGATGAACGAGTGGGTCGGGTTCTACAACAAGGTCATGGGCTTCACGAACATGAAGGAGTTCGTGGGCGACGACATCGCGACCGAGTACAGCGCGCTGATGTCGAAGGTGGTCGCGGACGGCACCCTCAAGGTGAAGTTCCCCATCAACGAGCCCGCCATCGCCAAGAAGAAGTCGCAGATCGACGAGTACCTGGAGTTCTACGGCGGCGCCGGCGTCCAGCACATCGCGCTCGCCACGAACGACATCGTGGAGTCGGTGCGCACGATGCGCGCGGCGGGCGTGCAGTTCCTCGACACCCCCGACTCGTACTACGACACGCTCGGCGAGTGGGCCGGTGAGACCCGGGTGCCCGTCGAGATCCTGCGCGAGCTGAAGATCCTCGTCGACCGCGACGAGGACGGCTACCTGCTGCAGATCTTCACCAAGCCGGTGCAGGACCGTCCGACGGTCTTCTTCGAGATGATCGAGCGGCACGGGTCGATGGGCTTCGGCAAGGGCAACTTCAAGGCGCTCTTCGAGGCGATCGAGCGGGAGCAGGAGAAGCGCGGGAATCTTTAAGCGGGGTTGATCGCGGGCTGCGCCCTGCTCGTCCTCAATCGCCGGACGGGCTTCCTCTTCGCGGGCTGCGCCCAGCTCGTCCTCAATCGCCGGACAGGCTCTGTCTGTCCGGCGATTTCGGGTTCCGGGACGGCTAGGGTGCGGGCATGGCCAGGATCAATGACGTCGGCGGGATGCAGGGGTTCGGGGTGCTCGACACCTCCGACGACACCGAGCCCTTCCACGCCGACTGGGAAGCCCGCGTCTTCGCCCTCAACAGCGCGCTGGTGCGCGAGGGCGTCTACAACCTGGACGAGTTCCGGGACGCCATCGAGACGATGCCGCCCGCCGACTACCTCGCCGCCTCGTACTACGAGCGCTGGTTCCACGCCATCCGCACGCTCCTGGAACGCAAGGGCGTGCTCGAACCCGGCGCGCTCGATGAGTGACCGGTTCGGGCCCGGCGCCCGCGTCCGCACCGTGGCCCACGACCCGCCCCACCACACCCGCCTGCCGCGCTACGCCCGCGGCAAACGCGGCGTGGTCGTCGAGCCGGAGGGCTCCCACCCGCTGGCCGACGTCCGCTCCCAGGGGCGCGCCGACGCCCCCGTCGAACAGGTCTACGCCGTGCGCTTCGACGCCCGCGAGCTGTGGGGCGAGGGCGACCACCATGTCGTCCTCGACCTGTGGGAAAGCTATCTTCAGCCGGAGGACGACACCCCATGAGCGGTACGCACACCGACGCCACGATCTCCCGCCGAGTCCGGCGCCTGGAGACCCTGTTGGAGGAGCGCGGCATCGTCGTCGGCGCCGCACTCGACGAGATGCTGGACGCCTTCCTCGCCGGGGCGAGTCCCGTGAACGGCGCCCGGGTCGTCGCTCGCGCCTGGACCGACCCGGCGTACAGGGAGCGGCTGCTCGCCGACGGCACCGCCGCCGTCACCGAACTCGGCTACTCCGCCGGGGGAGTTCAGCCGCAGCGGCTGCGCGTCGTCGAGAACACCGAGGACGCGCACAACGTCGTCGTCTGCACGCTCTGCTCCTGCTACCCGGTCCGGCTGCTCGGCCCCTCGCCCAGCTGGTACAAGAGCGAGGCCTACCGCTCGCGGGTGGTGCGCGAACCCCGCGCCGTGCTCGCCGAGTTCGGCCTCCGGCTGCCGGAGTCCACGGACGTCACCGTGTGGGACTCCAGCGCGGAGACCCGCTACCTGGTCCTGCCGCGCCGCCCCGCGGGCACGGACGGCCTGACCGAGGACGAGCTCGCGGCGCGGGTGACCCGCAACGGTCTGATCGGCACGGCCGCGCTCTAGGGCGGCGCCGACTCCTACTCCGTACGCCACTCGTGGCCGGGCAGGAACTCCACGTCGTACTGCTCGGGGACGGTCGCGAACCTGCGGGGCTCGGGGATCAGCGGCTCGGGCGGCAGGCCGTGCCGCTCGGTGGGGGCGCCGAGGGTCTCGAAGAACCGCTCGAAGGTGCCGCCGGGTCCCGCGGCGACCCCGACGACCTGGCTGTGGTGGCGCTCCATGCGGTAGGCGTGCCGGCAGTTCTTGGGCACGAAGCCGAAGTCGCCGGGGGTGAGCAGCTTCTCCTGTTGTACGCCCTCGGTGTCCTCGACGAAGAGGCGGACCGCGCCCTGGGTGACGTAGAAGACCTCATGGGTGTCGGCGTGCACGTGGGCCGGGATGAGGTCGCCCTTGGGCCCCTCGACGGTGAAGAAGTTGAAGGTGTTCTCGGTCTGCTCGCCGCCCGCGTACACCGTGATGAGGTCGCCGAAGAGGTGCGCGCGGTCGCCCTCGCCCTTCTCGATGAAGTACGGCTTGCCCGGCTCCGGGGGGATGTGGGAGGCCCGGCGGTGGCGGGTGACGTACTCGATGGTCATGGGCGTGCTCCTTCGTGTCGATGAGCTGTCGTGGCGGTGATCTGTCGCGCCGGTGATCTGTCGGACATCCGTGTCAGGTACCCTGACATTAATGACGCAGAAGCCCGCCCGACGCAACCTCCCCCAGCTCCTCGGCGAAGCCCGCCGCTGGTTCGAGGAGGGGCTCCTCGCCGCCATGGCGGCGGCCGGAGCCACCCCCGTCTCGCCCACCCAGGTCCAGCTCTTCGCCGTCCTCGACGACGACGGCACCACCGTCTCCGAGCTCGCCCGCCGCATGGGCGTCACCCGGCAGACCGCCCACCAGGCGGTGCACGGCCTGGTCGGCGCCGGGTTGCTCGCGCAGGTGCCGGATCCCGCCTCCGCACGGCAGCGGCTGATCCGGCGTACGGCGGCGGGCGAGCGGGCGCACCGGGCGGCCGAGGCGGTCCTCGTACGGATGGAGGAGCGGCTCGCCGAACGCATCGGCCCGGCGGCGGCCGACGCCCTGCGCGCGGCCCTGGAGGAGCCGTGGGGCCCGCCGCCGGAACCGGAGCCGCCCGGCGCGGACCGCTGAGTCAGTTGCTCCCGGAGGACCCGGACGAGCCGGAGGACCCGGATGAGCCGGACGAGCCGGACGAGCGGGGCCGAGGCGTCTGGCCGCGCGCGGACTGGCGCTGGGTCGTACGCCGCTGCGGCTGCCCCCGGCGCGGCGTGCGCCGCGGCTTGACCTCGGTGATCTCCGCCGCGGGACCCGACGCGTACATCTCCTCCGGGCCGCCCTCCGGCGGCTCGCCCAGCGCCTCCAGCGCCCGCTTCGCCGCGGGCACGGCCAGCGGCGAGAAGTACGGATTGACGCGCATCGCCTCACCGATGTGGCGCCGCGCCGCACCGTAGCGCTCCAACTCCCGCTCGATCTCGCCCCGGTGATAGGCGATCAGGGCGCTGCGCGGCCCCTTGTCCATCGCCTTCGTCGCCAGCTTCAGGGCCGCCTTGTCGTTGCCGGCCTTGTGCAGCGCCCAGCCCAGCGCGTCCGCCGTCTGCGGGCTGCCGTGCCGCTTGTACTCCGCGGTGAGCCGCTTCACCGCCGCGTCGGCGTCACCGTGGTCCGCCTCGAACAGGCCGAGGATCCGCTCGTTGTTGACGCCGCCCGCGGCCTCCTGCTTCACCCGCGCCCGCAGCGCGTCGTACTGCGCCCGCGCCGCCGGCCTCAGCTTCAGCGACTCGTACAACTCGCCCAGTTCCAGGTCGTATTCGGGCAGCGGATGGCGGAGGATCGCCGCGCGGTAGGCCTGCAGCGCCTCCGAGGGGCGGCCGAGCGCCGCCAGCGCCCGGCCCCGGCCCGCCATCGCGGGGTGGTGGTCGGAGTCGGCGGCCAGCGCCGCGTCGTCGTAGCGCAGCGACTCCGTCGGCTCGCCCCGCTCCCACGCGAGCTCCGCGACGTGGTGCAGGCACGCCGCCTTCTCGGCGGGGGAGCGGGCGAGGGCCGCCGCGTCGACGAGCTCCGCGTTCGCGTTCTCGCGCCAGCCGCGGTCGCGGTAGACCTGCCCGGCGAGCGTCCGGACGGTCGTGCCCGAGCCCGAGCCCGGGCCCAGCTTCTGCAGCGACTCCAGCGTCCGGCCGACCCCCTTGGCGTCGCCGAGACCGGAGTACGCGTCGATCAGCGCGGAGTGGGCCGCCCACCGCTTCGGCGCCTGCCGCACCGCGAGCTCGCCCCACTTCTTGGCGGCGCGGTAGTCGTGCCGGGCGTTGGCGAGCGCGGCGAGCCCCGTCAGGGCCTCCGGGTTCCCCTGGGGTCGCACCCGGAGCGAGGTGTTCAGCGCGGTCTCCGCCTTCGGGAAGTCCGCGACGACACTGCTCCGCACGCCGCGCGCCACATACGCCGAGCCGAGCACCGCCCAGGAGTGGTCGTCGCGCGGGTTCGCGCGCACGAACGCCTCCTGCTCGCCGATGAGCGCCGTGAGGTCCGGCAGCGCGGCGGGCACCCCCGTCCCGACCGCCGCCATCGCCCGCCCCGCGGGCCCCAGCGCGGGCGGCGCCGCCTTCTCCCCGGACGGCGGCAGCAGCACGTACGCGCCGCCGAGCACCGCGCTCCCCGCGACGGAGGCGACCAGGACACGCTTCACCCAAGGGTTCATGCCGTTCACTGTGCGTCAATAGGAAGAGCACATCCGGGCGGCGGAACGTTGTCGTACACGGGTTCACACCGATGGCCCCGAGTGCAAGGCTGTGATCATGAGCCGCACGCTGATCGAACTCCTCCAGGAGGGCCTCCCGGCCGAGGCGGTCCTCACCGACCCCGACGTCACCTCCTCGTACGCGCACGACATGGCGAGCTTCTGCGCCGCGGGCGCACCGGCCGTCGTCGTGCTGCCGCGCACCGTCGAGCAGGTCCAGCACGTCATGCGCACCGCCACTGAGCTGCGCGTCCCCGTGGTCCCGCAGGGCGCCCGCACCGGCCTGTCCGGCGCCGCCAACGCCAGCGACGGCTGCATCGTCCTGTCCCTGGTCAAGATGGACCGCATCCTGGAGATCAGCCCCGTCGACCGCGTCGCGGTCGTCGAACCGGGCGTCGTCAACGCCGCGCTGTCCCGCGCGGTCGGCGAGCACGGCCTGTACTACCCGCCGGACCCCTCCAGCTGGGAGACCTGCACCATCGGCGGGAACATCGGCACCGCGTCCGGCGGCCTGTGCTGCGTGAAGTACGGCGTCACCGCGGAGTACGTCATCGGCCTCGACGTCGTCCTCGCCGACGGGCGGCTCATGAGCACCGGGCGCCGCACCGCCAAGGGCGTCGCCGGCTACGACCTGACCCGGCTCTTCGTCGGCTCCGAGGGCAGCCTCGGCATCGTCGTCCGCGCCGTCCTCGCGCTCAAGCCCGAGCCGCCCCAACAGCTGGTTCTCGCCGCCGAGTTCGGCTCGACGCAGGCCGCGTGCGACGCCGTCTGCCGGATCATGGAGGGCGGCCACGTGCCGTCCCTCCTCGAACTGATGGACCGTACGACGGTGAAGGCCGTCAACGCCATGGCCCAGATGGGGCTGCCCGAGACCACCGAGGCGCTGCTGCTCGCCGCCTTCGACACCGCGGATCCCTCGGCGGACCTCGCCGCCGTCGGCGCGCTCTGCGAGGCCGCGGGCGCCACCCAGGTCGTCCCGGCCGAGGACGTGGCGGAGTCCGAACTCCTGCTGCAGGCGCGGAGGTTGTCGCTCAACGCGCTGGAGGCGGTGAAGGGCACCACGATGATCGACGACGTGTGCGTGCCGCGCTCAAAGCTCGCGGACATGCTCGACGGCGTCGAGCGCATCGGTGAGAAGTACGGCCTGACCATCGGGGTCTGCGCGCACGCGGGCGACGGCAACACCCACCCCACCGTCTGCTTCGACGCGGCGGACCCCGACGAGAGCCGGCGGGCCCGCGAGTCCTTCGACGAGATCATGGCCCTCGGCCTGGAACTCGGCGGCACCATCACCGGCGAGCACGGCGTCGGCATCCTGAAGAAGGAGTGGCTGGCGCGCGAACTCGGCCCGGTCGGAGTGGAGATGCAGCAGGCCATCAAGGCCGCGTTCGACCCGCACGCACTCCTCAACCCGGGCAAGCTCTTCTGACCGGACCCGAACCCGAACCCGGACCCGGACCCGGCCCCCCGCCCGGACCCCTCCCTCTCCGCTCTCGCCCCCGTGGCGGCGGCGCTCACTCACCGTCCTTGGACTCGTCCGACGGCCACGGGTCGCGCAGCCACAACTCGTCCGCGCGGGTGCGCCCCGACGCGGGCGCGAGCAACTCGGCGAGACCGTCGTCGATGCCGAGCTGCTCGGCCTCGGAACCCGGCGGGACCACCCGCAACGTCCGCTCCAGCCAGGCGGAAACAGCGGTGGCCGGCGCCTCCAGGAGCGCGTCGCCGTCCGGCGAACTCAGCGCCATCAGGACGACGCTGCGGCCGTCCACCTTCGTCGGCCACACCCGCACGTCGCCTTGGCCGCACGGCCTGAACACCCCCTCCACCAGGAGCTCCCGGGCGAACGTCCAGTGCACCGGGTGCTCGGAGCCGATGTGGAAGGCGATGTGGACGGCGTACGGGTCGTCGGTGCGGTAGGTGAGGCGGGCCGGTACGGGGATGACCCGCTCCGGCGAGAGGACCAGCTTGAGCTCCAGTTCGCGTTCCACCACGGAGTGCATGTCGATGCCCTTCTTCCCTGTAGGGGCCCTGGGAGCGGACCCGTACGAGTGGAGAGCGCGAGATCCCCCGGCCATTACGCGGGTTCGGGAGAATTTCTCCGGACGCCGTCGCCGCGGTGGCCGCAAAGGGCGGGGGAGAGGCGGGGGATGTGTGGGGAGCGTGCCCGGAAAGTGGTCCGTAGGGCGGGAGACGCCCGGTGGGACACGGAGGTCTGATAGATGTGGAGCCCCCAGAAGACCCCCGAGCAGATACGGGACGACGGACATGAGCGCCCCAACTCCGGCCCCAGGCGACGACCGGCCGCGCGAAGGCTACTACCCCGACCCGTCCATTCCCGGATATGTCCGGTACTGGAACGGTGCCGCCTGGGTGCCCGGTACGAGCCGTCCCGCGCCGTCCGACGGCGAGCCGCTGCCGCCTCCGCCCGGCGGGGGCTTCGGCGCGGGTGCGGGTGCCGGTGCCGGCCCCGACGTGGGCGGGGGTGCGGGTGCGGGTGCCGCGCTGCCGCCCGCCGTGGAGGAGACGGGCCCGCACTTCTTCGACGAGGACCCGCCGGCCGGCGGGCCCCAGCAGTCCGGCGCACCCGGGCAGACCGGCGGCCCTGGGCCGACCGGTGGCCCGGCGCACTCCGGTGGTCCTGAGCAGTCCGGCCGCGCCGACCAGCACGGCGCCCGGCCCGAGCCCGCGTCGGCGTGGGGCGCGGACGCGGGCCGCCAGACCGGCCTCGGCGGCGAGCCGGACCACAAGGTCGTCTGGGGCGCCCCGGGCCCGCCCGACCCGCGCGTGCCGGGCGACGCGGCGCCCCGCGCGGAGTCCGCCGCCCCGGGCACGGCGCCGCGGCCCGCCGAGCCGCCGCAGGACGAGAGCAACCCCGGCACGGTGACGATCCGCGCCGTGCAGCCGGGCACGGCGAAGCCGCCCACCGGCGAGGGCACCGTGACGTTCCGCCGGCCGACGGGCCCCGTGCCGCCCGCAGCGGGCAGGCCCGGCGGCGCGGCCACGCCCGCTCCCTCGGCCGGCACCGACGGCACCATGTCGATCCGCGCGATCCGGCCCAAGTCGGCGCTGCGGGGCGGCGGTCGGACCGCGGCGGCGCAGTCGTCCGTACCGCAGCAGGCCGCCGACCCGGTCGCCCCGGCACCGACACCGAACCCGGCCCCGGCGAACCAGCAGCCACAGCCGCAACCGCAGCCGCACGCCCAACCGCAGCCCCAGCAACCACAGCCGCACGCCCAGCCCCAACCGCAGCCCCAGCCCCAGCCCCAGTCCTCCGTGCCGCAGCAGGGCGGCGTCCCCGCCCCCGTCACCTCGGGGCCCGGCGGCGGCTCGCCCTCCTGGGCGCAGCAGGTGCACCAGCTCGCACAGCCGCAGCCCGGGGCGCCCGCACCGGGCCCCGCCTCCGCCCAGCAGGGCGAGGGGCAGCCCGTCGTGCCGTGGAAGCCGGTGGCCGAGGACCCGTTCCTCGCGGTCGCCCGCGCCCAGGCCGCGGCGCGCCCCGCGGGACTCGGCAGGCGCCTGGTGGCCCGGCTCATCGACACCGTGGCGCTCGCCGCGGTCACCGGCGCCGCCGCGCTGCCGCTGGGCACCAAGGCCGCCGACCACGTCGACAGCAAGATCGACGCGGCGAAGCTGTCCGGCCAGAAGACCACGGTCTGGCTGCTCGACGGCACCACCGCGGGCTACCTCGGCATCGTCCTCGCCGTCCTGCTCCTCTTCGGCGTCGTCTACGAGGCGCTGCCCACCGCCAAGTGGGGCCGCACCCTCGGCAAGAAGGTGTGCGGGCTCCAGGTGCGCGACATCGAGGAGCACGAGGCGCCCACCTTCGGGGCGGCGCTGCGGCGCTGGCTGGTGTACAGCGTGCCGGGCGTCCTGGTGATCGGTGTGGTGGGCGTGGTGTGGTGTGTCTTCGACCGGCCGTGGCGCCAGTGCTGGCACGACAAGGCGGCGAACACCTTCGTCGCGGGGTGACGGCGGGGGTCGCGGTGAGGTGACGGCGGGGGTGCCGGCGAGAGGGCCGCGCGGTGGCGGCGGGGCGGTGGGGGTGACGGCCGGGTAACCCGGTCAGCCGCTCGCCGGATGCGGAGCGGGGACCGGCGCGGTCGACTCGGGCCATGAGCACCGAACCGCCGCAGTACCCGCCGCCGGACGACGACCCGTTCAAGAAGCAGCCCCCGCAGCAGCCCCCGCAGGGCGGCGGTTCGCCGTACGACACCCCGCCCACGGGCCCGCCCCCGGGCGGCGGCCCGCCCTACGGCACCCCGCCACCGGGCGCGGGCGGCGGCTCCCCTTACACCCCGCCGGGCTCCGGGCCCCCGCCCTACGGAGGCGACCCGTACGGGGGCGGGCACGGCGGGCAGGATCCCCTCGCCGGGATGCCGCCGCTGGCCGACAGCGGCAAGCGGACGCTCGCCCGCGTCATCGACATGATTCTGGTGGGCATCGTCGTCGGCCTGTTGTCGTGGGCCTTCGGCACCGCCGAGTACGACATCGACCCGGACGACGTGAACACGGGCAGGTCGTTCGGCCAGGCCCTGCTGGCCGCCGTGCTCTACATCGCGTACGACACCTTCATGATCTCCAGGACCGGGCAGACGCTCGGCAAGAAGTGGCTGGGCATGCGCGTCGCGAACCTCAACGACGGGGCCACGCCGAGCCTGCAGACCTCGCTCGCCCGCGCGGCCGTGCTCTGGCTGCCGTTCGCCTTCTGCTGCGCCTGCATCTGGACGGCGATCTGCGGCGGCTGGAGCTTCTTCGACAAGCCCTACAAGCAGGGCCTGCACGACAAGGCCGCCAAGACGGTGGTGGTCAGCGTCTAGGGGTGACCGACGTGCCGGGGTGGTCAACGTCCCGGGGTGACCGGCGTTCAGCGGTGACCGGCGCCCAACGGCGTCAGGTGGTGGTGGCGGGTCCGTGGGTCACGGGCCCGCCGGTTCGCGTACGGAGTCGGCGAGCACGGAGCGCTGCGCCGGGACCCGGTCGCCGGCGGGGGCAGGGGCGGGGGCGGCCGCCGGTGCGGTGCGGGCGGCGGGCGCCGCGGGCTGTTCGGGCAGCGGCACCGTCATGGCGACCAGTAAGCCGAGGCCGAGCGCGGCCATGGCTATCACGGCGATGCCGACTCCCGAGGCGGTCTGGGAGAGCAGCAGCATCGCGAGGGTCGACAGGATGACGGTCACCGAACCGTAGGTGATCTGTGCGGTGGTCGGACGTGGCATGGGACGCGGCATGACGTGATCCGTCCTCGGCAGTGATCCCCCCACGCCTCGTGGGCCATGGGGGCGGATGCGGATGTGGGAACGGCTGTTGCGAATCAAAGGGTGCCCGCCGGGGGCGACTTGGGATGTGTCGCCCAGCGTGGTGGCACACCGTCGATTGACTCTATTCCGCACCATGCCCGACGGGAACGGTTGGTAAGCGTGACCTAACCCACGGTGCCGCAGCACGGGGGGCGCACGGGTTCATGGCGTCCATCAAGTGGACGGTGCGGCGCGCCCGTTGACCTTCTCCGGCGGGGCGTGTGCCGTGTCCGCATAGCGGTGTTCCGCTTCTGCATAGTGCACTTGGCCTGTGCAAGTCAAGGTCTGTCTTTTCTCCCGCACTTCCGGTCGAATGTCGTCACTTGTGACGCGTACATCGCGCGCGGACCTCCTCCGACCGGGATCTCGGTCCGCCATTTTCGCGCGGGCGCGGGGGAGGAAAACACCAAGTGACAGCCAGAACACGGACGTTCAGAGCCACCGCGGTGGCCGTGGCGATGGCCGCTGCCGCCGCGACGTTCTCTGCGGCGACGGCCTCGGCCGACGGCGGGACCTCGGGAGGGGCTCCGGCCATCGACCGCCAGGACCCGTCGCGGACCAAGGCGCAGGTCGACCACGACCTCGACGGACCCTTCAGCAAGCAGCAGGCGCAGCAGCGCAAGGCGGCTCTGCAGCAGGTCGTCGCGGGCGACGCCAAGGTCCAGAGGAAGGGCGGCTCCCAGGTCGTCAAGCTCGACGACAAGAAGTACGTCGAGCTGGGCCGGGAGAAGACCGACAAGATCTTCACGATCCTCGTGGAGTTCGGGAACAAGGTCGACGACACGACCATGTACGACCCGGACGGCCCCGAGGGCCCGCAGCCGCCGGTCAAGAAGTACGGCGGCAAGGCAGGCCCCGCGCACAACAAGATAGCCAAGCCGGACCGTGCCAAGGACAACAGCACGGCCTGGCAGAAGGACTACAACCAGAAGCACTTCCAGGACCTGTACTTCGGCAAGGGCAAGGACGCCAAGGGCAAGGCCAAGCACTCGCTGAAGACCTACTACGAGAAGACCTCATCGGGCCGCTACTCGGTCGACGGTGAGGTCTCCGACTGGGTCAAGGTCGACTACAACGAGGCGCGTTACGGCTCGAACTACTGCGGCGACACCAACTGCCCGAACGTCTGGGACGCGGTCAAGGACGGCGTGACCGCCTGGGCCAAGGACCAGAAGGCCAAGGGCCGCACGGACGCGCAGATCAAGGCGGACCTGGCCAAGTACGACCTCTGGGACCGCTACGACTTCGACGGCGACGGCAACTTCAACGAGCCGGACGGCTACATCGACCACTTCCAGCTCGTGCACGCGGGCGAGGACGAGTCGGCCGGCGGCGGCGCCGAGGGCGAGAACGCCCTGTGGGCGCACCGCTGGTACGCCTACGGCAACGACGCGGGCAGCACCGGCCCCTCGAACAACAAGGCCGGCGGCACCCAGATCGGCGACACGGGCATCTGGGTCGGCGACTACACGATGCAGCCGGAGAACGGCGGCCTCGGCGTCTTCGCCCACGAGTACGGCCACGACCTGGGCCTGCCCGACCTGTACGACACCACGGGCAAGGGCGACAACTCGGTCGGCTTCTGGTCGCTGATGTCGGCGGGCTCCTGGCTCGGCACCGGCAAGGACGCCATCGGCGACATGCCGGGCGACATGACCGCCTGGGACAAGTTCCAGCTGGGCTGGCTCGACTACGCCAAGGCGAAGGCCGCGACGACGTCCGAGCACAAGCTGGGCGTCTCGGAGTACAACACCCGGCACCGTCAGGCGCTCGTCGTCGACCTGCCGAAGAAGTCCGTCACCACCAAGGTCGTGAAGCCCGCCGAGGGCACCAAGCAGTGGTGGAGCGACCAGGGCGACGACCTCAAGAACACCCTGACCCGCTCGGTCGACCTGACCGGCAAGTCCAAGGCCGATCTCTCGCTGCAGGGTTGGTGGGACATCGAGGCCAACTACGACTACCTCTACACCGAGGTCTCGACGGACAACGGCGCCAACTGGACGCCGGTGGACGGCACCGCGGACGGTACGCCGATCACCCGTGACGCCGGCGACAAGCCCGCGTTGACCGGTGCCTCGGGCGCGTACAAGAAGCTGGTCTTCCCGCTCGACGCCTACGCGGGCAAGAAGATCGACGTCCGCTTCCGCTACTCCACCGACGGCGGCGCGGGCGGCAAGGGCTTCGCCGCGGACGCGATCGCGGTCACCGCGGACGGCACCAAGCTGTTCGAGGACGGCGCCGAGGGCGACGACAACGGCTGGACGGCGAAGGGCTTCTCGCGCATCGGCGAGTCCTTCACCAAGAAGTACGACCAGTACTACCTCGCCGAGAACCGCCAGTACGTCTCGTACGACAAGACCCTGAAGGTCGGCCCGTACAACTTCGGCTTCTCGCGGACCCGTCCCGACTGGGTCGAGCACTACGCGTACCAGACCGGCCTCATGGTCTGGCAGTGGGACACCTCGCAGAAGGACAACAACACCAGCGCCCACCCGGGCGAGGGCCTGATCCTGCCGGTGGACGCGCACGCGAAGCCGCTGAAGTGGAAGGACGGCACGGTTCTGCGGAACAAGATCCAGCCGTTCGACGCGCCGTTCAGCAAGTTCGCGACGGACAAGTTCACGCTCCACAACGCGGACGTCGCGCTGAAGATCAAGTCCCAGAAGGGCGTCCCGGTCTTCGACGACCACAAGGGCACCTACTGGTACAAGGAGAACCCCACCGGAAGTGTGAAGGTCACTGACACGAACACTCAGATCAAGATCATCAAGCAGCCGAAGGACGGCTCCTCGATCACGGTCCAGGTGGGCCCCTCCAAGAAGTAGCTAGCGTTTTCGCAGGTCAAACCATGATCGGCCGTCGCCCCCTAGCGGGCGGCGGCCGATCGTGTTTAGGTGCGTCCTGAGGATTTCTTATTGACGCGGGGCCCGGACAGACCGGTCCACGGCCCCGTGCGATGTCTCACGGGGGTGTGACGAAGCATGTCCGCAGGAGGTTTCTGCAAGCTGCCGAACGGCAGCGTGGTGGTGGCGCTGACCCTGCCGAGCCCGCAGCCGGCCGGCGGCACGGTCAGGATGATCGTGCACGCCGTGAACCGGGCGCGGGCCCTGACCAGGCTGCGGAACCTGGGCATGCGGGCGGTGTACCTGCGGGGCAACGCGGAGCCGCCGACGCCGGACGAGGTGACGGCCGTGCTGCACCATCCGGACGGCCTCATATGGCGCACGGCGCGGGACGATGCGTCTGAGCTCTGGCATCCGATCCGAGCCCTGCGAAGACTCCCGCTCTGAGGCTGTGCTGGTTGTCGTGCGTCTGCGGGCCCGGTGGGGGCTGATCGCGCAGTTCCCCGCGCCCCTGAGTGGTCCTGCGTGCCGCCCGACCGGAGGTGCCGTTCAGGGGCGCGGGGAACTGCGCGACAAGCCCCCACCGGCCCGCAGCTCAGACGACGGGCTTGCCCGTGAGCTCCACGCCGGCCGAGCGGAGCTCTGCCATCGCCGTCTCGGTGGTCGCCGCCGAGACCCCGGCCGTGAGGTCCAGAAGCACCGTCGTCCGGAACCCCTCCCGCGCCGCATCCACAGCGGTAGCGCGAACGCAGTGGTCCGTGGCGATGCCCACCACGTCGACCTCGGTGATCTCCCGCTCCCGCAGCCACCGCGCCAGGGAGAGCCCGTTCTCGTCGACGCCCTCGAAGCCGCTGTACGCCGCCGAGTACGCGCCCTTGGAGAAGACCGCGTCGATCGCGCCGGAGGCGACCGCGGGGGCGAAGTTCGGGTGGAACCCGATGCCCTCGGTGCCGGCCACGCAGTGCGGCGGCCAGGAGTCGACGTAGTCGGGGTGGTCGGAGAAGTGGTCGCCCGGGTCGATGTGGTGGTCCCGGGTGGCGACGACGTGCCGGTACCCCGGCTGGCCCTGGCCGATCAGCTCGGTGATGGCGGCGGCCACGTCCGCCCCGCCGGCGACCGCGAGGCTGCCGCCTTCGCAGAAGTCGTTCTGCACGTCTACGACGATCAGTGCGCGGCGCATGGCGGGTGTCCTTCGGTTCGGCAGGGCGGTGATCGGTGGGACCAGGTGGGGGACTCGGCCGGATGAACCGAGCGTAGAGACTTCACCCACGTTCCGGGAGGGGGCCGGCCCACCATCCGGCGAGGGGCCGCGTGGGCCCCCTCAGACGTACTCCGTGGGAATGACCGCCTCGCCGCGCGAGAGCTGGGTCGCCGAGAGGGGCAGGTGGGCTCGGGCCGCCGCATGGCGGGCTCGGACCGTGTCCAGGGGCTCGCGGGCGACGATCTCGCCGCCCTTGACCAGCTCGACCAGGAGCAGGCGGTCGGCGAGGTCCGCGGGAACCGGGCCCGTGCCGACCACCTCCGCCTCGGCGACCCCGTACGCGTCACTGCGGCGCGCCGCCCACTTGCGGCCGCCGAGGGACGACTTCGCGCCGAGCGACTTCTTCGCCACCGGCTCCAGCGGCGCCTTCGGGTCCGCCGAGTGCGCGCGGGCCACCAGCTTGTAGACCATCGAGCAGGTGGGGTGCCCGGACCCGGTGACGAGCTGCGTGCCCACCCCGTACGCGTCCACGGGCGCCGCCGCGAGCGACGCGATGGCGTACTCGTCGAGGTCGGAGGTGACGACGATCTTCGTCTTGGTCGCGCCGAGCTCGTCCAGCTGCTGCCGCACCCGGTGCGCGACGAGCAGCAGGTCGCCCGAGTCGATGCGGACCGCGCCCAGCTCGGGCCCGGCGACCTCGACGGCGGTGCGGACCGCCTCCGTCACGTCGTACGTGTCCACCAGCAGGGTCGTGCCGGGGCCGAGGGAGTCCACCTGGGCCTGGAACGCGTCGCGCTCGTTGTCGTGCAGCAGGGTGAACGCGTGGGCGCTGGTGCCGACGGTCGGGATGTCGTAGCGGAACCCGGCCGCCAGGTCCGACGTGGTCGCGAAGCCTCCGACGTACGCCGCGCGGGACGCGGCCACGGCGGCCAGCTCGTGGGTGCGGCGGGCGCCCATCTCGATCAGCGGCCGGCCGCCGGCGGCCGAGGACATCCGGGAGGCGGCGGCCGCGATCGCCGAGTCGTGGTTGAGGATGGAGAGGATCACCGTCTCCAGGAGCACGCACTCCGCGAAGGAGCCCTCGACCCGCAGGATCGGCGAGCCGGGGAAGTAGACCTCGCCCTCGGGGTAGCCCCAGATGTCGCCGCCGAAGCGGTAGCCGGCCAGCCACTCCAGGGTCGCCTCGTCGACGATGCCGCGCTCCCGCAGGAAGCCGAGCACGTCGGCGTCGAAGCGGAAGTTCTCCACGGCGTCCAGGACCCGCCCCGTTCCGGCCACCACGCCGTAGCGCCGGCCCTCGGGGAGTCTGCGGGTGAAGACCTCGAAGACCGAACGCCGGTCCCCGGTCCCCGCTTTCAGCGCGGCCTGCAGCATCGTCAGCTCGTACTGGTCGGTGAAGAGCGCTGTCGACGGAACATCCACCGGCAGGCCAAGGTCCGCTGTGTTCATACGAAGGATGCTACCCCCAATCTCGTCACTCTGACGATTTCGAAGGACGCGCGGGAGGCCATTTGTGCGAGGGGCTCCCCGGGGTGGCAGCATGGGCCGGGTGAGTACGGCTCCCGCAGAGATCACCCGACCGGAATCGGCCGAAGAGGCCATGGTCGTCCCCGAACCGGACGTCCCCTGGATCACGCTCGTGCACAACGACCCGGTCAACCTGATGAGTTACGTGACGTACGTGTTCCAGACGTACTTCGGTTACTCGAAGGAGAAGGCCACGAAGCTGATGATGGACGTGCACCAGAAGGGCCGCGCGGTCGTCTCCAGCGGCACCCGCGAGGAGATGGAGCGCGACGTGCAGGCCATGCACGGCTACGGCCTCTGGGCCACCCTTCAGCAGGACCGCAAGTAGGGACCGCGAGCGGGCCCCGGCAGGGACCGCAAGTAGGGACCGCAAGAAGCGGGCCGCGAGGAGCGGACCGCCCGCCGCGTACGGACCGGAAGCAGCGACGCATCTGATGCCAGGACAATTCGAACCGATGCCGGGGGGCGGCGCAGCCGTCGCGCTCGACGAGGTCGAGATCTCGATCATCCGTTCCCTCGCCGTGCAGCTCCTCGAGCTGATCGGTCCTGGGCCGGGCGGCGAGGTCTCCGACGACCCCCTCGCGGAGCTCTTCGCCGAGGGGCCGAGCGAGCCGCCCGCCGACCCGGTGATGAAGCGCCTGCTGCCCGACGCGTACGGCGGCCCCGGTGGCGAGAACGGTTCGGCGGGCGACCCCGATGAAACACGGGCGTACTCCGCGGAGTTCCGCCGGTTCACGGAGAACGATCTGCGGGCCAAGAAGCGCGACGACGCCCTCGTGGTGATCCGCTGCCTGGACGCGACGACCGCCGCCGGCGACGGCGGAGCTGTCCTGAAACTGTCGGTCGAGGAGTCCCGGCACTGGCTCGGCGCCCTCAACGACCTCCGGCTCGCCATCGGCACCCGCCTGGAGGTCACCGACGAGGAGGACGCCGATCTGCTCTACCGGCTCCCCGACAGCGACCCCCGCAAGCCCATGGTGATGGCCTACCTCTGGCTGGGCGGACTGCAGGAAACGCTGGTCGGAACGTTGCTGGACTGATCGGTGCGGCCCTCGCCACACTTAGGTGCAGAGGGCAGCAAAATTTGTTGTAGTGGACAGGTTCCGTTCATCGGGCGGGCCGTTCGCTCAGCGGATCCTCAAATCCGGATAACGATCGCGTCACGGCATTGCCCTGCTTTGCCATGCCAAGGGCGCTTTGTCCGCTTCTCCCTGTGTTCTGCGCCACAGGTGGCTCATTTCCTCACTTCGTTCACCGTGATACATCTTCACGACCGCTCGGCGACGCCACCCATGTCGCCGAGGGCGCTTCAGCCGGCAGACCGCCGGTAGCACTCCATCCATATCCGGGGGGATCAGGACCTGATCCGCAGCCACAACGCAGATGTGCGGGCGCGGATCAGCATGGAGAAAGGCGTCACCATGACCTCAGTGCAGGTCGAAGAGCACCACGGCGAGCCTGGCGGCAATGGTGTCGTGCAGGGCGGCCCGTCCGGCGAGGGCGAGGGTTACCAGCGCGGGCTCGGAGCCCGGCAGATCCAGATGATCGCGATCGGCGGTGCCATCGGCACCGGCCTGTTCCTCGGCGCGGGCAAGGCCATCCACAAGGCCGGCCCCAGCCTCATCCTGGCGTACGCCATCGCGGGCCTCGTCATCTTCTTCATCATGCGGGCGCTCGGCGAGCTCCTCATGTACCGGCCCGTGTCCGGCTCCTTCTCGGAGTACGCACGCGAGTTCATGGGCCCGTTCTTCGGATTCGTGACCGGCTGGACGTACTGGCTCTTCTGGGTCGTCACCGGCATCACGGAAGTCACCGCGGCCGCCCAGTACATGCAGTACTGGACCCACGACTCGTTCCCACAATGGGCCTACGCGCTCGTCTTCACCGTCATCCTGTACGGCGCGAACCTCATCTCCGTGAAGCTCTTCGGTGAGCTGGAGTTCTGGTTCTCGATGGTCAAGGTCACCGCCATCATCGGCATGATCCTGATCTGCGTCGGCATCCTCACCATCGGCTTCTCCGACGCCGGTGACACCGCGTCGGTGACCCACCTCTGGGACGAGGGCGGCTTCTTCCCCAACGGCATCGGCTCCACGCTGATGACCCTGCAGATCGTGATGTTCGCCTTCCTCGCCGTCGAGCTGGTCGGCGTCACCGCGGGCGAGTCCAAGGATCCCAAGACCGTCCTGCCCAAGGCCATCAACACCGTGCCGTGGCGCATCGCCGTCTTCTACGTCGGCGCGCTGATCATGATCCTGTCGGTGGTCCCGTGGACCACGTTCCAGCCCGACGTGTCGCCCTTCGTCGCGGCCTTCGAGAAGATGGGCCTCGGTATCGGCGCCGCGATCGTGAACTTCGTGGTCCTCACCGCCGCCCTCTCCTCCTGCAACTCCGGCATGTACTCCACCGGCCGCATGCTGCGCGACCTCGCGCTCAACGGCCAGGGCCCGAAGTTCTTCACCAAGCTCACGAAGAACGGCCTGCCGCTGGTCGGCACCACCGCCTCCGCCGCGTGCATGCTGATCGGCGTCTGGATCAACTACCAGTGGCCCGGCAAGGCGTTCACCTACGTCGTCTCCTTCGCGACCATCTCCGGCATGTGGGCCTGGATCATGATCCTCGCCTGCCAGATCCGCTACCGCCGCAAGGCCGACCGCGGCGAGCTCCCGCAGTCCACCTTCCGGGCGCCCGGAGCCCCGTACACCAGCTGGTTCGCGCTCCTGTTCATCGGCCTGGTCATCGTGCTGATGGGCATCGACAAGGACAACCGCGTCTCGCTCTACGCCGCTCCGGTCTGGATCGCGATCCTCACGGTCTCGTACCTGGTGCTCAAGAGCCGCAACCCGGAGGCCGCGGCCTTCAACCGGCAGAAGGTCGGCGTCTCCGCCTCCGCCTCCGTCGAGAAGGACTGACCTCACGCGGAAGGACTGGGGCCCCGAGGTCGCGGTCCACCTGTCCAGCATTCGGGCCCGCCCGTACCACACTTCGGTACGGTGCGGGCCCTCTGCTTATCCTGGCTCCCATGCTGACCATCACCCAGGCCCTCCACGACCAGATCGTCGCGCACGCGCGCAAGGACCACCCCGACGAGGCCTGCGGCGTGGTCGCGGGGCCGGAGGGCACCGACCGGCCCGAGCGGTTCATCCCGATGCTCAACGCCGCGCGCTCGCCCACGTTCTACGAGTTCGA
This sequence comes from Streptomyces sp. NPDC041713, assembly GCF_055591085.1. Taxonomy (NCBI): domain Bacteria; kingdom Bacillati; phylum Actinomycetota; class Actinomycetes; order Kitasatosporales; family Streptomycetaceae; genus Streptomyces; species Streptomyces sp. NPDC041713. The sequence continues at coordinate 156,453 of NZ_JBVIZY010000007.1, forward strand.
CTCGGGTGACCTGCTCAAGCTCTACCGCGACCTCGACGACCGCGACGAGGAGCCGGTGATCGTCTACCACTCGCACACGGCGACCGAGGCCTACCCCTCGCGCACCGACATCACGTACGCCAACGAGCCCGGCGCGCACTACGTCCTGGTCTCCACCGCCGACACCGACGACGCGGGCCCCTTCCAGTTCCGCTCGTACCGGATCGTGGACGGCGAGGTCACCGAGGAAGAGGTAAAGGTCGTCGAGGCATACTGAGCTTTACTCATGAGGGCGGCAGGACCCAGGAAGCCGGTGCGAACCCGGCACGGTCCCGCCACTGTGACCCCGTCCCACCCGGCAAGCACCGCCGGGGCCGGGGGAGTCAGGAACTGACCTGCCGCCCTTCTCCACGCAACACAGGGGACGCGGAAATCCCCTGGAGGAGGCAGCTCAGCCATGTCCCGACGCCACCGCCACCCCGGCATACGCGCACTCGCCGCGGCCACCCTGCTCGTCCCGCTCGCCGCGTGCTCGTCCTCCGGTTCCGGGAGTGACGCGAAGCCCGCCGCGAAGGCCGCCGGATTCCCGTACACCGTCACCAACTGCGGTGTGACGACGACGTACGACGCACCTCCGAAGCGCGCGGTCACCATGAACCAGCACACCACCGAGGTGATGCTGGAACTCGGCCTCGCCGACCACATCGCGGGCACCGCCTACCTCGACGACAAGGTCCTGCCGAAGTACGAGAAGGCGTACGCGTCACGCCCCGTGCTCGCCGAGGAGTACCCCTCGTACGAGAAGCTGCTCGCCGCCAACCCCGACTTCGTGTACGGCGGTTACCCGAGCGCCTTCCTCGCGGGCGACGGGCGCGGCCGCCCCGCGCTCGCGAAGTCGGGCATCAAGACGCGTCTGAACGTCGAGGGCTGCGCGAAGAAGCCCGTCGCCATGGACGACGTCTACCGCGAGGTCCGCGAGGTCGGCGCCACCTTCGGGGTGCGTGACCGCGCCGAGCGGTGGGTCGCGGGCGCCCGCCGCGAACTGGCCGCCACCGCGGCGAAGTCCCGGGGCAAGAAGCGGCACTCCGTCTTCGTCTACGACAGCGGCGACAAGACCGCGTTCACCGCGGGCGGCCGCGGCATCGGCAACGACATCATCGAACGGGCCGGCGGCCGCAACGTCTTCGCCGACGTCGACAAGTCCTTCACCGACGCCTCCTGGGAGAAGGTGGTCGAGCGTAGGCCCGAGACCATCCTGATCCTCGACTACGGCGCCACGACGGTCGCCCAGAAGAAGAAGCGCCTCCTGGAGGACCCGGTCCTACGGGACGTCCCGGCCGTCAAGAACAAGAGCTTCGCGGTGCTGCGGCTGTCGGACGTGGTCACCGGCGTACGAGCACCGCAGGCGGTGAGGAAGCTGGCGGCGCAGCTGTGAGGGTCATCCAGCCCGTGGGGCGGATCTTTCAGCCCGTCCGGCGTTTGAGGACGAGCCCGAAGGGCGATCGACGGGACGCACGGGGGCGCCGCCTCCTCACCCTGACGGGGCTCACCGCGGCCCTCGCGGCAGCGATACTCGCCGGGTTGGCCCTGGGCTCGGTCCGGATCCCCCCGGATCAGGTGCTGGAGATCCTCACGGGCCGGGCGGAGCCCTCCCCCTTCCGCACCATCGTGCTGGACGTCCGCCTCCCCAGGGTCCTGCTCGGCGCAGCCGTCGGCGCGGGACTCGCCGTCATCGGCACCGTCCTGCAGGCCCTCGTCCGCAACCCCCTCGCCGACCCGTTCCTGCTCGGCGTCTCCTCCGGCGCCTCCGTCGGCGCGGTCTCCGCGATCGTGCTCGGCGGCGTCTTCGGCCTCGGCGCCGCCCTGTCGACCCCCGTCACCATCCCGGCCGCGTCCTTCGCGGGCGCCCTGATCTCCCTGGTCCTCGTCTACTCACTGGCCAGGAGCGGCGGCGGTTTCGCCACCGGCCGGCTGATCCTCGCGGGCGTCGCCGTCTCGTACATCCTCACCGCGCTGACCAGCCTCATCCTGGTCACCGCGGACAGCGCCGACCACCTCAAGGAAGTCCTGTACTGGACGCTCGGCGGACTCGGCAGCGCCCGCTGGGACATGCTCGCCCTGCCCTGCGCGTCCCTGCTCATCGGCACGGCCCTCCTGATGGCCCTGGCCCGTCCCCTGGACCTGCTCCTCGCCGGCGAGGAGGGCGCCACCGTCCTCGGCCTGGACGCGGCCCGCTTCCGCGCCGGCGTCTTCGTCCTCGTCTCGCTGCTCACCGGCGTCCTGGTCGCCTACAGCGGGGCCATCGGCTTCATCGGCCTGATGGTGCCGCACGCCGCCCGCATGCTGGTCGGCGCATCCCACCGCGCCCTGCTCCCGGTCGTGGCGCTGATGGGCGCGGTCTTCCTCGTCGCCGCCGACCTCGCCGCGCGCACCGTCGCCGCCCCGCAGGACATCCCCGTCGGGGTGCTCACCGCGCTGACCGGCGGCCCGTTCTTCCTGTGGCTGCTGCGGCGGCGCACCGAAGGAGTGGCGGTATGACCCACCCGCCCCGGCCGGCCGGCGCCCTGCGCACCGAAGCGCTCTCGTACGAGGTGGAAGGACGTCTCCTCGTGGACGCCGTCGACCTCACCGCCGACCCCGGCGAGACCGTCGGCGTCGTCGGACCCAACGGCAGCGGCAAGACCACCCTGCTGCGCTGCGTGTACGGCACGCTGCGCCCCACCGCGGGCCGCGCCCTCCTCGACGGCGACGACCTGCACGCGCTGTCCGCGAAGGCACGCGCCCGCCGCCTCGCCACCGTCCCGCAGGACGGGCAGGCCGCCTTCGAGCTGACCGTCCGGCAGGTCGTCGCGATGGGCCGCTCCCCGCACAAACGGTTCTGGGAGGCGGACACGGCGGCCGACGACGCGCTCGTCGCGGCGGCGCTCGCCCGGGTCGGCGTCGAGGAGCTCGCCGACCGAGCCTTCCCCTCGCTCTCCGGCGGCGAGCGGCAGCGCGCGCTGGTGGCCCGCGCCCTGGTCCAGGAGCCGACCCTGGTCGTCCTCGACGAGCCCACCAACCACCTGGACATCCGCTACCAGCTGGAGATCCTCTCCTTCGTACGGGGCCTGGGCACGACGAACCTCCTGGCCCTGCACGACCTGAACCTCGCCGCGTACTACTGCGACCGCCTGTACGTCCTCGACGGCGGCCGGCTCGTCGCCTCCGGGGCGCCCAAAGAGGTCCTCACCGCCGAGCTGCTCGCCACCGTGTACGGGGTGACCGCCGAGGTCAGCACCCACCCGGTGACCGGCGCCCCGACGGTCGTCCATCTGCCGCCGCCCGCATCCTGAACGGATTCCGTCCACCAGCTGAGATCACACTCCGGGATCCGGACCGGGAATCGATACGATGACCGCATGGTTCCCCACGACGTGAGCGAAAAGACGCCGGGCGCACTGCTCGTTGCGCGGCTGCACGTCGACCTGTGCCGCCTCGCCAGCGCGATCTGTTCCCGCTGAACCGCGCCGCCGCACGGCCGTGGGCGCGGCGCCGCCGCACTCCGTACGTCCACGTACCACCGGGCACCGCACCACCGCCGGCACAGCGCCGAGCGAGCCCGCCACCCGTACTTCTCGCACTTCTCGCACTTCCCGCACTTCTCGACCCACGACAGGAGCCCCAGCATGGCCATCGAGGTCCGCATCCCGACCATCCTCCGCACCTACACCGACGGCGAGAAGGCCGTCCAGGGCAGCGGGGACACCCTCGCCGAACTCTTCACCGACCTCGACTCGCGCCACAACGGCATCGCCGAGCGCATCGTGGACGGCGGCAAGCTGCGCCGCTTCGTGAACGTGTACCTGAACGACGAGGACGTCCGCTTCCTCGACGGCATCTCCACGAAGCTCGCCGACGGCGACAGCGTCACGATCCTGCCGGCCGTCGCCGGCGGCATGGTCTAGGCCCGATCCCGGATGCCTCGCTACGACTCCCCGCTCGCCGCGGTCGGCAACACGCCGCTCGTCCGCCTGCCGCGGCTCTCGCCCTCGGACGAGGTCCGCGTCTGGGCCAAGCTGGAGGACCGCAACCCGACCGGCTCCATCAAGGACCGGCCCGCCCTCCACATGGTCGAACAGGCCGAGAAGGACGGCCGGTTGACGCCCGGCTGCACGATCCTGGAGCCGACCTCCGGCAACACCGGCATCTCGCTCGCCATGGCGGCCAAACTCAAGGGCTACCGCATCGTGTGCGTGATGCCGGAGAACACCTCCCAGGAGCGGCGCGACCTGCTCGCCATGTGGGGCGCCGAGATCATCTCCTCGCCGGCGGCGGGCGGCTCCAACACGGCTGTCCGCGTCGCCAAGGAGCTGTCCGCCGAGCACCCCGACTGGGTGATGCTCTACCAGTACGGCAACCCGGACAACGCGGGCGCCCACTACGCCACGACGGGCCCGGAGATCCTCACCGACCTCCCCTCCATCACCCACTTCGTGGCGGGCCTCGGCACGACGGGCACGCTCATGGGTGTCGGCCGCTACCTGCGCGAGCAGAAACCGGACATCAAGATCGTCGCGGCGGAGCCGCGCTACGACGACCTCGTGTACGGCCTGCGCAACCTCGACGAGGGGTTCGTCCCCGAGCTGTACGACGCGTCGGTGCTGACCACCCGCTTCTCGGTCGGCTCGGCCGACGCGGTGACCCGCACCCGCGAACTCCTCCAGCAGGAGGGGATCTTCGCGGGCATCTCCACGGGGGCGGCGCTGCACGCGGCGATCGGGGTGGGCAGGAAGGCGGTGAAGGCCGGCGAGCAGGCCGACATCGTCTTCGTCGTGGCCGACGGCGGCTGGAAGTACCTGTCGACGGGCGTCTACACGGCGGAGACGACGGAGGCGGCGATCGAAACGTTGCAGGGCCAACTCTGGGCGTAGGGCTCGCCGCCCCGGGGAACGGTCCATCGCCGGCTGCGCCGAGCTCGTCCTCAAACGCCGGACGGGCTTGGGGGAGGGGCGACGGGGCTGGGGCAAATCGCCGGCTCCGCCGAGCTCGTCCTCAAGCGCCGGACGGGCTGAAATCCCGCTGCCCTGGCCGGGACATCAGCTCGGTCAAATCGCCGGCTCCGCCAGGCTCGTCCTCAAACGCCGGACGGGCTTGGGGGGCGTGACGGGGCGCTGGGGCGGATCGCCGGCTGCGCCGAGCTCGTCCTCAAGCGCCGGACGGGCTGAGACGGCCGCGCCGGCCGGGTCGCATCCCCGCCTCGGACGCGCTGCAACTCTGCCGCGTCCGAGATACCGCTGCTCCGCCGACTGAGAAGTCAGCCGAGCGGAGACATTTTCAGCCCGTCCGGCGTTTGAGGACGAGCTAGGCGGAGCCAGCGATTGACCGAGCTGAGGCGCCGGCCCAGGCAAACGGATTTCAGCCCGTCCGGCGCTTGAGGACGAGCTCGGCGGAGCCGGTGATCTAGCCGAGCCAAAGTGTCGGCCGAAGCGAACGGATTTCAGCCTGTCCGGCGTTTGAGGACGAGCCTGGCGGAGCCGGTGATCTAGCCGAGCCAAAGTGTCGGCCGAAGCGAACGGATTTCAGCCTGTCCGGCGTTTGAGGACGAGCCTGGCGGAGCCGGTGATCTAGCCGAGCCAAGGTGCCGGCCCGGGCAAACGGGGTTCCAGCCTGTCCGGCGTTTGAGGACGAGCTCGGCGGAGCCGGCGATTGGGCCGTCTCAGCCCGCCAGGTACCGCACTTGATCCCACACCACCGGATCCACCACCCCCGCCCGACGCCTGAAGTCGTCCAGCGGGACCTCCCGCAGCTCGTCCGTCTCCAGGAAGCTCGCGCGGCCCCGCGCATCCCCCACCGCCCCGGGCGGCAGCGTGATCACGCCCGCCCGTTCGTCGTGGTACTTGCTCGTGATCTTCGCGACCCGCGCGCTCCGCCCCCGTACCGAAAGCACCAGACAGGGACGGTCCTTGCCGCCGGGGCCGTCCTCGTACGGCACCCGCGCCCACCAGATCTCCGCGGGCCGCGGCGCCGGCAGCCGCCCCCGCCGCCGGGGGCCCCGCGGCGGCCGGGTCCTGCCCGGCGGCCGTGAGCTGGACACACGGGGGCCGCGCCCCCAGCCGTCCACCAGCGTGACGACGAGCGCGAGCACCACCACGGCCGCCAGCGCGAGCCACCAGGACGTGTCCATGAGGACGACCGTACCGGCGCACGCCCCGTGCCGCCCACCGCGCCCCGGGCGCCCCGAGAGACCCCCGAACCGGTGACAGCGCAGGTGAGTTCCCCCACAACGGCCCGCGACGGAGGAGCGACCAGGCCTTTTGCGCCTTACGCTCGACGGACCGCACACCACCCCTCAGCTCTCCTGTCAGCGCGGAGGTTCCAGCTACATGAAGCTCACCGTCGTCGGCTGCTCGGGGTCGTTTCCGTCCGCGGAATCGGCCTGCTCGAGCTACCTCGTCGAGGCCGACGGCTTCCGGTTGCTGCTCGACATGGGCAACGGCGCCCTCGGCGAGCTGCAGCGCCACATCGGCCTGTACGACCTGGACGCGGTCTTCCTCAGCCATCTGCACGCCGATCACTGCATCGACATGTGCGCGTACTTCGTCGCCCGCTACTACCGGCACGAGGGCGGCCGCTGCGCCCCCATCCCGGTCTACGGCCCCGAAGGCACCGAGCAGCGGCTGACCACCGCGTACGCCGACACGCCCTCCGCCTCCTCGATGAGCGAGGTATTCGACTTCCACACGGTCAAGCCCGCCTCGTTCGACATCGGCCCGTTCGCCGTGCGCACCGAGAAGATGTGCCACCCCGTCGAGGCGTACGCCATCCGCGTCGAGCACGGCGGCAAGTCCCTCACGTACTCCGGGGACACCGGCCCCACCGCGGCCCTGGACGAACTCGCCGGGGGCACCGACCTCTTCCTCTGCGAGGCGGCCTTCACGCACGGCAAGGAGAACATCCCCGACCTGCACCTGAACGGCCGCGAGGCGGGCGAGTCCGCCCGGCGCGCCGGTGCGGGAAGGATGCTGCTCACCCACATCCCGCCGTGGACGGACCCCCAGGTCAACCTCGCCGACGCCCGCGCCGTGTACGACGGCCCGACCGAGCTGGCGGCGCCCGGGGCCTCGTACGAGATCTGACCGTGTACGAGGCGCGGGGCCGGAGCGGTCAGTCCCGCCGGAAGCCGCGGCCGCCCAGCGCCATCCGGTTCCACGTGTGGCGGCGGCCGCGGATCGCCACCGAGTAGTCGTACATCACCTCCGGGTCGCACATCCCCGGCAGGAACGAGTCCCCGAAGTGGTGGGCGTCGATGCCCACCTCCTTGGCCGTCAGGGCGAGTTGGGGCACGACATTCGCGTGGCTGCCCTCCTGGCTGGTGCCGATCGCGCCCATCGCCACCGCGCCCGCCTCCTGCACCGCCGCCACCGCCTCGGCCGCCAGCTCCCGGGTGACGCCCGGCAGCGTGCCCGGCAGGGGGAGGACCACCCCGTCGGCGCCCGCCTCCACCAGGGACGTCAGTCGGCCCACCGTGAGCCGCTCCGGATGCCCGGCGTGGTGCATCTTGCCGCTCCACAGCGCCACGTCGTCACCGAGGCCGGCGCGCAGCTCCTCGGTGACCCGGGCCAGCCCCTCGTACGACCCGCCCGTGCCCGGGTTGGCGGTGAGGCAGAGCAGCGCCGCGCCCATGTCGATCAGGCGCTTGGCGTACTCCGGCCTGGCGCGGCGGATCTCGGGGACGTCGCCGGGCTCCAGGTTGATGCCGACCGGGCGGCCGATGTACGCGGCGAGGTCGGCGATCGAGGTGAACGTGCCGAGGCCCGGCAGGTCGAGCCGCTCGCCGTCCCAGGCGCGCTCGATCAGGTTCAGTACGACGATGTCGGCGCCGAAGGCCGCGACGAGCTCGGCGTTGTGCACGCCCGGCATGCCCGGCATCGGGATCAGGGCGGCGCGGTCGGCGAAGACCTCGGCGACCATGGTGCGGCCCTCGGCGGCGGCGACCGAGGCGGTCAGGGCGCGGCCGCGCAGGGCGGCGAGGTGCTCGCGGTCGAGGTCGAGGATGCGGGGGGTGGGCCGGTGGCCGTGCTCGTCGCTCATGTCTCGACCGTATGCCGCCGGGCACGACGAAGCCCCCCGCCATTGGTACCCATGGCGAGGGGCTTACGTCACCGGAATGCGGCGGAGGCTACTTGCCCTCGGCCTTCTGGAGCTCGGCGAGCTCCTCGTCGGACTCGCGGCCCGGCGTCGGCAGGTTGAACTTGGTGATCGCGAAGCGGAAGACCACGTAGTACAGCGCCGCGAAGCAGAGGCCGACCAGGGCCAGGCCCAGCGGGTTCTTCGCGATGCCGAAGTTGATGGCGTAGTCGACGAAGCCCGCGGAGAAGCCGAAGCCGTCCTTCATGCCGAGCGCCCAGGTCAGCGCCATGGAGACACCGGTGAGCACCGCGTGGATCGCGTACAGGACCGGCGCGATGAACATGAAGGTGAACTCGATCGGCTCGGTCACACCGGTGACGAACGCGGTGGCGGCGAGCGAGAACATCATGCCGCCGACGACCTTGCGGCGCTCGGGACGGGCGCAGTGCGTGATCGCGAGGCAGGCGGCCGGCAGGGCGAACATCATGATCGGGAAGAAGCCGGTCATGAACTGGCCCGCGGACGGGTCGCCCTCCAGGAAGCGGGCGATGTCGCCGTGCTTGCCCTCGTAGTCACCGGCCTGGAACCAGGGGAAGGAGTTCAGCAGGTGGTGCATGCCGACCGGGATCAGCGCGCGGTTGGCGACACCGAAGATGCCGGCGCCCACGGCGCCCGAACCGACCAGCCACTCACCGAAGTTGTGCAGGCCGGTGCCGAGGACGGGCCAGATGTAGCCGAAGAGGATGCCGATGAACAGGCCCGCGAAGGCCGACAGGATCGGGACCAGGCGGCGGCCGCCGAAGAAGCCGGCCCAGTCGGGCAGCTTCGTGCGGTAGAAGCGCTGGTAGATCAGGGCGACGACGATGCCCATGACGACACCGCCGAGGACGCCCGCGTCGACGGCCTTCTCGGCCATGACCATCTTGCCGTCGACGACCTTGGCTTCCTTCGGCAGGCTGCCGTCGGTGAAGGTGCCGAGGACGTTCTTGAAGACCAGGTAGCCGGTGACGGCCGCCAGGGCGGTCGAGCCGTCCGACTTCTTCGCGAAGCCGATGGCGATGCCCACGGCGAACAGCAGCGCCATGTTGTCCATGATCGCGCCACCACCGGCGGCCATGAACTCGGCGATCTTCCTGATGAACTCCGGCATGGACGCCTTGCCGAGCATGTCGTCGTGGCCCAGACGGACCAGGAGCGCTCCGGCGGGCAGCACGGCGACCGGCAGCATGAGGCTGCGGCCGATGCGCTGCATGACAGCCATCACGCCGGCGCCCTTTTTCTTCTCGGCCGCGGGGGCGGCATTGGCCGTGGGCACAACTTCCTCCAGTGGGCAAGGCGCCGCCTGGGGACAGGGAAGTGGAAGACGGCGGCGTCTTTGGGGGACGCGGCGAGAAGGCCGCGTGGTCTACACCAATAAGTGGTGTAGACCTGTTGTAGCACGGTGAAGGTGACGTAAGGAACCCGCGATTCCTGTGGGGTCCGCCATATCCCGACATGGCAGACCAAAGGCCCCCGGACTCATGGTCCGAGGGCCTGTCTGCGGCCGGTGAGCGGAGACGCGGAACCCGCCGCGAGCGGAAGTTACGCCTTCGTCTGTTCCTTGTCCAACGCCTCCGATTCCTCCTCCGGTTCACGTCCCGGCGTATGCAGATCGAACTTGATGATGACGAAGCGGAACAGCGCGTAGTACACGACGCCGAAGCACAGCCCGATCGGAATGATCAGCCATGGCTTGGTCGCCAGGCTCCAGTTGATGACGTAGTCGATCAGCCCCGCGGAGAAGCTGAACCCGTCCTTCACGCCCAGCGCCCACGTCACCGCCATCGACACACCGGTCAGCACCGCGTGAATCGCGTACAGCGCCGGCGCGATGAAGAGGAACGAGTACTCGATCGGCTCGGTGATGCCCGTGACGAACGACGTCAGACCGACCGAGAGCATCAGGCCGCCGACCACCTTGCGGCGCTCCGGACGCGCGCAGTGCGTGATCGCGAGCGCCGCCGCGGGCAGCGCGAACATCATGATCGGGAAGAAGCCGGAGGTGAACTGGCCCGCCGTCGGGTCACCCGCCAGGAACCGGTTGATGTCACCGTGCACCATCGTGCCGTCCGGCTTGGTGTAGTCGCCGAACTGGAACCACACGAAGGTGTTCAGGAACTGGTGCAGGCCGACCGTGAGCAGCGCGCGGTTGGCGACGCCGAAGATGCCCGAGCCCAGCCAGCCGAGGTCGACGAGCCACTTGGAGAAGCTGGTCAGCGCGTCGCCGATGGGCGGCCAGATCCACACGCAGAGCCCCGCGAAGACCAGCCCCACGAAGGCCATGATGATCGGCACGAGCCGGCGCCCGTTGAAGAAGCCGAGCCAGTCGACCAGCTTCACGCGGTGGTAGCGCTGCCAGAACCAGGCCGCGAGCAGCCCCATCACGATGCCGCCGAACACCCCCGGATTCTGGTACGGCGCCTGCGCGACCGTCCCGTCCTCCGCCACGCAGACCCCGCCCCACATCCCCGCGCCGCCGAACGTGGTGTCGACCGGACAGTCGTCGGGAAAGGCGCGCAGCACCGCGTAGTAGACGAGGAACCCCGCGACCGCCGCCAGCGCCGTGGAACCGTCCGACTTCTTCGCCATGCCGATGGCGACGCCGATGCAGAACAGCAGCGGCAGGCCGAGCGTGGAGTCGAGCAGCGAACCGCCCGCTGCCGCGAAGACCTTGGCCACGTTCGTCCACCCGAGACCGTCGTCGCCGAACACGTCGGGCTGCCCGAGACGGTTCAGGATGCCCGCCGCGGGCAGCACGGCGATGGGCAGCTGCAGGCTCCGGCCCATCTTCTGCAGGCCCTGGAAAAGCCCGTTCCACCACTTCTTCTGCGGCACCGCGGCGGCTGGGGAACTCATCGGCGTCCCTCCCGGAACAAGCCAGGTTTGGCGGTCGTTGAAAACTGGTGTAGACCAGTTGCGGTACGTGTGGGAGCGGCGCCCGGCCGGGGCCGGCACCTTGACCGTCATCATTGGGCACGACTGCCGTAACCGCCCGCGAAGATGGTCCAACCGTGCGTTACCGTGGCAAAGCGGTCCCCCGGCCGCGAGAAACACAGGGAGAAACACATGGCCAGCAAGGCTGAGAAGATCGTTGCCGGGCTCGGCGGCATCGACAACATCGAAGAGGTCGAGGGCTGCATCACCCGCCTCCGTACCGAGGTCAAGGACCCCGCCCTGGTCGACGACGCCGCGCTGAAGGCCGCCGGCGCGCACGGCGTCGTCAAGATGGGCACGGCCGTCCAGGTCGTCATCGGCACGGACGCCGACCCGATCGCGGCGGACATCGAAGACATGATGTGAGTGCCCGGAACTCCCTGAGTTCCCGGAGTCCCAGGACTCACCCCTGAGGGGCCCTCCCGCACGCCGGGACGGGCCCCTCGGCCGTGCCCCTCGGTCGTACGAGCGAGGCCGTACGAGTACGAGGGACGGCCCCGCCCGCACCGGACGAGCCCGCCCCCGCCTCCCGCTAGGCTCGACGCATGTCTTCCACTCCCGGCATCGACACCCCCCGCATCGACGGCCGCACCCCCGAACAGCTCCGCCCCATCGCCATCGAACGCGGCTGGAGCAAGCACGCGGAGGGCTCCGTCCTCATCTCCTTCGGCGACACCAAGGTCTTCTGCACCGCCTCCGTCACCGAAGGCGTGCCGCGCTGGCGCAAGGGCAGCGGCGAAGGCTGGGTCACCGCCGAGTACTCGATGCTGCCCCGCTCCACCAACACCCGCGGCGACCGCGAATCCGTGCGCGGCAAGATCGGCGGCCGCACCCACGAGATCTCCCGCCTCATCGGCCGCTCCCTGCGCGCCGTCATCGACTACAAGGCGCTCGGCGAGAACACCATCGTCCTCGACTGCGACGTCCTCCAGGCCGACGGCGGCACCCGCACCGCCGCCATCACCGGCGCCTACGTCGCGCTCGCCGACGCCGTCGCCTGGGCCCAGGGCAAGAAGCTCGTCAAGCACGGCCGCAAGCCGCTCACCGGCACCGTCAGCGCCGTCTCCGTCGGCATCGTCGACGGCGTCCCGCTCCTCGACCTCTGCTACGAGGAGGACGTGCGCGCCGACACCGACATGAACGTCGTCTGCACCGGCGACGGCCGCTTCGTCGAGGTCCAGGGCACCGCCGAGGCCGAGCCCTTCGCCCGCAAGGAGCTCAACGCGCTCCTCGACCTCGCGGTCGGCGGCTGCGAGGAGCTCGCCGCGTTCCAGCGGGCGGCGCTCGAAGCGACGCGGTAGCGCCCGCGGCGGCCGCCCCGCGGGCGACGTAGGTCACGCCGCCCCGGAAGCAACCACCCACCCCCCGGGGGACGTTATTACGAGTACGGGCGCACGGGCAGAACCGCGCGTCCGTACGTACCCGGGGAGGGACCGAACCATGGCCGCGCGACACCGTCGTATCGCCACCGCCGTCGCCACGGCACTGATCGTCATTCCGGCCGGCGTGGGCCTCGCCGGCTGCGACGCCGTCTCCAAGGCCCTGGACTGCGTCCAGACCGCGGACACCATCGCCGACAGCGTCACCGACCTCCAGCAGGCCGTGGAGAACGCCGGCGACGACCCCGCCGCGGCGGACCGGGCGCTCGACGACATCGGCAAGAACCTCGACAAGATCGACGAGAAGACCGACGACACGGACGTGAACAAGGCGGTCGACCACCTCGACCAGGCCGTCGGCAACGTCCGCACCGCCATCAGGAACGGCGACGCGACCCCGGACGTCGGCCCCGTCACGGACGCGGCGGGCGAACTGACGAAGGTCTGCACGCCGTAAGGAGACCTTTGGGGGGCGGCGATACTGGGGGAATGACCCGCCTCATCCTCGCCACCCGCAACGCCGGCAAGATCACGGAACTCCGGGCGATCCTCGCCGACGCAGGCCTCGACCACGAACTCGTCGGCGCGGACGCCTATCCCGAGATTCCCGACGTCAGGGAAACGGGCGTCACCTTCGCCGAGAACGCCCTCCTCAAGGCCCACGCCCTCGCCCGGGCCACCGGCCTGCCCGCCGTCGCCGACGACTCCGGCCTCTGCGTCGACGTCCTCGGCGGCGCACCCGGCATCTTCTCCGCCCGCTGGGCCGGCCGCCACGGCGACGACCAGGCCAACCTGGACCTGCTCCTGGCCCAGCTCGGCGACATCGACGCACCGGAACACCGCCGCGCCCACTTCGCTTGCGCGGCGGCCCTTGCCCTGCCCGACGGCACGGAACGGGTGGTGGAGGGCCACCTCCGCGGCACCCTGCGCCACACCCCCGCGGGCACGGGCGGCTTCGGCTACGACCCGATCCTCCAGCCGGACGGCGAGACCCGCACGTGCGCGGAACTGACGTCAGCGGAAAAGAACGCGATCAGCCATCGCGGAAAGGCGTTCCGGGGGTTGGTGCCGGTGGTGCGGGAGTTGCTGGGCTGAGAGGCGCATGGAAATGGCCTGCGCTCAGATCCTGGGTTCGCAGGCCATTTTGGTGCGGCGGAAGGGATTCGAACCCTCAAGCCCGGTCAAGGGCCACAGATCCTAAGTCTGCTGCGTCGCCACTGCGCCACCGCCGCCAGCCGCCAGCCATCGTACCGGGCGGACGGCCGGGGTCGGCCGGGGGATGCCGCGCGATGTCCGGATGTCGCAGCGGCCCGCCCCACGCGTGAGGGACGGGCCGCTGCGACAGAGGTCGGGCGAGGGTCAGAACCGTGGGGACGGGGTCTGGGACTCGACCAGTTCTGCTGCTTCCTCCTTCGTCTCCACCGACGGCGGCGAACCCGTCAGCGGCTGCTGTGCCGTCTCCTTCATGCATGCCACCGCGATGACGCCGACGACCGCCGCCGCCATCGAGTAGTACGCCGGGATCATGTCCGTCCCCGTCACGCTGATCAGCGACGTGATGACCAGCGGAGCCGTGCCGCCGAAGAGGGAGGCGGAGAGGTTGTAGCCGACGGAGAGGGAGCCGTAGCGGACCGACGTGGGGAACAGGGCCGGGAGCGTCGCCGACATCGTGCCGAGCAGGCAGAGCAGCGAGAGGCCGAGCAGCAGCATGCCGGCCGAGACCGCGACCAGGCTGCCCTGCTTGATCAGGAGGAAGGCGGGGATGGAGAGGACCAGGAAGCTGACCATGCCCGTCATCAGGAGCGGCTTGCGGCCGAAGCGGTCGGAGAGCTTGCCGACCCGGGTGATGATCAGCATCAGGACGATCATCGTGCCGATGAGGATGAGCAGGCCGTGCGAGTCGTCGTAGCCGAGCTCGTCGGAGAGGTACGTCGGCATGTACGACAGGAGCATGTAGTCGGTGATGTTGTACGCGCCGACCAGGGCGATGCACAGGATCAGCGTCGGCCAGTGGTCGCGGAAGATCTTCGCGAGGTCGCCCTTGGCGGTGGTCTCCACGGCGGAGGCGCCCTCGCTGGCCGAGTGGTAGGTCGCGTCCTCCATCTTCTGGAACGCCGGGGTCTCGTCCAGCTTGAGCCGCAGGTAGAGGCCGACCAGGCCGAGCGGACCGGCCACGAGGAACGGGATGCGCCAGCCCCAGGAGTCCATCGTGTCCGAGCCGAGGGCGGAGTTGAGGATGAGGACCAGGCCCGCCGCGCCGGTGTACCCGGCGAGGGTGCCCATCTCCAGGAAGCTGCCGAAGAAGCCGCGGCGCTTGTCGGGGGCGTACTCGGCGATGAAGGTCGACGCGCCGCCGTACTCGCCGCCGGTCGAGAAGCCCTGCACCAGGCGGAAGGAGATCAGCAGGACCGGTGCCCAGAAGCCGATGGTGGCGTAGGACGGGATCAGGCCGATGGCGAGCGTGCCGATCGCCATCATGATCATGGTCAGCGCGAGGACCTTCTTGCGGCCGATCTTGTCACCCATCGGGCCGAAGACCATGCCGCCGATGGGGCGCACCAGGAAGGAGACCGCGAAGGTGGCGAAGGACGAGACCAGCTGGACCGTGTCGTTCCCGGACGGGAAGAAGACGTGGCCGATGGTGACGGCCAGATAGCTGTAGATGCCGAAGTCGAACCATTCCATGGCGTTGCCGAGCGAGGCGGCTTTGACCGCCCGCTTGACGGCGGCCTCGTCGGTGACCGTGATGTCGGTCCGGCGCAGGGGCGGGTTCTTGCGTCGTTTCACGGCCCGGAAGAGATTCCGGTGCCGCTTCACCGCCTCGGCATCGGCCGCGATCTCTTCGTTGGCCGCCATGGAGTGGTTCCTTTCATTCTTCGTACAAGTTCCCCGGGGGATCACTTGCTCGAAGATGGCCGATGCAAACGGAAGCCCCCCGTGAGGGGGGCTTCGTCACAGTTCGGCGGAGGCCGGTGAGCGGCCGCTCAGACGCCGAGGTCCCTGATGATCTTCGCCACGTGCCCCGTCGCCTTCACGTTGTAGAACGCGTGCTCGACCTTGCCCTGCTCGTCGACGACGACGGTCGAGCGGATCACGCCGGTCACCGTCTTGCCGTAGAGCTTCTTCTCGCCGAAGGCGCCGTA
Source organism: Streptomyces sp. NPDC041713 (assembly GCF_055591085.1). Taxonomy (NCBI): domain Bacteria; kingdom Bacillati; phylum Actinomycetota; class Actinomycetes; order Kitasatosporales; family Streptomycetaceae; genus Streptomyces; species Streptomyces sp. NPDC041713. The sequence continues at coordinate 172,036 of NZ_JBVIZY010000007.1, forward strand.
CGCCGCGAGGGTCTCCTTGGACGGGTCGCCGACCAGCGTGACCTTGAGGTTCTCCTGCTCGCGGAACTTCGCGAGCTTCTCCGGCTTGTCCGGTGAGACGCCGATGACGTCGTAGCCGGCGGCGGCGAGCGCGTCGAGGTTGTCGGTGAAGTCGCAGGCCTGCTTGGTGCAGCCGGGGGTGAGGGCGGCCGGGTAGAAGTAGACGATGACCTTGCGGCCCTTGTGGTCGGCCAGCGAGACGTCCTTGCCGTCGGCGTCGGGCAGGGTGAAGGCGGGGGCGGTGTCGCCGGGCTGCAGTCGCTCGCTCATGCGCGGTCTCCTCGTAGGGGTGCTGCGTCGGGGGTGTGATGACGGAGTCGAGCGTAATAGGGGTGCCGTGGGGTGCGGTGCGCGCGAAGCTGACAGACTGTGGGGTAAGGATTCACGGAGTGACCGGTTCAGATTCTCAGCTACGACGACGGAGGCAGCGCGGTGTCGGATGCCAGGACCCCTGCGCAGATCGAGGCGGACATCAAGCGCCGGCGCGACCAGTTGGCCGAGACCCTCGACGAGATCGGGGTGCGTGTCCACCCGAAGACGATCGTCGGCGACGCGAAGGCGAAGGTCGCCGCCGGCGTGGACCACACGCTCGGACGGGCGTACGTCGGTGCGAACCGCGTCGTCTCGGACCTGCGGGGCCAGCTGGTCAGGGAGGACGGCGCGCCGCGCATCGAGCGGATCGTGCCGGTCGCCCTGGTGGCGGTGGGGCTCGTGGGGCTCCTCGTGGTGAGCTCGCGGCGGCGCGCCGACTGAGGCCGTCGGGTGAGCGCCGACCCGGGAGACCACGGCGGCGGCCGGGGCAGGTAGGTTCTGGGGCGTGAGCGAGAAGAACCCCCACGACGACAAGCTGCCCATCCGCATGCTGCACGACCGCGTGCTCGTGCGGCAGGACACCAGCGAGGGTGAGCGGCGCTCCGGCGGCGGCATCCTCATCCCCGCCACCGCTGCCGTGGGTAAGCGGCTGGCCTGGGCCGAGGTGGTCGCGGTCGGGCAGAACGTCCGGACGGTCGAGCCCGGTGACCGGGTCCTGTACGACCCGGAGGACCGCGCCGAGGTCGAGGTGCGGGGCGTGGCCTACGTACTGATGCGCGAGCGCGATCTGCACGCGGTGGCCGCCGACCGGTTCGAGGGCTCGGAGGACTCGACGGGTCTCTATCTGTAGCCGCCCGCGGGCGAGGGACCTGTGAGGGGCCGGTGACCGGCGTCACCGGCCCCTTCGCACGGGTTTTGCTACCGTGGAAGGACCCCGACGAGACGCGCCGTACCGGGTTCTCCGCAAAGACGACGCACCCCATCAGGTAACGCGTTCTCGCGTATCACTCGTCGGAGGTGCCGTCATGGCCTGGGTTCTGCTGATCGTCGCCGGCCTGCTCGAAGTGGGCTGGTCGATCGGGATGAAGTACACGGACGGTTTCACGCGGCTGTGGCCCAGCGTGTTCACGGGCATGGGCATCGTCGCGAGCATGATGCTGCTGTCGCAGGCCGCCAAGACGCTGCCCATCGGTACGGCGTACGGGGTGTGGGTCGGCATCGGCGCGGCCGGCGCGGCGGTGCTCGGCATGGTGATCCTGGGTGAGCCGGTCACCGCCGCGCGGATCTTCTTCGTCTGTCTGCTGCTGGTCGCCGTGGTCGGCCTGAAGGCGACGTCCGGGCACTAGTACGGGCTGGTGCCGCTGCCCGGATCACGGGGTCAGGCGTCCGGATCACGGGGTCAGGCGTCCGGATCACGGGGTCAGGCCGCCCGACCCCGCCCGCCCGGCCCCGCCTACCCGTCCGTGATGCCGCCCAGCGCGCCCCCGTCGTCCGTGCCGCCGTCGGGGGAGCCCCCGGTGTCGGTGCCGCCGTCCGTGGGGCCGCCCTGGACGCCTCCGTCGGTCGGGCCGCCGTCGACGGTGCCGCCGTCCGTGGTGGGGCCGCCGTTGTTCGTGCCGCCGTCGGGGCCGCCTGTCTGGCCGCCCGTCCGGCCGCCGTCCTGGCCGCCGTTCTGCTGGCCGCCGTCGGTGGTGCCCCCGGTGTCGGGGCCGCCGGTCGTCGTGGTGCCGCCGGTGTCCGGGCCGCCGCCGGTGTCGGTGCCGCCGTCCGTGGTGCCGCCGGTCTCCGGCTCGCCGGTGTCGCCCGTGCCCGGGTCGGTCGGCGGCAGCGGCTCGTCGGAGCCCTGCTCCAGCTCCAGGTCGAAGTCCTTGACCGGCTTGCCCTCCAGGGCGGCCTTGGTGAACTGCGCCCAGACGCGCGCCGGGTAGGCGCCGCCGTTGATGCGCTGCTCGCCGAGCGCCCCGTACAGCGGGGTGTGGGCCCCGGTCTCCGGGTTCTGGCCCATCACCGAGACCACCGTCGCGAGCTCGGGGGTGTAGCCGGCGAACCAGGCCGCCGTGTCGTTCTCGGCGGTGCCGGTCTTGCCCGCGGCGGGACGGCCCGCGCCCTGCGCCGCCGTGCCGGTGCCGCCCTGGACGACGCTCTGCAGGATCGAGGTGGTGGTGTCGGCGGCCTCGCGCGTCACCGCCTGCTCGGTCTTCGGCTCCGGCAGCTCGATCTCCCTGCCGTCCCGGGTGATCTTCTCGACGAGGGTGTACGTGCCGTGCTTGCCGTGGTTGGCCAGCGTCGCGTACGCCTCGGTCATGTCGAGGACGCTCGCGGTGGAGGGGCCGAGCGCGATCGAGGGGGAGGCGTTGAGGTCGGGGGTGCTCTCCGGGACGCCGAGGTCGATCGCGGTGTCCTTGACCTTGTCGGAGCCGACGTCGACGGCCATCTGCGCGTACACCGAGTTCACCGACTTGTCGGTGGCGGTGCGGACGCTGATGTCGCCGTAGTCGACGTTGTCCTCGTTCTCGGGGGCGTACGAGCCGCCGCTCCAGCCCTGCACGGGGCGCTTGTTGGTGCCGTCGTAGATGGTGTTCGGGGTGATCGGGCGGCCGTCCTGGGTGACCGAGCCGTTCTGCACGGCGGAGGTGAAGACGAACGGCTTGAACGTGGAGCCGACCTGGTAGTCGCGGCGCGTGGCGTTGTTGACGTACTGCTTGGTGTAGTCGATGCCGCCGTACATCGCGACGACCTTGCCGGTCGCCGGGTCGATGGAGGCGCCGCCCGCGCGGACGTTGCGGTCGACCTTGCGGGCGTCCTTGTCGACCTTGTCCATCACCTGCTCGTCGACGGCCTTCTTGAAGGCGTCCTGGCGGTCCTTCTGCAGGGTCGTGGTGATGCGGTAGCCGCCCTTGGCGAGGGTGTCCTCGTCGATGATGTCGTTGCCGGTGAGGTAGTCCTCGACGGCCTTGACGACATAGCCGCGCTGGCCGGAGAGGCCCGCCGCGCCCTTGGCCGCGTCGGGCTTGGGGAACTTCGCCTTCGTCCGCTCGCCCCGGGAGAGCCAGCCCTCCTTGACCATGCCGTCCAGGACGTAGTTCCAGCGGCCCGCCGCGCGCGGCTTGTTCTCCGGGTGGGTGGCGACGTCGTAGGCGTTGGGGGAGTTGAGGAGGGTGGCGAGGTAGGCGCCCTCGGCGGTGGAGAGGTCCTGGACGTTCTCGCCGAAGTAGGCCTGCGCGGCGGCCTGGATGCCGTACGCGTTGCGGCCGAAGTAGCTGGTGTTGAGGTAGCCCTCCAGGATGTCGTCCTTGCTCACCTCGCGGTCCAGCTTGATGGAGATGAAGAACTCCTTCACCTTGCGGCTGACCGTCTGCTCCTGGCCCAGGTAGTAGTTCTTCACGTACTGCTGGGTGATGGTGGAGCCGGACTGCTTGCCCTTGCCGGTGACGGTGTTCCAGGCCGCGCGGACCATCGCCTTCGGGTCGACCGCGGACTCGCCGTAGAAGTCGCGGTCCTCGGCGGCGAGCACGGCGTGCTGCACGGTGAGCGGGATCTGCTTGAGCGGCACCTTCTCGCGGTTGACCTCGCCGTCGCGGGCGATCTGGGAGCCGTCGGAGTAGAGGTAGACGTTGCTCTGCTTGGTGGCCAGCTTGTTGGCCGGCGGGATGTCGACCAGCATGTAGCCCGCCATGAAGGCGCCCACGACCAGCAGGATCAGCAGGATGAAACCGCCGAGGACCATGCGCCAGGTCGGGAAGATCCGCCGCCAGCCCTTGCGCTTGGGCCGCTTCGGCTTCTTGCCCTTGCCCTTGCCGTCGCCGGGCTCGGCGCCGTCGGCGCCCTCCGCGCTGTGACCGGCCCCGTCGCCGTTGCCGCCCTTGCCACCGGCACCGCCGTCGTCGGCGGCCGCCGTGCCCCCGGGTGCGTCCGGCGGCGCCCCGGCGGGCGTGTCCTGCGGCTCCCTGGGCGCCCAGCCCTGGCGCCCGGCAGGACTCTGCTGCTGCGGCTCGTCGCTCATGTTGTGCGGAACTCCCGGTCTGCTTCGTACGTCCAGTACGCCTCGTACACCCCATGGCGCCCCATGGCCCCCCGTGCCCACCCATTGCACACCCAGTCACAGACGTTCGTGACCAGGCACGCGCCCCCGTGCCGAAAATGCGTGGCACGGGCGCCGCCGATCGCACTAGGCTCCAGCGCTTTGGCCCGGTTCGGGACGAAGCCCCCGGTGAAAGGGATGCACGTGCGCGCAGGACGGTTCCGTTTGTACGCGGCCGTCGCCGGGGGAGGCTTCCGCCGCTACTCCACGTATCGGGTCGCGACCGCCGCCGGCGTCTTCACCAACTCCGTCTTCGGACTCATTCTCGCCTACACCTATGTGGCCCTGTGGGACGAGCGTCCGGGGCTCGGCGGCTACGACCAGTCCCAGGCGCTCACCTACGTCTGGCTCGGCCAGGGCCTGCTCACGGCGATGGCGCTGATGGGCGGCGGCTTCGAGGGCGAGCTGATCGAGCGGATCCGCACCGGGGACGTCGCCGTCGACCTGTACCGGCCCGCCGACCTGCAGCTGTGGTGGCTGGCGGCCGACCTGGGCCGCGGCGCCTTCCAGCTGCTCGGGCGCGGTGCGGTGCCGATGGCCTTCGGCGCCCTCGTCTTCGATCTGGCCGCGCCGTCGGACGTGCTGCGCTGGCTGGCGTTCCTGCTGGCCGTCGGGCTCGGCGCGCTGGTCGGCTTCGCGATCCGCTATCTGGTGGCGCTCTCCGCGTTCTGGCTGATGGACGGGGCGGGCACCCTGCAGGTCTCGATGCTCGCGGGCACCTTCTTCTCCGGGATGCTGCTGCCGCTGAACGTCTTCCCCGGCGCGCTCGGCGACATCGCCCGCGCGCTGCCCTGGTCGGCGCTGCTGCAGCGGCCCGCCGACGTGTTCCTCGGCAGCACCACCGGTACGGGACTGCTGCGCACGTACGCCTTCCAGGTCGGCTGGGCGGCGGCGCTGCTCGCGGCCGGTCGTCTGGTGCAGGCCGCGGCCACCCGCCGGGTGGTGGTACAGGGTGGCTGACCTGCGACAGGTGCGCGAGGGGCTGCGCGCCTACCGGCTGATCTCCGCCATGTGGATCCGCTCCCTCATGGCCTACCGGGTCTCCTTCGCGCTGACCGCGTTCGGCAACTTCGCGGTGACCGCGTTCGACTTCGTGGCGATCCTGCTGATGTTCTCCCAGGTCGACCGGCTCGGCGGCTACGGCCTGTCCGAGATCGCCTTCCTGTACGGCGTCTCGTGCACCGCGTTCGGGCTCGCCGACCTCAGCATGGGGTCCATGGACCGGCTGGGCCGACGGGTGCGCGACGGCACGCTCGACACGCTCCTGGTGCGGCCCGCCCCGGTCATCGCCCAGGTCGCCGCCGACCGCTTCGGGCTGCACCGGGTCGGCCGCCTCACCCAGGGCGCGGCGGTCCTCACGTACGCGCTCGTGGTCCTGGACGTCGACTGGACCGTGCTGAAGGTCCTGATGGTGCCGATGATGCTGCTGTGCGGCACCGCGATCTTCGCGGCCGTGTTCGTGCTGGGCGGCGCCTTCCAGTTCGTGGCGCAGGACGCGGCGGAGGTGCAGAACGCCTTCACGTACGGCGGCACCACCCTGTTGCAGTATCCGCCGACCGTCTTCGCCAAGGACCTGGTGCGCGGCGTCACCTTCGTCCTGCCGCTCGCCTTCGTCAACTGGCTGCCCGCGCTGTACGTGCTGGGCCGGCCCTACCCGCTCGATCTGCCGGTCTGGGTGGCGTTCGCGCCGCCGCCGGTGGCCGCGGGATGTCTCGCCCTCGCCGGACTCGCCTGGCGCGCCGGCCTCCGCTCGTACCGCAGCACCGGGAGCTGAACAGTCGTGGACGACACCCCCCTCATCGAACTCGACGGCGTGGAGAAGGTCTTCGACGTCCGCAGGAAGACCGGCTTCCTGCGGCGCGAGCGGCACCAGGTGCGGGCCGTCGACGGGATCTCCTTCACCGTGCCGCGCGGGGAGATGGTCGGCTACATCGGGCCCAACGGCGCGGGCAAGTCGACGACGATCAAGATGCTGACGGGCATCCTCACGCCCAGCGGCGGCCGGCTGCGGGTCGCCGGCATCGACCCCGCCCGCGAGCGCGGCCGCCTCGCCCGGCGCATCGGCGTCGTCTTCGGCCAGCGCACCACGCTCTGGTGGGACCTGCCGCTGATCGACTCGTACCGCCTGATGCACCGGATGTACCGCATCCCCGACGCCCGGTACACCGAGAACCTCGACCGGTGCGTCGAACTCCTCGGACTCGGCGCCCTGTTGGACGTGCCGGTCCGTCAGCTCTCGCTCGGCCAGCGGATGCGCGGCGACATCGCGGCGGCGCTCCTGCACGACCCGGAGGTGCTCTACCTGGACGAGCCGACGATCGGCCTCGACGTGATCAGCAAGGCGAAGGTGCGCGGGTTCCTGCGCGACCTGAACGCGGAGTCCGGCACGACGGTCCTGCTCACCACGCACGACCTGACCGACATCGAGCAGCTCTGCGAGCGGGTGATGGTCATCGACCACGGGCGGCTGATGTACGACGGGCCGCTGGCGGGCCTGCACGAGGTGGGCGAGAGCGAGCGCACCCTCGTCGTCGACCTGGAACGTGAACTCCCGCCCATCGAGATCGAGTCGGCGCGGGTGGTGAAGGTGGAGGGGCCGCGCCAGTGGCTCGCATTCCCGGCCGCGGACTCGGCGGCTCCGCTCGTCGCGCGGGTCGCGGCCCGCTACCCGCTGGCCGACCTCTCGGTCAGGGAGCCCGACATCGAGGCGGTCATCGCGAAGATGTACGCGGAGAAGCCGACCTCGTAGGCTGCCGGTATGAGTGACGAACTCCCCGACCTGCGGGCCTCGGACGCCGACCGCGAGCGGGTCGCCGAACAACTGCGTGACGCGCTGGCCGAGGGCCGCCTCGACATGTCGGAGTTCGAGGAACGCCTCGACGCGACGTACAAGGCCCGTACGTACGGGGAGCTGGCCCCGCTCACCCGCGACCTGCCCGGCCACGGCGCCAAGGTCTCCATGGTGAAGGGCCCGGTGAGCGACGACCCGGCCGCCATCGACTGGAGCGAGCGGATGGTGGCAGGCGAACCGACCTCCACCCTTGGCTTCGCCTTCTGGAGCGGGTTCAGCCGCAAGGGCGGCTGGGTGGTGGGCCGGCAGTTCAACGGCTTCGCCATGTGGGGCGGCGGCGAGATCGACCTGCGCGAGGCGCGGTTCACGGAGCGACACGTCGAGATCCGCTGCTTCACGATCATGGGCGGGATGCAGGTCGTCGTGCCGCCGGACATGACCGTGGCGGTCAGGGGCTTCGGCATCATGGGCGGCTTCGACGACAAGGCCACGGGCGAGGGCACCCCCGGCTCCCCCCGGGTGGTGGTCAAGGGCTTCGCCCTGATGGGCGGAGTAGGCGTGGACCGCAAGATCCGCAGAATGGAACGCCTCCGCCAAAAGGAGGCCCGCCGCCAGGACCGCCTGAACCGCCGCAAGGAACTGGACTGACCCGAATCCCGCCCCCAAGGCCCGCGGCGACCGCTTTCAGGGACGCGGGGAAGGCTTGCAGGGGCGCGGGGAAGGTTTTTAGGGGCGCGGGGAACTGCGCAAGACCGAGCCCCGGGTGGCGGCGCGGGGAAGGCATTTAGGGGCGCGGGGAACTGCGCAGAACCGAGCCACGGGTGGCGTGTGGTGCACGAGGGGCGAGCCGGAGTCTGACGCAAAGGGGCGCGGGGAACTGCGCGACCAGCCCCCACCCCCCGCAGACAAAGAACCCCGCCCCCCCCGGCAGGGTCAAAGCTGGGCCGCAGCCGACCCCTTGAGCTGAGAAAGATTGAACGCCTCAGCCATCCGCCGGAACCCCGCATCGGACGGATGCAAATGATCCCCCGAGTCGAACTGCCCCCGAAGCCGCCGCAAGTCGTACGGATCCCGCAACGCCCGGTCGAAGTCCACGAACTCGTCGAAGACCCGCCCGGAGCGGATCCGCTCGTTCACGGCCTGCCGCACGCCCTCCAGGGCGGGCTCGTACCCCCGGTGCCCGCCGAACGGCATGAGCGTCGCCCCGACGACCCGCAGCCCGCGCGTGTGCGCCTGCCGCGTCAGCTCCCGCAGCCCCTCGACGATGCGGTCGGGATCGTTCTGGTGCGGGTTGCGCAGGATGTCGTTGACGCCGAGCGCGATCACGACCGCCTTGACGCCCGTGCGGTTCAGCACGTCACGGTCGAAGCGGGACAGCCCGCTGGGGTTGACCGCGGGGTTCCCGCGCCCGTCGGAGAGGATGCGGTTGCCGCTGATGCCCTGGTTCACGACGCCGTAGCGCGGCGCGCCCGGCTCGTCGCGCAGCCGGTCGGCGAGGACGTCGGTCCAGCGGCGGTTGGCGCCCATCGTGGAGGAGATGCCGTCGGTGATGGAGTCGCCGAAGACGACCACCGTGCCGTTGGTCTCGTTGCTGAGCACGTCCACCGCGGACAGATAGCGCCAGTACGGGCTCTGCTCGGTGTACGCGTCGCCCAGCTGGTCCTCGGTGCGGTCACCGTCGGCGACGTAACTGATCTGTCGGGCGTGCGGGTGGTAGGTGACCGGGCCCGACGGCGTCGGCGAGTACGTCGTGACGAGCAGGTCCTGGTCGTGCGGGACGCGCAGCCGGGCCGCGTCGCTCAGCACCTGCTGCCCCGGCGGGATCACCACCGAGGTGTTGCCGTCGAAGGTCAGCCGGCGCAGCGTGCCCGCCGCGGCGGCCGGGTTGTTCGACGCGGAGGCGAGCGCGATCGAGGCGTGCGTGATGCTCAGCGGCGTCGTGCCGTACAGGTTCGACAGGGTGATGCGGGCGCTGGTGCCGCCGACGCTGGTGTGCACGACGTTGCGGATCGAGCGTCCGGCGAACCCCTTCTGCCCCGTGCCCGGTTCGGCCCCGGCGGGGGACGCGGACCAGGAGCCGACCCAGGTGCCGGACGAGGCGGGCGCGGCGGAGTTGCGGGGGGAGCGCCCACCGGCGCTGATGGAGTCCTGCGCGCCGTCGTCGGTACCGGCCACGCCGACGTATATGGCGGCGGAAATCATCACTATGACCGCGATGACCGCGGCGAGAAGGGCATAACCGTGTCGCTTGGTCATGCGGGCTCTTTCTCCTCGGGCAGGGGGAGCCCCGAGGCTCCGGTGTGATCACCCCATGATGCGGCATGGGCCGTGAGGCGGCCGACACTGCCCCCCTCCGTCCTGTGAGACGCCGGGAACTTGTCGTCCGTTCCAGGAGTCGGTCAGGAAGGGGCGTAGAACACATGGCGTGGGGACAATCGGGACACGAGAGGTGGCACGGCGAGGAAACCACGCGGACGGGTACGACGCGAACGGGCCAGGTGGAGTGAGTGAGACGCACAGACGCGGAGCAACCTGCTGAACCGGACGGGGAGGATTCGGGCGGACCGGGCGAGAGGGCGGCGAGAGCGGGCCGGACGGATCGGGCGGCCGGGTCCGGGGGAGAGCATGCCCGCGCGGGCGGCCCCTCAAGCGATGACCCGTTCGGAGCAACGGATCCCCCGGCCGGCGGCCCGCCCACGCCGGCCTCGACCCCCGCTCCCGCCCCCACCCCCGTCTCCACACCCGGCGGCCTCACCTACAGCCCCGCCGACGAGGAGAAGCGCCGCGGCGTGCGCCGCATGAAGGCCACGGCGACGGGGCTGCTCGTCCTGGTCGCCGTCGTCTACGTCCTGGCGAAGTGGGCGCAGCACTCCGGCGCGGGCGCCTGGGCGGGGTACGTGGCGGCGGCCGCCGAGGCCGGCATGGTCGGCGCGCTCGCCGACTGGTTCGCGGTGACGGCGCTCTTCCGCCACCCGCTCGGCCTGCCCATCCCGCACACCGCGATCATCCCGCACAAGAAGAACCAACTGGGTGCCTCGCTCGGCGACTTCGTGGGCGAGAACTTCCTCTCCGCCGACGTCGTACGGGGCCGCCTGCACGCGGTGGGCATCGGTGGCCGCCTCGGCACCTGGCTCGCCGACCCCGCGCACGCCGACCGCGTCACCGCCGAACTCGCCACGGCGCTGCGCGGTGCCCTCACCGTGCTGCGCGACTCGGATGTGCAGGCCGTCGTCGGCGAGGCCATCACGCGCCGCGCCGACGCCCAGGAGATCGCCCCCGGCATGGGCAAGATGCTGGAGAAGGTCGTCGCGGACGGCGGCCACAAGCGGGTCGTCGACCTGGTCTGCGTCCGCGCCCACGACTGGCTGGTCGAGCACGGCGACTCGGTGATGGACGCGGTGCAGGGCGGCGCGCCCGGCTGGACCCCGCGGTTCGTCGACAAACGGGTCGGCGAGCGCGTCTACAAGGAGCTGCTCCGCTTCGTCACCGAGATGCGGGACATGCCGGGCCACCCGGCGCGCGGCGCCGTCGACCGCTTCCTCGCCGACTTCGCCGCGGACCTGCAGTCCGACTCCGACACCCGGGCGCGCGTGGAGCGCCTCAAGCGGGAGATCCTGGCGCGCGGCGAGGTGCAGGACCTGATCGCGTCGGCCTGGTCGTCGGTGCGCGCGATGATCGTGGCGGCCGCCGAGGACGAGCGCAGCGAGCTGCGGCTGCGCGTGCGGGCCTCGCTCCTGTCGCTGGGCGCGCGGATGGCGACGGACGGCAGGCTGCAGCGGAAGGTCGACGGCTGGGTGGAGGGCGCGGCGGTGTACGTGGTCACGACGTACCGCGCCGAGATCACCTCGCTCATCACGGACACGGTGGCGGGCTGGGACGCGGAGCACACCTCGAAGAAGATCGAGGCGCACATCGGCCGTGACCTGCAGTTCATCCGCATCAACGGCACGGTGGTCGGCTCCCTGGCGGGGCTGGCGATCTACACGGTGTCGCGGCTGCTGGGGGCGTAGCGGGCGTACGGGGGCGGCGGGAGGTGCGTCGAGGGCCGGGCGCGACGCCCGTACGACGGCGGGCCCGCGACTCCCGCCCGGGACGTACGACCGTCGCCCGGGACCCGTACGACGGCTGTACGGCCCTCCCGCCGCGCGTGAGACCGCGATGGGCGGGCACTCTGGAGGAGCCCCTGGGGAAGCGCCACGGGGCTTTTGGGAGGTGCCATGACCGCAGCCCACGACACGCCGACCGTCACCACGGCCGTGCCCGCCCGCCTGGACCGGCTGCCCTGGTCCCGCTGGCACTGGATGATCGTCATCGGCCTCGGCACCGTCTGGATCCTGGACGGCCTCGAGGTCACCACCGTCGGCAACATCGCGAGCCGCCTCTCCGAGGACGGCAGCGGCCTGGCGATCAGCTCCGCCCAGATCACCGGCGTCGCGGCGGCCCTCTACGTGGCGGGTGCCTGCGCCGGCGCGCTGTTCTTCGGCTGGCTCACCGACAAGTTCGGCCGCAGGAAGCTCTTCATGGTCACCCTCGCGGTCTACCTGTGCGCGACCGCCATGACCGCGCTCTCCTTCGACGCCTGGTGGTTCTTCCTCTTCCGCTTCCTGACCGGCTTCGGCATCGGAGGCGAGTACGCGGCCATCAACTCGGCCATCGACGAGCTCATCCCGTCCAAGTACCGCGGCCGCGTCGACCTGATCATCAACGGCAGCTACTGGCTGGGCGCGATCGGCGGCTCGCTGCTCTCCGTCCTCATGCTCAACACGGACATCTTCCCCAAGGACCTCGGCTGGCGGCTCACCTTCGCCCTCGGCGTCGTCCTCGGCCTCGTGATCCTGCTCGTACGCCGGCACGTGCCGGAGAGCCCGCGGTGGCAGTTCATCCACGGGCGCGGCGAGGAGGCGGAGGGCCTGGTCTCGTCGGTGGAGCGGGAGATCGAGGAGGAGAAGGGCGAGCGGCTGCCGCCGCCGGAGCACGAGATCACCATCCACCAGCGCAAGAGCATCGGCTTCGGGCTGATCGCCAAGACGGTCTTCCGCGACTACCCCAAGCGGGCGATCCTCGGCCTCTCGCTCTTCATCGGCCAGGCGTTCCTGTACAACGCGATCACGTTCGGCTTCGGCGCGATCCTCACCAAGTTCTTCGACGTCCCGTCGGGCAGGACGGGTTACTACTTCGCGGTGATCGCGGCCGGCAACTTCCTGGGCCCGCTCTTCCTCGGCAAGCTCTTCGACACGGTGGGCCGCCGGATCATGATCTCGTCGACGTACCTGCTCTCCGGCGTCCTGCTCTTCGGCACGGCCTATCTCTTCGACCGCGGTTCGCTGAACGCGGCGACGATGACGGCCTGTTGGTGCGTGGTGCTGTTCTTCGCGTCGGCGGGTGCGAGCAGCGCGTACCTGACCGTCTCCGAGATCTTCCCGATGGAGACCCGCGCCATGGCGATCGCCTTCTTCTACGCGATCGGCACGGCGGCGGGCGGCATCAGCGGCCCGCTGATCTTCGCCGACCTCACCGAGTCGGGCGTGGTCGGCGACACGGTCCTCGCCTTCCAGATCGGCGCGGGTCTGATGTGCGCGGCGGGTCTTGTGGCGGCGGCGTTCGCGGTGAAGGCGGAGCGGCGGTCGCTGGAGGACATCGCGGCACCGCTGTCGACGGCGTCGGGGCCGTCGTCGCGTACGACGTGAGTACGGGGCGTACGGGGCGTACGGGGCGTGGTGGTCCGGGTGGTCGCGGTGGCCACCGGGTGGCGGTCCTGGTGCGGGACGGCGTGCTGCCGATGGAACTGGGCCTGGTGCACCAGCTGTTCGGCGGGGCGCACGGCCCGTCGGGGGAGGGGCGAGCGGGGGAGGGCCCGGTGGGGGAGCGGGCGCCGGGGGAGCGGCTGTACGAGGTGCGGACGTGCGCGGTGGACGGTCCGCGCGAGATCCGTACGGACGCGGACTTCCCGATCGGCGTCCCGCACGGGGCGGAGGCGCTGCGGTGGGCGCAGACGGTGATCGTCCCGGCGTCGCACGAGGAGGACGAGTCCCTGGCCCCGGGAACCCTGCCGGCCCCGCTGGCGCGGGCGCTGGACTCCGCGGTGGACGGCGGGGCGAGGCTGGCGTCGATCTGCACGGGGGCGTTCGTCCTGGCGGCCGCGGGCCTGCTGGACGGCCGCAGGGCGACGACGCACTGGCTGTCGACGGACCTGTTCGCCCGTACGTTCCCCGCGGTGACGGTGGACCCCGACGTCCTGTACGTCGACGAGGGCCGGATCCTCACCTCGGCGGGGGAGGCGGCGGGCGTGGACCTGTGCCTGCACATGATCCGCGAGGACCACGGCGCGGCGGTGGCGGCGGACGTGGCACGCCGCACGGTGGTCCCGCCGCACCGGGAGGGCGGCCAGGCGCAGTACATCCAACGCCCGGTGACGGAGGAGAAGTTGACGTCGACGGCGGCGGCGCGCGCGTGGGCCGTGGAGCACCTGCACGAGCCGCTGACGCTGGGCGAGCTGGCCGCCCGCGTCTCGATGAGCGTACGGACGTTCAACCGCCGCTTCCGCGAGGAGACGGGCCTGACGCCGATGCAGTGGCTGACCCAGCGCCGGGTGGACCGGGCCCGCGAACTCCTCGAGGCGACGGACCACACGGTGGAGAGGGTGGCGACGGAGGCAGGCTTCGGCACGGCGGCGTCGCTGAGGCAGCACTTCGTGGCGGGGGTGGGGGTGGCGCCGGCGACGTATCGGGGGACGTTCAGGGGTGGGAAGGGGGAGTGAGGGGGGCGAGGGAAGAGGGGAGGGGGCTCAGGCGGCTAATGAGTACCCGTACTCTGTCGCGCCCTGCGCCCGGACGGGGATCGTCGTACACATGAACGCCACGCTGATACCTCTCCGACGGAAGCCGATACCGCGCCGGCAGACGCTGATCCCTCTCCGGGAGACCGCACCGCTGCCCCGGTACGCGACCCGCGTCCTGGGCGCGGCCCTGGCCGCCACGGCCTATCTGACGTGCCTCCCCTGGGACCTGCGCAACCGGGCGGAGACGGCGGGTGCGATCGACGAGACGTCGCCGGTGACGGCGACGGGGGCGACGGCGCTGGTCCTGGCACTCCTGTCCCTGTCGGCCTACTTCGGCCTGCGGGACCGCCTGCCGTGGACCCTCGTACTGGTGGCGGCCCCGCCGTCGGCGCTGCTGTTCGTGTCGTTCGACTCCCACCCGACGCAGGACGCGAACGTATGGCCGCTGACGTGGGCGTTCTGCACGTTGGTGATGGGGGTGGGGGTGCTGGTGACGGCGGGGGTGGCGCGGAGGTTCAGGGCGGTGGAGGACTGACGGGTTCGGACCCGGACCCCGTACGGATCTCCCGCCCGGGACCGGCCGGCACCCGTCAGGCGCGACGGTCGGCGAGGGCCCAGGAGGCGGCGGCGACGCCGGCGGCCACCCCGAAGACGGCGGGCCAGGCGCCGACCTTCTTGGCGAGCGGATGCGACCCGGCGAACCCGGCGACGTAAGCGGCGGAGAGCGCGGCGGCGGTCTTCGCCCCGGCGGCCTCGCGCCACTGCCGGGCGGCCACGGTCCCGGCCGCGGCGAGCACGACGCCGCCGAGGGGCCGCTTCTTGGTGATACGGGCGGTGGTGTACCCCCCGATGAGCCCGCCCGCGGCCACCGCTGCTGCCGGAATCTTCGCCATGATTGGTCCGCCTCTCGGTGATACGTCCATGTTGTCTATGGGGTGAGGCTAACGCGGAGCGAGAAGCCGTCGGCGGGCGGGTTCAAAGCTTCGACTCGGTCGGCCCGGACTGACGGTCGGCCCACGCGGCGAGCACGCCGACGGCGTCCGAGCGGGCCGCCCCGTCGACGGCCACCTCGTCCACCAACCGCCGCTCGGCGTTGGGCAACGCGAGCTCACGGTAGAACTGCAGGTCAGGATGGCCGTGCCGGTCGGCGTCGTACCGATCGGCGGCGTACACGAGCCGTGAGATCCCGGCCCAGTAGCAGGCGGTGAGACACATGGGGCAGGGCTCACAGCTGGAGTAGAGGGTGGCCCCTTCCAAGAGATACGTCCCAAGCCGCCGCCCGGCGTCCCGCAGAGCCATGACCTCGGCATGAGCGGTGGGATCCCTATCCTCAACAACGGAGTTGACCCCCGCCCCAACGACTTCCCCACCAAGCACGACGAGAGCACCAAAGGGTTTCTTGACACTCCCGTCTTCGAGGGAGCGCCGGGAGTTGTCGATGGCTTGGGCGAGGAACTGTCGGTCGTGGGCGGCTTCGGGGGCGTACGGCAAGAGTCTTCCTCCTCGTGGATCGACCGGCGACGGCAGGAAACCGCGCCTCGACCATGGGACGACGGAAACGGTGCCCCGCCTCGGCCCCCGTATCCGCTCCGGGCCGAAGTGGAACCGTTGACCTCAGGGTGCCGTGTCCCCGGTGTCCACCGGTCGAAGCACGGCCGTCACTGCCAGGGCCACCTGCTCCGGAGGCTCGTGCTCCCAGAAGCGCAGAACGGTCCAGCCGAGGGATTCGAGATGGGCGGTGGTCCGCGTGTCCCGCAGGACGTTCTTGTCGATCTTCTCCCGCCAGAACGCGGAGTTCGACTTGGGGAACGTGGCGTGCTCGGGGCAGCCGTGCCAGAAGCAGCCGTCGATGAACACGGCGACACCGGCCCGAGGGAAGGCGATGTCGATCGTGCTGCGAGACATCCCGGGGATGCGCCGCTGCAACCGGAACCGGAGGCCGGTGGCGTGCAGCAGCCGACGTACGGCCACCTCTGGCTTGGTGTCCCGGGAACGCTGCCTGCTCATCCGCGCCGAGACGGCGAGGGAGGAGGGGATCGGTCGTGGAGCGGGCACGGTTTCAGTGTGAGCCGTCGACCGCGACCTCGTCGAGGGCCCCTGGGACCCACTCGGTGAGCGCGTGCCACTCGTCCTTGCCCGGGGGGGTCAGACCCAGCGCTGCACTGAGTACGTGGATGCCGAGCCTGGGCGGAACGGCATTGCCGATCTGCTGGGCGATGTCGCCGCCGGACCAGGGGAACCGCTTGGGGAAGGTCTGGAGCGTACCCGCCTCGCCGGGGCTGAGCCGGGGCAGATCCCGCTCCGTCGGGTCGTCGGTGACGATGCGGTTGCGGGAGACCTTGCCCGTGACTGTGGCGGACGGCTCACACGACCGCCGACGGCCCCGGAGCTTGGGGTCGCCGCCGGTGCCGTAGTTCGAGACGACCTGGAAAGGGTTCGTGCGCTGCGTCAGCACGTCCTCCATGGCGACCCAGCTCTTCAGCAGGAAATCGCTCTCGGGGCGGGGTGCGCCCTTGCGGTACCGGTGATGTGTGGGGCCCGGGAGGGTCGCCTTGTGCGGCTCACGGCGGGCGACCAGGATCGCCCGGCGACGGGTCTGTGGCACGCCGTAGGCCTCGGTGTGCAGGATGTCGCAGTCCACGGAGTAGCCCTCTTTCTCGAGGACCGTCGCGTACTCCTCCCAGACGCGGAGAGCCGCGGGCACCTGTTCGAGAACGATGGCCTCGTACGGACGGAGATCGGCGTCGTCGATGGCGCTCAGCGCCCAGCGGAGAGGCTCGAGGACGAGCCCGGTGCGCTCGTCGTCCATCTTGGCGAGGTCGGCGTCGATACTGTCGCGCGCCTCGCGATCGACGAGGCGCTGCACGTATTCCAGAACCTGGTCCAGGGCGCGACGGCCGGCCCCGGACCCGGCGACGGTGAAGCTCTGGCAGGGCGGTCCACCGGCGAGGACGTTCGCCTCGGGAAAGTCCTCGGGCCCGTAAGCACGCACGTCGCCGTGGACGGTGTGGAGTCCGGCCGCAGCACGGGTCCTGACGGCGTTCGTGTCCCACTCGATCCCCACGGAGGGCACACGCAGGATCGTCGCGGCCATGTCCAGCCCGCCGGGGCCGGCGAAAAGGTCCACGATGCGGAAATCCACAGGTGGGCGCTGGTGAGGCAGAGCAACGGTCATGGTGAGCGAGTTTATAGGTGATGGAGAGGGCGAGTGGGCGGGAGGAGGTTCCGGCCGCGGCAGCACCGGGTGGCGGCGCTCCCACGACCGGCCTCACGGGCTCATTCCGCCGTCAGTGCCGCACTGATGGCGCGTCCGAGGATCTCGCCGACCGGAGGCGGGGAGGCGTGTCCGACCTGGCGGTAGCGGGCGGTCTTGCGCCCGGCGAAGGCCCAATCCTTGGGGAAGCCCTGGAGCATGGCGGCCTGCTCGACGGTGAGTGCCATCATGCCGTCGCGACCGATGTCCGGGTTCCACACGAAGTCGGGCCCGGGGACATCGTTCGCGACCGTGCCGCCGTCCACCCCGATTCGGGCCCAGGCACGCTTGGAACCGGTGGGCCCCAGGTCGGCCCCACCGCGGTCCCAGGAACCTCCGACGAGAGTGGGAGCGACCTCGGTCGCCTGTGCCGCCCACTCGGCGGCGCGCGGCCAGCCTCGGGCGGCCATGGAGGGGCCGAGCGCCTGGCCGACGGAGATCGGGGGCTCGGAGGAGGGCATCGGGGGCCGGAACGCGGCTGACGCCTTCGGGCTCTTGAAGGCGACGAGGATGCCTTGCTTGCGGTCCTGGGGCACCCTGTGGTGGGCGGCGTTGAGGACGAACCAGGAGGTCGAGTACCCGATCTCGGACAGGGTCCGTTCCACGTGCTCCCGGAGCGGGGCGTACACCCCGCTCGTGACCAGGTCCGGCACGTTCTCGACGAGCAGGGCGCGGGGCTGCAGGACATGGGTCAATTCGAGGGTGGCGCGGAAGACCGCCAACTCGTGGTCGTTGCCGCGTTCGCGGGCGACTGCCGCCGACGCCTTCAGACGCGGCAGACCGCCGGCGATCAGGTCGAGCCCGCGCAGAGCGGGATCCCGTGCCAGCGTGCTCGGTACGAGGGTGCTCAGGTCCGCCTCGTAAAGGCGCCAATCCGGTCGATTGAGGCGCAGCGTGTCCAGGGTCACCGGTCGGTTGTCGATCGACAGGGCGGGTGTGAAGCCCGCGTACTCAAGACCGAGCGCGAGACCTCCGGCTCCCGCGCAGAGTTCCAGGGAAGTGAGACGAGGCGTGGGCGCTGTCACCATGGGGGCAGCGGCGGCCTGTGCCGGCAAGGGACCCGGTTCGGGTTCGCTCGCGACCACGGGTGCCGGTGCGACGGCCGGCGCGGGTGCCGGTTTCGGCGACTCTTCCGCCGGTCGCAGGGCGGCGACGGACTCCTCGGCCGCGGCGCGCAGTTCGGCCTGCAGTTCGGCGTCGTCGAGAGCCTCGAAGATGACGAAGGGAGCGAGCCTGAGCAGCCGCTTGAGGAAGTCGCGGAAGACGTCGCGCCCGGGCAGGCCGTGCAGGTCCACGGCTGACCAGGCGTGCAAAATATTGCGTACGAGATGTGGGCTGCCGCCGAGGGACTTGCGGCGGGCGTAGATCTGGTCGAACGCGGACTCTCCGAGGATGTCCAGCGCCGCGTACGGCTCGGCGGCCGACGCGTCCCGGACGAGGTGGGCGCGCCACCACAGACGGCCGAAGACGTGCCGCGTGAGGTCGCTCGCCATGACGCGGTCACCGGGTGGGCGCGGATAGCGCCAATAGGCGACGTCCGGGAGCAGGACCAGCGCCAGGAAGGCCCAGATGTCACCGGACGCGGCTTCCGCCGGCATCAGGTCCATCTCCCTGTGCAGGAGCGCGGCCAGGTCGACATCGAAGCGGGCGCGTCCCGCGCGGGAGGATTCCTCGGGGAAGCCCGCCTGCTCGGCGACCCGAAGGACCCGCGCCCGCAGGTCACGCAGACGTGCCTCGGTGATGCGGTCTCCGCCTGTGGCCACGTAGACGGCGGACTCGTGGCGCAGGGCGACCGCCGTGGTCAGTTCGCGGGGCAGCACCTCCCGGTACTGCAGGTGGAGCGGCTTGGCCTGGCCGGCGAGGAGGCGGGGGTAGAGGAGAGCCATGGCTCACGCCTCCTTGAGGATGCGGGTCGCGGCCTGGAGTTCGGTGGCGAACAGATTCGGCGCGTTCTGGCGGAGCTGGCGCAGGTCCTGGACGGTGCGGCCGGGGAAGAGCCGGTGGAAGAGATTGACCAGCGTGGCACCCAGGGAGTCCTCGGTGAAGTCCGCTTCGTCGTCGAACTCCTCCTTGAGCAGGGCATGTTCCACCATGACGCGGGCGCAGTCCGAATAGACCATCGAGAGCACGACCTGATCCACCGGACCCGGCTTGGCGGCCCGTGCGAAGGCCCCGGACACTTCCTCGGCCTTCTCGTTGACGACGAGAAGCATGGCGCCCATCGCTGCGGCGTTGAGGTCGGAGCCGAGTTGCAGATGCCAGGCCGCGTCGTCCCTGAACGAAGTGCGGGCGAAATCGATGACCGTCATGGGGAAAAGCGGTGCATCACCCTGGAGGCGCAGGGTCGCGACGTCGTCCCAGAGCAGGGACCCGGCTCGGCGTGGAGCGAATGGGGCGACCGAACCGACCGTGCGGGCCAGGACGAGCACCGTTTCCAGGGAGAGCGCTCCACCGAGTTGGGCGCCCGGCAGAACAGCACGGAGGTCGACCGTGCGTACCCCTTCCCCACTGAGCGGGACCCGCTGCACGGGGCCGCGAAGGTTGGAGCCGGAGGCCGTCCAGATCGCCGCAAGTGTGAGGGTCGCGCCATCCGCCAGACCGGCGCCCTCACGGGCCGTCTGCAGATCGACGTGCACGGTTCGGCTCAACTCGATGTCCGTGCGGTAATCCCAGAAATCGAGGGACTCGGGCAGCTCGGTGGCGGCACCGTCGAGGACGAGTTGCCAGGGTTCGGCACGGACGCAGGAGGAGACGGGCGAGCGATAGGGGAGAGCGAGTCTGCTCATGACGCGGTCACCGCCTGCGTCTTCACGCTGATCTCCGTGATGGTGTCCGGTGCGGGCCGGACGACGGCGCGCCAGACGGTGTCGTCGCCGCCCTCGATGACGAAGGTCGGCGAAGCATGGAGAGTGCCCGCGGCATCCTCCCATCCGACGAGCCCGGGCATGGCGGCGCCCGCGGGCGGATCGGTCTCCCGGTTGCCGGTGCCGGGGAGGGCGACGGCCAGATCGACCCGGACGCGCTGCAGCATCGGGGCGGGGAGAGTGAAGGCCTGCACCAGGACCGAGTGCCCCGAGCGCTCCTCGTACGTTGGCTCGCCCGCGTACTTCACGCGGGGGCGGGGGGCTCGGCCGGTGCCGTCGGTCGAAGCCCGCCCGTCGGAGGTGATCGCCCCGCTGCCGTTGCCGCGTGCGCCGGACCGTGGGCTGGGCCGGGAGACGCTTCGCTCCTCGTCGTCGTCCACTGCTGCGGTGGCGCGGCCCGTGGAGGCGCCGCCGTAGTCCGTGGCGCCTCCGGTTCCCCAGGCGCCCCCGACCAATGGGGAGAAGCGGGCACTTGCTGCGCCCAGGGCCACATGGGTCGAGCCTTCCCGGGCTGCTCCGCCCAGTTGGAGAAGCTCGTCCACCGCCTCTTTGAGACGGGTGAAGGTGGTACGCACGAACGTCCGGTCCTGCCCCTCCAACCGGTGGTGGTTCCAGGCGTCGTGCGTGGGGGGCTCGGCCTCCGCGTAGGTGGCGTCCAACTCCTCCGTGGCGCGGAAGACACCGGCGTAGGAGAGAAGTTCTGCTCCGGTCTCACGTCCCGACCAATACGTGACCACGAGCTCCGCGGGGCGCATCAACGCCACGTGGTGCACGGATCGTTCGATCTGCACCATCTCCATGGCCCTGCGGGCGGCGGGGGAGGGTTCGACGGGCACGACCGGGCGTTGCACGAGCCCCAGTCGACCCAACTTCCTGACCGGCCTATGGCACGACAGGGTGCGCCCCTCGTCGCCGTCCAACTGCCGGTAGGCGTCGACGAAGAGGTTGAGCGGAGCCGTGGTGCGTGGGTCCGGGACCGGGACGTCACGCCCCTCACAGGTGACCGAGAACTGCATGGGCACACTGCCATCGGCTCGCTCCAGCATCTTCGGCCACAGATGCCAGGCAACCGTCTCGGCGAGATAGGCCGCGGCCTCCTTCGGCTCCATGCCGTCGAGGTGGGGGTCGAGGACGACGATGCTGGTGCCCGTCTCATCGGCACCGAAGGGGGTCAGGCCCAGCAGGCGGGCCATTTCCTCGGCCTCGGTGTCGACGAGGGGATCGATCACGTCGCCGGACGCGTCCCCCCACCAGTGGCGGCCCGTGTAGCGCGTCTCATGTCCACCGGCGTCCACGGCCCGATAACTGTTCCACAGGGCACACCCCATCAACCGGGTCTCCAACTCCCCCCGCTCGTTGCGGCATCGGGTGTGGACGAGCACGGTTCCGAGACTCGAGAGAAGGTAGAAGACCGCCTTCCCGAAACCGTAGGTGCCGCCCCCGAGTCGGGTGTCCCTCGGCTCTCCCACGTTGCGCACGAAGGCGATGAAGTCCTGACGGCCCCGGGAGATCTGATGCGCGCGGGTGGGCCCGCCCAGACCGTTCGTGCCCCGGTCGGAGACCGTCATGATCCGGATGCCCGAGCGAAGTGCCTTGCGCAGGGCGAGGTGTTCGTTCAAGGGCGCCCCGTTCGACAGGAGTCGGCGCCAGGCGTCGGCGTGTGCCGGCCCCACGTAACCCAGGTCGATGCCGAACCTGATCGGTCCCTCATGCCGGGGATCCCCGGCATCCCAGCTGTTCTGTGCGGCTTCCCGTACGAGGATGGTGAGCAGGTCCAGTTCGGGTCGGCCGAGTTGGTTGCGGATGCCTTCGGCGGCGCTGGCCCCTTCCGGGGGGTAGGGCTGGGAGTACCACTGGGGTTCGGTGCGCAGGTCCGTCACGTGCTCTCCCCGAGCATGGCCGCCAGGTGTCTTTCCACCTCGGTCAACGGAAGGGGGCTGGGGGTGGGCACGGTGAGGTCCACCGTGTACTCGACGTCGGTCACGTTGCCGGGTACCTCGGCGACGGCGAGGTCGGCCGCGGTGATGCGGGGGAAGCCCGCACCCACCGCGTACCAGCGCTCGTCGAGCACGCGAAACCGCACCGCTCGGTAACGCTCCGCGTCCACGGTGTAATAGCCGACCTCGGCGAGGAGGCCGAGCAGCGCGCTCTCGTCGTCACTGAGCCGCAGGGCCTGCTCCACCAGGTCCACGACGCTGGTCGCCGTGCCGTCCTCGGGTGCACGCTCGACTCGCAGGCAGGCGAGTTGCAGGGAGCCGCCCTCCGGCGGCTCCAGCTGACGCAGGCCGTGGACGCGGATGCGCAGGGCATCGCCGGTGGCCGTCTTCACCTCGACGGCCTCGGATCCCGACGTGAAGTCGTGCGGGCGGCCCGTCGGACCCGTCCACAACCTGTGGGCACCGGGGTTTTCGGCGAGCAGCCTGAGGAGCAGATGCAGTTCGCCGTAGAGTCCGGCGAGCTGGTCGGGGCCCAGCGGCGTCCCTGACGTGCGGAACAGGGCACGCCAGCGGTCGAGGACCCGGTGCAGGATCTTGAGGGGGCGCGACGAGGCGGGTGACCGTTCTTCCTCTTGCGATGCCGCCATCTCCCTCAGGATGTCCTCGCCGAGCCGGGTGAAGACGTCGTCGAGCTCGTGGCGCACGCAGCAGAGATCCGCGTAGTGCTGGTAGACGTCCGCGTCTTCGAGGGGCCGCTTGCGCAGCCGAAGCACCTGGCCGTCCAGCATCTCGCGGACGTGCTGATTCCCGGCGACGGGCACCAAGAGGTGCCGGTGCCCCTCGCGGTCCATGGCAGCCAGGAGTGGGCCCCGGGCGGTGGTGACGGGCAGCCGAGTGGTGCGAAGTCGGTGGTCCGCGGACACCGGAGCCATCAGGAGATCACGCCAACTCTCCTCCAGCGCCCGCCGATATATGTCGCTCACGCCGCATCCTCGCCCTCGAGGGTGCGCTGGTCCTCGTCGTCGGTGTCCTCCAGCCGGATGCCTGAAAGGTCCGCCGAGATGTAGCTGCCGTCCCAGGTGACCTCGCTGTCATTGCCGGCCTCGGGGAAGACCAGACCCACGCCGATCACGTGCTCTTCGGCTCCGAGCGGCTCACGGGACTGTTCACGATGCTTCGAGGGACGGGAATCCTTGTCGATCGGATAGAGGACGATGAGGCCGGTGTCCGGGAGCTGTTCCCGGCGCAGACGCTTGATCTCTTCCTCGGTCAGCCCCCGAGGAGCTTCCGGCAGATCCACTGCTGCGTCCGCCCGGCTCATCAGGGTCTTGATGTCCGCGAAGTCCGGGCCACCCGTCAGATTGCGGAGTCGGGCACGAGTGATGCGGCCGACGGTCACGTCCGGGGCGAACGTGTGGTTCGCCGCGTCATCCGTCGCCCGGTTGCCGACGATCGCGACGTTCCAGCGCAGGAGGGAGCCCTCCTGTACACGGCGACGGATGTACGAGGTGATCAGGGGTGCGTCACACTCCTGTGAATTCTCGTGGAAGTGGTACCGACCGAGGAAGTCGAGTACGCCCGTGTGCGGGACCCCGCGCAGAACGTGTCGGCCCGCCTCGGGACGGGAGTCGTGTGTCACGGCCTCGGCGGTGGCGAAGCGCACCAGTTCGCCGGCGGCATCCTGGTTGTCGCGCAACCAGTCCGCGCGCGTGTGGAAGTAGCGGGTCTGGATCCGACGACCGCCGTATGCCGCGCTCGCCTTGATCGCGGACTGCATCTTCGCCGCGGCGGTCACCCGCAACATCGGGTGGGTGCGCAGACGGACGGCGAACGTCTGCGGCGTCTCGTTCTCGTGGAGGTAGACGTCGATGTCGCGGCGCATGTCCGCTTCGACCGTGGCCAGGTGTCGGAAGGAGGCGTGGAGCTCGTCCGTCATCCACACGCGGGGAAGGTCGGCGTAACCGTGCCGGAAACCGAACCAACGGCCCATCTGCAGCAGCGTGTCGTACGCCGATGCCGCTCGCACGAAATAGGTGACGGCGAGGCCCTCCAAGGTGAGGCCGCGGGAGAACTTGTTGCCGCCGACCGCGATGGCGACCACCGGACCGTTGTCGTAGTCGAGGGTGTCCTCGCTGTCGGAGTTGTCCATGATGATGCGACAGTCATGGATCACACCCGGCAGTTCTTCCAGAAGCTGTTCGAAGGGAACCTTCGTCTGCCCGAACTCCTCGGCGGGCACCCGTGAGGTCTCGTCGTCCCAGAGAGCGCGCAACCGCCTCAGGGTCTCGGGATCCTGCAGCCGCTCCAGGGTGTGGGAGCGGAGTCGCTTGAGCGGGACGCGGAAGCTGTTGTGGACCTGGATCCGCATGCTGGTGTGGATCAGCATGGTGGCGTGCTTGTTGCCGGTGCCGCGCACGCGGCGGGCAGCAGTGGTCAACCAGAAGTACTGGACGGCCTCTTCGAGGGTGTCAGTGATCTCGGGCGTGAACCCCTCGGCGTCGGCCTTCGTGGCCGGGGTGACCAGCGGGACGTCTTCGGCGGGGATGCTGCGGATCATGTCGTATCCGTCGTCGACGTCCTCGGGGTCCTCGCCGTCCAAGGCATACCGACCGAAGAGGACCTCTGTGCCGAAGTGCTCCTTGGGCTGGGGGAGGTTGACGATGAAGTCGCCGGGGTACAGGTCCTTGGCCGCCGGGTCGATGAGGACGTTGGCGAAGGGGGTCGCCGTGTAGCCGACGTAGGCCGCCTTCGGCAAGGTGTCGAGGATGCGGAGAATCAGCGGGTTGATCGACGCGGTGGCCACGCTCGCCTGGTCGGCCTCGTCGTCGATCACCAGAGCCGGGGCCTGCTGGAGGTACTCCGAGGCCGACTCCAACCAGCGGGCGAACTTGCCGAGCACCCGGGCGTTCTTCTTCACCACACACAGCACGTGCGTGGTGTTGCTGCCGCCGAAGAAGGAGGCCGCATTCTCCGTCGGCACGAAGTCGCGTTCCAGGCCGGTAAGTTGAGTCCAGCTCGTCGGGTTCGACTCCACCAACTGCTGGGCCAGGCGAGCCTGGGTCTGTCGGCGCAGGCCGTTGTGAATGCCCGCGAGCACGATGAAGAGCTTGTATCCGCGGTCGGCCGCCTTGGCCATCACCGCGGTGAAGTTGGTGGTCTTGCCGGACTGGACGTAACCGACCACCAGGCCGCGAGCGGCGAAAGCGGGTTCCTTGGGGTGGTTGAGCAGCGAGACGACGCGCGTGGACGACGCGTCGAGATCTTCGATCGCCTCCGGGCTCCAACGTGACCGCTGCAACTCGCGCTTGATGGCGGGCCATGCCCGGTCGTTTTCACGGGGGCCGGTGTACCAGGTCTCACGATTGCCGTTCACGGCAACGCGAGGTTCCTCCATCTCCCTGATCGCGAGCAGCTGTTGTTCGTGGAACTCGCGGATGCGCTGGATTCGCTCCTGATCGACGCCGAGAACCTCCAGCTGTTTCACCGCTTCCGTCGGTGTGCTGGATTCCAGGAGGTTACGGAAGACGCCGTACATCTGGTCGAGTTCGCTGCTCACTCTTTTTCCTTACCGGACCACCCGTGGCGCCAGTACCCCCGAGTACTTGCCTGGGTCAACGAAGTTGTTGTGGTGTCGTGCGCATTCTTGCGTGCGAAATGCGCACCGATCGTGCGGGACCGGCCGGTCGGAGCCGACTGTGACGGCATACGACTCGGCGAGAGGTTCCTCGGATCGAGGGCGTGGGGGTGAGCCAGACGATATCGCACACAAGTGCCACTTTTACTTCTTGTGGCGTAAAGAGGTCGGTGACTCAGACCGAAAAGCGAAGGCACATCAGAACCGACGATGCGGCGCCGTCACGACGCGCCGTGGCACTCCCCATACCCCCGCCCCGACCCGCACCAACAACCCCCGTCGCCCTCCGGAGGCCACGGTGTCGCTCGTCCTCGGGCTGCCAGGGTCGTCGCGTACTGGGGGAGGAGGGACGGGTCGTCCGGGGGTGTGGCTTCTGAGGCTGCGAAGGCTTCGTAGGAGGGGACCGTGCCGGTCACGATGCCGAGGTTCGGGGTGCCGGAGGCGGCGAGTTCGCGCAGGGACGCCTCTATCGTCGACAGGTGCTCCTCGGGGGAGGGGTACTCCGAGGTCAGGGCCGGGTACGCCGTCAGGAGTTCCGTCAGTTCCGGCGCCGGCCAGTGCAGGACCGCCACCGGGAAGGGGCGGGACAAGGCCTCGCGGTACGAGCCCAACTCCGCCTGGATACGGGCGATTTCCGCGCGCAGTTCCGCCGGGTTCTCCGAGCCCAGGGACCACACCCGCTTCGGGTCGTGCAGCTCGTCCAGGGAGACCGGTGCCGTCGAGACGTGGTCGGCCAGCGTGTCCCACTCGTCGTGCTCGGCGCCGAGCAGGCGGCGTACGCGGTGGCGGCCGAAGAGGAGCGGGTGCGTCGCGTAGGGGGGTTCCGCCACGGGGGAGGGGATCACGCGCGACACCGCCTCCGTGAACGTCTCGTGCGCCTGCTCCAGCTCGTCGTGCTGCTCCAGCGCCTCCGCCACGATCACCCACGGCGCCGGGTCCCGCGGTGCCGCCGCGCGGACACCGTCGATGATGGCCCGCGCCTCCGCCTCGTGGTCGTACTCCCAGAGGTTCGAGGCCTTCAGCGCGCGGATGAGGAGAGGGGAGCCCGCGGGGTGCGGTGCGTCCGCGGACAGCAGGCGGTCGTAGAGCGTCGTCGCGCGATCGCGCGCGCCGGCCAGTTCGAGGTGGGCCGCGGCCTGGAGGAGGAGCTGTTCGGCGTCCTCCGGGTACAGGCCGGCCGTGCGTTCCAGGCGCGCGGCTTCGGCGATGTGGTCGACGTCGACGTGGTCGGCAGCAGCAGGCTTCTCGGGGCGCATACGGGACACGGTACTGCCGGGATGGGTCCCAGCAGGAGGGTGAGGGTTGGTTCGGGTCTGACGGGGCCGCCGTGCGCCTCGCTGCTCGTGGCGCCATGACCCTCGCTGCCCGTGGCGCCATGACCCTCGCTGCTCGCCGGGCCGTGAGTTGCGCCGCTCGCCGCACCCCCCTGCCGTGAGTTGTGCCGCTCGCCGCACCCCCCTGCCGTGAGTTGTGCCGCTCGCCGCACCCCCCTGCCGTGAGCCTCGTCGCTCGCCGCGCCATGGATTGTTCAGGGCCCAGCGCCTATTCTCCCGGCGGCCGGACCGGCCCCCGGCCCGAGGAGGCCCCGTGCGCGAGCCAGTTCCCGTCGTTCCGGTGGTGGTGCAGCAAGGGCGCCGGCCTCCCCGCCGCCCGCCACGCAGAACCCGCCACACCTCCCGCCGCTCACCCCTTGTACGCACCCTCTGGAGCGCCGCCGAGGTCGCCGTCACCCTCGGCCTCGTCCTCCTCCTGCTCGTCGTCCACCAGCTCTGGTGGACCAACCGGCAGGCCCGCGCCGCCGCCGAGCGGAAGGTCCACGCCCTTGAGGAGGAGTGGGGCAGGGACGGGGGCAGGGGAGGGGGCTCGGGTGTGGGGAGCGGGCCGCTCCCGCCCTCGGGCGGCCCGTCCGGACACGGTCCCCGTACCCGTACGGGATCGGACGGCGGCGAGGCGCCCGGCGGCGGGTCCTCCGCCCGGTCCGGGACCTCCCGTACGGGTCCCCCCACCCCCCGCTGGGACCAGGCCTACGCCATCCTCCGCATCCCCCGCATCGGCATCCGCGTCCCCGTCGCCGAGGGCGTCAGCAAGGCGGCCGTACTCAATCACGGGTACGCCGGGCACTATCCCCGCACCGCCCAGCCCGGCCAGGCCGGGAACTTCGCTCTCGCCGGGCACCGCAACACCCACGGGGAGCCGTTCCGCCACCTCAACCGGCTGCGGCGCGGGGACGAGGTCACCGTCGAGACCGCGCACGCCACCTATACGTACGTCGTCGACAAGACCCTCGCCCAGACCTCCGCCCGCGACGGGGGCGTCCTGCGTACGGTGCCGCGCAGCGACGTCCGCGCGGGGTACGGGTACCGGCAGCCCGGCTACTACCTCACCCTCACCACCTGCACCCCCGAGTACACGTCCAAGTACCGGCTCGTGGTGTGGGGCAAGCTCCGCGCGATGCGGCCGCGCCCCTCGTAACCCCTCCCGGCCCCTCCCTCCCGGCCCTCCCGCGCGGGCGCGGGCGCCCCGGCCGGTCACCGGCCCGCCCCCGGATAAGGTCAGGCCTCGTGATCGCTCGCCGCCGCCCCCACCTCCTCTGGCTGCTGGGCCCCTTCGTGCTGTACCTCGGGGTCCTGCCCTTCGCCAACCGCGTGCGGCCCGTCGTCCTCGGGCTGCCGTTCCTCTTCTTCTGGCTGCTCTGCGCGACTCTCCTCACGCCGGTCTGCGTCTGGCTCACCCACCGGGGCGACCGCAAGCGCGCGGACCGCAGGCGCGGGGAGGACCGTGAACGCGGTGACCGGAACTCGAAGGAGCGCCGCGCATGAGCAACGGAGCCGTCGCCACCGCCGTCTTCGGCGTCTTCATGGTCGCCACCGTCGCCCTCGGTCTCGCCGCCGTCCGCGGACGCGGCCGGCAGGGCGGGATCGCCGAGTGGTCCGTGGGCGGGCGCAGCCTCGGCGGCGTGTTCATCTGGGTGCTGATGGCGGGCGAGGGCTACACCAGCTTCAGCTATCTGGGCGCCGCGGGCTGGGGCTACAACTACGGCGCACCCGTGCTGTACGTCGTCGCCTACATGTCCTGCGGGTACGCCGTCGGTTACGTGGTCGGGCCCATGCTCTGGGCCTACGCCCGGCGCCACGGGCTCGTCAGCATCTCGGACATGGTCGCCCACCGCTTCGGCCGGCCCTGGCTCGGCGCGGGCGTCGCCGTCCTCGCGACCGTCTTCCTGCTGCCGTACATCCAGTTGCAGATCACCGGCATGGGCGTCGTCGTCTCGACGATCTCGTACGGCGCGGTCAGCCTCAACTGGGCCTATTTCATCGGCTTCGCCGTCACCACCGGGTTCGTGGTGGTGAGCGGGCTGCGCGGCAGCGCCTGGGTCTCCGTCCTGAAGGACGTCCTCGTCATCGGGACCCTCGCCTTCCTCGCCGTCTACGTACCCCTGCACTACTTCGACGGATACGGGGACTTCCTCCACCGGATCGTGCGCGAGAAGAGCGACTGGCTGACGCTGCCGGGCAGCGGCGGCAGCGCGTACGGGCAGGCATGGTTCGCCACGACCTCGCTCCTCAACGCGCTGACCGTCGTCATCTTCCCGACCACCGTCGCCGGGTACCTCGGCGCCCGCAGCGCCGACGCCCTGCGCCGCAACGCCATCTGGCTGCCCGCCTACAACGTCCTCCTCTTCGTGCCCATGCTCCTCGGCATGGCCGCGCTCTTCGTCGTGCCGGGGCTCGTCGGCGCCGAGTCCAATCTCGCCCTCTTCAAGCTGGTGGTGGACTCGCTGCCCGCGTGGGCCGTCGGCGTCATCGGGGTCGCGGCCGCGCTCTCCTCCATCGTGCCGATGGCCGTGTTCATGCTGGTCATCGGGACCATGTGGGGCAGCAGCGTGCTCTCGCTGCTGCCCCGCTGGCGCACCCCGCAGCGGCAGAAGCTCGCCTCGCAGGGCGTGGTCGTCGTCGCGGGCGGCCTCGCGCTCGCCCTCACGTACGGGGCGCCCAACACCCTCGTACGCCTCTCCCTCATCTCGTACGAGGGGATGGCGCAGCTCGTACCGATGCTGCTGCTGGGGCTCGTGTGGCGGAAGCTGACCCTCGCCGGGGCGCTGAGCGGGCTGGTCGTGGGCGTCGGGGTCGTGTGCGCTCTCGTCTTCAGCGATCACGATCCCGTCCTCGGGGTCAACGCGGGGATCCTCGCGCTCGCGCTCAACCTCGCCGTCGCGCTCGCCGTGACGTACGCGGGGCCCGCCGACCGCGCGGACGGGCGGCCGGACGCCGAGGTCCTCGCGAGCGATCCCCTCGACGAGGAGGACGAGGAGGACGGGGAGGGCCGGGGGGACGGCCGCAAGGTCGGCTCCGCGGCCGATCCTGTATAACGGCAGGTACGAGTACGGTCGATGAGAGCCGTCGGACGGGGAGAGGGGGCAGCCGTGCGGGACATGATCCGTGCCGCGAGGGCGGC
Source organism: Streptomyces sp. NPDC041713 (assembly GCF_055591085.1). Lineage (NCBI taxonomy): Bacteria > Bacillati > Actinomycetota > Actinomycetes > Kitasatosporales > Streptomycetaceae > Streptomyces > Streptomyces sp. NPDC041713. The sequence goes on from NZ_JBVIZY010000007.1 coordinate 202,180, forward strand.
CGCGCGCCCCACCTTGCTGCTCCTGTTCCTGCTCGTCGAGGTCGTCCTCGTCGACACCGGCAGCCTCACCGCCGCCGTCGCGCTCGCCGCGACCGCCGCGGCGTCCTCCGCGCTCGCCGTCTCCTCCCTGCTCGCCGCGCGCTGCGCGCCCGTCGTGCCCCGTACCCGCGTACGCACCGCCATCCGCGACCGCGAGCGGCGCACCGCCTTCCTGCCGCAACGCGACCCCGACGCCAGGGGCCGCACCCGGCCCCGAGCACCCGGCCGTCCCCTCCTGACGGCCGCGTAGGGACACGGGCGCGATGCCCGCACCCTGCTGATCCTGCTGGGTGATCCCTGCCGATCGATCCCTGCTGATCCCTGCCGATCAGTCCGGATCACCCCGGATCACCCCGGATCGCCCGGATCATCCCAGATCCCTTCGCGCGCCCCGTCACGCCGACGCGACCTCACCCGTCGCTCCCGTCCCGGCAACGACGAGACCCTCGGAGGGCTCTCCATGTCCGATCTCCTGTCCGCTTTCATGTCCGTGTTCGCCGGCCTGGTCGAGCACCTCGCCGACCTGCTCGACCCGCTCTTCCACGCCTCGGCGACCGCCGCCGCGATCGTGCTGTTCACCGCCTGCGTACGGCTCCTCGTCCACCCCCTCTCGCGGGCCTCGGCCCGGGGCCAGCGGGCCCGCGCCAAGCTCTCGCCGCGGATCGCGGAGTTGCGCAAGAAGCACGCCAAGAACCCGGAGAAGCTGCAGAAGGCCGTCCTGGAGCTGCACCGCGAGGAGCGGGTGTCGCCGCTCTCCGGCTGCCTGCCGAGCCTCTTCCAGCTGCCGGCCTTCTTCCTGCTCTACCACCTGTTCTCCAACTCCAGCATCGGCGGCGAGGCCAACGCGCTGCTCGGGCACACGCTCTTCGCCGCGCCGCTCGGCGGCCGGTGGGCGGACGCGCTCGGCCACGGCGGGGTGTTCGGCGCGCAGGGCCTCGTCTATCTGGCGCTGTTCGCCCTCGTCGCGGTGGTCGCCACCTTCAACTACCGGCGCACCAAGCGGCAGATGGCGGCCAACCCGCTGCCGCAGGCCGGCTCCGGCGACCAGCAGGTGCCCGGGATGGGTGCGATCACGAAGTTCATGCCGCTGATGTCGTTCATGACTCTGTTCACCGTGGCGGTGGTGCCGCTGGCCGCCGCGCTGTACGTGGTGACCAGCACGACGTGGAGCGCGGTCGAGCGCGCCGTCCTGTACCGGGACATGCCGGGCGGTGCTGGGGCTCTGGCCGCCGCCGCGTGAGGGCGGCGGCGGTGGGCCGGTGACGGCGGCTACCGCCCGGTAAGGGTCCAGTACGTGAACGGGGTATTGCGGACCGGACGGGGACCTTGGACGATCGACCAAACCTCCGATGGCCGCAACCCATCGGCCGGGCTACCGAAGGGATGGAGTCTGACCATGAAGCTGCTGCGAGTCGGTACCGCGGGATCGGAGCGCCCCGCGCTCCTCGACGCCGAAGGCACCCTCCGTGACCTGTCGGGCATCGTCGCCGACCTCGACGGCACGGTGCTCGCCGACGCCGCCGCGATGGGCCGGATCAGGGCCGCCGCCGACGCCGGTGACCTGCCCGTTCTCGCGGCCGACGGGCTGCGCGTGGGGCCGCCGCTCGCACGCATCGGCAAGGTCGTCTGCATCGGGCTCAACTACCACGACCACGCCCGTGAGACGGGCGCCGAGCCGCCCGCCGAGCCCGTCGTCTTCTTCAAGGCGGCGGACACGGTGGTCGGCCCCGACGACACCGTGCTGGTGCCGCGCCGCTCGGTGAAGACGGACTGGGAGGTCGAGCTCGCCGTGGTCATCGGACGTACGGCGCGCTACCTGGAGTCCCACGAGGAGGCGCTGGCGCACGTCGCCGGGTACGCGGTGTCCCACGACGTGTCGGAGCGCGAGTTCCAGATAGAGCGGGGCGGCACCTGGGACAAGGGCAAGAACTGCGAGACGTTCAACCCGCTGGGCCCGTGGCTGGTCACCGCCGACGAGGTAGCGGACCCGCAGGCGCTCTCCCTGAAGCTCTGGGTCAACGGCGAGCTGAAGCAGGACGGCACGACCGCCCAGCAGATCTTCCCGGTCGCCGAAGTGGTGCGCTACGTCAGCCAGTTCATGACGCTCTACCCCGGTGACGTGATCAACACGGGGACGCCGGCGGGCGTGGCGATGGGCCAGCCGGAGCCGAAGCCGTATCTGCGGGCGGGCGACGTGGTGGAGCTGGAGGTCGAGGGGCTCGGGCGGCAGCGGCAGGAACTGAAGGACGCGTAGCGCTCTTCGCGCGGGAGGGGCGGGTGGCGCTGCCCGCACGGCAGGGACGCGTGGCGCTCCCCGAGCCCCTGCACGGAAGGGGCGCGGGGCGCCTCCTGCGCGGAAAGGGCGCGTGGCTCCTCCCGTACGGAAGGTCGCGTCGCAACCCTGCCCGCAGGGACCGGAGGCCCATCCGCACCTGTACGGTCACGGCTCTCCTCAGGACGCGATGAACCGCTCCAACGCCGCGACCACCAGCGCGTGATCCTCGATCTGGGGCAGGCCCGACACCACCACCGTGCCGACCACCCCCGCCCCCTCCACCGCGAGCGGGAACGCGCCGCCGTGCGCCGCGTAGACGTCGGGGTCGAGGCGGGAGGAGTCCTCGAAGGTCGTGCCCTTGGCGCGGAAGCGGGTGCCTACCTGGAGGGACGAGCACTGGTAGCGCTCGACGACGCGGCGCTTGCGGTCGATCCAGGCGTCGTTGTCGGGCGTCGAGCCCGGCAGCGCCGCGTGGAAGAGCTGCTGGCCGCCGCGCCGGATGTCGACGGCCACCGGGGCGCCGCGCTCGCGGGCCAGCTCCACCAGGAGCGTGCCGAGCGCCCACGCGTCGTCGTACGTGAAGTGGGGCAGGACCAACCGGTGCTCCTGGTCCCGCAGTTCGTCGAGGGAGGGCGCGTTCGCGGGGGCGGACGGGCGGCCGCCCGCGGCAGGGGTGCTCACAGCGTCACCGCCACACCGTCGCGGGCCGAGCGGCGCGCCGCCTCCAGGACGTCGAGGGCCGCGGCGGCCTGGTGCGCGGTCACGGGGTTCTCGCCGGTGCCGCGCAGCGCGTCGGCCACCGCCGCGTAGTACGCGGGGTAGTCGCCCGGCAGGGTGCGCAGCGGGCGGCCGCCGCCCGTCAGCGGGGACTCGCCGGAGCCGACCCGTCCCCACATCGACTCGGGCTCGACGCCCCACGGCTCCTGCGGCGTCGGCCGCTTGCCGTCGCGCAGCGCCGCCTCCTGCGGGTCGAGGCCGTACTTCACGTAACCCGCCTGCGAACCGAGCACGCGGAAGCGCGGGCCGAGCTGGGCGGTGGTGGCCGATACGTAGAGGTGCGAGCGGACGCCGCTCGCGTGCGTGATCGCGATGAACGTGTCGTCGTCCGCCTCCGCGCCCGGACGCCGTACGTCCGACTCCGCGTACACGCGGGCCGCCGGGCCGAACAGGACCAGGGCCTGGTCGACGACGTGGCTGCCCAGGTCGTACAGGAGGCCGCCGATCTCCTCGGGGTCGCCGGACTCGCGCCAGCCGCCCTTGGGCTGCGGCCGCCACCGTTCGAAGCGGGACTCGAAGCGCCATACGTCGCCGAGCTCGCCGTCGGCCAGGAGCCGGCGCAGCGTGCGGAAGTCGTTGTCCCAGCGGCGGTTCTGGAAGACGGACAGCAGGAGTCCGCGGTCGTCGGCGAGGGCGGCGAGCTCGCGTGCCTCGGCCGCGGTGCCGGCGATCGGCTTGTCCACGACGACGGGCAGGCCCGCCTTGAGGGCGGCGGTGGCGAGCGCGACGTGCGTCTTGTTCGGGGACGCGACGACGATCAGGTCGAGCTCGTCGGCCCGCTCCCACAGCTCGTCGGCGGAGGCCGCGCAGCGCAGGTCGGCACCGAACTCGGCGCGGGCCTGCGCCTGCCGCTCGGGGTTCGACGTGACGACCGTGTCGAGGACGAGGCCCTCGGTGGCGGCGATCAGCGGGGCGTGGAAGACGGAGCCCGCGAGGCCGTATCCGACGAGGCCGACGCGGAGGGGGGAGCGTGGTGCGGAGCCCGTGCCCGTGCCCGTGCCCGTGCCGGTGCCAGTGCCGGTGCCGCTGCCAGTGCCGGTGTGGGGGCCAGTGTCCGTGCCAGTACCTGTGCCAGTCATGCACTCCACTTAAGCAACGGTGTTGCCAAAGTGCAAGCGGGCGGGACAATGGCGGGGTGAAGTCGTACGTGAACAGGATGAACCCCGGAGTGAACCTGACGGCGCTGCGCGGGCACAACGCCGCGCTGGTGCTCGATCTGCTGCGCGCGGCGGGCGAGGCGGGCATCAGCCGGCTTGAGCTCGCCGAGCGCACGGGGCTCACGCCGCAGGCGGTCAGCAAGATCACGGCGAGGCTCCGGGCGGAGGGGTTCGCGGCGGAGGCGGGCCGCCGCGCCTCGACGGGCGGCAAGCCGCGTACGGTGCTGCGGCTCGTGCCCGGCGCGGGGCACGCGGTGGGCCTGCACCTGGACCGCGACGAGCTGACGGCGGTCCTCGTCGACCTCACCGGGGCGGTGGTCGCCGAACGCCGCACCCCGCTGGCGTTCGGCGAGGGCGCGGAGGCGGTGGTGGAGGCGGCCGCGGGGGAGGTGGCGGAGCTGTTGGGTGCGGGGGAGGTCACGGGTGAGGGAGCTGGTGAGGGGGCTGGGCGGAGGGTGTCCGGGTTGGTGTCCGGGGTGGGGGTCGCGCTGCCCGGGCCCCTCGACCATGCCGAGGGGGTGCTGCGCCGGGTCACGGGGTTCCCGGAGTGGGACGGGTTCGCGCTGCGGGACGCGCTCGGGGCGCGGCTCGGGCTGCCGGTCGTCGTGGACAAGGACACGAATGCCGCGGCGCTCGGCCTGGCGCTCGCGGGGGACGCGGACTCCTTCGCGTATCTGCACCTGGGGACCGGACTCGGGGCGGGGCTGGTGCTCGACGGCGCGCTGTATCGCGGTGCGCGTACGGGGGCGGGTGAATTCGGCCACCAGGTACTGCAGTTGGACGGGCCGCGGTGCGAGTGCGGGGACCGGGGGTGCGTGGAGGCGCTCTGCCTGGCGGCGGTCGCGGAGGGCGACGTGGAGGAGGCGGCGCGGGTGCTGGGCACGGCGGCCGGCAACCTGGTCGGCCTCCTCGACGTCGACCGCGTGCTGCTTGGGGGGCGGACGGTTTTCGCGGACGGGGATGTGTTTGTACGGGGGGTTGGGGCGGTTGTGGCGCGGCGAATTCGGCGTGGGGGCGGGGATGGGGGTGCGCGGGTGTCTGTTGGGCTGGCGCCCGGCGGGGAGAGGGGAGTTGCGGAGGGGGCGGCGCAGTTGGTGTTGGCGCCGGTGTTCGGGCGGGCGGATGTGGGGGGTGTTGGGTGAGGGGGTAGGGGGGGTGGGGGTTGCTTGCGCAGTTCCCCGCGCCCCTGGGGTGGCCTTGGGGCGGTCTTGTGGTGCGGGTTGGTGGGGGCTTGTCGCGCAGTTCCCCGCGCCCCTGATGGCTGCGCGTCGGTTCTCGGGTGCGGGTCGTAGGTGGTTGGTTGCGCAGTTCCCCGCGCCCCTGATGTGGCTGAGCGCGTTCGTGTTGTGCGGGTGTGTGGGGGCGGGGGGCAGCTTCCCCGCGTGCGCCGCTCGTGACTCTGAGCCCGCTCTGGTGGACTTACCGGGTGGGGGCCGGGGGTCTTCCCTGGGGGCGCGGGGAACTGCGCGACAAGCCACGGGCGGCCCGCACGATGACACGCGGCCAGGCCCCCCGCAGGGGCACGCGGGGAACTGCGCGAGCCCCCCCCGCCCCCACTAGCGCACCGCGGGCCGAAGCAACCCCTCCACCAGCGCATCCACCAACCCGCGAGGAATCCCCGCACCCGTAAGGGCGCGGTAGACCAACGGCCCCGTCAGCGCGTCGACCGTCGCGTCGGGCGAGAGGCGGGGCGCGATCTCCCCCGCCTCCACCGCCCGCGCAAGCATCTCGCTCTCCCGCGCCCGCCGCGGCCCCAGATAACGCTCGTTGAAGCTCCTGGCCGTCTCCGGCTGATGCTGCGCCTCGGCGACGAGCGCGAGCAGGACCTTGCCGGCCGGATCCCGCGTGAGGAACCGCGCGAACCGGCGCAGGTAAGCGCGGATGCTCTCCGCCGTGGGCCGCTCCGTCGGCATCGGCAGCCGCTTGGCACTGTCCTCGATCAACGTGTCGAGGAGGATCTCCACCTTCGACGGCCACCACCGGTAGATCGTCTGCTTCGCGACGCCTGCACGGCGCGCGATCGCCTCGATGGTCAGGGCGCCGAAGCCGTGCTCGACGAGCAGGTCGTCCGCGGCGTGCAGGACGGCCAGACGCGCGGCCTCGTCGCGCCGGCTGCCGGAGTGCGGCCTGCGGGGGCCGGAGTGCGGGGCGGGCATGCGGACACGATACCCGGCGGGCGGCAACGGACATTGTGTGGACGCGACGTTGCGTCTAGCCTGGACGCCGCGTCCAGGCTAGGCGAGATAAGACAAGGCAAGACAAGGCTCGGTTCGGCCTGCCCGACGCCCTCACCCCAACTCCCGCCCACGCAAGGAGTACCCGTGTCCACCACCCCTGCCCCCTCCACCCCCGCCCCTGCTCCCTCCACCATCACCCCCGTAGCCACCGGCTCGTCCCCGCGGCGGGCCCTCGTCGTCGGGGCCTCCCGGGGATTAGGGCTCGTCCTCGTCGACGAGCTCACCCGGCGCGGCTGGCACGTCGTGGCCACGGCCCGCGAAACCCGCGGCGACCTGCGCGTACTCGCCGACGCCCGGGAGGGGCGGCTCACCCTGGAGACCCTGGAGATGACCAGCGCCGACGAACTCGCCGCGCTGCGCGAGCGACTGGCCGGCACCCGGCTCGACCTGCTCTTCGTCAACGCCGCGATCGACCGGGGCGACCTGCCGATCAGCGAGGTGTCGACGGAGATGTTCACCGAGGTGATGGTCACCAACGCGCTGAGCCCACTGCGCACCCTGGAGGCCCTGCGCGACCTGGTCGTCCCCGGCGGGACCGTCGCGGTCATGTCCTCCGACCAGGGCAGCATCTCCCGTAATACGGAGGGCGGTTACGAGTTGTACAAGGCCAGCAAGGCCGCGCTCAACCAGCTGATGCGCAGTTACGCGACCCGTTACGCCGACGACGGCCTGACCAAGCTGCTCATCGACCCCGGCCACAACCGCACCCGGCTCGGCGGGCCCGGCGCGCCGCTCGACCCGCGCGAGAGTGTGCCGGCCGTCGTCGACGTACTGGAGGCGGAGGGGGAAGCGGGGGCGGACGCGGGTGCGGGCGCGGCCGGTCTGCGGTTCCTGGACCGGCACGGCGAGCCCGTGCCGTGGTAGCGCTCAAACGCGGGGTGACCCAGCGCCCCTCAGCTCCGTCGCGCCCGTACCGCTTCGTCACCTCGCCTCACCTCACCTCCTTGAACCCGCCGACGCGGAATCTCCCCTGATCGGGGGAGCGGGGCGGGCCGAACGGGCCTATCGGGCGGTGGCAGGGGAGCGAGGCGGCGCGTGCGTGGAAGGGTCTTGGAGGTTCCGGCGTTCCGTCGGCGTCCGGCTCAGCAAAGGTTCTGGTCCACCATGCGCTTCCGCAGCTCGTCCGTCCTCGGTGTCGCCGGTGTCGCCGCCGCGGCCGCCGTCCTCGTGCCCGTGGCGGCCGGGGTGTCCGGCGCGGCCGAGGGGGCGGGGGCCGGCGACACAGGGCGAACCCTTCACGGCCCCGCGGCCCCGCGGGAAGCGGACCCCGCCGCCCCGAGGGATCCCGCCGTCCGAGGGGATTCCTCCATCCGCCGCGACTCCACCGTCCGCCGCCGTGACTCCGCCGGCCGGCGCGACGCCGCCCTCCCCGACGCCGCGAACCGGCCCACCTGCTCGGCCGACGACAGCACCGACTTCCCCATCGACACCCGCATCCACCGGGGGCCCGACACGTACCGGCCGGGCGAGGGGTACCGGGACTGGACGATCGACCTCACCAACACCACCGACGAGTCCTGCGGCAACATCCACCCGATCCTCGTCCTCGTCGACCGTACGCGGACGTTGAAGCCGGAGCAGGTGCAGCTGGAGTTCCACGACGGGACGCGCAGGCGGCCCGTGCGCTTCGAGAAGACCGGGCAGGGCGAGAACATCGGCGTCTTCGACGACGGCTTCCCGGGGTTCACGGTCGCGCCGGGCCGGACCGTCGGCGTCAAGGTACGGCTCTCCTTCACCTCCGACACGGAGGCCGACCACGTCGAGGCCACGGCGGCGCTGGTGCAGCGCAGGGAGGACGACGGCGACTGGGTCGGCGAGTCCAACGCGTACGCGTTCGACGTCGAGCCCGAGGGTCCCGCGACCCCGACCGCCGAACAACTCGCGCAGACGGGCCCGGGCACACCGCTCGCCCTGGGCATCGCCGCGGGCGCGGTCCTGCTGGGCGCAGGAGCGATCGTCATGACAACCCGCCGCAAGCGCACGACCCGCGGCTGACCCTTCGGCGCAGCCCTGCCGTCCAGCCTCCCGGCTCCGGGCTCTCCCGGCCCCCCTGGCTCTCCTGGCCGGCCCCCGGCCCCGGATCCACCGGCGCGGCTCCCCCTCCGGGGGAGGGGCGGCTCTACCGACCCGGCCCGCCCGGTACTGGACCGTCGACGGCGTACAGATCACCCCCTCCCGACCCGGGCCGGGCGCGCGGCTTCCTGATTAGGGTGAGGGGCGTCGGCACAGCGCTGTCCCGGCGCCCCTTGGTTACCCCGTATCGACGCAGAACGCAGGAGTGCACCCCATGGCAGAGCGCAAGCCCATCGAATCGTGGCTCACCGACATGGACGGCGTGCTCATCCACGAGGGGGTGCCGATCCCCGGCGCCGACGCCTTCGTCAAGAAGCTCCGCGAGTCCGGCAAGCCCTTCCTCGTCCTCACGAACAACTCCATCTACACCGCGCGCGACCTCCAGGCCCGCCTCGCCCGCATGGGCCTGGACGTGCCCGTGGAGAACATCTGGACCTCCGCGCTCGCCACCGCGAAGTTCCTCGACGACCAGCGCCCCGGCGGCACCGCGTACGTCATCGGCGAGGCCGGCCTCACCACCGCCCTGCACGACATCGGGTACGTCCTCACCGACCACGCCCCGGACTACGTGGTGCTCGGCGAGACCCGCACGTACTCCTTCGAGGCCATGACCAAGGCCGTCCGGCTCATCAACGCCGGCGCCCGCTTCATCTGCACCAACCCCGACGAGACCGGCCCCTCCACCGAGGGCCCGCTGCCCGCCACCGGCGCCGTCGCCGCGCTGATCACCAAGGCGACCGGCAAGACGCCGTACTTCGCCGGCAAGCCCAACCCGCTGATGATGCGGACCGGCCTGAACGCCATCGGGGCGCACTCGGAGACCAGCGCGATGATCGGCGACCGCATGGACACCGACGTCCTGGCCGGCCTGGAGGCCGGGATGGAGACGTTCCTGGTGCTCACCGGGCTCACCACCCGGGCCGACATCGACAAGTACCCCTTCCGCCCGTCCACCGTCGTGAACTCCATCGAGGACCTCGTGGACCGCATCTGACCTGCGGCTGAGCCCTCGGAGCCGCCCCCGGCGGCCGGTTTCGAGATGCGAAGGCGTCCCTCGCGCGTGAACCTCGTATCAGGAGGTTCACGATGCGTATATGTTCCCTTGCTGTCCGTGGGGCCGGGGTGTCCCTCGCTCTGGCGGCCGCCCTGCCCGCCGGTGCGGCCCAGGCCCACGACGACGGCGCCGTACGGGCCACCGTCATACCGTCGAGCAGCGCGCCCGGCGCCACCGTGGAGGTGAGCGTCACCGGCTGTGGCGGTACGACGGGGTCGGCCGGGTCAGGGGCCTTCGAGGGGGACGCCGGGCTCACCGGCCGCGACGGCGGCAGGTACGCGCTGAGCGGCACCGCCACCATCCGGCACGGCGTCTCCGGCACGTACGACGTCACCGTCACCTGCGACGGCCACCCGCACCAGGGCGTCGGTACGGTCCGGGTGACCGGGGGCCACCAGAGCGGGGGACACCAGAGCCACGAGAGCGGCCGCCACCACCCGGAGCCGGTCTCGCCGGTGCGCGCCGGGGGCGGCGGCGCCGCGGAGCGGGTCCACACCGCCACGTCCGCCGAGGCCCAGGAGGCGGGGCCGGGCACCCGGCACGCCGTGATCGGCCTGGTCCTCGCCGGGGTCGCGGCCGTGGCCGTCGCGCTCCGCAGCGTCCGCAAGCGCCGCTCCGAGTGACGGGGCGGGTGCCGAGATGTCCAGCGGTGAACGCACGGTCGGCTCGGGACGGCTGCTGACCGGTGTGGCGTGGGCCGTCCTCCTGGTCGGGGTTTCGCTCTGGGGGAGCGGCATCACCGATCTGCCCGGCGGGCTCTCCGGACCCGCCACCGGCGACGTGGCCGCGGTCGGCCGCCCGCTCGGCGTCGAACTTCCCTCCGCGCACCGGCCGTTGGCGCCCGCGCGCCCGCTGCGCGTCGACGTGCCGTCGCTGAAGGTGCGGGCCCCGGTGTCGGCCCGCGGCCTGGACGCCGAGGGAGCGATCGACCCGCCCCCCTTCTCCGAGGCCGACTCGGTCGGCTGGTACGGCGGCGGCACCCGCCCCGGCGCCCCGGGCGTGGCCCTCGTCGTCGGCCACGTCGACACCGAGACCGAACCCGCCGTCTTCTACGACCTCAGCGCGCTGCGCCCCGGCGAGAAGGTCGAGGTGACCCGCGACGACGGCACGGTCGCGGAGTTCACGGTGGACGACGTCCGGGTCGTCACCCGCGCCCGCTTCGACGCGAAGAAGGCGTACGGGCACCACGAGGCGGGCCGCGCGGAGCTGCGCCTGATCACCTGCGGCGGCACCTTCGACAAGGCTGCCCGCACCTACACGGCGAACGTGATCGTCTCGGCGTACCTCACGGGCGTACGGCAGTGAGCCGCGCGCACGAGTCCGTTCCGGGGCACCCGGTCCGGTCGGCGGCCCGCTCCCCCCGGAGCCGCCGACCGGACCGGTCCTCGACCGCGCGCGCACGGGCTGCGGGAGTAGCCCGGCGTCGGCGCGGGAGGTCCGGGGCCATTCCGGGACACGCGGAATGGCGTCGGCAGGCCGGGGGCTCGGGCCTGCGACCGACTGTAGAACGAACGGGCGCCCCGGCCTAGAGGGCGATCGAGTCACCGCAGGCGCCGCGACGGCCTCCGCGGCACCGGTGACGCGCCCCGCCGGCGCCGCTGTAACAGCTCCCCTACAGGTCCTCGTGCGGCACCGACGGCCCTCGTGGGCAGGGGATACGTATGTCAGGATTGAGATCGGACTGTGCACCCGAGGGGGAGTGGATGTACCGCAAGGACACCGGCCGCGGACAGGGTTTCGCGGCCAGGGGGGTGCGGGCGGGCGCGGCACTCGCCGGGGCGGCGCTGCTGCTGGCCGGCTGTTCCTCCGGTGACGGGGACGACGGCGCGTCGAGCCCTCCGGTGAAGCAACAGCCCAAGGACAAGGACCCGTTCTGGGTCAACCCGGACGGCAAGGCGGCCAAGCAGGCCGCCTCGTACGCCGAGGACGGCAAGAAGGACGAGGCCGACCAGGTCCGGAAGATCGCCGAACAGCCCGTCGCCGAGTGGCTGCTCCCGGAGAACGCCGAGGACCAGGCGCGCGGCTTCACCGAGGCCGCCGAACAGGCCGACCGGGACGCCCTGTTGGTCCTCTACAACATCCCGCACCGCGACTGCGGCCAGTACTCGGGCGGCGGCGCGGCCGACGGCAACGCCTACCGCGCCTTCGTCGACCAGGTGGCCAAGGGCATCGGCGACCGCCACGCCACGGTGATCCTGGAGCCCGACGCGGTGCTCCACATGGTGGACAACTGCACGCCGGGGCAGTTCCACGAGGAGCGGTACGACCTCCTCAACGGCGCGATCGGCAAGCTCAAGTCGCTGAAGAACACCAAGGTGTACCTGGACGCGGGCAACGCGGGCTGGAAGAACCCCGACTCGCTCTGGGAGCCGCTGAAGCGGTCCGGCGTCGAGCAGGCCGACGGCTTCTCGGTGAACGTGTCCAACTTCCAGACCACCGAGGCGAGTACGGAGTTCGGCAGGAAACTCTCCGCGAAGATCGGCGACAAGCCGTTCGTCATCGACACGGGCCGCAACGGCGCGGGGCCGTACGACAAGGGCAAGGACCCCTGGTGCAACCCGCCGGGCCGGGCGCTCGGCGAGACCCCGACGACGAAGACGTCCGACCCGCTGGTGGACGCGTACCTCTGGGTCAAGCGGCCCGGCGAGTCCGACGGGACGTGCCGGGGCGGCCCGAAGGCGGGGGAGTGGTGGCCCGAGTACGCGCTGGGCCTGGCGAAGGCGTCCCGTTAGGGGCGCCCGGAGGGCGCTTCAGGGGCGCGGGGAACTGCGCGCTCAGCACACGAAAAGCCGCAGACGCATCTGCCGGGACCCGGCAAACGCGTCTGCGGCTTTCTGGTTGGTTGCTCGCGCAGTTCCCCGCGCCCCTGAACGCCCCTCCGGGGCGACCTAGGGCACCCGCACCCACTGCGCCTTGCTGGGCGTGCCCTTGTCGTCCGTCACAAAGAGCATGTACCAACCGGACTCCACCAGGCTGCGGTTGGTCGGGACCGTCACAGAGACATCGTCCCCGCTCTTCTTCAGGTCGAGCGCGATCGACGTCTGGTCGATGTCCGTGACGTGCGTGGACGCGCTCGGCCTGATCAGCCGGGCCGACTTGACCGACGCGGCGTCCTTGACCGGGAACGTCCCCGTGCCGCCCCGCCGGATCGTCTCCGGGCCCTTGCCGAGCGCCGGCCGCGAGCCGTGGTAGAGGTACGGCGGCGTGTAGATCTCGATGCGCTGCTCGAAGACGCCCGGCTTGGTGTCGGCGGCGTCGGCGTAGAGCGAGTCGGAGCCGAAGAACATCACGCGGCCGTCGGGCAGCAGGATCGACCCCGAGTGGTAGTTGCGGCCCACCTCGGGGTCGGCGACCCGCTTCATCTCACCGGTCTTCGCGTCGTAGATGCGCGCCTGGTGGATGTTGGAGGCGCCGCGGCCGCGGTAGTCCTCGGAGCCGCCGGAGATCAGCACGGTGTCGTCGGGCAGCGTGGATATCTGCGGATAGCGCGTGCCCTTCTCCAGCTCGGGGCCGTCCGCGAACATCGGCTTCTCGGCCTTGAGGTCGACGATGCGGGTCTTGTCGCTGGACTCCTTGGACTCGCCGACGCCACCGCCGCCGACCACCATGTACTTCTGGTCCTGGGCGGGCGGCAGTTCGACCGTGCCGGAGGTCTCCATCAGCTTGCTGTCGCTCAGACCCGGGATGCCCTGCCACTTGTTGGTCCTCAGGTTCCAGATGCCGGGCTTGCGGCCGACGTCGGCGGGGCCGTACCCCGCGTTGGAACCGGAGTAGAAGAGCCGGCCGTCGGCCATCTGGAAGATCGCCGGGTAGGTCGGGAACTGCCGGATGCCCTTGGTGTACGTCCACTTCTTGGTCTTCGGGTCGTACACCTCGTTCTTGCCCGGCACCAGCTGGCCGATCTCGTCGAGGCCGGAGGTGGAGAGGATCTTGCCGTCGGTGAGCGTGGTCAGCGTGGGGTACCAGCGCGCCTCGTTCATCGGGTCGACCTTGATGTACCGCTCGGCGACCGGGTCGAACTCGAAGGCGTCCTTGATCCCCTGGAAGTCCTTCTTGTCCAGGGCGAGCTTCTGCGCCATGCCGTAGACGTTGCGGGTGTCGGCGCCCTTCAGGCCCTGGATGCGGTAGTTGTCCTGGGTGCCCGTCTCGTGCTGCGCGCCGCTCTCGGACGCCTCCACGTAGACCCGGCCGAGGCCCGGCTCGGTGCGCAGGAACGCGCCGGTCTGCTGGTCGAAGACCTTCTTCGCCTTCTCCACGAGGATGTTGTCCTTGGAGACGAACGTCTTGCCGTTCTTCTTGCCGGTGAACTTGGTGCCCGCCGGGATCGTCTTCGGCTCGTCCGGGTCCTCGTTGTGGACGATCATCAGGCCGCCGGCCTTGGTGATGTCGCCCTTCAGCTTCTCGTAGCGCTGCGTGCCGCCCGCGATCAGCAGGTTGCCGTTGCCCAGCTGGGTGTGGCCCGTGCAGAACAGGTCGGTGGGCGTCGGGATCTTCTTGATGGTGTTCTTGACCGGGTCCCACAGCCGGGTGTCGAACTTCTTCTTGTCGAAGTTCTTCTGGTTGTTGCCCGACCCGGCGACGAGCAGCACCTTGCCGGTGTGCAGCAGGGCCGCGTGAATGGTGTTCTGGCGGTACTCCTCGGGGAAATCGATGACGTCCCAGTGGCCGTTGTCCGCCTTGTACTCCGGCTTGTTGATCTTGTAGTCGTGGTACTTCTCGGAGCCCACGCGCCACAGCCACGGTCCGTTCATCCCCGCCAGCGCGAGGACGACCGCCGCGCCTATCGCGATGCGGCGGGCACGGCGGCGGCTGGAACGGTCTTTCATTTCTTACGTCCCCCAAGGGAAATCTGCATGGTCTGGTCGGGCGCTCCGGCCCAGTCGGGCTTCTGCTCCGGGGCGTGCGGCGCGGCGTGCCGCGGGGCGTACCGCGGCGGGCCGGAACTCCCCGCCGTCCCGGGCGGCCCGGACTTCTTCTTCTCCTGCCGCATGCCGTACCGCCACGCGAAGATCGGCGCCGCCGTGACCAGCAGGGCGAAGGTGGCCCAGGTGATCATCGCGGGGTGGGAGTGCCCGTACACGAAGGAGGCGGCCATCGAGGCGGCGAAGACCAGGATGAAGAAGAGGTGGATGCGGAAGGTCCCGAACAGCGTGTCCGGGCTCGCCGAGTCGCCCTTGGGGGTCACCACGAACTTGCTCTTGCGGCGCAGCGCGGCGTCCAGGAGCGAGCGGGCGTAGATCGGCGCGGAGAGGGCCGACATCACCATGCCCGCCACACCGCCGGAGCCCTCCGGCTCGTGCGGGGAGACGTTGTGCCTGCGGTTCCAGATGTACAGGCCGATCTGCAGCGCCGACGCGTTGCCGTACAGCATCAGCCAGATGGTCGGGTCGATGTTCACGCCGGACGCGCCGAGACCCAGGAACAGGGCGCAACTGAGCGCCGCGAGGATCCAGTTCATGGCGGACATCGGGTAGAAGATGACCATCATCGTGTAGTTGAAGAGGCGGCCCGGGGGCAGCGAGAACGGCGCCTTCCAGAACTGCTTGAGGATCGTCTCGTACGTACCGCGGGACCAGCGCAGCTGCTGGGTGAAGAAGTCCGTCCAGGCGTTGGGGCCCTCGCCGACCGCGAGCACGTCCGGAGTGTAGACCGACTTCCACTTCTTGCCGGTCACCGGGTTGGTGGCGCGGTGGATCTCGAAGCCGGTCGCCATGTCCTCGGTGATCGAGTCGTACAGGCCGCCGATCTGCTTCAGGGCCTTGATGCGCACCGCGTTGGAGGTGCCGACGAACATGGGGGCGCCGTAGGCGTTGCCGGCCCGCTGGATCAGCGCGTGGAAGAGGAACTGCTGGGACTCGGCGGCCTTGGTGACGAAGTTGTCGTAGTTGCCGTAGACCTGCGGGCCGATGACGAAGCCGACGTTCTCGTCGCGGAAGAACCCGAGCATCCGCTCCAGGTAGTTCGGCATCGGGACGTGGTCGGTGTCGACGGAGGCGAAGTAGTCGTAGTCGTCGCCGTGCGCGTCCAGCCAGGCGTTGTAGTTGCCGTGCTTGGTCTTGGCGCGGTGCGGGCCCTTGGCCATGTTCCACTTCGCCACGCCCTTGCGGGAGAAGTGGTGGACGCCGAGCCGCCGGCAGACCTCCTTGACCTCTGGGTCGTCACCCTCGTCGAGGAGCCAGACGTGCATCAGGCCGCGGTGGCGGATCCTGACCGCGGCCTCCAGCGTCTTCGTCACCATCTCGATCGGCTCCTTGCCGGGCACGAACGAGGTGAGGAAGGCGACCCTGGTGCCGGTCTCGGGGACCACGGGTATCGGGTCGCGGGCGACGAGCGTGGCGTGCGCGTTGGAGAGCACGTTCATGCAGCGGAAGAACTCGATCAGGCCGATGGATATGAGCATGACGACGTCGAGGGCCGGCAGCCAGTCGTGGGCGACGTAGTCCCGCTTCGTCCAGTGCTCGGGCTGCAGCAGCCAGCCGAGCAGCACCAGCGAGAGCAGCGGCGCGGCGCCCAGCATCAGCGCGGCCCGGACCTTGTGCGGCTCCTGGGAGAGCAGCGAGCGGTACCGCACGGTGTACGGCTTGGCCGGGTCCGGCTGCGTCAGCGGTCCCGCGAGTCTGCTGTAGTGCTCGTAGTCGTACCGCGGCAGGGTCTTCTTGATCCTGCGGAAGCCGCCCGTCCGGTGCGACGGCACCCGGAGCTGGGTCGTCTCTGACGGGTCGTTCTGCCGCGCGCCCGTCGGCGTCGACGTCATGGGTCATCCCCCCGCACGCGGTCCCCCGCGTGTTCGTAGGTCGTTCCGTCCGCGCGGGTGGGTCCCCTCGGCCTCGCGGACGTATCAGTGGCGGACCACCGTCTCCTTAGACATGGAACGGCGTCCTTCCGGTTGCATGATGCCCCCCTCGGCCCCGCATCGTGAACCGGACCCCCGCCGCCTGCCGCGCCGCGGCCCCGGGAGGCCCCAACTGCCCCGTATCGTCCGCCTCGTGAGGGCCGTCGGCTCCGGGACAGGGTTCTCTTCCCCTCGCATGATCGCAAGGTGGGCACAAGGGGCTTACCGGTCAGGTGAGTGAGGGGTGGGATCTACCGGGACAGGAGAGCTCAGACGGGTACGAATGTTGCCGAAGTGCTCGCGTATGGCCCGCTCCGCCCGCAGCGCGTCCCCCGAACGGACCGCCTCCAGGATCTCGCGGTGCTGGCGGCAGGTGACCTTCGGGTCCTGCGGAACGTCCACCAAATCGGTACGGACCCGGTGAAAGGCGTCCCAGAAGGCCTCCAGGACCTCGCCGAGCAGCAGATTGCCGAGGCCCCGGTAGAGGGTGGCGTGAAACGCGCGGTCGGTCTCGGCGCGCACGGTGGCCTCGGCGGAGGCCGCCTCGCCCTCCATCCGCTCGACCAGGGCGTCCAGTTCGGCCAGATCGGCCTCCGGCACGCGGCCCGCGAGGCGCGCGATGAGCCCGGTCTCCACGGCCTCCCGCAGTTCGAGGAGCTGGAGCAGGCTGTCCTCGCCGCGGTAGTGGCCCGCGACCGTACGGAAGGCGAGGCCCTCGATCATCGGGGCCACGGACATCGGCCCGACGTACGTCCCGAACCCGTGCCGGATCTCGACGATGCCCATCGCCTGGAGCGCCTTGAGGGCCTCCCGCACGGAGTTCCTGCTGACACCCAGCCGCTCCATCAACTCGGGCTCGGTCGGCAGCGAGGCCCCGGAGGGCAGCCTCGAATCAATGATGAGCTTCTTGATCCGCTCCTGAATGTCGCGCGCCATGGCGCAACGTTAGCGGTACGGGTACGGGGGGCGGGCCCCGTCCGGACACGACGAAGGCCCCCCGCGTGAACGGAGGGCCTTCGCTGTCTGTGCGCCGCCAGGGACTCGAACCCCGGACCCGCTGATTAAGAGTCAGCTGCTCTAACCAACTGAGCTAGCGGCGCCTGCTGACCTGGAGAACTCTACCGGATGTCCGGGGGTGCTTCCGACCACCCCGGCGGTCCCGCGGCGGGGCCGGGGGCGCGTCCGGGGAAGCGTCGGGTGGTGGTCGATCCATCATTCGGACCGTCAACATGCGGTATCCCGGGACAGTTGCGAAACTGACGGACGTGCAGATGCGCGGAGATTCTTTTGCGGGGTGTGAGGGGAATCGCATGGAGGCCCCTCCGGTATTCGAGGAATTCACGCCGGAGGGCGATTGCGGCTGTCCCGGCTGTATTCACCGGCGCCGTACGGCGGCGCACAATCCGCCGCCCCGGCTCGGCGGCCACCCGGCGGCGCACGGCGCCCGCCGGGCCCTGGTCCTCGCCGCGGCGGCCGGCACGGTGCTCGGTGGCCAGGCGCTGCCCGCGGTGGCGTCGGCCGAGGTGGGCGGCGTGCCGGCGGCTCCGGGGGTGGTGCCGACGCCTCCGGGCGCGGTGCCGGCCGACGAGGACCCGGACAGCCCGCAGGGCGCCATGGGCCCGCTGCACGGCGGCACGGGTGACGCGACGCAGGGCCCGTCGAAGGCGCCGGTGCCCCGGAAGACCACCCGGGCGGAGATCCTCGCCAGGGCCGAGAAGTGGATCGCGGCGAAGGTGCCGTACGACATGGGGAAGTTCTGGTCGGACGGCTATCGGCAGGACTGCTCGGGCTTCGTCTCGATGGCCTGGAATCTCGCCGGCAACGAATGGACGGGCAGCCTTCCCACCTATGCGGTACGCATCGCGAAGGAACAGCTGAAGCCCGGCGACATTCTTCTCTTCCACAATCCGGCGGACCCCACCAAGGGGTCGCACGTGACGATTTTCGGCGGCTGGACGGACGCCGCGCACGCGCATTACACGGCGTACGAACAGACCCGCCCGCACGCCAGGAAACAAACCACCCCCTATGGCTACTGGTCCAACGCCGACCGCTATCTGGCCTATCGCTACAAGGGCGTCACCGAGGTCACCCCGGGCGGCCCGGGTGCCACGATGTCGCCGTACCCCGGCGCGCACGCCTTCGGCCCCGGCGCGAACAACAAGTACGTGACCCAGCTCGGCAAGGCGCTGGTCGCCCGGGGCGGCAAACGCTTCTACCGCACGGGCCCCGGCCCGCGCTGGACCGACGCGGACCGCAGGGCGACGCAGGCGTTCCAGCAGGCGCAGGGGTGGCGGGGCAAGGACGCGGACGGGTTGCCGGGACCGACGACGTGGTCGTACCTGATGACGGGGAAGGGCAGGGACATCCCGGCGGCGGGCGCGGGCAGTGCGGGTGCGCCTGCGAGCACGGGTGCGCCCGTGAGCACGGGTGCGCCGGCCTACCCCGGCCGGGACGTCTTCCGGCCGGGCCGGACCCATCCGGCGATCGAGCGGCTCGGCCGACAGCTGGTGAAGAAGGGCTTCGGCAGGTACTACACGCGGGGCCCGGGGCCACGGTGGAGCGAGGGCGACCGGCGCAACGTGGAGGCGTTCCAGCGGGCCCAGGGCTGGCGCGGCGCGGCGGCCGACGGCGTGCCGGGCCCCGAGACGTGGCGGCGGTTGTTCCGGTGAGGGGTGTTCCGGTGCGGAGGCGCGGGGACCCGGGCGCGGAGGTCCGGGCACGAACGAGAACGGCACGAACGAGTCGGAGGCACGGATGAGTGCGACGGCAGCTTCCCAGCCAGGGTCCCCTCGGACCGCTCAGCCACAGGAGCGGCGGGAGGCCGCGCCGCCGCAGGAGGCCGCGCAGTCCCCGCAGGCCGCGCAGGTCCCGCAGGTCCCGCAGTCCCCTCAGGCGGCACAGGTCCCGCAGGCCCCGAAGGTCGCGCAGATCCCGCAGTCCTCACAGCCGCAGCAGGCGGCGCAGGCGGCGCAGGCGGCTCAGCCCTCGCTGTCCCCGCAGACCTCGCAGTCCACACAGGCCGCACAGGTCCCTCAGGCCCCACAGCCGCAGCAGGCGGCGCGGACCCCTCAGCCCTCGCTGTCCCCGCAGACCTCGCCGTACCCGCAGTCCCCGCAGTCCGACGAGGTGGCAGAGGGGCCGACCTACGGACTCGCGGGGTCGCCCGGCGGAGTAGAGGGGTCGGCCTACGGACTCGCGGGGTCGCCCGGCGGACTCGCAGGGTCGCCCGGCGGACCGGGAGCGACGGTCGACGGTGGGATGGGACCCGTACCCCCGCGCGCACCCCGGCTCATCCAGACCGAAGCCACCACCGAGATCCCCGTCCACCTGCTCTTCCGTGACGACCCCGACGACACGACGGGCGTCCGGCTTCCGCCCGCCGTCGTGCGGCGACGGCAGGGCACCGGCGAGCAGCCCCGCACGCCGAGGCGCCCCGCGCCGCCCGCGTTCCAGCCCCCGCCACGGCCCGTCCCCGACGTCGACCTCGCGTTCGCGGAGCGCCGGGCGCGCGTCCTGCCCGGCCTCGCGGGAGTGCTCGGCGGCTGCGCGGGCGTCGCCGGGTGCGCGCTCTCGCTCTGGTGGGCCGGCGTCCTTCCGGATCCCGCGCTGCGGGTGACGGGCCTGCCCGGCTACGGGGGCGGCGGGCTCGGCGCCGCGCAGTGGGCGTCGCTCGCCGGGTCCGGGACGCTCGGCCTCTTCGGGTTCGGCGGCCTGGCCCGCGGGCGGGTCGGCAGGGCCTGGGTGCTCAGCCTCTTCGGCCGCTACCGGGGCACGGTCCGCCGTACGGGCCTGGTGTGGGTGAACCCACTGCTGCTGCGCCGCCGCGTCGACGTACGACTGCGGCACTGGCGGAGCGAACCGATGCCCGTGGTGGACCGCGGCGGGGTCGCCCTGCGCGTGGTGCTGCTCGTGGTGTGGCGGGTGAAGGACCCGGCGCGGGCCACCCTCGCGGTCGAGGACCACCAGGAGTATCTGCGCGAGTGCGTCGAGGCGACCACGGCCCGGGTGATGTCCCGGCTCCCCGCGGACGCCTTCCACGACGAGGCCCCGACCCTGCGCGACGCCGATGCCGTCGGCGCCGCGCTGACCCGGGCGCTCGCCGCGGACGCGGAGGCGGTCGGCGTGCAGATCTTCTCGGCCCAGCCGACCCGCATCGAGTACGCGCCCGAGGTCGCCGCCGCCATGCAGCGCCGCCGGGTGGCCGCGCTGGACGCCCGGCACCGCGACACCGTGCTGACCTCGGTGGTCGACTCGGTCGAGGACACCGTGACGCGGCTGACCACCCGGGGCCTGGTGGAGCTGGACGACTACGAGCGCAAGGCCTTGGTGAAGGACCTGACGGTGGCGTTCTATACGGGCCATGGAGAACCCCGCTGACCACCCCGCCCCCGCCCCCACCCCTCCGCGGACCCACGATGCCCCGGACTACCTCGCCTCCCTGGACCGTCTCGCCGCCGACGCCCATCGGCTGACCGCCACCGTCCCGCGCGCCGTGCTCGGCATCGCGGGCCCGCCCGGCACCGGCAAGTCGACCCTCGCGCGGGCCCTGGTCGAGCGGCTCGGCGCGGACGCCGCCTACCTTCCGCTGGACGGCTTCCACCTCTCCGACGACCAGTTGGCGCGGCTCGGCCTCACCGGCCGCAAGGGCTCGGAGCCGAGCTTCGACGTGTCCGGTTACGTCGCGCTGCTGCGGCGCGTGCTCGACGACCCGGGGCACGACATCTACGTACCCGACTACGACCGCACGCTCCACGAGCCGATCGCGGCCCGCCACCTCGTCCCGCCGGCCGCCCGCCTGGTGGTCACCGAGGGGAACTACCTCGCCTGCGATCTGCCCGGCTGGCGCGCGGCGCGCGCCCTGATGGCGGAGTGCTGGTACGTGGACGCACCTGCGGAGGTACGCCAACAGCGCCTGATCGAGCGGCAGTTGGCGGGAGGGCGCACCGCGCGGGAGGCGGCGGACTGGGTCGCCGTGAACGACATGCCCAACGGCGAACTGGTGGAGTCCTCGCGCGGACGATGCGGACGGATCCTCTCCACGATTGGTATGGACATGTTCAACTAACGGCAATAATCTGAGACTTGGTCTAGACCGCAGTGCACGCACGTCCCACGGAACTCCCCATGTTCGGCAGGAGCGGCACATGCGAAACAAGAAGATGTACGCGGCCCTGGTCGGCCTCGGCACGGCCGGCGCGTTCGCGCTCTCCGCCGGTGGCGCGAGCGGCCACGGCTACACGGATCTGCCGGCCAGCCGGCAGATCAACTGCGCCAAGGGCGTGGTGGGCAACTGCGGTTCCATCCAGTACGAGCCGCAGAGCGTCGAGGGCCCCAAGGGCTTCCCCGCGGGCGGCCCGGCCGACGGCAAGATCTGTTCGGCGGGCATCGCGGGCTTCGACCAGCTCAACTCGCCCAAGACGCCGGGAGGCGGGGCCTGGCCGACGACGAAGGTCAGCGGCGGCCAGAACTACACCTTCCGCTGGCAGTTCACCGCGCGCCACCGCACCACCGACTTCAAGTACTACATCACCAAGCAGGGCTGGGACGACAGCAAGGCGGTGACCAGGGGAGCCCTGGACACCACGCCGTTCCTCAGCGTCCCGTACAACAGCCAGCAGCCGCCCGCGACCCTGTCGCACAGCGGCACGATCCCCGGCGGGCGCAGCGGTCACCATGTGATCGTCGCCGTCTGGACGATCGCGGACACGGCGAACGCGTTCTACGCCTGCTCCGACGTCCAGTTCTGAGGAAGGATTGAGGAACTTCCCCCCTCCTCACGGGTAGGTTCTGCGCACGCCGTGCCGACCACACGGCGTGCGCAGAGCCGTGCACGGCGTCGTGCGGCGGCCCGTTCGTCCGTATCGGGGGATGTTCATGGAGTTCTTCTTCTACGCCCTGCCCACAGCCATGGCCTGCGGTGTGCTTCTCATGGCGGCCCAGGTGGTCAGGCGCTCGACGCAGGTGAGCCGGGCCTGGAACAGCGGGCTGACGGCCGAGGCGCGCTGCCTGCGGACCTATACGACGACCAGCGGCCACGGCGGCGACGGCCACGTCTCCACCACCCTGCACCACGTCTACGAGTTCACCACCCGTGACGGCCGACCGGTCCGCTTCGAGGAGGAGGACGGTCCGGCGACGACCGTGCAGGGGGACGTCGTCACCGTGCGCTACACGGCCGAGCGCCCCGAGGCGGCGACCGCGTACGCGCCGCGTCCGTTCGCGATGGCGGCGGGCACGGTGGGAATGCTCTGCTTCCTCGGCCTGATGCTGGCGTTCTGCGTCTTCTTCATGGTGCAGGTGCACGACGGCTTCGCCTTCGACGAGGGCGGCTTCGGCGGTTACGACGACGTGCCGTACTACGACGACATGCCCTAGGAGGAAAACTGCACCGGGACTGCCAACCTGACGCTCCGTCAATTACCGTGCGCGGCCATGAAGTCCACCGAGATGACGGTCGCGGAGCTCGTGCGGGCGCGGTGGGGCGACCATCGCACCGGGCTGCGGCACGCGGGCGGAGAGCTGAGCCACCACCAGGTGGCGGCGGGCGCGGCGGCCAGGGCGGCGCTGCTCGGCGACCTGCTGCCGCGGCAGGGCGAGCCGCACATCGGCGTCCTGCTCGACAACACCCCGGAATTCCCCCTCTGGTTGAGCGCGGCGGCGCTCGCCGGCGTGGCGGTGGCCGGCATCAACCCGACCCGGCGCGGCCCGGAGCTGGCCCGCGACATCGTGCACACCGACTGCACGATCCTGGTGACGAGCGAAAGCCACCTCCCTCTGCTCGCGGGCCTCGAACTCCCGGGCGTCCGCATCCTCTCCACCGACACACCCGCGTACGAGGAACTGCTCGCGCCTTACGCCGACACGAAACCGGAGATCTCGCGGACCGTGCACCCCGGGAGCCGCATGCTGCTCTACTTCACGTCCGGTTCGACCGGCGCGCCCAAGGCGGCGATCTGCAGCCAGGGCCGGCTCGCGGCGGCCGGGGCGTCGCTGGTGGCGCACTTCGGCGTCCGGCCGACGGACACCCACTACATCTGCATGCCGTTGTTCCACGGCAACGCGGTGATCGCCGACTGGGCGCCGGCGCTCGCCGCGGGGGCGGGGATCGCGCTGCGGGACCGCTTCTCCGCGACCCGGTTCCTCACCGACGTACGGGAGTTCGGGGCGACGTACTTCACGTACGTGGGCCGGGCGGTCCAGTACATCCTGGCCACGCCCGAGCGCCCGGACGACCGGGAGAACCCGCTGCGGGTCGGATTCGGGACCGAGGCGGGGGCGGTGGACGCGGCGCGCTTCGAGGAACGGTTCGGGGTGCGGCTCGTGGAGGGGTACGGGTCCTCCGAGGGCGGGGCGGCGATCCAGCGCACCCCGGGCACGCCGGCCGGGGCGATCGGCCGGGCCGCGCCCGGGGACGACCTGGCGGTGATGAACCCGGAGACACTCCAGGAGTGCGAGGCGGCGATCTTCACCGACGAGGGCCGCCTCCTGAACGGCCGGGCGGCGATAGGGGAGTTGGTGAACC
The DNA here is from genome assembly GCF_055591085.1 of Streptomyces sp. NPDC041713. Taxonomy (NCBI): domain Bacteria; kingdom Bacillati; phylum Actinomycetota; class Actinomycetes; order Kitasatosporales; family Streptomycetaceae; genus Streptomyces; species Streptomyces sp. NPDC041713. Next base: position 226,149 of record NZ_JBVIZY010000007.1, read on the forward strand.
GCGGCCCGAACCCCTTCGAGGGGTACTGGCGCAACGAGGAGGCGCGGGCGGAACGGCAGCGGGGCGGCTGGTACTGGACGGGTGACCTCTTCTACCGCGACGCCGACGGCTACCTCTACTTCGCGGGGCGCACGGACGACCGGCTCCGCGTGGACAGCGAGAACCTCGCGGCGGCGATGATCGAGAACATCCTCGCGCGGTACGCCGGGGCGGCGGGGGTCGCGGTGTACGCGGTGCCGGACCCGGTGGCCGGGGACCAGGTCATGGCGGCCCTCGTGCCTCCGGCCGGCGCGTCCTTCGACCCGCTCGCCTTCGCCGAGTTCCTCCTCTCCCAGCCCGACCTGGGCACGAAGATGGCGCCCCGCTTCGTGCGGGTGGTGGAGCGGATGCCGGTGACGGCGACGAACAAGGTGGCGCGGGCGGCGCTGCGGGCCGAGGCCTTCCGCTGCGGCGACCCCGTGTGGTGGCGCCCACCCGGCTCTTCCTCGTACCGCCCCCTGACGGGGCAGGACGTGACGGATTTGATGGCCCTGTACGAGGAGCGGGGGCGCGGGGGTCTCTTGGACGGCTGAGGACGCGGCGGCTCAGCGGGGCGGCGGTGGGGGCCGCCCCGTCAGACGTCGAAGCGACGGCGGGCGGCCTCGATGTGGCCGAGGTACTGGTGGGTCCAGCCGCACATTCCATCGACCGTGGCTCGCAGGGCCCGGCCCGGCTCAGTGAGGGTGTACTCGACCCGCGGCGGCACGACGGGGTGCGCCCTCCGTTCGACCAGGCCGTAGCGCTCCAGCATGCGCAGGTTCTGGGTGAGCATCTTGTGGCTGACGCCCTCGACCTCGTTGCGCAACTCGCTGAAGCGCAGGGTGCGCTCTCCGAGCGCTTCGATGATCAGGAACGCCCACTTGTTGGCGACGTCCGAGAAGATCTCTCGCGCCAGAGAGTCCGCGCGCCGCAGGTCCGCGTCTTCGGGCGAGCCCGTGAACTGCTTGGTCACCATCAGGTTCCCCAGTCACTGCAAAGTGCGTTCTTCCAGGTCAACGGGCACTCTCCTACAGTTCCCGAGTAACCACAAGAGAGAGGCAGACAGCATGACCACGATTGACCTCTTCCACCACAACGTGCCGGCCGAGAGCGACTTCGGATACTCGCAGGCGATCAAGTCCGACGACCTGATCCACGTCTCCGGACAGCTCTCGCTCGACGAGGCGGGCGACTTCCTCCACGCGGACGACTTCGCCGCCCAGCTCAAGCGGACTTACGCCAACGTCGACAAGGTCCTGAACCACTACGGTGCCACCCGCAACCAAGTCATCTCGCAAACCCTGTACGTGGTGAACCTGCGCCAGAACGCCAGGGCGGTGTCAGAAGGCAACCTGAGGTACTTCGGCGACCACCGCCCGGTCAGCACGGTCCTCGGTATCACTGAACTGACCTTCCCCGGCCAGGTCATCGAGATCAGCTTCATCATCGACACGAAGCTGGGCGCCTGAGCGGTTGGCTGGCGGGGGCGCCTGCGGGTGCAATCAGTCCCGCCGCTCCGCGGCGGATGCCTCCCACCCACCCGTTTGCCCCGCGACGCATGGTTGGAGTAAGGGCGGGTGGGGGCGCGCCCCCGCGACGCATGGTCGGAGTAGGGGCGGGTGGCTGGGCGCACCCCGGCGACGTCCGGCTGGAGTGGGGGCGGGTGTGCCGCCGCGACGTGCGGCGGGAGTACGGGTGGGGTGGGTGGGTGCACCTCCGTGGCGTGTGCTGGGAGCGGGGTGGGTGTGCCCCGGCTCGTGCGGTGGGAGTGGGGGCGCACGGGGATGCAGCCCCGCGACGTGTGGCGGGAGCGGGTGCACTCCCGTGACGTGCGGTGGGTGTGTCCCGTGGCGAGTGGAGGCCGGGGGTGCCCTGTGACGTGCGTTGGGAGTCAGGCCGGGCGTTGCTGTGCCCCGCGACGCGCGGTGGGAGCCGGGGGCGGGTGTGGGGGTGGACGTGCCTCCGCGACATGACGTGCGGCGGGAGTTGGGGGCGTTAGGGGGTGCGCCACCCACCGGGCCGCACCCGCAGACGCTCGGGAGGGGACGTGGGGGTATGTGCGCACGGAGCACCGAGCGCGCTGTAGCAATGTTGTTCGCGAGGCGTGGCGAACAGTGGGTGGCGAGTACGCACATACCCCCGCGGCCCCGCACCCACAGACGAAGCCAAGGCGCAGACCTCAACCCCCACGCCCCCGCACCCAAGAACCGGGCCCCAGGCGCAGCCCCCGCGGCCCGCCCCCAGAACCGGACCACAGGCGCAGACGCCCCCGCGGCCCGCCCCCGGAACCGGGCCCAGGCGCAGACTCCCGTACCCTCGCGGCTCCGCCCCCGGAACCGGGCCCAGGCGCAGGCGCCCACGACCCCGCATACCGTAGGCCCATGATCCGGGGGAAGTTCGCATGGCCGTGGCGTAGCGCCGTCTATCTGTTTACCGGTGCCCTCCTCGGCGCCACCGTCCTCGTACTCGCCCTCGCCCTCACCACCGCAGGCCTCGCCCTCACCCTCCTCCTCATCGGCCTCCCCCTCCTCGCCGCCATCCCCCTCTCCGGCCTCCCCATAGCCGCCCTGGAACGCCGCCGCCTCCACCTCCTCGACCCCGCCACCCCCACCCCTGCCACACCCCACCGCACCCCCACCACCCCCGGCATCCCCGCCTGGCTCAGCCTCCGGCTCAAGGAACAGGCGACCTGGCGCGAACTCGCGTACACCGCCCTGCTCGCCCTCGTCCTGTGGCCCCTGGACCTCCTCGTCCTGGCCTGCACCGTGCTCCTCCCCGCCCTCCTCCTCGTCGCCCCCGCCCACCTCGCCCTGGCCCCCGGCCACGGCGGCGTCCGCCCCGCCAAGCTGTGGGTCGTCGACAGTTACCCGGAGGCCGCCGGCACCGCCCTGCTGGGCCTCGCCCTCCTGCTCCTCCTCGCCCACCCCCTCCGCGCCTACGCCGCCCCCCGCGCCGCCCTCACCCGCTTCTTCCTCGCCCCCCGCGACGCGGAACTCGCCGACATCCTCGCCGAGGTCACCCGCTCCCGGGCCCGCCTCGTCGACGCCTTCGAAGCCGAACGGCGCCGCATCGAACGGGACTTGCACGACGGCGCGCAACAGCGCCTCGTCGCGCTCACCATGACCCTGGGCCTCGCCCGCCTCGACGCACCCCCGGAGGGCCCCCTCGCCGACCGGCTCGCCACCGCACACGACGAGGCGGGCCGCGTCCTCGCCGAACTGCGCGAACTCATCCACGGCATCCACCCCCAGGTCCTCGCCGACCACGGCCTCACCGCGGCCATCGAGGACATCGCCGACCGATCGGCCATCCCGGTCCGGACGGACAGAGAAGGCACCGACGACAACAGCGACTCCAACGACCCCGACGACCCCGACCGCAACCCAAACCGCCCCCCACTACCCCGCTTCCCCCGAGCCATAGAGTCCGCCGCCTACTTCGCCGTCCGAGAGCTCCTGGCCAACGTCGGCAAGCACAGCGGCGCCACCCACGCCCGCGTCACCACCACCCACACCACCACCACCACCCTCACAACCCCCCACACCGCCACCCACGGAGTCCTCCGCATAGAGGTCCACGACGACGGCCGAGGCGGCGCCGACCCCGCCCGTGGCACGGGTCTGACGGGCCTCGCCGACCGGATCGCCGTCCTCGATGGCACACTGACGGTCGCCAGCCCGCAGGGCGGCCCGACCACCGTGTCCGTGGAAATACCTGTGGAGATACCTGTGGAAGTACCTGTGGAGTCCCCTTGTCCGGACGGAAATTGAGAGTCGTCCTCGCCGAGGACAGCGTGCTGCTGCGCGAGGGACTCGCCGCGGTGCTCGGCAGGTTCGGGCACGAGACGGTCGCGGCGGTGGGCGACGCGGACGCGCTGCGGGACGCCGTGTCCGCGTACGAGCCGGACATCGTGGTGACCGACGTACGGATGCCGCCGAGCTTCCACGACGAGGGCCTGCGCGCGGCGGTGGCGCTCAGGGAACAACGGCCCGCGCTGCCCGTCCTCGTGCTCAGCCAGTACGTCCAACGGTCCTACGCCGCCGAGCTGTTGGACTCCGGCGACGGCACCGGCGTGGGCTATCTGCTCAAGGACCGCGTCGGCCAGGTCGAGCAGTTCGTCGCGGGCCTGACGCAGGTCGCGGAGGGCGGAACGGTCGTCGACCCGGAGGTCGTACGGCAGTTGCTGCGCCGCCGCCGCGATCCGCTTGAGCGGCTGACGCCGCGGGAGCGCGAGGTGCTCGGCCTCATCGCCGAGGGCAAGTCGAACGCCGCGATCGCCGCCGAACTCGTCGTCTCCGAGGCCGCCGTGGGCAAACACATCGGCAACATCCTCGGGAAACTGGGCCTGCCCCAGGGGGACGGAACACACCGCAGGGTCCTCGCCGTCCTCGCGTATCTCCGGGCGTAGGACCACCGACGGACCACCGACGGACGTCGCCCGTGAGGAATCCGTGCGGAAGGAACACAAGTCGGTAAAACCGCTCGCCTGACCTATTACGATCCAGACCCATGAGCGCGCCCGAACACCCCGGAACACCCGCCGCCCCGGCCGCCGAGGCCCCGGACGAGACCTCGGCCCCCACCCTCGCCGACGAGGCCCCCGCCCCCACCCTCGCCGACGAGCCCCCCGCCCCCACCCCGGCCGCCCGCGCCCGCAGGGCCCGCATCGCCGCCGCCTCGCTCCTCATGGCCGCGGCGGCGATCGTGCTCGCACTGCGCCTGGCCAGCCGCTCCTCCGTGCTCGTCGTCGGCGTCTACGGCCTGCTGCTCATCCTCTGCGGCGTGGTGATCGAACTGAGCCGCCGCGGCCGCACCCGGCTCGGCAGCTACCTGCTGGCCGCGGGCCTGGCCGCCGCACTCGTCATGGACGGCTTCGTCCTCTCGTAGTCGACCCCCGTCGCTCACGACTCCAGATACCGCAGCACCGCAAGCACCCGTCGGCTGTATCCCGTCGTCATGCTCCGGGAGAGACCGAGCTTGTCGAAGATCGCGTTGAGGTTCTTCTCGACCGCGCTCAGCGAGATGTGCAGCTTCTCCCCGATCGCCGCGTTGGTGTGTCCCTCCGCCAGCGCCTCAAGGACCGTCCGCTCCCGCGGCGTGAGCCGGGTCAGCGGGTCGGCGTGCGTGGTGCGGATGAGCAACTGCCGTACGACTTCCGGGTCGATGGCCGCGCCGCCCGCGTGCACCCGCTCCAGCGCGTCGAGGAACTCCTCGACCTGCGCCACCCGGTCCTTGAGGAGGTAGCCGACCCGCTCGGCGCTCGAAGTGAGCAGCTGCGCCGCGTAGTTGCGCTCCACGTACTGGGAGAGGACGACCACGCCGATCTCCGGGCGCCGTTCACGGATCCGCACCGCGGCCCGCAGGCCCTCGTCCGTGTGGTCCGGCGGCATGCGGATGTCGGTGACGACGACGTCGACGCCGGGGGCGTGCGCCTCGACCGCGCGCAGCAGGGCGTCGCCGTCGCCCACGGCGGCGAGGACCTCGTGGCCCTCCTCGGCGAGCAGCCGGACGAGGCCTTCCCGCAGCAGGGTCGAGTCCTCGGCGAGGATTACGCGCACGGCAGCTCCGCGGTGATCGTGGTGGGTCCCCCGAGGGGGCTTTCGACGCGCAGGGTGCCGTCGAGCGCGGCGACCCGGCTGCGCAGCCCGGTGAGTCCGCTGCCCGCCGGGTCCGCGCCGCCGGTGCCGCTGTCGCGGACGAGGACGGTGAGGGTGGCGCCGGACCTACGTACCCGTACGAAGACCTCGTCGGCGGCCGCGTGCTTGGCGGCGTTGTTCACGGCCTCCGAGACGACGAAGTACGCGGCGGTCTGGACCGGCGAGGGCAGTGGCTCGGCGTCCGGTACGTCGTACTCCATGCGTACGGGGAGCGCGCACCGCTCCGACACCCCGCCGAGCGCCTCGCGCAGGCCCAGGCTGTCGAGGGCGGTGGGGTAGACCCGCCAGGCCACCTCGCGCAGTTCGGTGAGGACCTCCTGCGCCTCTTTGTGGGCCTGTTCGAGCAGGGCGTCCGCCCGCTCCGGGGTGCGGCCGCGGCGGGCCCGGCCGAGAAGCATGGCGAGGGCGACGAGCCGCTGCTGGACGCCGTCGTGCAGATCGCGCTCGACCCGGCGCCGCTCCACGTCGACCGCGCGCACCACCGCCGCCCGGCTGGTGGCCAGTTCGTCGATGCGGCGCCGGAGCAGCTCCTCCGCGGAGGGGCCGAAGCACGCGCGGGCGAGGCGGGCGTCCTGGTCGGTCAGCGCGCGCAGCCCCTGGACGGCGAGGAAGAGCAGGGTGCCGCCGAGGACGACCTGGCCGGCCACGTCGACCCAGGTCATCGAGGTGTGGGGGAGCGACACGGCGAAGATCCCGGCGAGGACCGCGCCGAAGTCGACCAGGCCGACCACGACGGCGCAGAGCAGCCCGGAGTACGTACGGGCCGCGAGGTAGCGCAGGATCTGCCGGTCGTCGGCGCGGTGCTCGGGGAAGGTGTCGCGGAAGAAGAGGGAGCGGCGGTGCCGTTCGAGGGCGGTGAGTCTGCGGGCGCCCGCGGCGAGCAGCGCGTGGGCGCGGGGGCGGGTGCGCGGCCAGAGCAGGAAGGCGCCGAGGGCCGCGCCGGCGACGACGAAGTACAGCAGCCCGAGCAGGGCGGTGAGGCAGCCGACGAGCACGCCGGAGACCCTGAGCAGAAACGGGGCGGCCACGGGCTCCTTCACGCCGTCCGACACTAGCCGAGCCCTATTCGGCACGACGGTGGCGGGCTCCCGCCCGGGCCCCCGCCCGGCCCCCGTCCCCGGACCGTTTCCGGGAGCGCACCCGCACCGCCACGTACACCGCGACCGCCCCGGCGACGAGGACGAGGACGGCCTTGGAGAGGAGCCCCACGTACGTCCCGACCGTGTCCCACCGGTCGCCCAGCCAGTAGCCCGCCAGGACGAGGATCGAGTTCCACACCAGGCTGCCCGCGGTGGTCAGGGCGAGGAAGACCGGCAGCCGCATGCGCTCCACGCCGGCCGGTACGGAGATCAGGCTGCGGAAGATCGGCACCATCCGGCCCAGGAGCACCGCCTTGGTGCCGTGCCGCGCGAACCACGCCTCGGTCCGTTCCAGGTCGACCGCCTTGACCAGCGGCAGCCTCGCCCACAGGGCGTGCATGCGCTCGCGCCCGAAGAGGGCCCCGATGCCGTAGAGGGCGGCGGCGCCGACCACCGAGCCGAGCGTGGTCCAGAACAGCGCGGAGAACAGACTGATCACGCCCTGTCCCGCGGCGAAGCCGGTGAGCGGCAGGATCACCTCGCTGGGCAGCGGCGGGAAGAGGTTCTCCAGGGCGATGGCGAGCCCGGCGCCGGGGCCGCCCAGCACGTCGACGAGGTCGGCGGCCCAGCCCGCGATGCCGCCCGCGGGTTCCTGGGGGAGGGCGAGAGTCGTGAGGTCCATGCGTCTCACGCTAGAAAGCGCAGGTCAGCGGCGGTATGAGGGTTGCCGTCGAGTAAGGGTGCGGAAAACCGCACCCTTAGGGCGCGCGGAGACGCCGTATACATGCACGAAAGGCGTTCCCGAAGATCGGGAACGCCTTTCGTATTCGCAAGTGCGCCGCCAGGGACTCGAACCCCGGACCCGCTGATTAAGAGTCAGCTGCTCTAACCAACTGAGCTAGCGGCGCCTGCTGACTCGTAAATAGTACCTGGTCCCGCGGGGTGCTCCGAACCGGTGCCGAGCCGGCCCGGCCGGCCGGGGGCACCCTCAGATCGCCAGGGACAGCAGCACCGGCGCCGCCCCGCGGTTCAGCGTGTCCGCGGCCTCCCGCAGCCGGTGCGCGTGCTCGACCGGCAGGGAGAGGGCGAGGCACCCCACCGCGGACCCCGCGGTGATGGGCACCGCCGCGCACACCGTGCCGACCGCGTACTCCTGGAGGTCGAGGACCGGCACCGTCGCGGGCTGGGCGGCGAGCCGGGTCAGGAGGACCCGTTCGTTCGTGATCGTGCGGGAGGTGAGCCGCGCCATCTTGTGCCGGGAGAGGTGGTCCCTGCGGCCGTCGAGGTCGAGCTGGGTGAGCAGGCTCTTGCCGACCGCGCTGGCGTGGGCGGAGGAGCGGAAGTCCACCCACTCGTTGACCGCCGGGGTGCCGGGTCCCGCCGCGAAGTCGGTGACGCGGACCTCGCCGTCCACGTACCGGCTGATGTAGACCGCGGCGCCGATGGAGTCGCGCAGTCCGTCCAGGGTGCGCTGGAGCTTCTCGCGCAGCGCCTGCGCGTGGTGCTGGGCCGAGCCGAGGCGGCTGAGGGCCTCCCCGGTCACGTACGCCCCGGAGGTGTCGTCGGCGAGCTGCTCCACGTACCCCTCCGCGCGCAGCATGTGCAGGAGCGGGGTGAGCCGGTCGGCGGGCAGGCCGGTGTCCCGTGAGATGTGGGCCGCGGTCACTCCGGTGCCGTGCCGGGCGACCGTCTCCAGGACCCGCAGGGCGCTCTGGACGGAGCGGTGCGGGGAGGTCACCTCGTGCTGCGACGCCACGGCATCCCCCTGCGTGGAACGGTTCCGGACAGCTGGGCTCCACCCCACGATAGCCGCCAAGTGGCGCATTTGGAGCGTCGGTTGACGATATTGGTGGCGCGCCCCCGCCGCACCGGCGGGAACGCGCCACCGTGGCATATGCCCACGTCAAGCCCGGTGCGGACTCACAGCACCGCGCTCAGGAACTCCCGGGTCCGCTCGTGCTCGGGCTCCGTGAAGATCTTCTCCGGGGACCCGGACTCGATGACGCGGCCCGAGTCGAACATGAGCACCTGGTCCGAGATGTCCCGGGCGAAGTTCATCTCGTGGGTCACGCACAGCATGGTGATGTCCGTGGTGTGCGCGATGTCGCGCAGCACGTCGAGGACGCCCGCCACCAGCTCCGGGTCGAGCGCGGACGTCACCTCGTCGAGCAGCAGCACCTGGGGGCGCATCGCCAGGGCGCGGGCGATGGCGACGCGCTGCTGCTGGCCGCCGGAGAGCTGGGTCGGATACGCGTCGCAGCGGTCGCCGAGCCCGACCAGGTCGAGCAGTTCACGGGCGCGCACGTCGGCCTCGTCCTTGGACATGCCGAGGACGGAGACCGGCGCCTCGGTGATGTTTCTGAGCACCTTCATGTTCGGGAAGAGGTTGAACTGCTGGAACACCATCCCGATGTTCTTGCGCACCTCGCGGACGTGCTTCTCGCCGGCCGGGACGAGCTTGCCGTTCTTCTCCTCGTGGGTGAGGTATCTGCCGCCCACCTTGATCGTGCCCTGCTCCGGCTTCACCAGCGTCATGAGCAGGCGCAGGATCGTCGTCTTGCCGGAGCCGGACGGGCCGATCAGGGTCACGTGCTTGCCCGAGGCGACCGAGAAGTCCAGCTCGTCGAGGACCGTGTTCGAGCCGTAGCGCTTGACGACCTTGTCGAAGCGGATCAGCTCGCTGCCGTCGACGACGGGGTTGGGGATTTCCTGGGACGTGCTGCTGTCAGCGGACAAGACGACGCTCCAAAACTCGCAGAAGAAGAGAGGCCGGGTAGGCGATGACGATGAAGGCGACACCGACCACGCTGATCGCCTCGTAGGTGAAGGTCGTCTGGCTGTAGCCCTGGGCCTGGCCCAGCATGTCGAGCGCGCCGATGGCGGCCATCTGCGGCGACTCCTTCAGCATGACGATCACGTAGTTGCCGAGGGCGGGGATCACCCGGCGCACCGCCTGCGGCAGGATCACCGCCGTCCAGGTGCGGCGCTTGGAGAGGCTGAGCGCGGTCGCCGCCTCCCACTGCCCGGCCGGCACACCGTCGATCCCGGCGCGGTAGACCTCCGAGGTGTACGTGGAGTAGTGCAGCCCGAGCCCGACGATGCCCGTGGTGAGCGGGGACATCGAGGGCCCCCACTCCGGCACCACGTAGAACAGGAAGAACAGCTGCACCAGGAGCGGGGTGTTCCGGATGAACTCGGTGACCACCGTGACCGGCCAGCGGATCCACTTCTTCTCGGAGCGCTGGGCGACCGCCCAGACCAGGCCGAGCGAGAAGGCGATCAGGGTGCCGAAGAGCAGCGCCTTGAGGGTGAGCTCCAGGCCGTCCCAGAAGAGCGGCATGAAGTCGTCGACGTGCGACCAGTTCCAGTTCACTTGGCGGCCCCCGAACCCGTGATGACGTCGATCGACGACTTGGAGCGCAACCCGCCGAACAGACCCGTCTTCTCCGGCGCCTGCCCGACCCGCTTCTTGGCGTGCCGCTCCAGGATCCGCATGGCGCGGGTGAGCACGAACGCGAAGACGAAGTACAGGGCGAGCAGCAGGGTGTAGATCGGCGCGCTCTCGTTCTTCACGAGGCGCAGCAGGTCACCCGCGAAGGTCATGTCGGCGACCGCGATGAGGGAGACCAGCGAGGTGCCCTTGAGCAGTTCGATGAGCAGGTTGTTGAACGGCGGGATCATCTCCGGCCAGGCCTGCGGCAGTTCGATGCGGCGCAGCCGCTGCGTCGGCGTGAAGTTCAGGGCGATGCCCGCCTCGCGCTGCGCGGGCGGCACCGCGGCGAGCGCGCCGCGCACGATCTCGGAGGCGTACGCGCCGTAGGTGATGCCGAGCGCGAGGATGCCCGCGAACATCGGCTGGAAGCTGATGTTGAAGACCGGCGGCACCGTGAACGCGATCCAGAACATGAAGACCAGCGACGAGGTGCTGCGGAAGATCTCGAAGTAGGCCCCGGCGAGGAACCGCACGATCCACAGCCGGTTGGTGCGCAGCACGCCGATCGGGAAGGCGATCACGAAGGCGAGGGCGGCGCTGAGGAAGGTGACCTGGACGGTGATCCAGACGCCGGGCAGGAACCAGTTCTGGAGGAACTCCGACGACATCAAGAGGAGGCCCCCTTCGCCGGTGGGCACAGTTTCCGCACGGTCAGGTCGGTCATCTCCGCCTGCGTGAAGCCGAACGGCTTGACGATGCGCAGGAGTTCGCCGCTCTCCTTGAGCTTGTGCAGCTCCTTGTTGAAGGCGTCCCGCAGGTTCTTCTCGGAGAGCCGGAAGGCGAAACCACCGGCGCCGTAGGCGGGTTCGCCGTCGACGACCGGCTGGAAGGGCTCGGTCGCCTCGACCCGCGGATTCTTCTTGATCACCGTGCGCACGGTGACGTTGGTGCCGGCGAAGGCGTCGACGCGGCCTTGGGCCACGGCGTCGAGGCCCGCCACCTGGTCGGGCAGGACGAGGACGGACTTCACGCCGGCCGCCTTGGCGTAGTCGATCTCCGCGTAGGCGGTGCCGCTGGCCAGCTTCAGGCCCTTCTTGGCTATGTCCTCGTATCGCTTGATCCCGTGCGGATTGCCCTTCTTCACGATGAAGGAGTCGAGCATGAGGTAGTCGGGGTCGGAGAAGAGCACCTGTGCGCAGCGGGTCGGGTTGATGTACATGCCCGCCGACACCACGTCGAACTGCCGGGCCTGCGTGAGGCCGGGGATCAGCGCGCCGAACTTGGTGGGCACCGCCTTGACCTCGGGTACGCCGAGGCGGGGGAAGATGACCTTGGCGATCGCCGGTGCCTCGCCCGTGACCTCGCCGTTCTCGTCGATGTATCCGAACGGGACCTCGCCCGCGACACCGATCCTGACCGTGCCGCTGTCGCGCAGGCGGTCCAGCAGATCGCCCCCCTCAACCTTCCCCTCGTCGGGAACCCGGCTGCATGCCGAGACCCCGAGAGCGCCCAGCGCCGCCCCGCCCGCTCCGGTGAGCAGGGCGCGGCGGCGGACCGCTCTGCCGATGAATCCCTCGTTGTTCCCAAGTGGTGGAGCCATGGGCGCGCGGCTACCCGACTCGAAGCAACATATGCCGATGAATTCCGGCCGCTGATGCAATCGTTGTGGTCTTGACCCAGGGAGGAGCATGGGACACATGGCAGACCGATTCATCGAAGTCTCCCTCGCCCAGCGGGGAGTTCAGTGCACGGCGAAGCTGCTCGACGACCGGGCCCCGGTGACCTGCGCGGCGGTGTGGGAGGCACTGCCGCTCGGCTCGGACGTCTATCACGCGAAGTATGCGCGCAACGAGATCTATGCCCTTTTCCCGGCCTTCGCGGACCGAGAGCCACCCCTGGAGAATCCGACCGTCACCCCCATTCCGGGAGATCTCTGCTATTTCTCCTTCTCCGGTACGGAACTGGGCACCCAGGCGTACGGATACGAGGCGGAGGCCGACGTGAAGGCGGGCACCACGGTCGTGGACCTCGCCCTCTTCTACGAACGGAACAATCTGCTCCTCAACGGCGACGTCGGCTGGGTCCCCGGCATCGTCTGGGGCCAGATCGTCGAAGGCCTCGACCGGATGGCCGAGGCCTGCAACGACCTGTGGCGCGCGGGCGCACAGGGGGAGACGCTGAACTTCCGACGGCATGACTGAAGCCGTCCGGCGATCGAGGACCGGGGGTCCGGGGGCAGAGCCCCCGGGCCCTAGGCCACGACGGGCGGTGCGACGCCCCCGGACCCCGCCTCGTACAAAGCGTGCGCCGCACGAAGCACCACCGTGTCCGCGTGGCGCGCGCCCACGATCTGCACCCCGATCGGCAGCCCGTCCCCGTCCACCCCGCAGGGAACCGTCGCGGCGGGCTGCTGGGTGAGGTTGAAGGGGTACGTGAACGGGGTCCACCCCGTCCAGCGCCGGTGCCCCGAGCCGCGCGGCACCTCGGCGCCCGCCTCGAACGCCGTGAGCGGCAGCGTCGGCGTGACCAACAGGTCGTACGTCGAGTGGAAGTGGCCCATCCGGCGCCCGAGGTCCATCCGGACGTCGACGGCCGCCAGATAGTCCAGCGCGCTGTACCGGGCGCCCTGCCCGCAGACCTCGCGCAGCCCCGGGTCGAGCAACTGCCGTTGCGCGGGCGCCAGATGCTGCACGACGCGCGCCGCCCCGCTGAACCACAGGGTGTGGAAGGCCTCCACGGGCTCGGAGAAGTCCGGGTCGGCCTCCTCGACGTACGCGCCCTGCGCCGCCAGCGACTCCACCGCCCGCCGCACCGCCGCCGCGACCGCGGGCCGCACCGCCACCTGGCCGCCCAGCGAGGGCGAGTAGGCGATGCGCAGCCCGCGCACCCCGCCGTCCAGGCCGGCCCGGAAACTCCCCGCCACCGCGCCCAGTTGGGACCAGTCGCGCGGATCGGGGCCGGTGATCACCTCCATCATCAGCGCCGCGTCCGCCGCGTCCCGCGTCATCGGGCCCACATGGGCGAGCGTCCCGAACGGGCTCGCCGGATACAGCGGCACGCGCCCGTACGTCGGCTTCATCCCGAAGATCCCGCAGAACGCCGCCGGGATGCGCACCGAGCCGCCGCCGTCCGTGCCGAGCGACAGCGGCCCCGCGCCGACCGCAACGGCCACCGCGCTGCCCCCGCTGGAGCCGCCCGAGGTGCGTGCCGTGTCGTACGGATTGCGGGTGATCCCGCTCTGCGGACCGTCCGTGACGCCCTTCCACCCGAACTCCGGCGTCGTGGTGCGGCCGATGAACACCGCGCCGTGCTCGCGCAGCCGGGCGACCGACGGCGCGTCCTCGTTCCACTTCCCCTCGGGGCGCACGGTCCGCGACCCGCGCAGGGTGGGCCCGCCGCGCATCAGCAGGAGGTCCTTCACCGTGGTCGGAACGCCGTCCACCAGCCCCTGCGGCGCACCCCGCCGCCACCGCTGCGCACTGGCCTCGGCCTGCGCCAGGGCACTCTCCGGCTCGATCCGCACGAACGCGTTCACCGCCGGCTGGGTCTCCTCGGCCCGGCGCAGCGCGGCGGCGACCGCGTCCACCGGGCTGAATTCGCCCTTGCGGTAGCCGTCGACGAGTTGTACTGCGGTGAGATCCGTGAGCTCGGTCATGCACGCTCCTCAGTGTCCGGGTCAGTGTCCGGGGACGTATCCGCGTTCCTTGTCGACCACGTTCGTCAGCGGCCGTCCGGCCTCCCACGCCTCGTACAACTCGACGAACTGGCGGCCCAGTTCGTCACGCCAGCCGATCGTGTCGCCGCTCATGTGCGGGGAGACGAGCAGGCCGGGAGCGGTCCACAGCGGGCTGTCCGCGGGCAGCGGCTCCCGCTCGAAGACGTCGAGCGCGGCGCCCGCGATCCACCGCTTGGACAGGGCGTCCACCAGGTCGTCCTCGACGACGAGCGGGCCGCGCCCGATGTTGATGAACCGCGCCGACGGCTGCATGAGGCCGAAGCGCCGGGCGTCGAACATGCCGCGGGTGGCGTCCGTGAGCGGCGCCGCGCACACCACCCAGTCGGCGCGGGCGAGCAGCGGGTCGAGGTCGCCGGGTCCGTGCAGGCCGGGGCGCGCGGTGCGTCCCACCAGCGCGGTGGTGATGCCGAGCGCCTCCAGCGTGCGCGCGATCGCCCGGCCGATCGGCCCCGAGCCCACCACGCACGCGCGCGTGCCGGCGATCCGGTGCGACTCGCGGTGGCGCCAGGTGCGCTCGCGCTGCAGCTCCAGGGTGCGCGGCAGGTCCTTGCCGAGGGCGAGCACCAGCGCGGCCACGTACTCCGCGATGGGCTGGTCGAAGACGCCGCGCGCGTTGGTCACCACCGTGTCGGACGCGGCGAGTTCGGGACACATCAGATGGTCCACGCCGGCGCTCGCGGTGTGCACCCAGCGGGGTCTGGGCCCCTCGCCGGGCCAGGCGCGGCGCACCGCGTCCGAGCTGAAGTCCCACACCAGCAACGCGTCGGCGAGCGGCAGCCGCTCGGCCAGGGTGGCCGCGTCGGCGTGCAGGATCCGGGCCCGGCCGGTCAGTTCGCCGAGGCGCGGGGGAGGCGCCGGCGGCGGGGCGTCAAGGACGAGGACGGTCGTATCGGACATCGAGGGGAAACCGTTTCGCAATGAGGTTCCGCTTCCCTGTCGGAGGTACGGCTCCGGCGTGACACGGACACGACTTCAGCCGTCTGAGATGTGCGGATTGACCACGCTCGCACCCGAACCTACCTTCGTCAACAGAGGCACTGCTGTACCGGCTGTGTACCGAACCAGTACTCTCCGTGCAGCCGCTCCCCCACTCTGTGCGGTACGCCGCGCAGCATCCCCGTCCCGCCGTCCCGGCGCGTCGCCGGCTTCGCTCGTCCCGGCCCCCGGCCGGTCCCTGAATGCACGCACGAACTTGGGGACTGTTCATGGACGTCTCTTTCCTCGGCGGACCGCACCCTCAGCGCGGTGTAGGTGTCGTTGCCCCTTTCGACTTCGTCCTCGACCGTGAACTGTGGCGGTGGATCCCGGACGAGATCTCCCTCCATCTGACCCGCACCCCCTATGTGCCCGTCGAGGTCAGCCTCGACCTGGCCCGCCTGGTCAGCGAGCACGAGACCCTCCAGGAGGCGGTCCGCGCGCTGACCGCCGCGGAGCCCGAAGTCCTCGCGTACGCCTGTACGTCGGGCAGTTTCGTCGGCGGCATCGCGGGGGAGCGCGCGATGTGCGAGGCGATGACGCGCGAGGGCACGGTCGCCTCGGTGACCACGTCGGGCGCGCTCCTGGAGGCGCTCGACGAGCTGGGCGTGCGCCGCATCGCGCTCGTCACGCCCTACACCTGGTCGGTGACCCAGTCCCTGGAGGAGTACCTCGCCGAGGCGCACGTCCGGGTCTCGGCCCGCGCCTACCTGGGCCTGACCCGGCACATCTGGAAGGTGCCCTACCGGGACGTGGCGGACATGGCGCGCCGCGCGCTCCAGGGCAGCGCGGGCGGCTGCGACGCCCTCTTCATCAGCTGTACGAACCTCCCGACGTACGACGTCATCCCGCAACTGGAAGCGGAACTGCGGATGCCGGTGATCTCCGCGAACCAGGTGACGATGTGGTCCGCACTGCGTCGGCTGGGTACGCGTGCGGTAGGGCCCTATCAGGCACTGATCGATCCGACGGCGCGGCCGGGCGCGAGCCCGCTCGCCCCGCCGGCCCCACCGCAGGGGCAGGGCCTGCCCGAAGTACCACCCGCAGAAGGAGGAGGCTGGACGTGACGGCACTCGGATTTCTCTACCCGGGGCACTCGGCCGAGGACGACTACCCCCGCATGGAGCAGATGCTCGGCAGCGATGTCCGGCTGCAGGTCGTCCACACGGACATCGGCGAGGACGCGCACCGGGTCGACGCGCTCCTGGAGATGGGCTCGGACGCGCGGCTCGCCGCGGGCGTCGAGGAGCTGCGGCTCTCCGGCGCGGAGGCCGTGGTGTGGGCGTGCACCAGCGCCAGCTTCGTCTTCGGCTGGGACGGCGCGCACGACCAGGTGCGCAAGCTGGCGATGGCGGCGGGCCTGCCCGCCTCCTCGACCTCGTTCGCCTTCGCCCACGCGGTACGCGAGGTGGGCGCGGCCCGCGTCGCGGTCGCGGCGACGTATCCGGACGACGTGGCCGGGCTCTTCGCGTCCTTCCTGAAGGACTCCGGCGCGGAGGTCGTCTCGGCGCGCGGCAGCGGCATCGTCACGGCGGCCGAGGTCGGCACGTGGGGCCGCGACGAGGTGCTCGCGCTGGCCCGCGACGGCGACCACCCGGACGCCCAGGCGCTGCTCCTGCCGGACACGGCGCTGCACACGGCGGCGTACGTCCCGGAGCTCGAAGCGGAGCTCGGCAAGCCGGTCCTGACGGCCAATCAGGTCTCGGTGTGGGAGGCGCTGCGGCTGGCCCGGCGCAGGGTCAACGCGCCGGAGCTGGGCCATCTGTTCACGAAGGAGCCGCTGGTCCAGGCCGAGGCCTGAGGGCCGGTCCGGTCCGGTCCTTACGGGCTGAGGATCAGCCGGACCACCGTTAACGTCTGGACCGACCCGGAGACGTAGTAGAGGACGATGGCCCCGTCGACCGTCGCCTCGCGGCGGTCGGGGTCGTCCCGTACGGGTGTGGAGCCATGGCCGTACGGGTCCCGGCCCAGGGTCCGGGTCAGCGCGGCACGGAAGGCGTCGGCGTCGCCCATCTTGGCGAGGGTGTCGTCGGCGGGCGGCGCGTAGGTGACGCGGTGGGCCCGGCGGTGGCGGGGGCTCACGCGGTGCCCCGCCGCTCGGCCTCGTCGGAGGCGAGCCGGGCGAGCCGGGCCTCGGCGTCCGGGTCGGGCACGGCCTCCAGCATCCAGTGCCGCATCACGGCGTGGATCTCGTCGACCCCGGCGGCGTTGATGGCCCGGTCGAACTCGGCGCGCCGCCCCTCGGGCAGGGCGGCGCGGATGTCCGGCAGGGTGTTGGGCACCTCGACCTCGACTCCGTCGACGAGGGTCTTCAGCGGATCAGCCATGGTCGGCACGGTATCCGGGCGGGGGCGCCCAGGTGCGGGGAATGAGGGCGCGAGGGGAGGTTCGGGACGTGCGGGGACGTGCGGGGAATAAAACGGAGTGAGCCTCCTGTTGTCGCCTTCATACCCACGTGACGTACGTACGCAGCGCAGGAGGCACCCCCAGTGACAGTGGACCCGACCAGCGACGGCATCCGCGGCGAGCGGCACGGCAGCGCGCCCGTGCCGCTGTCCGTGCTCGACCTCGTCACCGTCGGCGCGGGACGCACCGCCACCGACGCGCTGCGCACCAGCGTGGAGATCGCCAAGTTGGCCGAGGCCAGGGGCTACCACCGCTACTGGGTCGCCGAGCACCACTCCATGCCGGGCGTCGCCTCGTCCTCGCCCGCCGTGATCCTCGCCCACCTCGCCGCGCACACCGGCCGCATCCGGCTCGGCTCGGGCGGCGTCATGCTGCCCAACCACGCGCCGCTCGTCATCGCCGAGCAGTTCGGCACGCTGGAGGCGATGGCGCCGGGCCGGGTCGACCTGGGCCTCGGGCGCGCGCCGGGCACGGACGGCGCGACGGCCGCGGCGCTGCGCCGCACGGACCGCCTGAACGAAGGTGCCGACGACTTCCCGCAGCAACTCGCCGAGCTCACCCGCTTCCTGGACGACGACTTCCCCGACGGGCACCCCTACGGGCGCATCCACGCCGTCCCCGGCCCCGTCCAGGCGACCTCGCCCGGCGGCGTGCAGTCGCCGCACCGCCCGCCGCTCTGGCTGCTCGGCTCCTCCGGCTTCAGCGCGCGGCTGGCGGGGACGCTCGGGCTGCCGTTCGCGTTCGCGCACCACTTCTCCGCGCAGAACACGATTCCGGCACTGGACCTCTACCGGGAGTCGTTCAGGCCCTCCGCGCTCCTGGACGCCCCCTACGCCCTCATCGGCGTCTCGGCGCTGGCGACCGAGGACGAGAACGAGGCCCGTCGCCAGGTCATGGCCGCGGCCCTGAACATGGTCCGCCTGCGCACGGGCCGCCCCGGCCTGGTCCCCACGCCGGAGGAGGCGGCGGCCCACGAATTCTCGGAGATGGAACGGGAGTTCATCAACAGCTGGAACGCGAACGTCATCCACGGCACCCCCGACCAGGTCCGCACGGGCCTGGACGACCTGGCCAAGCGCACGGGCGCGGACGAGTTGATGCTCACGGCGAACGCGCACGGGGGCGAGGTCCGCCTGCGCTCGTACGAACTCCTCGCAAACGAGTACGGGTTGCCTTCGGCCTGACGCGGGCCCCTGCGCGGGGCGGCGCCGGGTGCGCCCCGTAAGGGGCGCGGGGAACGGCGCGAGCGCCCCCCCCCCCGTGGACCCGCAGCCGCGGGTGGTCCGGTGCGTGGCAGACGCGCCTGCGTCGAGGCCGGCGTGACGGTGCCGGGTGCGCCCCGTAAGGGGCGCGGGGAACTGCGCGAGCGACCCCCTTGGACCCGCGGCCGCAGGTGGTCCGGCGCCACGCAGACGCGTCTGCGTGTTGGCGGCTGAGTGCCGGGTGCGGCCCGTTTGTGGCTGGCCGCGCAGTTCCCCGCGCCCCTGTCGGGGCTGACCGGCGCCGGTGACGTGCCCCGTTAGGGGCGCGGGGAACTGCGCGGGCAACCCCCGTGGACCCGCGGCCGCAGGTGGTCCGGCGCCCCGCAGGCGCGTCTGCGTGGTGGTGGTTGGGTGCCGGGTGCGGCCCGGTTGTGGCTGGTCGCGCAGTTCCCCGCGCCCCTGTCGGGGCTGACCGGCACCGGTGACGTGCCCCGTAACGCGGGGAACTGCGCGTGCAAGTGAGGCGGGCCCGCAGCCGCGAGCGCGCGGGGCCCGGCAGGCGGCCCCCAGGCCCCTACGGTTCCCCCTAGCGGGAGCTGAGAAGCGCGGAGATACGATCCGGCGCCACGGGACGCGAGTACAGCCACCCCTGCCCCGTATCGCACCCGATCCTCCGCAACCGCTCAGCCTGAGACGCAGTCTCCACGCACTCCGCCGTCACCGTGAGCCCCAGCCGATGCGCGAGCTGCACCATCGCCTCGACGATCACCTCGTCGGCGGGGTTCGTGTGCGTCTCGCCCTCCTCGTACTGGAAGCCCCGCACGAACGACCCGTCCAGCTTCAGGACGGAGACCGGGAGCCGGCTCAGGTACGCCAGGTTCGAGTACCCCGTACCGAAGTCGTCGATGGCGATCCGCACCCCCATGTCGCTCAGCGCCTGCAGGGCCTGCAGCGGGCGCCCCGCCGAGCCCATGACCGCGGACTCGGTGAGTTCGAGCTGGAGCAGCCGCGCCGGCAGTCCCGTCTCCGTGAGGATCTCCGCGACGTCCGCGACCAGATCCGAGTCCCACACCTGACGCACCGCCACATTGACGCTGACGAACACCGGTTCACGCTCCGGGTGCTCCGCCTGCCAGCGCACCGCCTGCCGGCAGGCACTCCGCAGCACCCACCGGCCCAGCTGCACGATCGAGCCGTCCTCCTCGGCCAGTCCGATGAACCGATTCGGCATCAGCAGGCCGAACTGCGGATGCTGCCACCGCACCAGCGCCTCGACGCCGTGCAGCCCCTCGTCGTCGAGGCCCACCAACGGCTGGTACTCCAGGACGAATTCGTCGCGCTCGACGGCGGGCCGCAGTGAACTGGCCAGCGCCTGACGGGTCATGCGGTGCGCGTTGCGCTCCGGGTCGAACAGCGTCCAGCGGGCCTTGCCGTCCGTCTTCGCCCAGTACAGCGTGGTGTCGGCGGCCTGCATGAGCCCCGTCGTGGTGGTGCCCGCGGCGCGCCGTTCGACGACGCCGATGGACGCGGAGACGGAGAGCCGCTGCCCGGACAGGTCGAACGGCTCCTGCAGCGCCGTCAGCGTCGTCTCGGCGAGATCCGTGAGCTGGTCCGTGCCGGTCGAGTCCTCGACGAGCAGCGCGAACTCGTCGCCGCCGAGCCGTGCGACCAGCGGCGCCCCCGTCCCGCCGTAACCGGCCCGGTCCGAGCGGCGGGTGAGCCGGTCCGCGCACCGGGTGAGCCGGTCCGCGACGGCGGCGAGCAGCCGGTCGCCGACCCGGTGGCCGAGCGTGTCGTTGACCGCCTTGAACCCGTCGAGGTCGAGGTAGCAGAGCCCGATCCGCCCGGTGCTCGTGTCGTCGTACGTGCCCGCCTCCAGCGCGGCGGCGAGCCGCTCGAAGAAGAGGTTGCGGTTGGGCAGCCGGGTCACCGGGTCGTGCATCTGCACATGGCGCAGCCGGGCCTGCAGCTCGCGCCGCGCGCTGATGTCGGCGGCGGCGAGCAGCACCGTCCGGGGCTCACCCCGCCCCGCCCCGGCCCCCGCCCCGGTCCCAGCCCCGGCTCCGGCCTCACCCCGCCCCGCGGGCGCCGGCATTGGCGAGACGGTGATCTGCACCCACATCGAGTGCCCGTCGGGGTGCTTCAGGCGCCGCGTGCAGCGCAGCCTGGCCTGCCGGCCGCGGAGCACCTCGCGGTAGGCGTGCCAGGTGCGGGCGTCGGAGGAGAGGTCGATCAGATCGGCGGCGACGCTGCCGGTGAGCGAGCCGGGCGCCGCGCCGAAGAGGGCGGCGAGCGCGTCGTTGGCGCTGAGCACCAGGCCCTCGCCGTCCACGACGGCGAGGGGGAGCGGGGCGGCCGCGAAGGCACCGCGGTAGTCGGACCGCTCCGTGCGGCGACGCTCCGTGAGGTCGGCTCGGGCCCGGCCGGGTGCTGTGACCGTCGTGGGGGTGGGCCCTTGGGACGTTCCGTTCACCGCTTGCTCCCGCAGT
Organism: Streptomyces sp. NPDC041713; assembly: GCF_055591085.1. Taxonomy (NCBI): domain Bacteria; kingdom Bacillati; phylum Actinomycetota; class Actinomycetes; order Kitasatosporales; family Streptomycetaceae; genus Streptomyces; species Streptomyces sp. NPDC041713. The sequence continues at coordinate 247,144 of NZ_JBVIZY010000007.1, forward strand.
GCAGGTTGTTCTCGAACAGGTCTCGTCGGCCGGCGGTCTCGGCGGGCGGTGGTGTGGGGACCGGGCCCGCGCTGGAAAGTGTGCCGATCATAGAGGCTGGCCAGAGGGCTGTTCCAGCCGTACCGCCGGGGCGGGCGGGGCCCACCACCGTCGGCAGATCGTTTCTGCTCGGCCCTGAACTGGTTCCGATGCGACCCGATCGCTTGTGACGTTCCGTGAGCGCTCGGGGTGTCGCCCTCTCGCCGCACCGTCACTCGGAAGGGCCAGACAAACAGGGCGAGCTTCAACAAATCACCACAGGGTGGGTGGGGTGTCCCGCATTCCGCACCCGGAGGTCGACGTGCCGCGTCAGCTCCCCTCTTGGGGACTCACCCGTGGAGGGGAGAACTCCCGTCTGCCCCGTCTGCGCAGCACCGCCGCCCTGCTCACCTCCCTGACCGCCCTGGCCGCCACCTCCCTGGTCGCGGGCCCCGCGATCGCCGAGTCGCCCGGGGGCCCGTGCGCCCTGCGCCGCACCACCGCACACCACTCGGAGGGCCTGGACACCTGGAACACCTCCTACCCACGCCCCACGCGGACGTTGAACGCGGTCATGGTGTTCCTCTCCTTCCCCGACTCGCCGCCCCTCACCACCCCCGACGAGCTGACCGCCGACTACTTCCCGGCCACCAGCCAGTTCTTCGAGCGGGCCTCGTACGGCAGGTTCAAGCTGGCCCCGCACCCCCGGCGCGAGTGGGTCGAGATGCCGCACGGCTCCCTCTCGTACGCCATACGGCGCGACTGGAACGCCCAGCGCCGCGCCGCCTATCTGCGCGACGCGATGGCGGCGGCCGACCCGCACGTGGACTTCTCGCGGTACGACCTCGTGTACTTCGTCGCGGACCCGGACGCGCCCGGCGTCGACTCGGACGCCACGAAGGTGGTGAACCTCGACCGCCCCCTGCGCGCCGACGGCACGGACATCCGGCGCGTCGTCACCGTCTTCGAGCGCCACCCGCCGGACCGCAACGTCCTGGCCCACGAGACGGGCCACGTCTTCGACCTGCCCGACCTGTACCACCGCCCCACCGACGGCAAGGGCGACTGGGACACCCACGTCGGCGACTGGGACGTCATGGGCAGCCAGTTCGGCCTCGCCCCCGACCTCTTCGGCTGGCACAAGTGGAAGCTGGGCTGGCTGGAGCGGCGGCAGGTGCGGTGTCTGCGGGCCGGTACGGAGCGTCTCACCCTGGACCCGCTGGCGGCGCCGCAGCCGCCCGGCGCCCTGGGCGGCACCCGGCTCGCCGTGATCCGCACCGGCCGGGGCGCGGCGCTCGCCCTGGAGGCACGCGGCCCCCAGGGTATCGACCAGGCAGCCTGTACGGAGGGGGTGCTCCTGTACCGGGTACGGAACGAGGCGGCGTCCGGTGCCGGTCCGGTCGAGGTCGTCGACGCCCATCCGGACTCCGAGTCCTGCTGGGGCGAGTCGGTCTACCCGCAGCTGGCCGACGCTCCGGTGCGCGAGGGCGAGAGCTTCACGGTGCCGGGCGAGGAGATCCGCGTCGAGGTGGCGGGACGGACGGCGTCCGGGGCGTGGACGGTGAACGTCACGACGGGCTGAGCGCGACGGCCCGCGAATGACCGCTGAGACGCAAGAAGCCCCTCGCTCTCGCGAGGGGCTTCTCACCGTCTGTGCGCCGCCAGGGACTCGAACCCCGGACCCGCTGATTAAGAGTCAGCTGCTCTAACCAACTGAGCTAGCGGCGCCTGCTGACGTCGTAGACCTTAGCATCCTGATCGCCGCCAGGAAAAATCGATATGCGCACGGCGGAGGAGGCCGCGGCGCGTGCCGCCCGGACGCAGGCCCAGAGGACGACCTCGGGCCCCGGGAGCCAGGGGTGCCGGGTGCCGGGGGCCACCAGCCACCGCGATCCGAGGCGGTCGCCGCGGGGCGCGCCCGGGGCGCCGGCACCGGCGTCCGCGCAGGCCGCGAGCGGTGGCACGGTGACCGCGTCGCCGGTGCCGTGGCAGAGCACGGAGGGGACGGCGCGGCCCCACTCCTCCCACTCCAGGAGGGAGGGCAGCCGCTGGGCGGTGCCGGGGGCGGTGAAGAGCAGGACGCGGCCGCGGTGGGCGGCGACCGGCCCCGAGCCGGGCCCCTCGGTCCATAACCGGTCCAGCATCCGCCGCCCGAACACCGCGGGGACGCTCACCACGTCGAAGGCGGTGCCGCAGGGGAGCACGGCGGGGGCGGTGGGCTCGCTGCGCCACAGGGCCAGGGCGCTGCGCGGATACGTCTCCGCGGAGGCGAGCCAGGCGGCTCCCTCGGGGGTGACGGCGCAGGCGTCGTGGGCGGGCCCGGCGGAGGATGGGGTCGCGGGGATGTGGAGGGAGAGACTGCTCATGACAGCAACATGTACCGAGGGTGAAGAGATCATCTCCGAGAGTTGCGCGAAACCGGGACGGTAGGGGGTGATGTGGGGTACCTTGCCCCCTGGCATATGCCCGCACGGCCTCCGGCCTACGGCGTACTGCCTGCGGCCTACGGCGTACTGCCTCCGGCCTACTGGCGCTCGGCGCCGCCGCCCCGCAGCAGGTCCCGGCCGAACTCGACCATCTTCTTGGCGTAGTCCTCGGTCCACTCCGCGCGCTCCGCGATGACCGCGAGCGTCAGCCGGTCGAACCGGCGGGGGTCGGCGAGCTGGGCGGCCGCGATGGCCTGGAACTCGACGGACCGGTCCGTCGCCGCGCGGAACGCGTGGGTCAGTTCGGTCGCGCGGTCGAGCAGCTCGCGCGGGTCCTCCATCGACTCCAGGTCGAAGAAGTGCTCGGGGTCCGCAGTGGCCTCCGCCGGCTCGAAGAGCAGGGGCGCGGGCCGCATGCGCTGTTCGCTCCGGGGCCGCTCGGGCTCCGCCATGGTGGTTCCTCCTCGTACGGTACGGCCGCCCGTCCGGTGTCCGGCCGCCTCCCATTCTCCCTTGCGACACAAGGGGGCGGGGCCCGTCGCTGCGTGGGTGGCTTCCCCGTGGGGCGGGGCGCCCGGTGGGCGTTAAGGGGCGCGGGGAACTGCGCGAGCAACCACGGTCGGCGTGCGGTCGCGTCCCCGGGGGTTCGCACCGCCGCGTGGGCGGCTTTCGCTTGGGCCTGCGGGGCGGCGCGTTGACGCGGGCGGGGTGCCCGGTGGGCGTCAAGGGGCGCGGGGAACTGCGCGAGCAACCACGGTCGGCGTGCGGGCGCGTCCCCGCGGAATCCCCGCCGCCGCGTGGGCGGCTTTCGCTTGGTGGGGGCTGGGCGCGCAGTTCCCCGCGCCCCTACGGGGCTCGGCGTTGGCTGAGGTGGGGGTGTACCTGACGGGGGCGGGGCGCCGGGGTGCTCAGGGGCGCGGGGAACTGCGCGAACCCCTAGCCGGGCCACGCCACCCGGTGCTCGGACAGCCGCGCCAGCACCGCATGGTTCGCCTCCCAGCCGTCCGGGAACTTCACCGTGACACCCAACTGCACCGGTTCCGTCGACGGGTGGTCGTCCAGCAGGGCGCCCACCCCCGCACGGCAGACGACGATGCACGCGTGCCGGTGACGGGACGTCAGCACGCAGAGGCGGCCCGTCTCCAGGTGGAAGGCGGTCGCGTCCGGGCGGCCGGAGAGCGGGTGCAGGACGACCGTCACGTCGTACTCCCGGCCCTGCAACCGGTTGGCGGTGTCCACCGTGACGTCCATGACGCCGAGGTCGGCGAGGGCCGCGCGGACCGCCGCCGCCTGGTCGCGGTGGGCGGTGCCGACCGCGATGCGGTCGGCGGTGAGCGGCGCGGGATCGGGGCCCCGCTCGGAGGTGGCCGCGCCGCCCCGGTCCAGGAGGCGGCGGACTACCTGGGCCAGCGCCCGCACCGCCTCCGGATCCGTGCGCGGCGTGTTGCGCGCGGGCAGCTCCAGCAGGCCCCAGCCCGACGCGGCCGCCTCGTCGATCACCCGGTCCGGACCCGACCCGTCCGACGCCACCGCGAACCGCAGCGCCCGGTCCCCGTGACCCGTACCGCTGCGGAACGGCGTGTACGGGTAGAACGCGTCGGAGACGAGCGGCGCCGCCGACGCGGGCAGCCGCCAGGAGACCGGCAGCCGGTGCTGCGGCAGCTCGGGATTGTGCGCGAGCAGCGTCGTCACCGCGGACGCCGACGGGTCGTACGAAAGCCCCGCCCACTGGTCCGCGCCGACGATCGAGAACGGGTCCAACTGCCCGGGATCGCCCACGAACAGCGCCCGTTCGAAGAGTCCCGCCACGGCGAGCAGCGCGTCCGAGCGCATCTGGTACGCCTCGTCGACGATGGCGTGGCCCCAGGGCGCGTCGAGCTGCTCCACCTTCACGTGCGCCCACTTCGCGGCCGTCGAGATGACCACGCCGAGGCCGGCCAGATCGCCCGGCTTCGTCGACTTGCGCACGTTCTCCAGGTCGTCGAGCGCCTTGTCGTACGGATCGGGGTCGCTGCTGTGCAGGCGGCCGACCGGCAGCTCGGGGTCCTTCTCGGCGAGGCGCAGGACCAAGTCGTCCACCTGCGCGTTGGTCTGCGCGATGATCATCAACGGGCGCCCGGCGGCGGCCAGTTCGAGGGCCGCGCGGACCACCAGCGTCGACTTTCCCGCGCCGGGCGGCGAGTCGACGACGACGCCGCGATGGGTGCCGTGCAGCGTGTCGTGGAGGATCGCCGCGGTGGCGCGCGCGGCCTCGGCGCCGGGGTCGAGGGAGCCGCCGGCGGGCGGGGCGAGCTGCATCACAGGGTGTCCTCCGCGGTCACGGGGTCGGGGCGCTCCGCGGCGTCGGCGGAGTCGGCGGGCGGCCCGCCGTGCGTCCACGGGGTGGCCTCGGGGTCGGGCAGCTTGGGGCCGCCGCGCTGCTCGTGCTCGAACAGCGTCCAGCAGATCCGGTCACCCTTGTCGGGCACGGACCCGGGCTCGGGCTCCTTGCCGCGGCCCATCTTGTCGACGATGCGCAGGACGACGGTCCCGCCGCCCGCCTCGCCCTCGTACGCCACGAACTCCGCGGTCTGCGGCTTGCCCTGCAGGGAGCGGTACACCTTGGTGCGCTCGCCGAGGTGCGGCCGGTCGTCCGTGCGGACCGTGATCAGGGGGCGCGGCCGGGGGCTCTTGGCGTCGTTGTACGCCATCACGACCTCCGTCACCTCCCCGGCGAAGGCCTCGCCCGCGAGCCGGCGGCCCGCCATCACCAGGGGGTCGTCGAGGGCCTCCTGGGCGTCGAGGCGGGCCTGTTCGCGCTCGCGGGCGGCGAGTTTGTTGGCCGCGGTGACCGCGTCGTCCACGCGGGGCTGCGGCGGCTCGCCCGCCGTCACGCGGTCGCGGTGGCCGGTGAACGACCAGCGGTCGCGGGTCCACCGCTCGGCGGCGCGCGGCGCCTCGGGGAGCGTGCACAGGGCGTCGAGGCCGCGCCAGACGGCGTCCCAGGTGGGGCGGGTCCTGCTCTCGATCAGGGCGTGGATCTCCCGCTCGGCGCCGGTCAGTTGCGCGAGCCGCTCGTCCGCCTCGACGCCGTCCTCGGCGGCCGCCAGCGCGGTCCGCGCGCGGTCGTACCGCTCGATGGCCGGGGCCAGCAGGTCGTTGTCGAACGCCGGGTCGGTGGCCGGGCCCGCGGGCGGGCACAGCAGCTGGCCGTCCCGGTCGCGGGCGAGTTCGGCGCGGCGGGCCGCCTCGGCGCCGGACGTGCCGTCGGGTGCCTCGATCCAGGCGAGCAGGGCGCCCAGGTGCTGGTCCTCCAGGCTGGACTGGCCGGTGGCCCAGTGCCGGGAGAGCAGCTCGGTCATGGCGGCGAGCAGCGACGAGCCGGGCACCCGGGCGCGCTCCCCGTAGTGCGTCAGCCAGCGGCCGAGGAGGGGGACGCGGGCCGGGGCGGGGTAGGGCGCGTCGGGGTCCTGCTCGGCGGTGCGGCGAAAGCGCATGGAGCGGCCGAGGAGCCGGACGAACTCGATGCCGGCGCGGCTCGGCACGATGATCTGCGGGGCGTCCGCGCAGAGTTCGACCTCGACCTTGACGCGCTTGCCGGTCTCCGGGTCGGTTTCGTTGCGCTCGGCGGCCTCGACGTCCTGCGCGAAGGAGTCCACGTACGGCAGGACGACCTCGGCGAGCTCCGCGAGGAAGGCGAAGCGCAGGTCGCGGTCGCGCGGCTGCGGGACGGTGAGGAGCCGCGGCGAGGTCCGCTCGGTCCCGACGAGGGCGCCCAACGGTGCACCCGTCTCACCGGCGGTGGTGAGCGGCACGAGAACGAGGGGCCGCTGCGAGACGTGCCGATGCCGCACGGTGGCCCGCACCTGCGCCCGCCCGGTGGAAACGGCTTCGAGCCGAGCAAGACTGTCGATCAGAGACACGGAGCCTCTTCCGGAAAATAGGGCGGGTGGGTGGGAACGATCCGCCGCGAAGCGGCAGGACAGCCAGTCGACGACGAACAGAACCCCCACCCGAACGAGTCGCGGCTCAGCAAGAGGATCCCCCCAAGGCGCCCCCGCCAGAAACCGCCTCACGCCGCAACACCGCCGCCCGCCGCAACGCCGCCACCGCCGGATCCGCCGGGTCGCCCGCCGCCCCCGAGGCCGCCGCGAGGACGTCCTCGACCCGCGTGAGGCCGCCGAGATCGCCCCGGATCGACCGCCCCAGGGACGTCACGTCGCCGCGCTCGCGGGCCCGCTCCCGGCAGTGGAAGGCCAGCTCGCAGGCGGCCAGGCACTCGGGGGCGTACGTCGCGGGGACCGACTCGACCGCCGCGGTCAGCTCGTCGGCGGGCCGTCGCACGTCGAAGGTGACGCCCTCCGGGAGCTCCGCCGCGATGTCCTCGACCCGGGTCAGCCGCTCCAGCTGCCTGCGGGTCACCGACAGCTGCTTGCGGACGTCGATCGCGGACGCCGTCGGAAGGTTCGAGAAGTCCTTGGGGCAGACCAGGAGCACCTGGTGCCGGACGTTCGGGGCCGGGTCCAGGCGCGCGGCCACTCCCTCCAGGGCCAGCACGTACACCGCGGCCTGGCGCGCCGCCGCGCCCACCTTCGCCGCGTCCGCCGAGCCGTCGATCATCGGGAAGGACTTGATCTCGACGACCGTCCAGGTGCCGTCCGGCTGGACCACCACCGCGTCCGGCTCAAGGAAGGCGGGCGTGCCCGCGACCTCCAGGGCCAGCATCGGGTGGTCGAGCAGCGTCCAGCCGCCGGACGCGGTGGCCTCGCGCAGGGCGAGCGCCGTACGCGCGGCGCGGCCCTCGGGGCCGGCGGCCGAGAGGTCGGGCACGGCGGCCTCGCCCGCCACCGGCTCGGGCCCGCCGCCGAGGCCGGCGTGGGTCAGGCGCAGCAGCTCCGCGCCGCCGTCGGCCTTGACCCGCGCCTCGAAGGCGTTGCCCCGGACGAACGCGAACTGGGACTGGCCGAAGCCGGAGGCGGCGCCGAGGGACTGTGCGAGCGCCGTCTTGTCCACCCCCGCGCCGTCGAGCAGCGCCCGCCGCCGGCACCCGGGGTTGGCCGCGAGGGCGGCGAGGGCGCGGGCGTCCAGCGGCCGCGCGGGCAGGTCGGCGCCGCGCAGCTCAGTGAGCCTTGCCCAAGCTCTCGACCTCGCTCGGGCGGGGGAGTCCCCATCCCGCAGCGCCGTCCCCGGCGTCGGCGGGGTGGCCTGCGTCGGCAGGCCGGGCACTCGACTCGGCGCCGGGGGCGGCGGCACTCTGCTTGCGCTGTCGGGGAATTCGCTCACCCGTCGAAGTCTGGCACCCGGCACCGACAAATGAGGACTCTGGGGCGGGCGAGGTCGCCGAGGAGGACAGGCAACGCTCCCGCAGCCGGTCCATCACCGGCTCCGCGAGCCGCTGCACGGGCCGTACGAGGAGCAGTCCGACGCCCATCACGGCGCAGCCCGCGAGCGCGTCGAAGAAGTAGTGGTTGGCGGTGCCCATCACCACAAGCGTCGTGATGAGCGGGTAGCCGACGGCGGCCACCTTGGACAGCGGCGAGCGCCCGCAGCGCCACAGCATCACGCCGCACCACAGCGCCCACCCGACGTGCAGGCTGGGCATGGCCGCGTACTGGTTCGTCATCCCACCGAGACCGCGCGGCGCGCTCGCCTCGCCGCCCCACCAGCCGAAGTCGCTGTACTGCGCCATGGTGTCGACGAAGCCGTGGCCCTTGCTCAGCAGCCGGGGCGGACAGGTCGGCAGCAGCGTGAAGCCGATCAGGCCGATCATGGTGGAGATCATCAGCCACGCGCGTGCCGCGCGGTAGTGGACCGCGCGGCTGCGGAACAGCCAGACCAGGACGGCCGGCGTGACGAGGTAGTGCAGCGAGGCGTACCAGAAGTCGGCGGGGACGCCGATCCAGGAGTTGGCGGTGAAGAGCCGGTTCAGCGGGCTCTCCGCGTTGAGCCGCAGGAACTGCTCGGCCTTGAGGATCCCCACACCGTGGTCGACCGCCTCGGCGACGTCACCGCGGACGATCAGCCGGCCGGCCGAGTACGCGGCGTACACCAGGACGATCAGCGGCAGCTCGGTCCACCAGCGGAGCCGGTGTCCGGTTATGCCCGCGGTGCCCGGCACGTCGGTCTTCGGCATCCGGTCGGTCCCCCATCGTCTCTGTTCATGCGGCGTATGCCGCCGCATCACTTTACGGCGCGTGCGAAGGCCGTCGAGGAGTCCCCCGGCCGTCTAAGACGCAGAGATCGGCGAGCGGGTTGCCAGGCACGGCCGGTGCCCGGTCCAGGGTGGGTGATGATGGAGGGAGCGGGCCACCGGAGTCCGCAAAAAGCAGCAAAAGTCCCGTCGGTGCAGGTGACGGGGCGGTTACGCGTACGAGTTGGAGAGACCTCATGGCACCCCGCATCCTGCTGGCCCGGCACGGCCAGACGGAATGGTCGCTGTCCGGGAAGCACACCGGCAGGACCGACATCCCCCTCCTGGAAGAGGGCCGTCGCGGCGCCAAGCTGCTGGGCGAGCGGCTGCACCGGGCGCCTCTGGCCGGCCTCCCGGACGTCGAGGTGCGCACGAGCCCGCTCTCCCGCGCGCGGGAGACCTGTGAGATCGCCGGCTTCGGCGACCGGGCGACGGCCTGGGACGCGCTGATGGAGTTCGACTACGGCGGGTACGAGGGCATGACCCCCGCCGACATCCAGGCGGTCCGCCCCGGCTGGTTCATCTGGCGCGACGGGGTCCCCGAGGGCGAGACCCTGGAGCAGGTCGCCGCGCGCGCGGACGAGGTCGTCGACTGGGCCAGGAGCGCCGACCGCGACGTCCTGGTCTTCGCGCACGGCCACATCCTGCGCGTCATCGCCGCCCGCTGGCTGGGCTCCGGCATCGAGTTCGCCGCCCGCGTCCGCCTCAACCCGACGTCCCTGTCGGTCCTCGGCTGGGCCTACGGAGAGCCCGCCATCGAGTCGTGGAACGAGACGGGCCACCTGTTCTAGCGACCTCGGCCCGTACGTCCGCACGGCCGTACGTCTACACGGCGCGGGGCAGCCCGGCGTGCCCCGCCAGGAAGTCGTTCACCTCGGGGACGCCGCGGTGCGGCAGCAGCACCCGCGCGGTCGCGGCCAGCATCGACTGGATGCGGGAGGACTGCACCTCGCCGAGGAGCGCGAGCACCCGAAGTCCCGCCCGCGCGGCCTCGTCGGGGCGGCCCGCGCGGGCCAGGTCGTCGGCGAGCTCGGCGGTGTACAGCGCGATGTTCCGGGTGAACTGCGGGGTCTGCGCGGCGGCGGTGGTCGCGGCGAGCCGCGCGTGCCCGGCGGCCCGCCCCCACTCGCCCAGCGCCGACCAGCACTGTGCCTCAAGGCCCGCGAGTTCGGCGGGACCGTAGAAGGTCATCCACTCCGGGTCCTCGTCGCGGGCGCCGCGGTCGAAGAGGCCGTGGGCGCGCGAGAGCGCCTGCTCGCACCCCGCGCGGTCGCCGAGCCCCGCCCAGCCGCCGGCCTCCCGCAGCGCGAGCAGCGAGAGCAGCCGGGGCGAGCCGAGCCTGCGGGCGGCGTGCGTCGCCGCCTGCGCCGCCCGCACCGCCTCCCTGGGGCGCCCCGCGTCCCGCGCGAGGAACGCCGTGTTGCAGAAGGCGTGCGCCTCCAACGCGGCGTCCCCGGAGACCCGGGCCGTCGCGAGGGCCTCGGCGTAGTGCGAGCGGGCGTCGTCGAAGCGGCCCGAGTCGTGCGCCAGCCACCCCACGGAGATGGCGAGTTCACCGGCGCCGGCGTGCAGCCGGTCCGAGGTGGACTGCCGGGTGGTGGTGCCCGCGTCGAGCAGGGCGTAGGCGGTGCGCAGCGGCGCGGCCGCCCGCCGGTAGAGGCCGTCGGCGCCGTGCCGGTCGTCGAGCAGCCTGATCCTGCGCACGGCCGTCTCGACCGCGCCGGCCTCGGCATCCCCGACGCGGCGCCCGCGCAGCGCGGCCGCCTCCGCCGGGCCGCCCAGGGTGAGCCCGATGGGCCCGAGTGCGGCCGCCACGGTGGCCGTGGAGCCGGTCATGAACGCGCGACGCTGCACGTCGCTCTCCTCGTGGGTCTGGACCGCGTACGGATCACAGGCGCGGGGGTCGGACCCGGTCGGATGGGACTCGTACAGGTGGATCGTGGTCGCTGGGACGGGTGTCGGGGGGACGGGCAGGACGGGTGAGGACTCGGTGCGCAGCCCCCGTCCGCGCACCAGGGCGCGGGGGGCGAACCCCAGGTCCGTCAGGGTCCGGCCGGGGAACATGTGCAGGAACACGCGTTCGTAGGCGTAGTTGGGGCAACGGATCTCACCCGCCTCCACGCGTCCGATGTACCGCGCGTCGCAGCAGACCCGCTCGCCGATCTCGCGGGCGGCCCGCCGCACCGCCGCGGCGAACTCGCCCGGCGAGCGCTGTCCGCGGAGTCGGCGGAAGGCAAGGTTCGGTCGTGGGGACTGAGTTGACGATGCCATCGGTGACGACGCCATGGCCGGACCCTCTCGTGCGGATCGTGCCGGAACGTGCCCACGCTCGCGCACCGGGTGCCGCACCCGCGCACGGGATCTCACGGGGCCACCCTGTTCCGGCGGAGCACGAACGTACCCTCTGTGATCGGTCGGCCACACGGTGTTTGGCTACAAACCGGATATCTCACCCACGATCCGCCATGAACTGCCATCCTTTGCGGCGGCGAGCCGCAGTGCCTGTTGACGCCGACCCGCGTTGAACCATGAGGAGCGGGAGCCAGGCGGTCCCCGCACTGGCGAGGAGGGGCCCCCTTGTTGGAGAGCGGCACGGAGAACGGCGACTCCCGTACGAACGGCATGTACCGGGCGGTGCGCGGCGGCGCGTCCCCGGCATCCCTGACCACGGCCCGGCACCGGCCCACCCCGGACGCCAGCGCCCCGCCCGGCCCCGCCCCCTGCGACGACGAGTGCTGCGACCTGGTGACGGTCCCGGCCCGGCAGGGGCTCGAGGCGGTCGACATCCTGCGCCGCGGCGCGGTCGACACCATCGGGCCGGTCCTGCACGACGGCGGTGGCGACACCCTCGGCTTCTTGGTGCCGCCCGGCACCGCGGACGGCTGGGACCTGCCGGGCAGCGCATGCACCCAGACCTTCGGCCGCGGCCTGAGCGTGTACGCGGAACCCGCCCCAGGACCCAGCGGACCCGTCGTCCCCGACCCGCCGGTCGCCGGCACCGGCTGGCTGCTGCCGCCCGACGGCGAGAGTGACCCCGTCACCGACCCGGCCGTCCTGCGCGCCGCCCTCGGCCAGGCCGCCCGCACCATCGAGGCCGCCGACAGCTGCCGCTGACCCCCGGCGACACCATCCACCGTCTCGCGCGCCCGCCTCCGCACTCTCCGCCGTCCCGCCGCACCCGCGCCCCCCGCTCCGTCCCGCGCGCCCGCCCCCCGCACTCTCCGCCGTCCCGCCGCACCCGCGCCCCCCGCTCCGTCCCGCGCGCCCGCCCCCGTACCCGCCGCCGCGCCCCCCACCCGTACCCCCACCCCCGCACCGGCCCGCCCCCGTACCCTCCGCCGGGCCGCCGCCCCCGCGCCCCCCGATAATGGTCGGATGGCAAGGAACAAGCGGGCCCGGGAAGCGCGGGAAGCCGTGGTCGAGGACGTCGACGGCGGGCTCGCCGAGCTCATGCCGGACCGGGACAGGCCGCGCGCCTGGACGCTGCTCGTGGACGGCGCCCCGCAGTCCCACGTCGACCTCGACGACCCCGCGTACCTCGACTTCGAGTACCAGCGCAGGCTCGGCCACATCGCCGACCTCGTCGCCCCGCCCGGCAAGCCCGTGCACGCCCTGCACCTCGGCGGCGGCGCCTTCACCCTCGCCCGCTACATAGCCGCGACCCGCCCCCGCTCCACCCAGCAGGTCGTCGAGCGCGACACCGCGCTCGTCCGGCTCGTCCGCCGCGAACTGCCGCTGGACCCCCAGGCCCGGGTCCGGGTGCGCGCCGCCGACGCCCGCGAAGGGCTCGCGAAGATCGCCGACGGCTGGGCCGACCTCGTCATCGCCGACGTCTTCAGCGGGGCCCGCACCCCCGCCCACCTCACCAGCACGGAGTTCCTCACCGACGTTCGCAGGGTCCTCAGGCCCGGCGGGTACTACGCCGCGAACCTCGCCGACGGCCCACCGCTCGCGCACCTGCGCGGCCAGATCGCCACCGCCGCCGCGCTCTTCCCCGAACTCGCGCTCGCCGCCGACCCGGCCGTCCTGCGCGGCCGGCGCTTCGGCAACGCCGTCCTGCTCGGCTCCGACCAGGCACTCCCGGTCGCCGAGCTGACCCGCCGCTGCGCGAGCGACCCGCACCCCGGCAGGGTCGAACACGGCCGGGGCCTCACGGACTTCACCGGCGGAGCGGCGGCGGTCACCGACGCCGGCGCGGTGGCCTCACCCGCGCCGCCCCCGTCGGTCTTCCGCTGAGCCGGCCGACCCGCCAGGCCCGTCCGGCCCGGACCGGGGCGAGGGTTCAGGACTTCTCGATCTCCACCCGCGGCTCCGTGTCGTGCCAGGTGCAGAAGACCGAGACCTGGGCCGCGCCCCCGGTGAAGTCCACCCGGATCCACTTGTCCTGCTTCCACGTCTGCACGGACCAGCCGGCCGCCGGGGTCGCGGAGACCAGCGTCGCGGAGTCCTTGCCGAGGTCGAGGACGACCCGGCCGCCGGTGGTGTTGTAGCTCTTCACCGTGCCCGTGCCCGAACGCGCCGGAGGCGGCGACGAGGACTTCTTGGAGTGCCCTGTTCCGGTCGATCCGGTCGATCCGTTTGTTTCGGTCGATTTCGGCGAGTGGGGCGACTTCGGCGGCTCGGCGGACTTCGAGCGCCTGTCGGTGGCCGACGACGGGGTGCGGTGGGTCGACGAGGCGCGCGGCTCCGCGCGGTCGGGGCCGCCGTCGTCGGCCGTCAGCGGCAGGGCGCGCGGCGGGTCGTAGGCCGTGCCCGCCATCACCGTGTGGACGCCCCACCAGGACAGCGTGACCGCCGCGCCCGTGGCGAGCGACCACGCGATGGTGTGTACGAGTCCTCTGTGCATCGCGGGCCATACTGCACCACGTCCCGCACGCCTGTCCCGCGGGGCGGCCGGGCCCCTGACCGGCGGGGGCGGGCACGTCCCTGGCAGGACCGCGTTCCTCCGTATGGCGTACGGTGCCGCCCATGGCAAGTGTGCTCGTCGTCGAGGATGACCAGTTCGTGCGCTCCGCCCTCATCCGGCATCTGACCGAGGCATCGCACACCGTGCGCAGCGTCGGCACCGCCCTGGAGGCGCTGCGCGAGGTCGCCCATTTCCGTTTCGACGTGGTGATCCTGGATCTCGGCCTGCCCGACCTCGACGGGTCGGAGGCGCTGAAGATGCTGCGCGGCATCACGGACGTCCCGGTGATCATCGCGACCGCCCGGGACGACGAGACGGAGATCGTCCGGCTCCTGAACGACGGCGCCGACGACTACCTCACCAAGCCGTTCTCCGTCGAGCACCTCTCGGCGCGGATGGCCGCCGTGCTCCGCCGCGCGCGCGTCAGCGCCGGCGAGGCGCCGCCCGGCAACGTGCTGCGGGTCGGCGGGCTCAGCATCGACCCGCTGCGCCGCCAGGCCGAGCTGGACGGCGCGCGCCTCGACCTGACCCGCCGCGAGTTCGACCTGCTCGCCTTCCTCGCCGGACGGCCCGGCGTCGTCGTACCGCGCAAGGAGCTGCTCGCCGAGGTGTGGCAGCAGAGTTACGGCGACGACCAGACCATCGACGTCCATCTGTCGTGGCTGCGGCGGAAGTTGGGCGAGACGGCCGCCCGGCCGCGCTATCTGCACACCCTGCGCGGGGTCGGCGTGAAGCTGGAGCCGCCGCTGCCGGAGCCACCGCTGTGAGGTGGGCGCTCGTCAAGGTCTGTCTGGCCGTCACGACGATGGTCGTGGTGGCCTTCGCGGTGCCGCTCGGCCTGGTCGTCAAGGAGATGGCGAGGGACCGGGCGATCTCCAACGCGGAGCGGCACGGCGCGGGCATGGGCCCCACGCTCTCCATCACCACCGACCGCGCCGAGCTGACCCGGGCCGTCGCCTCCTCCGAGGCGGGCGGCGACGGGCGGATGGCGGTGTACGTGCCGGCCGTCGACGGCCACCCCGCCTTCGAGGTCGGCGACCCGCGGGCCGAGGCGCGGGCCGTGGAGGCCACCCGCAAGGAGGGCCGCGCGAGGACCACCGAGGTGCCCGGCGGCTTCGTCGTGCTGCAGCCGACCGCGCTCAGTTCGGGCACGGCCGTCGTGGAGATCTACGTGCCCGAGGCCGAGATCAGCAACGGCGTGACCACCGCGTGGGTGGTGCTCGCCGGTGTCGGCATCGCGCTCGTCATCGGCTCGGTCGCGGTCGCGGACCGCCTGGGCGTACGCGTGGTCCAGCCGGCCAGACGCCTGGTGGGCGCCGCGCACGACCTCGGCGAGGGCAAGCTGGGGGCGCGGGTGCCCGAGGAGGGGCCGACCGAACTGCGGCTCGCCGCCGTGGCGTTCAACTCGATGGCCGACCAGGTGGTCCAACTCCTCGCCAACGAACGGGAGCTGGCGGCCGACCTCTCGCACCGGCTGCGCACCCCGCTGACCGTGCTGCGGCTCAACGCGGCCTCGCTCGGCGAAGGGCCGGCGGCCGAACAGACCCGTACCGCGGTCGAGACGCTGGAGCGCGAGGTCGACACCATCATCCGCACCGCGCGGGACGCCAAGCCGCAGACGGCGACGGTCGGCCCCGGCGCGGGCTGCGACGCCGCCGAGGTGATCCGGGACCGGATGGCGTTCTGGTCGGCGCTCGCCGAGGACGAGGGGCGCGAGGTCCGGGTCGCGGGCGTCGACCGGCCGGTCCGCATCCCGGTGGCCCGCACCGAACTGGTCGCCGCGCTCGACGCGTTGCTCGGCAACGTCTTCCGGCACACCCGCGAGGGCACGGCCTTCTCGGTGGACGTGCACAGCGGGGAGGACGCGGTGATCGTCCTCGTCTCCGACGCGGGGGCGGGCATCGCCGACCCCGAGGCCGCGCTCGCCCGGGGCACCGGATCGGGCGAGGACGGCTCCACGGGGCTCGGCCTCGACATCGTGCGGCGCCTCGCCGAGTCGACGGGCGGCGACGTCCGGATCGGCAGCTCGGTGCTCGGCGGCACGGAGGTCCGCATCTGGATCCAGCGCGACGCCCGCCGCCCGGGCGACGTCCGCCGGGGCCACCAGGGGGACGCGGTACGCCGCCGCAGGCGCACCCCCACCCCGAGCTGACGACCCGCGGGACCGTCACCCGCCCCACCGAGGGGAACTGCCGCCCCTTTTCCGCCCGCTGGAACGCGCCGCTCACCCACCCGGCCTCAGTGCCGCGCGGCCAGATCCAGCGTCCACCAGGGCCCGCCGGAGCCGCGCGTCACGCCGACGCCCGCGTCCGTGTAGTGGCAGGAGAGGACGACGGCCCGGTGGGAGGGGCTGCGCATCCAGGCCCTGACGGCGGCCTCCGGGGTGCGCGGACCGGCCGCGATGACCTCGCCGGCCCGGCGGGGGTGATAGCCGGCCTCCCGCATCCGCTCCAGCGGCCGACTGCCGTCCGTCCCGAGGTGGGTGAGGCGCTCGTGGCCGGACATGTCGTCGCTGTGCTCCCTGGCGGACCGGCTGAGCGAGGCCCGCAACCGTACGGGGGCACAACCGGCCCCGGCGCGGTGCCGGTTGACCTCCGCGACGACGTGGGCGGACAGCCCCGCCCGGAACGCGGGGTGCCCCTCGGGGGCGGCGAGCGGCGTCGACCAGGGCGGGGCCTCGGCCGACGGCTCGTACGGGGCCGGCGGGGGCCAGTCGGGCGGTGCCGGCTCGGCACGGGCCACCGACGGGCAGGCGAGCATGGCGGCGAGGAGGAGGACGAACCCTCCGGCGGGCACTGCTCTGCGCGTTCCGGTCATGATTCCCTTTCCCGCAGGTGAGGCCATTGTGGAGAAAACACCCATTTTCGGCCCTGAGCCCCTGTCTGTCCTGCTGGAGGTCTGTCCTGCTGGAGGCCGCACGGGCGAGGCCGGGCTCCCCGGCGCGCGATCTTTAATCGGCCCCCATCCCTTCCTTAAGCGCGCCCTAAGATCCTCGACCCGCGTCCCGCATGGGCGTTTTGTCGGTTCCGGCGCGGCTAGCGTGCTGCCGCACCCCCACCCCCGTACAGCTAAGGCAGGCACGCGATGAGCAGCACGCACCGGCGCACGGTGAGCACCCGTTCCAAGGTCATAGGAGGGCTGGTCGCCGCGTCACTCGTCGGCGGCGGCGCCTTCCTCTTCTCCGGGACGGCCCTCGCGACCAAGGCCCCCGCCGGGAAGGCGCCCGCGCAGGCCGGAGCGGCGAAGGACGCGGCGAAGGACGGCGCCACGTTCGCGCCCTTCGTCGACACCTCCCTCGCCCCCGCCTACGACCTCGTGGACACGGCGAAGAAGACCGGCGTCAAGGAGTTCAACCTCGCCTTCATCACCTCCGGCGGCGGCTGCGAGCCGCTGTGGGGCGGCACGACCGGGCTCGGCGACGACAAGGTGGCCGCACAGCTCGGCGACCTGCGCGCCGCAGGCGGCGACGTCCGCGTCTCCTTCGGCGGGCAGGCCGGCTCCGAGCTCGGCCTGAAGTGCGACAGCGCGGACGCCCTGGCGAAGGCGTACGGCAAGGTCGTCGACGCCTACAAGCTGACGAAGGTCGACTTCGACATCGAGGGCGCCGCCCTGCCGGACACCGCCGCGAACACCCGCCGTGCCGAGGCCATCGCCACCCTGCAGAAGCAGCACCCGGACCTGAACGTGTCGTTCACGCTGCCCGTGATGCCCGAAGGGCTCACCCAGCCCGGCGTGGACCTGCTCGCCGACGCCAAGAAGAACGGCGTGCGGGTCGACGCGGTGAACGTCATGGCCATGGACTACGGGGCCTCGTACAGCGGCGACATGGGCACGTACGCCGTGCAGGCCGCCACCGCCACGCAGAAGCAGATCAAGTCCGCGCTCGGGCTCTCCGACGAGGCCGCCTGGAAGGCCGTCGCCGTCACCCCGATGATCGGCGTCAACGACGTCGCGACCGAGGTGTTCAAGACCGACGACGCCGACCAGCTCGTCACGTTCGCCAAGGACAAGGGCATCGGCTGGCTGTCGATGTGGTCCTCGACCCGCGACAAGGCCTGCGAGGGCGGCGCGTCGGGCTCCGCCCAGCCGACGTGCTCGTCGATCGAGCAGGAGCCGCTCGCGTTCACGAAGGCGTTCGCGGCGTACAAGTGAGCCGGCGCCCCGGCCGGACCTCCCCCCACCCGGCCGGGGCACCACCCTGGTCAGTCCAGCGTCGGGCTCGGCGGCAGCTCCCCGGCCGCGGCGACCTTCGCGTACCAGTGGGCGCTGGACTTCGGGGCCAGGGTCGGGTCGTCTGCATCTGAACCGCTACGTGGCGGAGGACGGCTGGCCGCTGTGATGAGCCGCCGAACGCTTTCAAGCTCCTCACGGCCCGGCGCTGATCCGCCCGTTTACTGCGAACTGGGCGAGACCGGGCATGACAGAACGTTCCTCACGGCACTTGCCACAGCCCGCACCACACAACACAGCGAACCGGGCAGCCCACCATAAAGGCCCGCCTCTCGCACCGCTGCGGATCGCGCGCTCCGCTCATCTGCTTGAATGAACCTGGCACCGTCCACCGCATCCTGGCCCGCTACAACTGGCCCGCCTAACCACCTCGACCGCGCCCGGCCGTCGTCAGGAGGGGCTGGTAGATCACCCTGGGGCGTCCGCCGGGTTTGTAGCAGGTAAGCGCCGTGATGGAGATGCGATCCCGGAAGCGTTCGCGCACCGCGGGGATCAGTGTTCGGTCAGCCGGTTACAAGGCCTTTTTGATATTGAGCGGTCTATGAGACCAGGGTCTACCGGCGGGCAACATTGCTGAAAAATATACTCTCCGCTTGGCCTTCAAGCTTAAACATGCCCTTGAGGGGCATCATCGTTCCCCGACTCCAGGCGCGACCGCCCGTGGAGCATTTTGGATGCATCATGGGGCCGTTCCCTTGGTGCGTTGTCAGGGATACGAGCGGCAGCGGTCAGTGTGCAGAGAAATGCCAAGATTGCGAATGCAACCCGTAAGGACATTCCTCGCGCAACACCCCCCATTATCATGGGGCCGATTAGGAAACCAACTTGCCCAAGGCCGATCACCCGAGCGATGGTGCGCTCCTTGTTGGCTCCCCCCGACTTCCCGGCGAGTGAAATTAGTTGAGGCATTATGCATGCCTGGCCTATTCCGAAAAATGCAAAACCTACTATGCCCATCCATGGTGCGGATGCAACGAAGGTTACCGTTAGGCCGAATGCGGAAACGATCGCAGAATAGCGCAGCAGTCGATGGGCACCCCATCGGAATGAGACCGGGTCGCCTATGGTGCGGCCGACAGTCATTGCCACAGCGTAAGCAGCATAAGCCAATGGGGCTTGTTGAGAACTGTCGCCGAGTTCGTCGCGCAAGTAGATTCCACACCAGTCGCTGACCGATCCCTCGCACACCATGGCGGCCACTGCGAGCAGGCCGAGCAGTACCAGATGGCTCCGTGTCTGCCCGGCCGATTCAATGTGGGGGGCATCTGGACCTCCCGCTGCCTTAATGTTTTCCGCTGAGCCACGTGGCATTTCTCGCCACACTGTGATCAGCACGATCAAGTGGGTACTGGATACTGCCGCGAATAGCGCAATGGACGGAACCTCGAATTGCCGTGAAATGGCTCCACCTAGAGCCCCCATGAGACTGCCGATACTGAAGGCAGAATGAAACGAAGACAGGACGGGTCGTTGCAATTTGAGTTCGACGCCGACGGCGGAGACGTTCATCGCGACGGCCATACATCCATGAGAAAGACCTTGGAGGGACAGCGCGACTGCCAAGAGGGAAACCCGGTCAGCCAGAGCAGGGGTGAGTAGCGTCACCGCGACGGCCATGCTGGCGCCTCTTAGAAACAGTTGTGCTGGCAAGCGAGTCAGCAGACGTCCCGACACGTGTATAGCGGCAAGCGCCCCCACTGCACCCGCGAATAGCGCGATCCCAAACTCTATTGGCTGGGCGTGGGAATGGCGCTGGACATCAGGTATGCGAGAACTCCAGGTCGCCACGGAGAGGCCGGTGAGTAGAAAGCAAGCTGTTAGACCAGCGCGGCCCGTAGTTTCTTTCCGGCCACGGCTACACAAACCTCGCATCAACGAGCTTCCCCGGGAGACCTGAGAGATGGCGGATGCGGTTGACCTGGAACGCCTAGGGCCGGCCCTGGTCCAGACGTGAGCCAAGCGGCCCGGTGTCCGCACAATACGCTCCGCCGGACAAGCGAGCTTAAGGAAGCGCGATGTTTGTCAACGACCGACATACTGATGAAGCTTCTGAGCATGCCGGGTGCAAGGCTGTCCAGGGCCTGATCGAAGACTGTTCCGCGTCTCGGTGAGGCAATGGTCCGGGCTCCGCGAGCTCTTCCTAGGTGCTTTGCTGCCATGGCGATCAGGACACCGGTCAACGCGATCTCCTCCAGAAGGCGCGGATCGATGTCGATGCTGAGACGATTGAGCAAGTGCGAGACGTGCTGATCGCGTAGCATTGGAGCAAGCAGCGCTTCCGCGGTGCCACCGCGGTCCTCCAGCCACAGCCGGGATCCGATGAAGTCCCAGGGCGCCCCGAAAATCCCCTCGATGAGACAGCCTGCTTCCCCCGTATCCCACCGTAGGTAGGGCAGCATGGAGGTTTGAAGGATTTCCGAGTTCCACTGGTGATCTTGCGCCAGAGAATGTGAGAAGCATACCGAAAGCCGTAGCCCTAGATCGGTGTTGCCGGCAATGCTCGGAACGTCACGGTGCTCGACTAAGTTCGGTACCGCAATCACTGGACGAATGCCTCGTTTACTGAAAAAACGAAGCACTGTGATGTCCTCAGGTTCCCCTGGAACAGCACCGCCATTGGACAGGTAATCTGCCAACGACGCTGCCATTTCAGTGGGTAACACCATGGCCTGGGTGGGTGCGAAGCTTCCGACTACCGGAGCCCATGAGGCTCCGGTCAGTGCGGCCAGCCGTACCGCTGCCGAGTTGCGTGCACTCCAGTCCGCGAACAAGCAGATCGCCGCGCGGGGCATCGACTGCACAGCATGCTTCAGGTGCAGCACGAAGCTCTCGCAAAGGAGCACATCGTCTTGGAGGAGCAAATGATGGGACGCTCCTTGGTCCGCGTTCCTCCAGCCCTCACGGAAGGTCCGCACCACCCAGGGTGGCTCATCCGGCGCAGGGTCCATGACGATACGCAGGTCGAGTTCGGGATGGGCCTCGCGTAGCTTCCTAGCGAGACCTGCTCTCGCTGGATGAGTCATGATTGCTGCGGAGATAGTGGTCGAGTCAGCACGCAAGGCGCACCTCGCATTTGGCTAGGCCGGGATGTCAATGGGCGGTCAGAACAGGCTTGGGTACGGAGCCTTGATGGGAGATAGTCCTGCCTGAGTGCGGCGGCCATTGATGGCAGCCTCCATCGTGCGGAATGAAAGTATCTTTGCTTCCTGGTAGCCGCTTGCGCGGATCGTCTGACCTTCCCATCGACGATAGAGCAGTGTCGCGATCGGCAGGCTCAGACCGGCACCTGCGGCGGATGCCAGCAGGCAGTAACCCACGTCCTCGTTCACCGCCAGGCCGGGCCAGCCAAACTGGGACAGAGCCGTCATCCGCCGCACCATCACGTTGTTGGGATGGAAGGGAAAGGGTGACGTCCACTCCTCCTCTAACTCATACTGACGCCAGTGACGCTTGCTTCGGATCCAGCGGGGAGTGGGTGAACGATCGTCGAGCCAACGGCGATTGGTCGCGACCCACACGATGTCTTCACTGTATGTCTGTGTGACAAGGGTCTCGAATCCATCTGCATCGAGCATATCGTCTGCATCGACCGGAAACACCCACTCGCCTCGGCTCATAGCCAGGCTGTGGTTACGAGCTGCTGAGACGCCCTGACTAATGGGAAGTTGGAGGATCCGATCTGCCTTCACCTGTGCTACGAGATCTTGGTCCGCACCAGGTCCATCAACGACGATGATCCACTCTATGCCAGCACCTGTTCCTTTTAGCCGCTGGCGAACGTTCTCGACGCTGTGAGATGTGTCTGGGAGGTGATCTAAGCGCCGTGGATGCGCCGCAGTAATGAGTGACACCCGTGGTGCTGCCGGGCCTTCATACTCTCGATGGCTCTCCGGCCTTTTCTCGGTCATCCATCCTCCACTCCCGGTGCAGGCGGCGGCGATTCACCTTGCCACGACAAGCAGTGACCGGTGTCACCGGTCATGGCTACGTCGACGTACCTCCCGTTCTCGAGCCAGCGTGGCTGCACGAAATCGGGCGTGAGGTTCGGGCAGAACGTGGGTAGCGCGAGCCTGAAGATTGTGCCGTGCCCGACGAGGACGAATGCTTTGTCACCCGAAGCGAACTGGCTCATCAGCCCCAAGAGGGCCTTAATCCGCGCTGTGGCTGACAGCGCAGACTCGCCATTCCGTGAGATCGGGTGGTTCAGATCGCCCCGAAGCCACCGCTCCCAAACCCAGCGGATCTGGGTGTCGACCTCTTCGTGTAGCCGTCCTTCGGCAACCCCTGCCCGGCACTCCGCGAGTTCCTCGGCTACTCGCACGTCACACCCTGCGATCGAGGCTACGATGCAAGCCGTCTCACGGGCTCTGCGAAGCGGACTTGAATAGACCATCCTCACGCCAATAGATGACGCGAGTCGCTCCCCGGCCAGCCGTGCCTGTTCACGCCCGACAGCATTCAAGCCTAATCCTGGCGGTTCTGTAGAAATGCGAAGCACGGTGTTGTCATCGGTTTGCCCGTGCCTCATGAAGATTAGACGCGTTGTCAACCCTCAACCCCCTCTATAGAGCATTCAAGCAGAAGGCGATCGCCGCGCAGGTCGGAATTTTATGGCGCTTTTAGGGTTGCGGTGGAAGAGTTGCCGCACCTGATCGTCGTTAAGGCCAATCGACAACATGTTGGCGCGCTGCGTTGAGTAATCACTTGAGCCAGCTGCAACTGCACCGTCGTCACGGAGGAGGAGTCCAGAATGGGGGTCTTGGGTGAGGGGCTCTCCCGCCATCGTGTCGACCTCAATGTGGTCGGTCAACGCAATGAGCCGACCGGTGCCGAGGTAGTCGACGGTGCGTCGGCAGATCGATAGGTCGACGTGGTGGCCGTCGAAGTTAAGGCAGGGCATGAGCCGGTCGTCGCGGGCGGCGTTGAGCATGGCCGCCGGCACGGGGCCAAGCAAATCGGGCAGACTCTCCCGCGTCCAGCGAGGTGCCATGACCGAGGCAAGTTCTAATTTGCGGCGTCCTAATGCCGCCTCGGAGCGCCAGGCGTGGACGAAGTTTCTCGGCATGTCGTTGTACAGGTGATCCGTCAGTACGAGGAAGGGGGAGGACTCGTAGTGTAGATGAAGGTAGCCGAGTACATTTTCGAGTCTACGAGCACTGCGACAAGGATTGTCCCGGTGGAAGTGTCCGACGCCGATCCTTACTCCACTGTCATAGAGGTTGCAAAGCAGTTCGGAAAAAGTGAGTCCGTCTCCAATGGGATCGTCGAGATCCATGGCATCCGGTGCCATGACTATATACTTCAGGCCTAACGTGCCGAGTTCCGCTAATTTGGCCCACTCGGCGGCAGTTGGATACCATTTCCCGCTTCGGGGAATACCGCCGTCTGGACCGAGCAGTGGCCCTTCAATAGCGAAACCGGCGATATTCGGCACTTCGCCTGATTTTGAGAGCTCCGAGAAGGCCTGCATGGTATCCCGCAGCCGTGGAAGGTTTTCACGACGTAGGTAAACTGTGGGCAGAATTTCGAGGTTTTTTCGCTCTGCGAGATCCTGGATGATTTTCACATCTTCCGGGGACATGGTTGAAAAGTCGAAACTCCCAAGACCGTGAAAATGGTATAGAAATGCAGTCACTGTCGCCTCCGAGGATTCGCGCCTTGACGCATGATGTGAAATGATATAGCGTGGCCTGAATGAGGGCTCCGCCCTCATTCACTCTCCGCTCACGCGCGTCTCAGATGCCTGGCTAGAGAAATTGAACGTGACACGAAGGCAGGCTGGTCGCAGTCTGATCGCACGGGATTCCCAAAGGGGCGGACAAGCGAACCTGTCCGCTCCTACGGTGCTAGTCGATGCGCCCCGTGAGAAATTCAGGCTATTAGGGAGGGGCTGTAAGAATGATACCTGTAGGTGCTGCCTTTCGAGGCCCAGACGTGGACCCGATACTCGGTGCCCTCAGTGATGTTGCGCATGCATGACGTGCGGCCACCACTGGTGTTTCCGGTGGTCGTATCGTCGAAGCACACTTCGCCGTGGTTGACCCAGTGCATCGTTCCGTGGGAGTCAGGCAGTAGTTTTTGGAGTTGCGCGCGCGTACCCCAGCCATCGGACCAGAAGTCCTCGACAACTAGGTTCTCGCCGTGGCTCCAGGTCTCCGCAACGCCGCCGTTTCTCGTGTCGCCGGGGACGTGCCACCACGCCCAAGCATGGTTGGGCTCGGCAGCCCGAGCCGAACTTGGGGTGAGGACTGCTGCCGTTAAGGCAGCAGCTGCGATGGCGACGAAGGCTTGCGACGTTCTCCTCTTGCAGTTTAAGGGCATGAGCACTTCCTGACGTTCGGAATTTGACTGGGTGAGCAAGAAGTAATGAGAAGTCTGTCCAGACCCCCTCCCCGTGAGTGCTTCGCGTAACACTAACCACAGTGGTTTCGTGCAATGTCGATGTTGCCTCCAGTGGCAGCTGCCAGTCAATACCACTAACTCACCTTTCATGGCTGAGATCATGTGGCTGATTCGTAGACGAGTAGATCAGTGACGACCCTTCCGGACCCAAAGTGTTCCATTGCCTGATGACCTGTGGAAACGCCCGAAGAATCGCTCGTTCCGTTCTCCAAGTCTGTGGTGTTTTATGTAGTGCAGCATGCCTACCGATGGCGGTCATATTGCATTACGAGACGTCATCTATGTGCCGTACGGGAGAGTGAGGAAGAGACGCGTTTCGAGGGACCTGGGCAGAGACTCCATGCCCATGGAGCCCGTAGCGGTACCTTCATCGCGTGCCCCCTCGGCTGGACCGTCTTGGGGCCGCGTCTCCCAGGGGCGCTTCTGCCGCAGATCATCTTGATCGTGCGATGTGGGCGTACGGCTGCGTCACCGTCAACCTTCTGGGAATGCCTGCCGGGCGGTGCCGTTATGAAGCTACGGCCGGAGAGCGCGGGCCACCCGGTCGACGAGACGCTGATCGTGGGGGGCGACTTCACCGAGGAGGGCGGACGCCGTGCGATGGCCGAACTCCTGGAACGTACGCCGGACTTGGACGCGGTCTTCGCGGGCTCGGACGTGATGGCGGCCGGCGCCCGGCAGGTGCTGCGGGCGGCGGGGCGCCGCATACCGCAGGACGTGGCGCTGGTCGGCTTCGACGACTCGGCCATCGCCCGCCACATGGACCCGCCCCTGACGAGCGTGCGTCAGCCGATCACGGAGATGGGCCGCACGATGACGGAGGTGCTGCTGGCCGAGATCGCGGCGCGGGGGGAGGCGGGGGAGACCAGGGGGGCTGGGGTGGTTGGGGAGGCCGGGGTGGCTGGGGTGGCCGGGCGTCGGCGTGCCACTGGTGTCGGGTCCGGTGGCCGGCGGCAGATCGTGCTGCCGACGGAGCTGGTGGAGCGGGCCTCGTCCTGAGCCCCGTTGAGGAGCGGAGAGCCGGAAACCGGCCGTGACCAGCCGTCACCACGCTGCGTGACGCTTCGACGTGCGCCTCGCCGCGCCGCGCCGGAAGCTGTGAGCGGGGGGCAGGAGTTCCCACTGCGAAGGAGGCCCACCATGGGCATGAAGGACCAGTTCCAGGACAAGGCCAAGGCGCTCAAGGAGCAGGCCGAGAAGGCGCGAGGCGGCGCCCAGGACGAGGCGTCGGAGCGTGGCCGTCAGGCCGAGGACCGGACCCGGAAGGGCCAGGACCAGCTCCGCGACACCGCGGACGACGCGCGGGACCGCTTCCAGTCCTGACGGCGCGATCCTGGCAGGTCCTCGGCCGATGGCCAGGGCCCCGGCGTACGCACGGCGGCGGCTGTGGCGCCCCGTGAATGCGGGGCTGCTGTGGAGCCCCGTGAATGCGTGAACGAGCCCCCGTCTCGTCGATCGAGGCGGGGGCTCGTCGTGCGTTCTCGGTCCTCAGTTGTTGCTGTTGGTGCAGGTGTTGCCAGAGGCCGGGTTCAGCAGGGCGAGGACGTCCACGCCGATGCCGCAGGCGTTGACGGGGACCTCGACCGGGATCTGGACGTTGGTGCCGGAGAGGATGCCGGGGCTGTTGCCGGTCGTCGCGGTCGGGCCGTCGTCGGCCAGAGCCTGCCCGGCTCCTCCCAGAACGGTCAGACCCGACAGCAGTACGGCGGCGGTGAGAACTCGGGCACGGCGCATGGAAGACCTCCAAGGGTTCGGGAACGCGTGCGAGTCCAACTCACCTCAGTCCGGCCCAACTCGCGACCGCTGACGGCCATATGAACGACGCGAGGCCGTGTGACGGGTCCAGTGGTGTATCCCGTGACGCATCCGCGCAGTGCCCCGCGCAGCCGCCGCGATCACTGAACCGCCGTCACCTCGATCGGCGGCCCCGCACCACGTCTCCGGTGGCGGACCGCAGGAAGCGTGCATAGAACGGGAGACACACGCTCACCATGCGGGGCGAGAACGCCCTGCTGAAATGGAGAAGTGACATGGCCGCTGAGCCTTACTCTGCCGCCGGGGAAACGTCCGGGACCGGCGAACCTCTGGTTTCGACGACGCTCCACTGGGGCACCGCGCAGCTCGGCGCCCCACCCCGCGAGCAGCCCGCACCGATGCCGCAGACGGCCGAACCGGGCACACGTCCCGCCACGGACCCCGCCGTCGACCACCCCACGGGCCACACCAGCGCCCCCACGGGCCACGTCACCGCCCACACGGGTCACGTCGCGGGCCCGCCGGCCGGCGTCGTACTCCCGGAACGGCCGACGCACGAGCCGGACCGGCCCCCCACCGACCCCGACCGGCCCCCGCAGGAGCCGGGTCGGCCCCCGAACGCGCCGGCCGACCGACCCGCGGAACAGACGACGCACACCCCTGACGTCGCCACCGAAGCCGAAGCCGATGCCGACGACGACGCGGTGGTCGAGCTCATACGAGTCGCTGTGGTCTCCCGTCCGCTGGACGACGTCGTCGACCTGGTCACCCGCCTGGAGCAGTCGCCCGAGGAACGTGCGACCGCGCGGTCGGTCCTGCGGCTCGCGGCCGTGGCGCGCTCCGTCGAGGACGTCACCCGGCTGGTCGAACTCCTGGGCCCGCCCGAGTACCCGGCCGACCACATGGACGAGGCCATCCGGCACGCCGCCGAGGAGCGGCCCATCCCCGAGGTGAGCCGTCTCGTCCAGCTGCTCTCGCGCCCCCCGCACGACCCGCACAGCGGCGCCGAGGTGGTGCACGCGGCCGGTACGGCGCGCTCCGTCGAGGACCTGATGGAGCTGATGGACAGCCTGCGCGACCACGCGGGCGACGGCTCCGCCACGCACCCCATCAACCTCGCCGCGCTCACCCGGCGGGCGCCCGCCGAGGCCGACGCCTCCGCGGCGCCGGGCACATCGGGCACGCAGCCCGCCGGTCCCGGTCAGCCCTCGCCCGCGGTGGCAACGGCCGCCGCCACCCCGAGGCGGGCCCGCGAGCGCACGCCCGTGACGTGGCTGCGCCGCGTGGCCGGCGTGCTGTTCCTGCTCTGCGCGGCGGCCCACGTCCCGATGGACTGGTCGCACACGCCCACGGTGGGTCTCTCCGTGGCGGTCGGCGTCGCCGCCGTCTGCGCGGTGGCGGGCGTGGCGCTCTTGTTGAGCGGTTCGCCGCTCGTGGCGGTGGCGGCCACGCTGGTGGCCGGAGCCCTGACCGTGGGTCATCTGGTCGACGGCCGGGTCAACTCCAAGACGCTCGGCTACGTGCTGCGGCCCGACGGGGTGGCACCGCCGCTGCCCGCCCTGTCGGCGATGGTCGCGACGCTGGCCGCGCTGCTGGTGGTGGCGCTCACGGTGGCGGGCCTCAGGGCGGCAGCCAACCGGACCCCGACCCAGGCCCCGCGCCGCTAGGCCGGCCGAGGCGGACCAAGGACATGAGCAGGGCCGACCCGGGCGAACGGGTCGGCCCCGCTCATGTCGTCGGTCGTGCGCCCACTCTCCATAAGGGCGGGAGGAGTTGTGAGTTCAGGCCGAGTCGCCCGACGAGGCGCGGACGGCGGCTCGTGCGGCCCGCAACGCACGACGGATCCTCTCGCCCTCCTCGCAGTCCGCCCAGCGGTGACAGGGCATACACCCGTCCAGGTGCGCGAGGAGGCGTTGGTACGCCTGCCGCTCCCGGTGTTTCTCGGCCTCGGCCATCCGCTCGGTCAACACGGCTCCGCCCCCTCGTCGACGCTGCGGCCGATGCGGCTGAGGGCCTCCACGGCCAGGGGCTCGCACAGGTCACCCTCGAAGCGCGGCGCCACCACCCAGTGCGTGCCGGGTGGTTCGATACGAGTGAGCTTCGGTACGCCGAGGTAGGTGCCGGCCCCCAGCCAGGGCGCCACGTCCTCGTGCCGCCAAGTCCCCTTCCGGCGCCGCCTGGTCAGGGCGTAGTACGTGCCGCCCATGGTGCGGCCGTCGTAGATCACCGGACCGTCCAGGCTCTGCGCGAGCCGGGCCGCGACGACCTGCGGGTCGGTGGAGCGCACCGCGTTGTGTACGAGGTGCTCGGGGAGGCGGACCGCGTCGAACCTGCGGCCGCACGGAAGCAGCGCTACTCCGGTAGCCGCCCACTCCCGCCAGGCCTGCGCAGGCTCCTGCAGGGAGCGGGCGAGCCAGTCGGAGATGGCCGAGCCCTCTCTTTGGCCGAGAGACTCCACGGCGGTGAACGGGTCGACGCTCGCGGCGTCGCTCGACTCGGATGCTGAGGCCATGCCGAGGACGGTAGGGACGCACGGCCGTGAGGACCTAGGCAGTGTTCTCGAATGTTCTCGAACTCTGGCCGGATGTTCTCGTGTGTTCTCGCATCGGGTGCTGCACCCTCTGGAGCGGGGGCGCATCGCAGCGTGATGCTGGTGGCGACAACCCGAACTGAGGGGGCGGCATGGCGCGACGACTGCGTTTCATCGGCACGGACAGCAAGAACGGCGCCTGCCCAGCGCTGCACGAAGACCTCGACTCCGGGCAGGTGATCGTGCAGGGAACACCCGTCAGTGACCCCGAGGACGTTTCCCAGCTCCAGCACTTCGGTCCGGACGATGCCGCGGTGGCCGTACCGCGCGAACTGCTCGTCAACCACGGGCCCAAGGAGATGGTGCGAGTGCCCGAGCTGGTCGGCCTCGAAGAGTTCGGTCAGTTCTTCGAGACGTTCGCGCACTCGGCCTGGCACCTGGAGACCCGCCGCGGGTACGCCTCCGACAGGGACGATCCCGGCTTCGCCGAGTTCCGGCGCACGGGCCAGGCGCCCATGGATCTCGGCAGCGACTGGTGCATGAACATCCTTCGGCAGACGTCCAGCGGCAAGTACGTGGGGCGCGTGCGTGTAGTCGATGATCCCCCGACCGAGGGGCAGTTGTTCCTCATGGACTACTCCCGCTGCAATGCGGCGACAGGGGAGGACGTACGCAGCATCTGGCGTGCGGACGCGCAGCGCGCGCACCTGCCCGAAGAGGACTTCTGGATCTTCGACAGCCG
Organism: Streptomyces sp. NPDC041713; assembly: GCF_055591085.1. NCBI lineage: Bacteria > Bacillati > Actinomycetota > Actinomycetes > Kitasatosporales > Streptomycetaceae > Streptomyces > Streptomyces sp. NPDC041713. The sequence continues at coordinate 276,322 of NZ_JBVIZY010000007.1, forward strand.
TCTGGTGGCAGTGCTGCGCTTCGACGACGAGGACACCTTCCACGACGTCGAGGTGATCACCGAGCCCGCTGAGGTCCTGCGATACTGCCAGGTCCGGGACGCAGCCGTGAGTCACGCCCTCCTCACCGAGGCGTTCACGGCGCGGCTGCGCGCAGACTGACGGCAGGGAGACGGTGAGCACAGACTTCCAGCAGGCCCGCGAGTCTCTCGGAGCCCGGCTCCGCGAGCTGCGACTCTCCGGTCCTGATGGTCGGCTCACCGGCCCGCGACTCGCCCGACGACTGGGCTGGCCGCACTCCAAGATCTACAAGTTGGAGAACGGTCAGCAGACGGCGACGCCCGAGGACCTGCGCACCTGGGCAGAGGGTGTCGGCCGGCCCGAGGTCTTCGCCGAGCTCGACGCGCGTCTCAAGGGGTTCGAGTCCCACATCCGTTCCTGGCGTCGACAACTCACATCGGGACACCGGCCCGTACAGGACGGCTGGAATCTTGAGGTGAGCCGGTCCACGGTCATTCGCGCGTGGGAGGAGGCCGTGGTCCCCGGCATGCTCCAGACCGCCGACTACGCCCGCGCCGTGTTCCTGCGCTACGCCGACCTCCATGGCACGAAGCGCGACACCGACGAAGCGGTGCGCCTGCGCATACGGCGCCAGGAGTGGGTGCACGAGACGGGCCACCGGTTGCACGCCCTGGTGTGGGAGGCGGCCCTCCACGCGCTGATCTGCTCACCGGCCGTCCTCGCGAGCCAGCTCGACCGGCTCGCAGGCACGATCGGCATGGACACCGTGCACCTCGGCGTCATTCCGCTCTCCGCCCCGCTCAAGGTCCCCGCCGCCAACGGGTTCTGGGTCCTGGACGAGCGGCTCGTCATCACCGAGGACTGGCACGCGGAGTTGTGGTTGGACGACGACGACAACGTGGCCACCTACCTCCGCATCTGGGACACGCTCAGCGCATCGGCCGTGTACGGGGCAGACGCGCAGATGATCATCGCGCGTGCACAGCGGGCGGTCCGCCCTCGCTGACCGCCTGCCGGGGCAGGACCAAAAGCCCCCGGCGGGGCCCGAGGGTCGAAGAAACGATCAAGGCCCGACCTGCTTTCGCAGATCGGGCCTTGATCAATCAGGGTGAGTGACGGGACTTGAACCCGCGGCCACCTGGACCACAACCAGGTGCTCTACCAACTGAGCTACACCCACCATGTCCGGTCTTTGTCGTTCTTCCGACCGGCCGAGAAAAAGTGTACAGGGTCCGAAGGGGTGCTCGCGCCCACGTATTCCGGACCCCGTACACGGGGACCCGCGGAGGCTACTCCGCAGGCAGGACGTGCTTGGCCGCGATCGTCTTCGCGGTGTCCGAGTCCGGGCCCGGCTGCGGGACGAAGATCGCCTCGCGGTAGTAGCGGAGCTCGGCGATGGACTCGCGGATGTCGGCGAGCGCGCGGTGGTTGCCGTTCTTGTCCGGGCTGTTGAAGTACGCCCTCGGGTACCAGCGCCGGGCCAGCTCCTTGACGGAGGAGACGTCGACGATCCGGTAGTGGAGGTACTCCTCCAGGGTCTTCATGTCCCGCAGCAGGAAGCCGCGGTCGGTGCCGACCGAGTTTCCGCACAGCGGAGCCTTGCGGGGCTCCTTGACGTGCTCACGTACGTACGCCAGCACCTGCTCCTCGGCGTCGGCCAGCGTCGTGCCGCCGGCCAGCTCGTCGAGGAGCCCCGAGGCGGTGTGCATGGTGCGCACCACCTCGGGCATGGTCTCCAGCGCCGCGTCCGGCGGGCGGATCACGATGTCCACACCGTCGCCGAGCACGTTCAGTTCCGAGTCGGTGACCAGTGCGGCCACCTCGATAAGTGCGTCGTCCGTCAACGAGAGCCCGGTCATCTCGCAGTCGATCCACACCATGCGATCGTTCATGCGTCTTACCCTACGGCGCGCTCCTCTGGCCGGGCAGGGGAGCACGTCCTGGCGCGTACACGTCCGAGCTCGGTTTGCCCGGATCGGTGGGCACCGAGGCCGAGGGGCCGAGCGCGCTGGCGGCCGCCGTGCGCCGGGTCTGGCTCGGCACCGGGCCCGCCTCCACCAGGGCCGGCACGGACTGCGCCGTCGCCGGCACCGACTCGAGCACCCGTTCGCCCTGCGGCCTGCGGGCGCGGTAGGCGGCCCGGTAGGCGGCGGGGGACGAGCCCAGCTGGCGCCGGAAGTGACCCCGCAGCGCCACCGGCGAGCGGAAGCCGCAGCGGCCCGCGACCTCGTCGACGGAGTAGTCGGAGGTCTCCAGGAGCCGCTGGGCCTGGAGCACCCGCTGGGTGATCAGCCACTGCAGCGGCGCGCTGCCGGTCAGCGAACGGAACCTGCGGTCGAAGGTGCGCCTGCTCATGTACGCGCGCGCGGCCAGGGTCTCCACGTCGAACTGCTCGTGGAGGTGTTCCAGGGCCCACGCGACGACCTCGGCGAGCGGGTCGGCGCCGATCTCCTCCGGTAAAGACCTGTCCAGATAGCGCTCCTGGCCGCCGGCCCGGCGCGGCGGCACCACGAGCCTGCGGGCGAGCGCGCCCGCCGCTTCGTTGCCGTGGTCCGTGCGCACGATGTGCAGACAGAGATCAATTCCGGCCGCGGTGCCGGCGCTCGTCAGGACGTCCCCGTCGTCGACGAACAGCTCGCGCGGATCCACGTGGACGGACGGATAGCGCTTCGCGAGCGTCGGCGCGTACATCCAGTGGGTGGTCGCGGGGCGGCCGTCGAGCAGGCCCGCCGCGGCGAGTACGAACGCGCCGGTGCACAGCCCGACGATGCGGGCGCCCTCCTCGTGCGCGCGGCGCAGCGCGTCGAGCGCCTCGGGCGGCGGCGGTGACGTGATCGACCGCCAGGCCGGTACGACGACCGTGCCCGCCCGGCCGATGGCCTCCAGGCCGTGTGGCGCGGTCAGTTCGAGCCCGCCGGTGGTCCGCAGCGGTCCCTCCTCGCCGGCGCACACGAGCAGCCGGTAGCGGGGGACGCCGGCGTCCTGCCGGTCGATGCCGAACACGGAGAGCGGTATGGAACTCTCGAAGATGGGACCGCCGCTGAAGAGCAGCACCGCTACGATCTCCCGGCGGCGCCGCCCCGAGAGTTTCCGAGCCGCGGTCTCCGGCGCGGCAGTGGAGTCGTGGCTCATGGTGCTAAACCCCCCTCGGGCGTCGCGGCTCCCTGTCCTTGACGTGCTTGCCTGGCTTGTCGCTGCTGCACGTTTCCCCTCGGTCCTCCACCAGTCCCCCGCCGTAATACAGTCAAGATCGAATCTACTGCGTCCCGTGCTGCCGGGGTGACCAGTTCATCACTCGGCAGATTGTCGACATGGCAACTTGGCGTGAAGCATTCGATCACGAAGCGTTGCACTCGCGCGGCCCGCTGGGAAGTGCGCCTCTGCTCCATGGCCGGTCCCCGTAGGGTGCGGACGGCCCGAGAGCACCTTTCAGCCCTGGTCGGACGGGGGTTGAGGGGGCGTTCGGCCAGCAGATCCGCGAGCTCCGGAAGTTGGCTGAAAAGCTACGGGGGCGTGTGTGTGAATCAGTCAGTCCACCGGCGCACCGTCGGCACTGTGACGAGTGCCCCTGTGCGCCCCCGGAGCCGTCCTGCCGTGCCGTCCCCGGTACCCGTTGTTCTGTTCTGCAAGCAGTCGCGCGGCGCCCCGTTCGGACTGGCGCAGGAGCACCCGGCAGACGCCGGTGACGGCCACCAGGCCGAGCGCCGAGCCGGCGGCGCCGGCCAGTGACGTCCCGTATCCCACGAGGACGACGGGGACCAGCACACAGCTGAACGCGGCCCAGCGGACCACGTCGCTCACCGCATCCGGCGCCGGCGCGTCCTGCCGGTCCCGGGCGCGCGGCGCGAGCACCCCGCCGGGGCGGTGTTCGTGCGCTCCCTCGGTCGTGCGCCGGTGGCCGTGGGCCGGGCCGTGCTGCCCCTGCCGGGGCGGCCGGGCCGCGGGGGCCTGCCGGTGCTGCGGGCCTTGCTCGGGTGAAGCCGGGAAGCGGGGGGCGGAGGGGGGCGCGGTCGAAGATCCAGGCACGGCGTGCTCCCTGTGGCGGTGAGGTACCGAGGTTCAACGCCCGGTCCGGCGGCGGGTCACTGGGGAGGGCGCGGGGGGCCGCCGGACGGGTGGGCAAACCGCCTGTAGGAGGCAGCAACCATTGCCATACGGGCGAGGCTCGTGCATGCTCCGGTGGACGCCGGGAGCCCTGTGCAGGCCCCGGCGGGGCTCCGTTCGGGGCTTTTCGCAGGCTCTGGGCAGGAGAGGAGTGTCGCCGTACCCTTGGGGGTATGGGGTTGGGAAGATGATTCCCGGACGACCTCCCAGGTCCCTGAACCATTTCTGAACCTTGGCACCACACCTTGGCACCACACCTTGGCACCACCGAAAAGCCGACCCTCCCACAGAGGACTCCTTCGCCGAGACACCGATGGCCGGTCACGAATTCTCCGAACCCGCGAACCGCAAGCGGCAGGTCGCCGATCCGACAGCGACCCCCCAAGCGGCGGAAGAACCACGTCACTCCTGCGATCCCGCCTTCCGGCACGGTGTCGTCGTCGGCTTCGACGGCTCGACCTCCAGTGAGCGGGCCCTCGCCTACGCCATCGGCATGGCCCACCGTTCCGGCTCGGGCCTGATCATCGTCCACGTCGCCAACCGGCTGCCCACCACCGTGTGGGCGGGGTGCGAGCCCCCGGTCTTCGTCGACGTGCCGGACCACCGCACCGAGGTCCTCGGCCTGGAGCTGGCCTGCGCGGACTATCTGTCCGAGGTGCCGTGGATCCTCGTCGAGCGCGGCGGCGACATCTGCCACGAGCTGGAGGAGGTCGGCCACGAGTACAGCGCGGACGCGATCGTCGTCGGCTCCACGCACGGCATCGTCGGCCGCATCTTCGGCTCCGTCGCGGGCCGGCTCGCGCGCCGCGCGCAGCGTCCCGTCATCGTCATCCCGTAACGCCCCGGCCCCTCCGGCGAGTTGAAGGACGGGCCCGCGAATGACCCGGCGCCTACCACCTCAACCACCGCCGTGTGCAGTGGTTTTGTGCACAGATAAATCTACTGGCGCGTAGAGGTGCTTTGCGCCCTTGTGAAGGGTACGAAAGTGACCTGGGCGCGGGTCGGGGTAATGGGCGACCCCGGCCCTTCGAGGAACGACCCCCTGTGTGCTGGTGGCACGCACAGGGGGTCGTTTCACGAAGGGGGCGCCGGGTGTCCGCCGCTCGACTACTCGACGGTCACGGACTTGGCGAGGTTGCGCGGCTTGTCGATGTCCCGGCCGAGCGCCAACGCCGTGTGGTAGGCGAGGAGTTGCAGCGGGATGCCCATCAGGATCGGGTCCAGCTCGTCCTCGTTCTTCGGGACGACGATGGTCTGGTCGGCCTTCTCCTGCTCCTGGTGCGCGACCGCGAGGATCTTGCCGCTGCGGGCCTTGATCTCCTCCAGGGCGGCGCGGTTCTTCTCCAGGAGGTCGTCGTCCGGGACGATCGCGACCGTCGGCAGCGCGGGCTCGATGAGCGCGAGCGGGCCGTGCTTCAGCTCGGAGGCGGGGTAGGCCTCGGCGTGGATGTACGAGACCTCCTTGAGCTTGAGGGAGGCCTCGCGGGCGACGGGGTAGCCGCGTACGCGCCCGATGAAGAGCATCGAGCGGGCCTCCGCGTAGCTCTTCGCGATCTTCTTGATCTCGTCCTCCTGCTTGAGGATCTCCGAGATCTGGCCGGGCAGCTTGCGCAGGCCCTCGATGATCCGCTTGCCGTCGGAGACCGACAGGTCGCGGATGCGGCCCAGGTGCAGCGCCAGCAGCCCGAAGGCGACGGTGGTGTTGGTGAAGCACTTGGTGGAGACGACGCAGACCTCCGGGCCCGCGTGCACGTACACGCCCGCGTCCGCCTCGCGGGCGATCGCCGAGCCGACCACGTTCACCACGCCGAGGACGCGAGCGCCCTTGCGCTTGAGCTCCTGGACGGCGGCGAGCACGTCGTACGTCTCGCCGGACTGCGAGACCGCGATGTAGAGGGTGTCGGGGTCCACGACCGCGTTGCGGTAGCGGAACTCGGACGCCGGCTCCGCGTCGGCGGGGATGCGGGCCAGCTCCTCGATCATCTGGGCGCCGATCATGCCCGCGTGGTACGAGGTGCCGCAGCCGAGGATCTTGACGCGGCGCACTTTGCGGGCGTCGTGCGCGTCGAGGTTCAGGCCGCCGAGGTGCACGGTGGAGAAGCGGTCGTCGATGCGGCCGCGCAGGACGCGGTCCACGGCGTCGGGCTGCTCGAAGATCTCCTTGTGCATGTACGTGTCGTGGCCGCCCATGTCGTACGACTCGGCCTCCCACTCCACGGTGGTCGGCGAGGCCGTCGTGCGCGAGCCCTCGGTGGTGTACGTGCGGTAGTCGTCGGCCTTGATGGTGGCCATCTCGCCGTCGTCGAGGGTGACGACCTGGCGGGTGTGCGAGACGAGCGCGGCGACGTCCGAGGCGACGAACATCTCCTTCTCGCCGATGCCGAGGACGACGGGGGAGCCGTTGCGGGCGACGACGATGCGGTCGTTGAAGTCGGCGTGCAGGACGGCGATGCCGTACGTGCCCTCGATGTGCCGCAGCGCCTCGCGGACCTTCTCCTCCAGGGTGTCGGCCTGGGAGCGGGCGACGAGGTGGGTGAGGACCTCGGTGTCGGTCTCGGAGAGGAACTCGACGCCGTCGGCGGTGAGCTTGGCGCGCAGCTCGGAGGCGTTGTCGATGATGCCGTTGTGGACGACGGCGACCTTGTCGTCACCCGACATGTGCGGGTGCGCGTTCTCGTCGGAGGGGGCGCCGTGGGTGGCCCAGCGGGTGTGGGCGATGCCGGTCGTGCCCTTGAAGCGGGCGGGGACCTTGGCCTCCAGGTCGCGGACGCGGCCCTTGGCCTTCACCATCTTCAGGCCGGAGGCCTTGGGGCCGGTGACGGCGATGCCCGCGGAGTCGTAGCCGCGGTACTCGAGGCGCTGCAGGCCTTCGAGGAGGAGCGGGGCGACGTCACGCTTGCCGATGTATCCGACGATTCCGCACATGAAGGGATTCCTAGCCGTAGACGATGCGGCGCAGCTGCCGGAGGGTGAGCTCCGGCGGCGCGACCGCGCGGTATGCGAGATCCGCCGAGATCTTCTCGAAGATCGCCGCGTTCAGCAGGCCCTGACCCTGCAGTTCGCGGTGGCGGCGACGGACGAACTCCTCGGTCGTCTCGTCGAAGTAGGCGAGCACGTCCTGGATGACCCGCAGCGCTTCGCCCCGCTGGAGCGGGGTGCTGCGGGTGAGGTGATCCACCAGGTCGTCGTGCATGCGTTGATCCTGGGGTATCGCAGGGTGCTTCGCAAGAATCCTGCCCGGAATCGGGCAGGATCGTGTCGCAACGGGTTCCGGCGGTACGGGCCAGCGGTACCGACCAAGGGCCGGCAGGGGGCTCGGGGGCGCGCTCACATGCGGCGCAGCACCGCCTGCTTGGCCGTCGTGAACTCCGCCTCGGTGAGGATCCCGGCCTGGTGCAGCTCGCCCAGCTCGCGCAGGCGCCGCAGCAGCGCGTCATGGTCCTCGGCGCCGGACTGCGGGGCGGCGACGCCCTGTGCGGCGGCGGGCGGGGGAGCGAGCGACTTCCCGGTCGGCGGCGCGGCCGGCGGCGCCGAGGGGTGCGGGAGGCGGACCTGGACCGCGGCGGCCACCAGCGCCATCAGCGGGTCCTTCTTGAACCCCCACAGCTCGACGGCGTTCGGGTCGTACTTCGGCGGCGCCTTGGTCGGCGCGTTCCGCACGGTGAACCGGAGGTGGCCGTTCTCCAGGCCGGCCGCGGGCTGCCACTCCACGGCGGCGATGTCGTCGAGCGCCAGCGACCGCGGCCCGGCCGCCGACTTCGCCTCCTCCGTCTTCCAGTTCCACTCCAGGCGGACCGTCTCCCCGTCGAAGTTCGCGGTGCCGTCCCCCGCGGAGACGGAGAGCGGCACGGCCGGGCCCGCGAGCAGATACGCGTCACAGGGCGTGGCCGGCACCTGTGCGAGCAGATGGGCGGTGCGGACCTCGTCGACCAGATACTCCGCCACCCCGTACCGGTCCGGCTCCACGCCCAGCTGGTACGGGTCCGCGGAGCCCGACAGCATCCCGCCCGTCGCCAGGAGCAGCGGGTCGGCGCCGTCCCGCAGCCGCAGCCGCAACCGGCCCGACCTCTTGCCCTGTTCGAAGGCGATGCCCGCCAACGCGCCGAGCGGCACGGTCAGTTCGCCCAGTGCCCTGCGCAGTGGGGAGACGTTCTTGTCGTGACCCGGCACCAGGCGCAGCGTCTCGCCGTCGAAGGTCCAGGTCCCGTCGCGCTGGATGATTTCCGCCATGCGGGGATTCTCGCATCGGCCCCTCGGACAAAAGGTCTACACCCCTTGACCCCTTGTAGGGGCCGGGTTACCAATGGGGACCGTTCGATTGCGATGCACCACAGTTGCGCCACGCGCCACCACAGACGCGCCGCACACGTGCCCCACCGCGGCGCAGGCCCGTCGAAGGGACCCGCTTGTGAGCTCGCAGAGAAGATCGACACGACTGTTCGGCGCGCTGCTGCTGGTGGCGGCCGCCGGAATCTCCTCGTTCGCCGCCGCGCCCGCCCCGGCGCCGGCCGCACCGCCCGTCACCCCGTTGGGCCAGATCGTGCCCGCGCCGCTCGAGGCGGACCCGGGCGGGGCCGGATACGAAATCACCGCCAAGACCCGGATCCGGGTCGGCAAGAGCAGCGCGGAGGAGCGGCGCGTCGGCGAGTACCTCGCCCGGGTGCTGCGGCCCTCCACCGGCTACCGGCTCCCGGTCACCGCCGACCGGGGCGGCGACGGCATCCGGCTGCGCATCAGCAACGCGCCGGCGGACAAGGCGCTCGGCGCCGAGGGATACCGCGTGGTCTCCGCGCACGGCTCCCTCACCATCACCTCCCGTACCGGCGCCGGACTCTTCCACGGCGTCCAGACGGTGCGCCAGCAACTGCCCGCCGCCGCCGAGCAGCAGAGCAGGCAGCGCGGGCCGTGGCGGATCGCGGGCGGCACCATCAAGGACGCGCCGCGCTACGGCTACCGCTCCACCATGCTCGACGTCTCCCGGCACTTCTTCACCGTCGACCAGGTCAAGCGCTACATCGACCAGGCGGCGCTCTACAAGATGAACAAGCTGCACCTGCACCTCAGCGACGACCAGGGCTGGCGCATCGCCATCGACTCCTGGCCGCGGCTCACGACGTACGGCGGCTCCACGCAGGTCGGCGGCGGGCAGGGCGGCTTCTACACGAAGGCGCAGTACAAGGAGATCGTCGACTACGCCGCCTCGCGGTACCTGGAGGTCGTCCCGGAGATAGACATGCCGGGGCACACCAACGCCGCGCTCGCCTCGTACGCCGAACTCAACTGCGACGGCGTCGCCCCGCCGCTCTACACCGGCACCGAGGTCGGCTTCAGCTCGCTCTGCGTCAAGAAGGACGTCACGTACGACTTCGTGGACGACGTGATCCGCGAGCTCGCCGCGATGACGCCCGGCAAGTACCTCCACATCGGCGGCGACGAGGCCCACTCCACCAGCCACGAGGACTTCGTCGCCTTCATGGACAAGGTGCAGCCGGTGGTCGGCAAGTACGGCAAGACGGTGGTGGGCTGGCACCAGCTGACCGCCGCCAAGCCGGTGGCCGGGGCCGTCGCGCAGTACTGGGGCTACGACCAGACCGGCGCCGCCGAGCGCCAGCAGGTCGTGAACGCCGCGAAGAACGGCACCAAGCTGGTCCTCTCGCCGGCCGACCGCGCCTACATCGACCACAAGTACACCAAGGACACCCCGCTCGGGCTGTCCTGGGCGGGATACGTGGAGGTGCGGCGCTCCTACGACTGGGACCCGGCCACCTACCTCCAGGGCGCCCCCGCGGACTCGGTCATCGGTGTCGAGGCGCCGCTGTGGACGGAGACCCTCTCCACCTCCGCGCACCTGGACTACATGGCGTTCCCGCGGCTGCCCGGCATCGCCGAGCTCGGCTGGTCGCCCGCGGCCACGCACGACTGGGACACCTACAAGGTGCGGCTCGCCGCGCAGGCCCCGCGCTGGGACGCGCTCGGCATCGGCTACTACAAGTCGCCGCAGGTGCCCTGGCCCGCCAAGTAGCGGGGAGATCGGGCACGTTCAGGAGCGGGGCTCCCGGGGACCGTCCCGGAAGCCCCGCCCGGCCTGGAACCGCTCCCGGGTGCAGAAGCTCAGGAGAGCCTCCTTCTCCGGCTTCTGGACGACCGTCTCGGCGCGGAAGCCGACGGACTCGTTGAGGGCGTGGGCCCGCGTGTCGCGTACGTCGGGGTCGATCACCACCCGTTCGGCCGCCGGGTCGTCGAACAGCTCCCGCAGCACCGCGGTGAGCACACCACGGGCGAAGCCGGGGACGTGCACGGCGGACGGGGCGGTCAGATGGCGCGTGCCGACGTCGCCGGGGCGCGGCTCGTAGAGGCCGACCAGCTCCGCGTACGCGGGGTCGTACCGCTCCACCAGGAACGACGGCACGCCCTTGTACAGACCGAGGAACGCCTCGTGGTGCCCGGAGGCGGCGATCGCCATGTAGGTGCGCTCGACGTCCGTCAGGGTGGCGCCCCGCATCATCCAGTGCTCCGATTCCGGGTGCGTCACCCAGGTGTGCACCAGCTCGGAGTCGGTCAGGGGATCGAGCCGCCGGAGCGTGAAGTCGGCTCGTCCGCGGCCGGTGATCCCGCGGCCGGTGATCCGGCGGAGGTCAGCAAGCGCGGTCAAGGTGCTCCCCCCTCTCCGCGAGGTACTGCTCGACGTGGCCGGCGATCAGGTCCAGGACGGCCGTGAGGTCGGCGAGGGTCGTCTCCGGGTTGAGCAGCGTGAACTTCAGGTACTGGCGGTCGCCCACCGTGGCCCCCGCCACCACCGCGTCCCCGGCGGCGAACAGCGCCTTGCGGGCGTACAGGTTGGCGCGGTCGATGGTGGCGGGCGCGCAGATCGCGGCGGGGACGCAGCGGAAGACGAGCGTGGACAGCTGGGGTTCGACCACGACGTCGAACCGCGGGTCGGCGACGAGGTGCTTCCAGCCTTCGGTGGCCAGCGCGCACACCTCGTCGAAGAGGTCGCCGACGGCGTCCGCGCCCATCACGCGCAGCGCCATCCACAGCTTCAGGGCGTCGAAGCGCCGGGTCGTGCGCAGGGACTTGTCCGCCTGGTCGGGGACGCGCTCGCGGTGCGTCGTGCGGGACAGCGCCGCCCGGTCGCGCACCAGGAGCGCCGACGAACCCACCGGCTGGAAGAAGGACTTGTGGAAGTCCACGGTGACGGAGTCGGCGTGCTCGATGCCGTCGAGGAGGTGCCGGTACCTGCGCGAGGCGAGCAGCCCGCAGCCGTACGCGGCGTCGACGTGCAGCCAGGTGCCGTACTGCGCGCACAGCTCGGCGATCTCGGGCAGCGGGTCGATGGAGCCGAAGTCGGGGGTGCCCGCGGTGGCGACGACCGCCATGGGCGAGAGGTCCTCGCGCCGGCAGCGATCGAGGGCGCGGGCGAGGGCCACGGTCTGCAGGCGCTTGTTCCGGTCGGTGGGGAGGCTCACGACGGCGTCCTCGCCGAGACCGAGCACCCGGGCCGCCCTGCGGATGCCCGGCCGCGCGGCCTGTGAGGTGAAGACCCGCAGGGTGGCGGGGTCCCGGTCCCCGGCCGCCTCGCGGGCGAGCAGCAGGGCGTGCAGGTCGGATTCGGCGCCGCCGCCGGTGAACACGCCGTCGGCGTCCCGGCCGAGGCCGATGCGTCCGGCCGTCCAGTCGACGACGCGGCGCTCGATGAGGGTGGCGCCCGCGGACCGGTCCCAGGTGTCGAGGGAGGAGTTGACGGCGCTGAGCACGGCCTCGCCCCCCAGGGCGGGGATGACGACGGGGGAGTGCAGGTGCGCGAGGTGGCGCGGGTGGTGGAGGTGCACGGCGTCGCGCAGGTACAGCTCTTCGAGCTCGTCGAGCGCGGCGAGGGTGTCGTGCAGCGGCTCGTCCAGGTCGACGGCGTCGACGCGGGGGGCGAGGGCGTCGGCGGTGATCCCGGTGAACGGCCGGGAGGCGGTGGCGAGCCGGGCAGCCACCCGCTCGACCCCTTCGGTCACGGAGCCGCGGTACCGCTCCGCGTTGGTGTCGTTGAGCAGGTGCGAGCGCATGAACTGCCCTCCTGGTGAGGGGACGTGAGAAAGTAAGGTAAGCCTAACCTAATTCAGTGTTCGGGTGGGGTCCGGGGCCGGAAAACGGAACCGCCCCCTCCCGAGGGGGAGGGGGCAGTCGGTGGAACCGGGCGCGTGGGGGCCCTACTTCAGCTTCTTCGCCTTCTCGATCGCGTCGGCCAGGTCCTCCAGGATCGGCGCGCACTTGTCGTACGAGAAAATGGGCTCGGTGACCCGGGAGATGACCTGACCGGCCTTGACCGCGGGCAACTTCTTCCAGGTCGGCTTGGACTTGTCGAGGTCGGCCGGCTGCAGGGCGGAGGTGCGGTTGTCCATCATGATGACGTCCGCATCGTACCGGTCGACGTTCTCCCAGCTGAGGTTCTCGAACCAGCCGCCGGACTCCTTCTTCGCCGCCTCCGGCGGCTCCACCAGGTTCACGCCGAGCGCCTTGAAGTACTCCAGGTCGACGGAGAGGTTCGAGCCGGAGACGTAGAACAGGTCCTGGCTCGCGGAGCCGACGAGGACCCTGATGTCCTTGTGCGCCTTGGCGACCTTGCGCAGCCGCTCGGAGGCGTCCTCGAAGCGCTTCTTCGCCTTGGTGACCTTCGCCGACTTCACGTCCGCGCCGAGCGACTCGGCGAGCGCCTGGATGCGCTGCAGCGGGTGGGTGAGCTGGCGGTCGTAGACGCTGATGCCGACGCTCGGGGCGAGCTTCAGGATCTTGTCCTTGCTCTCCTCGGGCACGTACCAGAGGGTGCCCTTGTCGTCGAACATGGTCGAGATCAGCACGTCCGGGGCGAGGCCCGCGTACTTCTCGATGTTGAACTGGCCCCAGGTGTTGCCGATCACCGTCAGCTTGCTGACGTCCATGTCCCCGGCCTGGACGTCGGGCTTGCCGTCCTTGGTCCTCGTCGGGCCGAACACGCCCTTGACCTCGATGCCGTAGTCGAACAGGGCGGCGGCGACACCGGTGAACGCGACGATGTTCTTCGGCGTCGCGTCGCGCTTCGCGGTCGTGCCCCGGTCGTCCTTGAAGCTCCAGGGGCCGGTCTTGCCGCCGCCCTCGGTGCCGGAGCCGTCCTTCTTCTCGGTGCCGCAGGCCGCCAGTGCGGCGGTGAGGCCGAGGGCGCCGCCGGCGGCGAGGATGCCGCGACGGGACGGCTGGGGGAAGCGGGCCTGGGGCATGGGGGTCTCTGCTTTCGTGACGTACGGCGGCGGGGGCCGCTGGCCGGAACTAAAGCTTAGGCTAACCTAAGCTAACTTCCGGTCCAGCGTCCCCCGGCGTCCCCCGCGTCACACCGGCCCGGCCCGCGCGCGGGCCCGCCTCAGCCCGCGAAGCCGAGCTCCCTGGCGATCAGCATGCGCTGCACCTCGCTGGTGCCCTCGCCGATCTCCAGGATCTTGGAGTCCCGCCACATGCGGGCCACCGGGTACTCGTTCATGAAGCCGTACCCGCCGTGGATCTGTGTGGCCTCCCGGGCGTTGTCCACCGCGACCGTCGAGGAGTAGAGCTTGGCGATGGCCGCCTGCTTCTTGAAGGGCTCGCCCGCGACCAGGCGCGATGCCGCGTCGTGCCAGCCGACCCGGGCCATGTGCGCCCGGGTCTCCATGTCGGCGATCTTGAACTGGATCGCCTGGTTCGCGCCGATCGCCCTGCCGAAGGCGTGCCGCTCCTTGGCGTACTGCACCGACTCGTCCACGCAGCCCTGGGCGAGACCGGTGGCGAGCGCGGAGATCGCGACCCGGCCCTCGTCGAGGATGCGCAGGAACTGCGCGTACCCGCGGCCCTCCTCGCCCAGCAGGTTCGCGGCGGGGACCCGGACGTCGGCGAAGGACAGCTCGCGGGTGTCCGAGGCGTTCCACCCCACCTTCGAGTAGGGCGCCGCCACCGTGAAGCCGGGCGTCCCGGACGGCACGATGATCGAGGAGATCAGCGGCCGGCCGTCCTCCTTGCGGCCGGTGACGGCGGTGACCGTGACCAGGCCCGTGATGTCCGTACCGGAGTTGGTGATGAAGCACTTGGAGCCGTTGATCACCCACTCGTCGCCGTCGCGCACCGCCGTCGTCCGGGTGCCGCCCGCGTCCGAGCCGCCGTCCGGCTCGGTCAGGCCGAACGCGCCGAGCATCTCGCCCGCGCACAGCTTCGGCAGCCAGGTGCGCTTCTGCTCCTCGGTGCCGAAGAGGTGCAGCGGCATGGCGCCCAGCGAGACGCCCGCCTCCAGGGTGATCGCCACCGACGAGTCGACGCGGGCGAGCTCCTCCAGGGCGATGCCGAGGGCGAAGTAGTCACCGCCCATCCCGCCGTACTCCTCGGGGAAGGGCAGGCCGAACAGGCCCATGCGGCCCATCTCGCGGACGATCTCGTAGGGGAATTCGTGGCGCTCGTAGAAGTCGCCGATCTTGGGGGCGACGACGTCGTGGGCGAACGCCTCCACCGTGCGGCGCAGTTCCTCGTGCTCGGGGCTCAGGCGATGGTCCATCGTGTCTTCACTGCTCCTGGTGGGAGGCGTCGCGCGACGCGGTCTGCTCGTCCTGCGAGCGGGCCGTGAGGGCGCGGACGGTGCGGGACGGGCTGGGTCGGCCCAACTGATCGGCCATCCAGGCGCTGGTGGCGCTGAGACGGACCAGGTCGACGCCGGTCTCGATGCCGAGGCCGTGCAGCATCCAGACGAGGTCTTCGGTGGCGAGGTTGCCGGTGGCGCTCTTCGCGTACGGGCAGCCGCCGAGGCCGCCCGCGGACGCGTCCACCGTGCTCACGCCGTGCTGCAGCGCGGCCAGGGTGTTGGTGAGCGCCTGGCCGTACGTGTCGTGGAAGTGCACGCCGATGCGCTCGGTCGGCACCTGTACCGCGTTGAGCGCGGCGAGCATCGCGGAGACGTGGCCCGGGGTGGCCACGCCGATGGTGTCGCCGAGGCTCAGCTCGTCGCAGCCCATGTCGAGCAGGGCGCGGCAGACGCGGACGACCTTGGAGATGGGCACCGCGCCCTCCCAGGGGTCGCCGAAGCACATCGAGAGGTAACCGCGCACGTGCGCGCCCTCCTCGCGGGCGCGGGCCACCACCGGGGCGAACATGGCGAGCGCCTCGTCCACCGTGCGGTTGAGGTTGGCCCGGGCGAACGAGTCGGTGGCACTGGCGAAGACGGCGACGCGGCGCGCGCCGAGCGCGAGGGCGCGGTCCAGGCCGCGTTCGTTCGGCACCAGGACCGGCAGGTGGATGCCGTCGAGGTCGCCGAGGAGCGGGAACAGCTGCTCGGCGTCGGCCAGTTGGGGCACCCACTTGGGGTGCACGAAACTCGTCGCCTCGACGGTCGTCAGGCCCGCGTCGGCCAGCCGGTGGACGAACTCCGCCTTGATCTCGGTGGGGACGACCGCCTTCTCGTTCTGCAGTCCGTCGCGGGCGCCGACCTCGTGGATGCGGACGCGGGCGGGCAGGCCCCGGGTGGGCACGACCATGGGGAGCGGCGCCTGTGCCAGCTCCAGCGGCTCGTCCTCCGATGTCGGGGTGGGGCTGGTCATTCCTGCTCCTCCTCGGGGGTGACGACGGCGAGGACCTGGTCCATGGCGACGGTCGTGCCCGGGGTGACGTCGAGCTCGGTGACGGTGCCGGCGTGCGGGGCGGCGATGACGTGCTCCATCTTCATCGCCTCGACCACCAGCAGGCTCTGGCCCGCGGCCACCTGGTCGCCGGGGGAGACCTTCACGACGGTGACGGTGCCGGGCATGGGGGCGGTCAGGGCGTCGGCCCCGGCGTGCGCGGCGCCGGTGAGGGAGGCCGCCACCGGGTCGTGGTCCTGGACGTGCCAGGCGTCGCCCCCGGCGCCGAGCCAGTCGCCCGCGCGGCGGAAGGTGTGCAGGGTGCCGTCGACCGTGACGCGCACCTGGTCCGGGGTGACGGTGTGGCCGGTGCCGCGCAGCCGGTGGTCGACCGGGTCGTGCCCGGCGATGCGCAGCCAGTGCGTCACCGGCGCCGGTGTGCCGCCGAGCCGCCAGCCGCTGGGCACCGAGAAGGGGTTGGTCCAGCCGTCGCCGGTGGGCTTCAGCGCGTCCGCGCGGACCGCGGCCGCCGCCTCGTACACCTCCCCGGGGACGCCGTCCGGGACCAGGCCGTCCGCCTCGCGCTCCACCAGGCCGGTGTCCAACTCGCCCGCCACCACCGCCGGGTGGGCCAGGAGCCTGCGCAGGAAGCCGGCGTTCGTCGGCACGCCGAGCGTGACCGTGTCGGCGAGGGCCGCGCGCAGCTTGCGCAGCGCCGTCGCCCGGTCCGGGCCGTACGCGATGACCTTGGACAGCATCGGGTCGTAGAGGCTGCCGACCTCCGTGCCCACGCTCAGCCCGGAGTCGGTGCGCACGCCGTCGCCCTGCGGTTCGTGCAGCGCCAGGACGGTGCCGCCGGACGGCAGGAAGCCGCGGGAGGGGTCCTCCGCGCAGACGCGCGCCTCCACCGCGTGCCCGGTGAGGGTGATGTCGTCCTGGGTGAAGGGGAGCCGCTCACCGGCGGCGACCCGCAGCTGCCACTCCACCAGGTCGAGTCCGGTGATCAGCTCGGTGACCGGATGCTCCACCTGGAGGCGGGTGTTCATCTCCATGAAGTAGTACGACGACGGGTCGCTGCCCGGCACGATGAACTCCACCGTGCCCGCGCCCGCGTAGCCGCAGGAGCGGGCCGCCTGGGCCGCCGCCTCGCCCATCGCCGCGCGCGTGGCCTCGTCCAGGAAGACGCTGGGCGCCTCCTCGATGATCTTCTGGTGGCGGCGCTGCAGCGAGCACTCGCGCTCACCGAGGTGCACCACGTTGCCGTGGCCGTCCGCCAGGACCTGGATCTCGATGTGCCGGGGGCGGTCGACCCACCGCTCCACGAGCAGCGTGTCGTCGCCGAAGGAGGCGCGTGCCTCGCGCCGGGCCGCCGCGATCTCGTCGGCGAGGAGCGCCTCGTCGCGCACCAGGCGCATGCCCTTGCCGCCGCCGCCCGCGCTCGGCTTGAGCAGTACCGGGGTGCCGATCTCGCGCGCCGCGTCGGCCAGTTGGGCGTCGGTCAGGC
The DNA here is from genome assembly GCF_055591085.1 of Streptomyces sp. NPDC041713. Taxonomy (NCBI): domain Bacteria; kingdom Bacillati; phylum Actinomycetota; class Actinomycetes; order Kitasatosporales; family Streptomycetaceae; genus Streptomyces; species Streptomyces sp. NPDC041713. The sequence goes on from NZ_JBVIZY010000007.1 coordinate 293,540, forward strand.
CGCTGCCGGAGGAGCCGGGGACGACCGGCACGCCGGCCGCCCGCACCGTCTCCTTGGCGCGGATCTTGTCGCCCATGAGGGAGATGGCGGAGGCGGGCGGGCCGATGAAGGTGAGCCCGGCATCCGCACAGGCCTGCGCGAACTCGGCGTTCTCCGCGAGGAAGCCGTACCCCGGGTGGACCGCCTGGGCGCCGGACTTCGCCGCCGCCTCCAGGAGGCGGTCCGCGCGCAGATAGCTCTCGGCGGCCGGCGCCGGACCGATCCGCACCGCGGTGTCGGCCTCGCGCACGTGCCGGGCGTCGGCGTCCGCGTCGCTGAAGACCGCGACCGAGCGGACGCCGAGCTCGCGCAGCGTACGGATGACGCGCACCGCGATCTCGCCGCGGTTGGCGACGAGCACCGTGTCGAACATGGTCCCTCTCCCCGGGGTGGTCCGTTCCTTGAAGTCGCTCATCGTCGGCCCCTCACATCCGGAAGACGCCGAAGCCGGGCTCGCCCAGCGGGGCGCCCGCGCAGGCGGTCAGGGCGAGGCCGAGGACCTGCCGGGTGTCCAGGGGGTCGATGACGCCGTCGTCCCAGAGCCGGGCCGTGGCGTAGTAGGCGTTGCCCTGCTCCTCGTACTGCGCGCGGATCGGGGCCTTGAAGGTGTCCTCGTCCTCGGCGGACCACTCCTCGCCGCCGGCCTCCAGCTGGTCGCGCTTGACCGTGGCGAGGACGGAGGCGGCCTGCTCGCCGCCCATCACGGAGATCTTGGCGTTGGGCCACATCCACAGGAAGCGGGGGCTGTAGGCCCGCCCGCACATCGAGTAGTTGCCCGCGCCGTACGAACCGCCGACGACGACGGTCAGCTTGGGCACGCGGGTGCAGGCCACGGCCGTCACCATCTTCGCGCCGTGCTTGGCGATGCCGCCCGCCTCGTAGTCCCGGCCGACCATGAAGCCGGAGATGTTCTGCAGGAAGACCAGGGGGATGCCGCGCTGGTCGCACAGCTCGATGAAGTGCGCGCCCTTCTGGGCGGACTCGGAGAACAGGATGCCGTTGTTGGCGACGATGCCGACCGGATGGCCGTGGATGTGGGCGAAGCCGGTCACCAGGGTCGTGCCGTACTCCGCCTTGAACTCCTGGAAGCGGGAGCCGTCCACCACGCGCGCGATGACCTCGCGCACGTCGTAGGGGGTGCGGGAGTCCGTCGGGACCGCGCCGTACAACCCCAGGGGGTCGACCTTCGGCTCCTCCACGGGCTGCACCGACCACGGCGCCTCGGGGCGCTCGGGGAGCGTCGCGACGATCGTGCGCACGATGCGCAGGGCGTGGGCGTCGTCCTCGGCGAGGTGGTCGGTGACGCCGGAGGTCCGTGAGTGGACCTCGCCGCCGCCGAGCTCCTCGGCCGTGACGACCTCGCCGGTCGCGGCCTTCACCAGGGGCGGGCCGCCGAGGAAGATCGTGCCCTGATTGCGGACGATCACCGCCTCGTCGCTCATCGCGGGCACATACGCCCCGCCGGCCGTGCAGGAGCCGAGGACCGCGGCGATCTGCGGGATGCCGGCCCCCGACATCCGGGCCTGGTTGTAGAAGATCCGCCCGAAGTGCTCGCGGTCGGGGAAGACATCGTCCTGCATCGGCAGGAAGGCGCCGCCCGAGTCGACCAGATAGAGGCACGGGAGGTGGTTCTCCAGGGCCACCTCCTGCGCGCGCAGGTGCTTCTTGACGGTCATCGGGTAGTACGTGCCGCCCTTGACCGTGGCGTCATTGGCGACGATCACGCACTCGCGGCCCGAGACCCGGCCGATGCCGGCGATGACGCCGGCCGCGGGGGCGTCCCCGCCGTACAGCCCGTCGGCCGCGAGGGGGGCCAGCTCCAGGAAGGGGGAGCCGGGGTCCAGGAGCGCGTCGACCCGGTCGCGGGGCAGCAGCTTGCCGCGCGCCACATGGCGGGTCCGCGCCCGCTCCCCGCCGCCGAGCCCGGCCGCCGCGAGCTTGGCCCGCAACTCCTCGGCGAGGGCGGTGTGCGCCGCCTCGTTCGCCCGCCACGCCTCGGACGCGGGGTCAGCCGCGCTCGCCAGCACTGGTGCCTGCCGCATCAGTCGAGCCCCCTTGCTCGGTTAATGACCGTTAACGGTTTCCCTTAGGTTAACGATCGCTAACCGGCCTGTCTAGAATCAATTCCATGGCCACGAGAACCGACGCCCCCACCCGTCGCGAGCAGATCCTCAAGGAAGCCGCCCGGCTCTTCGCCGAGCGCGGCTTCCACGGAGTCGGAGTGGACGAGATAGGAGCCGCCGTCGGCATCAGCGGCCCCGGCCTCTACCGCCACTTCGCGGGCAAGGACGCGATGCTCGCCGAGCTGCTCGTCGGCATCAGCGGGCAGCTCCTGACCGGCGGCAAGCGGTGCGCGGCGGAGGTGGGCGGGCCGCCGGGGCAGGTGCTCGACGCGCTCATCCAGGGCCACATCGACTTCGCGCTCGACGACCGCTCCCTGATCACCCTGCACGACCGGGAGCTGGACCGCCTGCGGGACAGCGACCGCAAGCTGGTCCGCCAGCTCCAGCGGCAGTACGTGGAGATCTGGGTCGACGTCGTGCGCAAGGTCTACCCGGACCTCGCCGAGAACGCGGCGCGGGTGGCCGTGCACGCGGTCTTCGGGCTGCTCAACTCCACCCCGCACCTGAGCCGGCGGGACGCGCTGCCGAGCCGGGCGGCCATGGCGGACCTGCTGCACCGCCTCGCGCGCGGGGCGTTCGCGGCGGCGGTCGGGTGACGGGGGCGACAGGAGGTTTCTCTGGACGGCCCGGTGACCGGCGGGTAACGTTGTCTGAGCAAGCGCTTAGTCGACGTCGTGTAGAGGGAGCTTCCCGTGCGCCGTACCGTTTTCAATGAGGACCACGAGGCGTTCCGGGAGACCCTGCGCGCCTTCATCGAGGCCGAGGTCGTCCCGGTCCACGACGAGTGGTTCGCCGCCGGTCAGGTGCCGCGCGAGTTCTACTACAAGCTCGCCGAGCTGGGCCTCTTCGGCATCAACGTCCCCGAGGAGTTCGGCGGCGCGGGCCTGGACACGCACAAGTTCGAGGCCATCCAGTACGAGGAGACGGCCCGCGCGGGCGTCACCTTCGGCGGCTCCGGTGTGCACGTGCTGCTCGCCCTGCCGTACATCAAGGCGCTCGCCACCGACGAGCAGAAGAAGCGCTACCTGGAGAAGTTCGTCTCCGCCGAGGAGATGTGGGCCCTCGCGATGACCGAGCCGGGCACCGGCTCCGACCTCGCGGGCATGAAGAGCACCGCCAAGCTCTCCGCCGACGGCAGCCACTACGTCCTCAACGGCTCCAAGACCTTCATCACCGGCGGCGTGCACGCCGACCGCGTGATCGTCTGCGCCCGCACCTCCGCGCCCACCGCCGAGGACCGCCGGTACGGCATCTCCCTCTTCGCCGTCGACACCAAGTCCGAGGGCTACTCCATCGGCCGCAAGCTCGACAAGCTCGGCCTGAAGACCTCCGACACCGCCGAGCTCGCCTTCGTCGACGTGAAGGTGCCCGTCGAGGACCTCCTCGGCGAGGAGAACAAGGGCTTCTACTACCTCGGCAGCAACCTCCCCTCCGAGCGCTGGGGCATCGCCTACGGCGCGTACGCGCAGGCCAAGGCCGCCGTCCGGTTCGCCAAGGAGTACGTGCAGGACCGTACGGTGTTCGGCAAGACGGTCGCCTCCTTCCAGAACACCAAGTTCGAACTGGCCGCCTGCCAGGCCGAGGTGGACGCCGCCGAGGCCGTCGCCGACCGCGCCCTGGAGGCGCTGGACGCCGGCGAGCTGACCGCCGCCGAGGCCGCCTCCGCGAAGCTCTTCAATACCGAGGTCGCGCACCGCGTCATCGACAAGTGCCTGCAGCTGCACGGCGGGTACGGCTTCATGAACGAGTACCCCATCGCCCGCCTGTACGCGGACAACCGCGTCAACCGCATCTACGGCGGCACCAGCGAGGTCATGAAGATGATCATCGCGAAGAACATGGGCCTGTAGGGATCACCCGGGAGAGGCAGGCCGGTAGAGACGCCCTGTAGAACTAGCTTCATGAACCAGGCACTTGACGCCCTTCTCGATCTGCTCGACCTGGAGCAGATCGAGGAGGACATCTTCCGGGGCGTGAGCCGCTCGGCGCTCGTGCCCCGCGTCTTCGGCGGCCAGGTCGCCGCGCAGGCCCTCGTCGCCGCCGGACGCACCGTCCCCGACGATCGGCCCGCCCACTCCCTGCACGCGTACTTCCTGCGCCCCGGAGACCCGGGCGCGCCCATCGTGTATACGGTCGACCGGATCCGCGACGGCCGCTCCTTCACCACGCGCCGCGTCGTCGCCGTCCAGCACGGGCAGCCGATCTTCCACCTCTCCGCGTCCTTCCAGACGTACGAGGAGGGGCTGGAGCACCAGGCCCCGATGCCGCCCGCGCAGGACCCGGAGACGCTGCCCACGGCCGCCGAGATGCTCCCGCGCCACCTGCCGCGCGATGTCGCCGACCGGCTCCTGGAGACCCGCGCCGCCGTCGACCTGCGCTACGCCGACGCACCGCCCTGGGGCACCGTCGGAGAGCCGCGCGAACCGCGCTCCCAGGTGTGGTTCCGCGCCAACGGCAAGCTGGCGGACTACGCGGCCGACCCGCTGCTGCACGTCTGCCTCGCCACCTATGTCTCCGACATGACGCTGCTCGACTCCGTGCTGCTCGCGCACGGGCGCGGGGGCTGGGCCGTCGGCGACGTCGTCGGCGCCTCGCTCGACCACGCCATGTGGTTCCACCGGCCCTTCCGCGCGGACGAGTGGCTGCTGTACGACCAGGAGTCGCCCACCTCGTCCGGCGGGCGGGGCATCGGGCAGGCGCGGATCTGGACGCAGGACGGCCGGCTCGCGGTCACCGTCATCCAGGAGGGGCTGATCCGGGTACCGCGGTGAGCCCTGATCCGGGTACCGCGGTGAGCCCCGGGGTTCGCGTCGCCCGCTGATCGGACATACCGTCCGACACATGAGTGAGCAACCGTCGCAGGGCGGAGAGAGCACCTTCACGGTCGTCGTCGCAGCCGTCGCCAACCTCGGGATCGCGCTGGCCAAGGCCGTCGCGGGCGTCATCAGCGGGTCCAGTGCGATGCTCTCCGAAGCGGCGCACTCCGTGGCCGACACCGTCACCGAGCTGATGCTGCTCGTCTCCCTGAAGGCCAGCGACCGGCCCGCCGACGAGGAACACCCGCTCGGCTACGGGGGCGCCCGCTACATCTGGGCGCTGCTCGCCTCCGTCGCCACCTTCGTCGGCGGCGGCGTCTTCGCCGTCTACGACGGCATCCACACCCTCACGCACGGTGAGGACCCCGGCGACCCGCTCGTCTCGTACATCGTGCTCGCCGTCGCCTTCCTCCTGGAGGGGTACTCGCTGCGCACCGGCCTGAAGCAGGCGCGCGGCGAGGCCGACCGCTTCGGGGTGCACATCAAGCGCTACCTCCGCCACACCCCGGACACCGCGGTCAAGGCCGTCGTCATGGAGGACTCGGCGGCGCTCGTGGGCCTGGTGCTCGCCGCGGCCGGACTGCTCGGCGGACAGCTCACCGGCTCCGGCGCGTGGGACGGCGTCGCCTCGCTCTGCATCGGCGTCCTGCTCGTCTACGTGGCGTGGGTCCTCGGCCACGCCAACTCCGAGCTCCTGATCGGGCGCCCGCTGCCCGCGGAGATGCGGTCCGCGGTCCGCGCGGAACTGCTCGCCGACCCGCACGTCGTCGACGTCCTGGAACTGACCACGCTGCTCCAGGGGCCCAAGGAGGCGCTGGTCGCCGCGAAGGTCGACTTCCGGGACATGTCGTCGGCCGGGGACATCGAGCGGGCCTGCGACCGGATGGCACGGCGCCTGCAGGAACGCTTCCCGGCGATCCGGCGGGTGTACCTGGACCCGACGCCGGGGCCCGGTCAGGAGCCGGACGTGAGCCCCGCCGCGTCCAGCAGGTAGGCCGTCATCGGGTCGTAGTGGCGCGGGCTCGTGACGTGGTCGTCGAGCGGGACCGTCACCTGGAGGGTGCCCTCGGACTCGCCGAGGAACAGCGCCGGGTCGTTGCAGTCCGCGTACCCCACGGAGTCCAGGCCGCGCTGGCCCGCGCGGCCCGCCCAGCCGTGGTCGGCGACGACGAGGTCGGGCTGCGGCCTGCCCTCGCGCTCCAGGCCGTCCAGGATCGCGTTCATCGGCTCGGGGGAGTGGGTGTGCCACAGGGTGGCGCCGCGCTCCAGCATCGCCACGTCGGCGAACTGGAAGACCATGCCCTCGTCGGCCGTGAGGCCTTCGGGGATCACCACGATCTCGCAGCCCGCCGCGCGCAGTGCCGCGGCGGTCGCGCGGTGCACGTCGAGCAGGCCGCCGGGGTGGCCGGTGGCGAACAGCACCCGCTCCTTGCCGGCGGCCGCCTTGCGCAGCCGCGCGGCCATCCGCTCCAGGGCGTCGACCGTCAGCTCCGGGTCGATGGTGTCCTGGCCGTACCGGTACTCGGGGTCGTCGATGACGCCGCAGCGCTCGGCCATCACCGCGAGGACGTCCTGCTCGTCCGTCCAGCGGTCGCCGAGCTCCAGACCGAGCCAGTAGTGACGGTCGCCGTTCGCGAGCTTCCTGTAGTGGCTGAGGTTGTTCTCGCGGGGCGTGGCGACGTCGCCCGCGATGCGGGTGCGGACGAGGTGGTCGACCAGCTCGGGGCGGGTGGGTATGGGCATGCCTCTCATTGTGCGGGACGAGTGCTCTGCGCAGGGGGCGGGTTGTTCAGCCTGCGGCTGCGGTGCGGGACGGGTGCGCTACGCGGGGGCCTGCCGTGCGGGTGCGTTGTGGCTTGTCGCGCAGTTCCCCGCGCCCCTAATGGGGCGCCCCTAGCGGCTCAGGGCGAACCAGAGTTCCATGCGGACGTCCGGGTCGTTCAGGTCCGTGTTCAGGAGGGACTCGCAGCGGGCGATGCGTTGGCGGACCGTGTTGCGGTGGACGGAGAGGGCCACCGCCGTGCGGTCCCAGCTGCCGTGCAGGGAGAGCCAGGTGCGCAGTGTCGGCGTCAGGGCCTCGCCCGCGGCCAGCGGGGCGAGCAGCACGCGCGCGTGGGCGTCGGCCTCCTCCGGGGCGACGAGGCCCGCGAGCCCGTTCTCGCGGTGCCGCACCAGCGGGACGCGCGTCGCCTCCGCGCGGCGCAGGGCGCGGGCCGCCTGCGCGTCGGCGGCCGGGAGTTCGGCGGGCGGCGCGGCGGCCGAGACCCCGAGCGTCCAGCCGTCGGCGGGGGCGACCTCGCGGTCGGCCGGGACGAGGAGCCGTACCGCGTCCCCCGGCTCGCGCGGGTCCACCAGACCCGTGCCCAGCGCAGCCGCGAGCGCCGACGCGGCCAGCGGACCGCCCTCCCCGCGCGCGTGCACCACGGTCCACCGCTCGCCGCCCAGGAGAGCGCCGGTCTCCGCCACCGGCGCCCCGAGCAGCAGCCGGACCAGCGCCGCCGAGCGGGCCGCCTCGGAGGCGCCCTGGTGCTCGCCGGTGAGGAGCGAGAGCAGCACGACCGCCGCCCCGGCGATGGTGTGGTCCCCCGGCTCCCGGCGCTCCGTGGCGACGCCCAGCGCGAAGCCCCGGCCGCCGCCCAGGGCGTAGGCCGCGAGGTGCGTGGACCCCGCGGTGTCGGCGGCGGACGCCGGGGCGGCGGGGGCGGCGCGCCGGACGACCGCGGTCAGCTCCCGCAGCGCGCCCCGCACCCCGTCGTCCGGCGCGTGCCCGGCCCGCTGCAGCTCCGCCCCGTCCGGCCCGTACAGCACCGCGACCCCGCCGAGCCGGGCCGCGAGCTGCCGCAGGACGGCCGGGACCGGGTCGGGGCGGGCCGCCGCCGTGGCGAGGCCCTGCTGCGCCTCCGTCACCCGGCGCAGCTCCGCGTGCCGTGCCTCGGCCATCAGCCGCCACACGGCGCGGGCGACGCCGCTGAACGTGGTGCGCGGCGGGACCTCGACCAGCGGCAGGCCCAGCCGGTCGCAGGCCTCGACCAGGGCGCGCGGCACCGTGTCGTGCAGCGGCGCGACGCCGAAGCCGAGGGCCGCGCCGCCCGCCGCGAGGATGCGGGCCACGTAGTCGTCCAGGTGGCCGTCCGCGCCCGCCGGGTCGGTGATGTGCACGCCCGCGGTGAGCAGCAGCTCGCCGCCGAGCAGGTACGGGTAGGGGTCCGGCATCTCCGAGGTGTGCACCCACTGCACGGCCGTGCCGGCGTCCCGCGCGTCGGGACCCGCGAGCTGTCGCAGGCCCAGGTCCTCGCGGGCCAGCAGGGCGGCGAGCGGGACGGGCGGGGTCGGTGGGGCGGCCGGATCGGTCATGGTGGACGTTCCATCCGTATCGGTCGGGCGGAATGGAGGAAACGTACACTTCAGCGTTGCTTTCCGGCCACCTAAGGTCGTGCCGACCACAGGCAGCGGGTACGGGCGGATGTCCCCGCGGCCGGTCGCTGGCTGGACCCCCCACTCCATCTGCACGACACGCCACCGAGGTGCGCGAAGGAGGCCCCCTTATGGCCGTCGACTACACAGTGATCGTCGTCTATCTCGCCGGGATGCTGGCCATGGGCTGGTGGGGCATGCGCCGCGCCAAGTCGAAGAGTGAGTTCCTGGTCGCGGGCCGCCGCCTCGGACCCTGGATGTACTCCGGGACCATGGCCGCGATCGTCCTCGGCGGCGCCTCCACCATCGGCGGCGTCGGCCTCGGCTACCAGTACGGGCTCTCCGGTGCCTGGATGGTCTTCACCATCGGCCTCGGACTCCTCGCGCTCAGCGTGTTCTTCTCGGCCCGCATCGCGCGCCTGAAGGTGTACACCGTCTCCGAGATGCTCGACCTGCGCTACGGCGGGCGCGCGGGCGTCATCTCCGGAGTGGTCATGTGGGCGTACACGCTGATGCTCGCGGTCACCTCGACCATCGCCTACGCAACGATCTTCGACGTCCTCTTCGACCTGAACCGCACCGTGGCGATCGTCCTCGGCGGCGCGATCGTCGTCGCGTACTCCACGCTCGGCGGCATGTGGTCCATCACGCTCACCGACATGGTGCAGTTCGTCGTGAAGACCATCGGCGTGCTCCTGCTGCTCCTGCCCATCGCCGTCGTCAAGGCGGGCGGTTTCGGCGCGATGAAGGCGAAGCTGCCCACCTCCTACTTCGACCCGCTCGGCGTCGGCGGCGAGACGATCTTCACGTACGTGCTGATCTACACCTTCGGCATGCTCATCGGGCAGGACATCTGGCAGCGCGTGTTCACCGCGCGCAGCGACAAGGTGGCCCGCTACGGAGGCACCGTCGCCGGTACCTATTGCCTCGTCTACGCCATCGCGGGCGCCGTCATCGGCACCGCCGCCAAGGTCATGTACCCGAAGCTGCCGAGCGCCGACGCGGCCTTCGCCACCATCGTCAAGGACGAACTGCCCGTGGGCGTACGGGGGCTGGTCCTGGCCGCCGCGCTCGCCGCGGTCATGTCGACGTCCTCCGGGGCGCTCATCGCCTGCGCGACCGTCGCCAACAACGACATCTGGTCGCGGCTGCGCGGCGCGGTCGGCAGGCCGGCCGGCGAGGCGCACGACGAGGTCAAGGGCAACCGCGCCTTCATCCTCGTCATGGGCGTCGCCGTGATCGCCATCGCCATCGTGCTCAACGACGTCGTCGAGGCCCTGACCGTCGCCTACAACCTGCTCGTCGGCGGCCTGCTGGTGCCGATCCTCGGCGGGCTCCTGTGGCGGCGCGGCACCGCGGCCGGCGCGCTCGCCGCCGTCGTCGCCGGCGGACTCTCCGTCATCGGGCTGATGTGGGGGTACGGGATCCTCGCCAACGAGCCCGTCTCCTACGGCCTGTTGATCTCGCTGGCCGTGTACGTCGCCGTCTCCCTCGCCACGAAGCCTACCGACGCCGCCGTGCTCGCCGCCTGGCGTGAACGCCTGGCCGGACGCGGCGCCGAGGAACCGGAACCGGAGACCCCGGTGACCGTCTAGACGTCCGCGCGGCCCGCTGTCGGTGGGCCGCGCGACACTTGAACCGCAGTACCCGTACCAACAGGAGGAAACCGACCATGAGCAGCGCCGAGACCCCGACGACCCCCCGCGGCCCCGTCGACTCCTCCCGCATCCCGAGGTACGCGGGCCCGGCGACGTACGCCCGCCTGCCCCGCCTCGACGAGGTCGGCGGCAAGACGGACGTCGCGGTGGTCGGCGTGCCCTTCGACACCGGTGTCTCCTACCGCCCCGGCGCCCGCTTCGGCGGCAACGCGATCCGTGAGGCCTCCCGCCTGCTTCGCCCCTACAACCCGGCGCAGGACGCCTCGCCCTTCGCGCTCGCGCAGGTCGCCGACGCGGGCGACATAGCCGCCAACCCGTTCAACATCAACGAGGCGGTGGAGACCATCGAGGCCGCCGCCGACGACCTGCTCGGCTCCGGCGCCCGCATGATGACCCTCGGCGGCGACCACACCATCGCGCTCCCGCTGCTCCGCTCCGTCGCCAAGAAGCACGGCCCGGTCGCGCTGCTCCACTTCGACGCCCACCTGGACACCTGGGACACCTACTTCGGCGCCGAGTACACCCACGGCACGCCGTTCCGTCGCGCCGTCGAGGAGGGCATCCTCGACACCGAGGCGCTCTCGCACGTCGGCACGCGCGGCCCGCTGTACGGCAAGAAGGACCTCACCGACGACGAGAAGATGGGCTTCGGCATCGTCACCTCGGCGGACATCTACCGCCGCGGCGCCGACGAGGTCGCCGACCAGCTGCGCCAGCGCATCGGCGACCGCCCGCTGTACATCTCCATCGACATCGACTGCCTCGACCCGGCCCACGCGCCCGGCACTGGCACCCCCGAGGCCGGCGGCATGACCTCCCGCGAGCTCCTGGAGATCCTGCGCGGCCTCGCCTCCTGCAACCTGGTGTCGGCCGACGTCGTCGAGGTCGCGCCCGCCTACGACCACGCGGAGATCACGGCGGTCGCCGCCTCCCACACCGCGTACGAACTGACCACGATCATGTCCCGCCAGATCGCGGAGGCCCGCGGGACGGGGGCCACGCGGTGACGCACGACCACGACGTGGTCCTCAGGCCCACCGCCGCCCAGACCGAGGCCGCCCTGAACCCGCCGCCGGGGCGCAACGGCGGCGACCTCGTCGTCGAGACCCTCCAGGGCCTCGGCGCCACGACGGTCTTCGGCCTGCCCGGCCAGCACGCCCTCGGCATGTTCGACGCGCTGCGCCGCTCCGCGCTCTCGTACGTGGGCTTCCGCGTCGAGAACAACACCGGCTTCGCGGCGGACGCGTACGGCCGGATCACCGGCGAGGTCGCCCCGCTGCTGCTCTCCACCGGGCCCGGCGCGCTGATGTCGCTCGCCGCGCTCCAGGAGGCGGCGGCCGGTTCCTCGCCGGTCCTCGCCATCGGCAGCCAGGTCCCGGTGGCCGGGCTCGGCGGCGGCCGCCACGGCTATCTGCACGAGCTCCGCGACCAGCAGGCGTCCTTCCGCGACGTGGTCAAGTCCGTGCACACCGTCCGTACGGCCTCGCAGATCCCCTCCGCCATCGCCGCGGCCTGGGAGTCGGCGCTCACCGCGCCGCACGGCCCGGTCTGGGTGGAGATCCCGCAGGACGTGCTGCTCGCCGAGACGACGCTGCCCGCCGTCACGGCGATGGACGCCACCCCGGAGGACGTCGTTCCGCGCCCCGAGCTGACGGCGGTCGCCGCCGACCTGCTGGCGCGCGCCGAGCGGCCCGCGATCATCGCGGGCGGCGGAGTCGTCCGGTCGGACGCCTCCGGCAAGCTGCGCGCGCTCGCCGAGCTGGTGAACGCGCCGGTGGTGACCACCTTCGGCGGCAAGGGCGCCTTCCCCTGGGAGCACCCGCTCTCGCTGCAGTCGTGGCTGGAGGACCGGCACACCACGGACTTCCTGGAGGACGCGGACGTCCTCCTCGTGGTCGGCTCGGGCCTGGGCGAACTGTCCTCGAACTACCACACGTTCCAGCCCCGCGGCCGGGTGATCCAGATCGAGGCGGACGCCGGGAAGCTGGAGTCCAACCACCCCGGCATCGGCATCCACGCGGACGCGCGCATCGCCCTCTCCGCGCTCCTGGAGACGATCGACGCGCCCCGCGAGGACCCCTCGGCCCCCGAGCGGGTGGCGCGGGTGCTCGCCGCGGTCCGTGAGCGGATCGACGCGCAGGACCTCGCCCTGGAGCGGCAGGTGCTCGCCGCGGTCCGCGAGGCCCTGCCGGACACGTCGCCGTCCTTCTGGGACATGACGATCCTGGCGTACTGGGCGTGGTCGGCGTTCGACGCGCGGCGCCCCAACACCATGCACTCGGCGCAGGGCGCGGGCGGCCTCGGCTACGGCTTCCCCGCGGCGCTCGGCGCGGCGGCCGCCGACCCCTCGCACCCGGTCCTCGCGGTCTCCGGCGACGGCGGCGCGATGTACTCGATCGCGGAGCTGGCGACCGCCCGGCAGTACGGGCTGAACGTCACCTGGCTGATCGTCGACGACGGCGGCTACGGCATCCTGCGCGAGTACATGTCCGACGCCTTCGGCGAGGCCACGGCGACGGAGCTGGCCCGCCCCGACTTCGTGGCGCTCGCGGAGTCCTTCGGGGTGCCGGGGGTCAGGACGACCCCGGAGACCCTGCGCGAGGACCTCGCGAAGGCGCTGGCGGAGCCGGGTCCTTCGGTGGTGGTGCTGCCGGCGCTCCTGAAGATGTTCGCTCCGACACATCTCACCGGGGACTGATCACCCGTTCGGCTGTCCGCGACCCGCGGCGGGGGGTATCTTTCGCGAGGTCGCGGACGTCCCAGGACGGGCTCATGTCAGAACCGCCGACTACGCTGAGCTCGGAGAATCGGAGAGGAGGACAGCGTGCTGCTGAGGTTCCGTGCCGCGAACGTGCGATCTCTGCGCGAGGAGCAGGAACTGTCCTTCATCGCACCTGAGGAGGAACCGGAAGGGGCGGCGAACTCGCTGGAGCTCGCGGGAGGCGACTCCGTAGAGGTATATCCCCTGCTCGGCATCTTCGGCGCGAACGCGTCAGGCAAGTCGAATGTCCTGGCCGCCATGGGCGACATGCGCGACGCAGTCCTCAACTCCTACGCGCACTGGGCCGCGTACGAAGGCATCAAACGCAATGTCTTCGCCCTGAGCCCCAAGAGCGAGGGCGAACCATCCTTCTTCGAAGTCGACATCATCATCGACTCGGTCCGCTGGACGTACGGTTTCGAGCTCGGGCCCACACGAGTCGAGTCGGAATGGCTGCACAGCTACCCGCGTGGTCGCCGCCAGGAGTGGCTTGACCGCGATGCCTCGCGTGCGGATGCTTTCAAATGGCCGGGCGGACGTGTCCGTGACAGGGCCCAACTCGTGCGCCGCACGCGCCCGAACGCCCTCTTGCTGTCCACGGCGGGTACGGACAACCACCCGCAGCTGTCCCCCCTGTTCCACTGGTTCCGGCGCAATCTGTGGATGATCAATCCGGAGGACGACCGACCCCAGCGCGAGAAATTCACCACCCGTGAACTTTCGGGCGAGAGGGCACTGCGCATCCGGGAGCTGCTCCGTGTGGCCGACCTCGGCATCACCGGTGCGGAGATCGTGCAGGAGGGCCCCGGGCAGCAGGGGGTGAAGCTGACACACCGTTCGGCGGCCGGGGATGTTCCCTTCGACTGGCAGGCCGAGTCGTTTGGCACACGCTCCTGGTTCGCCCTTCTGGGCCCGATGCTCCTGGCCCTCGACGAGGGCGCGGTTCTGCTCGTGGACGAGCTCGACGCGAGTCTGCATTCGCGCTTCGCCGCAGAGGTCATCCGGCTCTTCCACGACCCGCAGGCGAACCCGAACGGGGCCCAGCTGGTCTTCACGTCGCACGACGCGACGGTCCTCACCACGCCGATCGGCGAGCGGCTCCTTGCCCCAGGCCAGGTGTGGCTGACGGAGAAGGACAAGGAGGGGGCGACGACCCTCTATCCGTTGACGGACGCCGACCCGGGCAAGGACGAGGATCTGACCCGGTCCTATCTGGCCGGTGTCTTCGGCGGCGTGCCCTCGCTGCTGGAGGGCCAGATCGCTCGGCGGGCTTACGCTGCCCGCGAGTTCGGTGCGTACGAGGAGATGGCCGACCAGGTGGGGCAGGACTGATGGCGCGGGGGGACCGGGGCAAGGACTCGCTGAAGCGGTCCAAGGGGGCCGGGCGACGCAGACGCGAGGTCTACGTCTTCACCGAGGGAAAGGAGACCGAGCCCTCCTACTTCGACATCATCACGGACGACGAGAACTGCGTCCGCAAGGACCCAGGGCTCCAGGTCGTCCTGCACATCGAAGAGCGGAACCGCAAGAGCCACCGCAAGCCGCTCGATCTGGTGGAGAAGGCCGCCCGGCTCAAGCGAGAGGTCACTCGCGAGGCCAAGCGGGCGAAGCTGAAGTCGGCGATGATGCCGCAGGTGTGGTGCGTCTTCGACCACGACAAGTACCCGTATCTCGCAGAAGCCATGAAGCAGGCCAAGGAGGCCGGTGTCGAGGTCGCTTTCTCGCACCCGTGCTTCGAGGTGTGGCGCCTTGCCCACTACCGTCCGGTGAGCGGAATGTTCTCCGGGGTGTGCGGCGAGGCCGCCAAGCGGCTGCCGTTCACGCCGGGCTCACAGGACGCGGAGAACTCCAAGGTCGTTCTCCCGCACCAGGTCCTGAAGCGCTTCCAGAAGGCGAAGGACAACGCCGAGCAGATGAACGCTCAGCATGGCCCGCACGTGGCCAAGATCGACCGGGACCCGTACACGGACATGCACATCTTCGTGGAAGAGGCTCTCGGGATCTCCTCGTACTGACGGATTTCAGTGCGGACCGGGGAGGGCCATAGTGTTGGCCGGTCATCTCAGGTCGTAGGGAGTCGGTACGTGGCCAAGCTCACGCTCGCCCAGCTGGAGCGGCACCTTTTCGCCGCTGCGGACATTCTCCGGGGCACGATGGACGCCTCCGAGTACAAGGACTACATCTTCGGTCTGCTCTTCCTGAAGCGGGCCAATGACGAGTTCGAGGCGGCGCGGGAGGAGATCAAGCAGTACGCGGCGAAGGAGCTCCGCCTCGAAGGCGAGGACCTGGACACCTACCTGGAGCGGCCGTCCGAATACCGCCAGCGCGATGTGCTGTTCGTGCCGGCTGAAGCCCGCTGGCAGATCATTGCGGCCGCTGCCTCCAACATCAATGAGAGCGCCTTGCGTCCCGCGCTTCAGCTCCTCGAAGGGCAGAACGACAAGCTCAAGGGGCTCTTTGACCACCTCGACTTCAACCGCATCGGCGGATCCGGTGTCGCCTCGGGCGCGGCCAAGCTCGCCGACCAGCGGCTCAGGCTGCTCATCGCGCACTTCGGGCGTATCCGGCTGCGCACGGACGACTTCGAGTTCCCTGACCTGATCGGCGCCGCGTACGAGTACCTGATCAAGGAGTTCGCGGACTCGGCGGGCCGTAAGGGCGGTGAGTTCTACACTCCGCGTGCTGTGGTCCGCATGATGGTCGAGCTCCTAGCCCCGACGCAGGGCATGCGGATCTACGACCCGTGTGTCGGCTCGGGAGGCATGCTGATCCACGCCAAGGAGTACGTGGAGGAGCACGGCGGTGATATCTCGAACATGTTCTTCGCCGGCCAGGACGCGAACAGTGGCTCCTGGATCATGTCGACGATGAACATGGTCCTGCACGGCGTGGGCCGCTTCGATCTCACGACCGGCGACACTTTGGCGCACCCCACGCATGTGCCGAAGTCTGACGCGGACCGCTTCGACGGGGTGCTCAGCAACCCGCCGTTCTCCATGGACTACGTCCTCGAAGAGCTGGCACACCGGACCGAGCGAACGAAGTACGGGGCGACGAGCGAGCGCGGCAAGGCCGACCTGATGTTCCTCCAGCACATGCTGTGGGAGACAAAGCGGGAGGGGCGCGGTGGCATGGTCATTACGGTCATGCCGCACGGGGTGCTGTTCCGGGGCGGCGGTGAACAGGCCATCCGTACGCAGCTCTTGGACGACGACGCGGTTGAGGCCGTCATCGGTCTGGCTCCGAATCTCTTCTACGGGACGGGCATCCCGGCCTGCATCCTGGTGCTGCGCCCGCCGGGGAAGCGGACGAACAAGGGCGTTCTGTTCATCAACGCGGACCGGGAATTCCATGCGGAGCGCGCGCAGAACGTCCTGCTGCCCGAGCATGCCGAGAAGATCGTGTCCACGTTCCGCTCGTGGGCGGAGGTCCCGGGGTTCTCCCGGATCGTGAGCCGCGAGGAACTGGCCGCCAACGACGACAACCTCAACATCCGCCGCTACGTGGACAACACGCCGCCGCCCGAGCCGCAGGACGTGCGGGCCCACCTGGTGGGTGGGGTGCCGCGCGCGGAGATCGAGGCGAAGAAGCCGCTGCTCGACGCGTACGGGATCGGGGTCGGAGACCTGTTCGTGGAGCGGGAGCCGGCGGACCCGGCGTATGTGGACTTCCGGAGGGAGGGCGAGCGGCCGGACATGGGCGAGCTGGCCCGGCCCCGGGAGGAGGCGTTGCGGGAGGCGTTCGCCGCGTGGTGGGCGGCGGAGGCACGGGAACTGGAGGCGGTGGCCGCGACCAAGGAGTCTCTGGCCACGTCGACGGCCTCGGAGCGGAAGGCCGCGCTGATGCGGGTACGGGCGTCGCTGATGAAGTCGTTCGTGGAGCGGTTGAGCGAGGTCGGGCTCCTTGACCGGTATGCGCTGGCGGGGGCGGTTGCCGGGTGGTGGTACGAGGCCAAGTACGACCTGCTGGCGCTGTCCGAGAACGGTTTCAAGGGCGTGATCGACGGCTGGGTCGAGAACGTGGAGACGATGCTGGCGCCGGAACAGGACCCCCGTACGCGGAAGCTGCGGAAGCGGACGGCGGCCGAGCGGCGCCAGGCGTACGACCACAAGGTGGTCGCGGCGATCGCGCCCGACTTCTTGGAGGAGCTGGCGAAGGCGGACGCGAAGAAGGCGGAGCTGGACGCGCGGCTGAAGGAGCTGGAGGGGCGGGTGCCGGGTTCCTCGTCCGAGGGGGAGGGCGACGAGGGTGAGGGCGAGGCCGCCCCGGACGCCGAGGACGCGGTAGACATCGAGGAAGTTGCGCTCTCCGTAGAGGAGTTGGCGAAACTGCTGACTGAGATCGCCGCCGTGAAGAAGGCCCGTACGAAGGCGAACGCGACGATCAAGCGGCTTGAGGGGGAGTTCTGGTACCAGCCGTACCCGAGCGACCCGCCGAAGCTGGGCGAGGAGCCGCCCCGCTTGTTCCGGGCGCGGGACGAGCTGGGGGAGGAAGGGCGACGCCGGGTGGTGCTGGACCTACTGCGGGATGACCTGGCGGCGAAGCTGGAGGGTCATGTGGTGCGGTGGCAGCGGGAGTTGGCGGCGTCTTATGAAGTGTGGGAGCGGAAGTATGGGGTCTCTTTGCGGGAGATTCGGGAGGGGCGGGAGCGGGCTGAGAGGGAGCTGGACGGGTTTTTGAAGGAGCTGTGCTATGTCGGATGAGGTATGGCCGACGCTGCCGCTCGGCGATGTCCTGGCTGAGCCGATCCGTAACGGGTTCTCGCCCGCTGAGAGTGAGCCGTGGACCGGGGTGCAAATGCTGGGCCTGGGCTGTCTTTCACCGGATGGGTTTGTACCTGTCCAGCTGAAGAATGCCCCCTCGTCGGTGAAAGAGACACACTCAGCTGCCCTTCAGGATGGCGACCTATTGGTTAGCCGTGCGAACACCCGGACCCTGGTGGGGTTGGCAGGAATTTACCGGGACGTTGGAACCCCCTGCATTTATCCGGACCTGATGATGCGTCTTCGACCGGCTGATGAGTACCTGACCGGATTCCTGGAGATCGTGCTGCGCTGGCCGCGCACCCGGCGGAGCATCATGGCGATGGCTCAGGGAACCTCGGAGAGCATGGTCAAGATCTCTGGTGAGACCCTCCGCCGACTCCGTGTTCCTCGCCTTCCACTGGAGATGCAGAGGCGGATCGTTGAGGTGATCGGCAGTGTCACAGAGTTGGAGCGTGACATTGAGGCGTCGATTGCCAAGCTGCGCAGCGTGCGGCAGGGGGTGTTGCTGGCATCGTTGGAATCCATTGCCCACAAAGAGCCTTCGCCGGGTTGGATTCGTGTGCCGCTCAAGGATGTCGTTCCTGCGGCCGAGTACGGGATCTCCGAAGCGCTCGACAGGGATGCTGGCGGTGTTCCTGTGTTGCGTATGAACAACATCCAGGGCAGCCGCGTCGACGTGGGCGAGCTTCGGTATTGTCCGGTGGCGGTTCCCGAAAGGCTTTATCTCCGCCAGGGCGACGTCCTGTTCAATCGGACCAACAGCATCGATCACATCGGTAAGGCAGCGCTGTGGCGTGACGAGCTACCAGGAGCGACCTTTGCGTCGTATCTGGTGCGCCTGAATCCGAATGTGCGACGGGTTCTCCCCGAATACCTCGTCGAATGGTTGATGCACCCCGTGATCAGGCAGCGGGTTCGGGCTATCTCCACCGTTGCTGTGCAGCAGGTGAATGTGAATCCGTCCCGGCTGCGGAACATGGAGATCGATCTGCCGGAATCGCTGGATGAGCAGAGGGAGATTATCGCCACGCTCGAAGCCTGTGATGCGCAGATTGCCCGTGAGTCGGAGGAGTTGGAAAAGCTCCGCAAGCTGAAGCAGGGGCTCGTGGATGACTTGCTCTCCGGACGAGTCAAGGTGGCGATGGCGGCCTGAGGTCGGGGCACGTCCCTGGGAGGGCAGGTTCGGAGAGTGTGACGCAGGGGTTGTCACGCTCGCCGAGAGGGGGTGTCAGTTGGTGAGGTGGCCGGTCTTGAGCGCCGTGATGAACGAGGACCAGCCTGTCGACGGGAAGACCAGTGCGGGGCCGTGCGGCACCTTGGAGTCGCGGACCGGAATGCCGGTGGGGTGGTTGTCCAGGACCTCCACGCAGCTCCCCCCTTCGCTGCCGCTGTAGGACGACTTCCGCCAGCCGTTCAGTACGGCAGCGTCTGGGGTGTTGTGGCTAGTCACAGTTCTCATAGTCCTTCGCTGTTGCCCGCAACAAGGCGAGTGATTGCTTCAGCGGCAGTGCATCGCTCAGTGCGTGATCGTAACGAGCTTGCAGCTGGTGGACCATGGAGGGGGAGTCATGCACCTTGCCCATGCCCACCCCTTCGCTGTACGCCACGGGTGGCTGGTCCTCGAACCAGAGCAGTGTGAGCATGCTTTCCAGCAGTGGATGGAAACCCAACGTGAGCGGCAGCACGTGTACACGCACGCGCCCTGACTCCACCAAACCCACAACGTGCCGTAGCTGCTCCGCCATCACCCCTGGGCCACCGACGACCCGACGCAGCACCGCCTCATCAAGCAACGCCCACACTACGGGCCGCACCGGATCCTCCAGGATCTTCGCGCGGTCCAGGCGTGTGACAACGAGCCTGTCACATTCCTGTTCACTCACAGGAGGGAACGACGTGCCCAGAACCGCACGCGCGTACCTCTCCGTCTGGAGGATGCCGGGGATGAACGACAGGGCGAACTCCCTGATCATCGTCGCCTGTTGTTCGAGTTGCAGCGCCGTCTCGAAGTACTCGGCCACCGCCATGTCGTCGTCCGGCAGGAAGCTGCTCAGTACATTCCCCGTGCCCAGCGCCCTGTCGAGCCGGCGCGCGTCCTCCTTGGAAGGGATCCGGCGCCCCGCCTCGATGTGCGCGATGTGCGAACGCGTCATGAGTGCCATGTCGGCCAGCTCCTGCTGTGTGAGCCCAGCCGCTTCCCGTTGGTCCCGCAGCCATTCCCCATAGATGTTACTCATCGTCAGCTCCCGTGTGACAGGCGCTTTGTCACGCGCTTCCCCCTGGTGAGGGTAGTCCGGGACGTCTCACTCTGTGAGTGGATCGCTACACAGAGGTGCGTAAGCGGTGCTGCGACCTTCATGGCCGGCCCGCACGCAAAGGCCCTCACTCAGGAGTTGAAGACGTGTTGCGCCGTATCACCCGCCTTGCCGAGCCGCTGTTGCGGTACGTCTGGCCCGCATCCGGGCGTCACCGCCACCCCCTCCCGTACGACACCACCCTGCGCGGCGAGGACAATCCCCTCATCCGCCCCTACCTCCTTACCTACGAGCAACGCGAGGAGGCCAAGCGTCAACGCTCCCGCCGCCGCGCCCTGTGGCTCGCCGTGCATGGCGTCGACGTAGGACCCCGCCACATCCACGGCATCGAGGTGGCCGCCGCGTGATCGCACACGAGGCCCCCGAGGCCTCCTCCATCAGCACGACGGCCCCTCGCCTCCTCCCCTGGTCCAACTCCGACAGCAACCCCTGCTACCTCATCGGTGACGGAACCGGTCACATCTCCCGTATTGCCGACAACATCGAATCCATCCAACTCGGCATGGCTGACGAGCTCCTAGGACACGCCGCCGATCTGACCGACGACACGAAGGCCACCGTGCCCCAACTCTGCTACTTGGCCGCCCGCATGGCCGAGTCCCTGCGAGACGTGACCCGGATCGCCCGAAGCCGCGGGGCCCGCCTCCCCGTACCCGCGTACGACGACGACTCCGAAGCGGAGGGCGACGAAGAGGAGGGCGACGAAGAGGAAGAGGAGGACGAGGAGAGAGAAACGGACCGAGGCCGCACCAGCTGAGCCCCGGATACCCCTCCCGCACCCCGCACCCAAAGCGCACAATGGACCACCAGGGCGTTTGTGCGAAGAGAGGCGCGGGTTCACGGTGGCACAGGTGGAGCGGGACGAGGTGGAGCGGCCGTTCGTCGCGCAGTTGAAGGCCATGGGGTGGCAGCACCAGTCCGGTGCGGACGTCGGCACGCTCGACGCCGGCATGCCGCTGCTCAAGAGCAAGCTGGCCGACGCGCTGCGGCGCATCAACCTCCGCGCCGCCGACGGGGCATCGTGGATGGACCGCGATGACATCGAGCGCTCCATCCAAGAGCTCGCCTCCGTCCCGCTCGGCCAAGGCGTCTTCACCGCCAACCTCGCCGCCACCGACCTCCTGCTCAACGGGCACGTGCTCAACGCGCCTTCCGCCGGGCACGGCGGCCCCTCCGCCACGGTGCAGTACGTCGAGTGGGCCCCGGACCGCGTCGACGCCAACGACTTCACGGTCGTCGACCAGCTCCGCGTCATCAACAGCTCCGGTGAGCTGTCCATTCTCGACATCGTCCTCTTCGTCAACGGCATCCCGCTCGTCGCCGTCGAATGCAAGAGCCCTGATCTGGCCGAACCTGTCCGTGAGGCCGTTCTCGATCTGCGGCACTACGCGGGCGATCCGCTCGACGAGGACGATGACGACGTTCGGGCAAGCGCCGAGGTGACGGCGCCCGCCGAGGTGCCCGAGCTCTTCCGGACCGTACAGCTCCTCGTCGCCGCCACCGGTGACACCGCGCACCTGGGAACGATCAGTTCCACCCCCGCACACTTCCACCCCTGGCGCAGCGTCCAGCCGGAGGAAGAGGGCGTATTGCGGGGGGAGTTGCGCGAAGCCGAGTTGGTCGCGACCGGTGACGACAGAAGTTCCGACCGCCCTCGGCCTCTCACCGAGCAACAGAAGCTCGTCGGTGTCGTACTGCGTCCGGCGGCGCTGCTCAACGTCGTACGTCACTACATCATCTCGCTGCCCGTCGAGTCCGATGACGGAGCTGTACGGCTCGTCAAGGCCGTGGCCCGGCACCAGCAATACCGCGCGGCTGAGAAAGCCGTACGCAGGCTGCTGACCGGCAAGACGCGGCGGGAGACCGGCGACGAGGACGAGCGCGGCGGGGTCATCTGGCACACCCAGGGCTCCGGCAAGAGTCTGACCATGACGTTCCTGGTGCGTCGGATCCATCTGCATCCCAGGCTCAGCCAGTTCATGGTCGTGGTCGTCACCGACCGGACTCAATTGCAGCGTCAGCTGACGCGGACGCTGAAGCTCAGCGAGTCCGATGTCGAGACAGCCACCACGCGCACGCAGTTGGAGGGGCTGCTGAGGGACGGAGGGCCGCGCGTCGTCTTCGGGATGATCCAGAAGTACGGTGCTGGTCTGACCTTCTCCGGTGAGGCCGAATCGGAGGCCGACGACCGGAACCTCGTAGCGGAGTTCGAGCAGGCCAAGAAGTCGAAGAAAGCCAGGAGGAAGGGCAAGGACAAGAAGCGGGAACCCGAGTTCCCCGAGTGCAGCACCTCGTCCGATGTCCTCGTACTCGTCGACGAGGCCCACCGCTCGCACACCAACTACCTGCACGCCGCCCTGCGCAAGGCGATCCCCAACGCCGCGAAGATCGGCTTCACGGGAACGCCCATCGTCACCGGTCGGGAGGAGGACACCCGGCGGATTTTCGGGCGCGGGGATTCCGAACGGGGCTTCCTCGACGAGTACCGGATGGAGGACGCCGAGCACGACGGTGTCGTTGTCCGCATCCGCTACGAAGGGCGCACCGGCGAGGGCGAGGTCCGGGACGGGGCGAGCCTCGACCGGAACTTCGACGACTTGGTGCGGGACCGCAGCCCTGAGGAGCGGGCAGCTCTGCTCAGACGCTGGCCCACCGAGCGGGACGTTGCCGAGTCCGTGCCAATGATCGCGGCGAAGGCCGACGACATGCTGGAGCACTGGGTGACAACGGTGTTGTCCAGCGGGGGCTTCAAGGCTCAGGTCGCGGCCGTGAGTCGTAAGGCGGCCGTGCAGTACCACCACGCGTTGCGGGCGGCGCGCGACCGGCTGCTTGCCGAACTCGACGGCTACGACCCGGAGTCCGTGGCTGGTATCCCGCTGGAGAAGCTCGGAGGGCGGCTTCGGTATCTCCATGAGGCGTACCGCTTCCGGTCGCTGCTTCGCCGTATCGACTTCGTGCCCGTCATTTCGTCGAGTGCCGACGACAAGCGCGGCCGGTGGGCCGAGTGGACCGACGGCAAGCGGCAGGAGGCCTACATCGAGCGCTTCCAGAAGGGGTTTCCGCAGCCGGCGCCGGAGCCTGAGTGGGTGGCAACGACGCCCCTGTACCCGCCGCCCACGCCGAGTGACGGGCACAATGGCGGAGGCTCGGGGAGCGGCAACTCTCCCTGGTCCGAAGCCCCGGCAGGTGGCCAGGAAGCCCAGCGGCGGACCGTTCCCGACCCCGTGCACCCGGAAAGCCCCATCGCCTTCCTGATCGTGAAGTCCATGCTGTTGACGGGATTCGATGCCCCACGAGAGCAGGTGCTTTACCTGGACCGGCCGATCAGGGACGCCGAGCTGCTTCAGGCGGTCGCCCGCGTCAACAGGCCGTACCCGGGCAAGGGAATCGGGTACGTCGTGGACTACTACGGCGTTTTCGGGCATCTCACCGAGGCGTTGCGCGGATACCGGAACGCCGACGTCGACGACACCATGCGCAGCATGTCCGAAGAGGTCGACGCCCTGAAACCGGCTGCCGACACCGTGCGTGCGTTCCTGCTCCGGAACGGCGTCACGGACGCGGACCTGGCCGACCCCGTCCGGCTGCGGGACGCCCTGGCGCGGTTCGACGCGGAAGACGTCCGGTTCGGCTACGACGAGGTCCTGCACGCCTTCCTCGCCACCATGGAACGCGTGCTGCCCCACGAAGAGGCTCTCAACTACGTAGCGGACGCCCGACGGTGGGCCCTGTTGCAGAAGCGCATCCGTCGCCTGCACCGGGACGGCGAGGGCGGGACCTTCACGATGCGTCGCTACGGCCGCAAGGTCCGGGCCATGATCGCCGACCATCTGGAGGGGCCCGAGATCGAGCAGGCGATCCCGCCGGTCTCGATCGCTGCGTACGGCTTCGACGACGCGGTACGCCCATTGCCGGCCAAGGACGCCGCGGCCGAGATGGGGCACGCGCTCCGTTTCCACCTGGAGGAGCGCGTCAAGCGGGAGGACCCCGAGAAGTACACCCGGCTCTCCCAGCGGCTCGAAGAGATCCTGCGGGAGATCCCCGGCCGCTTCGAGGAACAGGTGGAGAAGTTCGGGGAGCTGATCGACGAGGCCAGGCAGGAGGACGAGGAGGACCCCGCGCTCGCCGGTCTCTCTCCGCTGGAACAGAAGGTCTACCGCCTGGTGGAGCAACTCGTGGCGGACAGCCCCGGTATCCGGCAGACGGAGGACGACGTCCGGCCGCTCGTGACCGCGGTCTGTGACACAGCAGCCCACATCATGGCCAAGGCCTCGTACCAAGGGCAGCACCAGGACATCACGAATCTCGCCAGTGCCCTCCACACCGACTTGCTCAGGGGAGGACTGAGGCCCGCAGGAGGCGACTGGGCAGCCTTGGAAGCGGCGGCTCAGCGACTCGCCGCGTACGCGCAGGACAACCGGCCGCGATTCCTGGGCAGGGCCCGGGGAGAATAGAGGGTGTGACCGTCCTCGCCGAGAACCAGACCGCTCCTGTCGACGGTGAGCTGCTCACCGTCGACGGCTTGGCCCTGCGGATGCGGGTCAGTCCGCGCAGGAAGAGGTTCGCACTCACCGTCACCCCCGACGCCAGGCTCGTCCTGCACGTGCCCCAGGAGCGTACGGTCTGGGAGGCGGAGAGCTTTGTTCGAGGACACCGGTCGTGGCTGGTCACCAAGCTTGCGGAGCGGGAGCGTGTCCGGTCGGTCAACGCGGCGAAGCGGCTGATCGACGGGGAACTTTTCCGCTATCTCGGCAGAACGTACCGGCTCGCTCTTTCGGATGGGGAGGAGCCGGATTCCCGAGTTCGGCTCGTGGCGGGGCGGCTTGTCATGGGACAGGCTGCCGCCGAGAACCCGGAGGTGGGCCGGGCTGCGTTGGTCGACTGGTACTGCCGGACGGGCCGGGCATGGGCGCGGAACCGGCTCCAGCCCTGGGCGGCACGGATGGGTGTGGTCGAGCCGAGCCTTGAGGTTCGAGACCTCGGACAGCGGTGGGGTTCCTACCGGGCGCCGGGCAGAGCGGGACAGCCGGGTGTGATCAGTCTCGGATGGCCGCTCTTCCAGCTCCCCATGCACTTGATCGACTACGTCATCGCGCATGAGCTGGCGCATGTCGCTGTCCCGGGCCATCGCGCGGATTTCTGGCGGCTCGTGCGGATCGCCTTGCCGGAGTACGAACAGCGCAGAGCGGATCTGGACGAGCTGGGTCGACGGATGTGGATGGGAGAGATCGCGTAGCTCTTGCTGCGGATATTCGCGCCGACGCATCTGGGCTGAGCCAGCGGCCCGCGAAGCTGGACTGGATGCCGTGAGCCTTCGCACACATTTCCCGTTTTCGTGCAACTTTTCGCCATCATGGGTGAGTCAAGTGGGGCGAGTGGGCCGTAAGCGCACTCGTTTCGCACCAGGGGATGGGAAGCTCCATGACTCACCGGACATCCGGTATATACAGCCGTGCCTGCATATCCAGGCGTGCTCGCGTCCTTTCGGTGGGCCTCACCGCCGGGATGCTCCTGCCACTCGCCGTGGCCGCCACGCCTGCCACCGCCGCCACGGCCCCGAAGCCGGCCTGCACCTCCGCGCAGCCCGGCCTGGCCGCCAAGCTCGGCAAGGACATCGCCGCCGCCCTGAAGAACCGCAAGGGCACGGTCGCCGTCGGCCTCCACGACCGCACCACCAACACGACCTGCACCCTGCGTGCGACCACCTCGTTCGACTCGGCGTCCGTCGTCAAGGCGACCGTCCTCGCCACGCTCCTGTGGGACGCCCAGAAGAGCCGCCGGTCCCTCACGTCCCGCGAGAAGTCCCTTGCCACGGCCATGATCACCAAGTCGGACAACGCGGCGACCAGCACGCTGTGGCGCCAGCTCGGCGTGACCAAGGTGAAAGGTTTCCTCAGGGCGGCGAAGATGACCGGGACCGTGCCCGGCTCCGGCGGCTACTGGGGGCTCACCCGCATCAACGCCGCCGACGAGCAGAAGCTCCTCGCCCTGATCACCGGCAGTAACGCCGTCCTCACCGACGCCTCCCGCGGGTACCTCCTCACGCTGATGGGCAAGGTCGTCCCCTCCCAGCGCTGGGGCACCCCCGCGGGCGCGCCCTCCGGCGTCGCCATCCACGTCAAGAACGGCTGGCTGCAGCGCGCCACGCACGGCTGGCGGGTGCACAGCATCGGGGCGTTCAAGGGCGGTGGGCACGACTACACGTTGTCCGTGCTCACGCACGGCAACAGCACGATGAACTATGGCGTCGCCACGATTCAGGGCGTGGCCAGGGCGGTCCACAAGGACCTCGCGCCCCGGGCTGCCGCGGCGGCCGGCGGGTACGCCCCGACGATCACGCCGCGTGAGGCGTTTGTGGCGGTGCCCGGCGCCTGAGCCGCCCGGCTGCGGCTTCGTCGTTGCTTGTCGCGCCCACGCGGCGGAGCCGCACATGTCACAGCCCCGCGCCCCTTGAGGGGCCCGGTTTGTTGCGGCGGGATGAAATCCGTCCGGTCCGACGTTGGTGCCTTCCGGCAGGGAAGACGACTGGGAGGCACCGCGTGACAGAGCAACGGGGCTGGGCGAAACGGCTCACCGGATATGCGTGGCGGTATCCGAAGGACGTCGTGCTCGCGCTCGGCTCCTCGCTCGGCGGCATGGCCGTGATGGCCCTCGTACCGCTGATCACCAAGGTGATCATCGACGACGTCATCGGCGACGACGGCCAGGGCGGCGGCCGCTCCATGGGCCCCTGGGCCGGCGCGCTGATCGGCGCCGCCCTCGTCGTCTACGTCCTCACCTACATACGCCGCTACTACGGCGGCCGCCTCGCCCTCGACGTGCAGCACGACCTGCGCACCGAGATGTACGGCACCATCACGCGGCTCGACGGGCGGCGCCAGGACGAGCTGTCCACCGGACAGGTCGTCGGCCGCGCCACCAGCGACCTCCAGCTCATCCAGGGCCTGCTCTTCATGCTGCCGATGACCATCGGCAACATCCTGCTCTTCGTGATCTCCCTGGGGATCATGGCGTGGCTCTCGCTGCCGCTCACCCTCGTCGCCCTCGCCGTCGCTCCCGCCCTGTGGGTCATCGCCCGCCGCTCCCGCTCCCGCCTGCACCCCGCCACCTGGTACGCGCAGGCCCAGGCCGCCGCCGTCGCCGGAGTCGTCGACGGGGCCGTCAGCGGTGTCCGCGTGGTCAAGGGCTTCGGCCAGGAGGAGCAGGAGACCGGCAAGCTCCGCGAGGTCGGACGCAAGCTCTTCGCCGGACGGCTGCGCACCGTCCGCCTCAACTCCCGCTACACGCCCGCCTTGCAGGCCGTCCCCATGCTCGGTCAGGTCGCCATGCTCGCCCTCGGCGGCTGGCTCGCGGTCAAGGGCGACATCACGCTCGGCACCTTCGTCGCCTTCTCCACCTACCTCGCCCAGCTCGTCGGCCCCGTGCGGATGCTGGCCATGGTCCTCACCGTCGGCCAGCAGGCCCGCGCCGGCGTCGAGCGCGTCCTCGAACTCATCGACACCGAGCCGAGCATGACGGACGGCACCAAGGAGCTGCCCGCCGACGCCCCGGCCACCGTCGAGTTCGACGACGTGGGCTTCGCCTACGAGGACGACCGCCCCGTCCTCGACGGCCTCTCCTTCGAGATACGCCCCGGCGAGACCCTCGCCGTCGTCGGCTCCTCCGGCAGCGGCAAGTCCACCGTCTCGCTGCTCCTGCCGCGCTTCTACGACGTCACCCACGGCGCCGTCCTCATCGGCGGCCACGACGTGCGCGAGCTGACCCTCGACTCGCTGCGCTCCGCCATCGGCCTCGTCCCCGAGGACTCCTTCCTCTTCTCCGACACCGTGGGCGCCAACATCGCCTACGGCTTCCCGGAGGCCACCCGCGAGCAGATCGAGACGGCCGCGCGCGCCGCCCAGGCCCACGGCTTCATCTCCGAGCTGCCCGAGGGGTACGACACCACCGTCGGCGAGCAGGGCCTCACCCTCTCCGGCGGCCAGCGCCAGCGCATCGCGCTCGCCCGCGCCATCCTCACCGACCCCCGCCTCCTCGTCCTCGACGACGCCACCTCCGCGGTGGACGCGCGCGTGGAGCACGAGATCCACGAGGCCCTCAAGCAGGTCATGGCAGGCCGCACCACGCTTCTCATCGCCCACCGCCGCTCCACCCTCGGCCTCGCCGACCGCATCGCCGTCCTGGACGACGGACGCCTCGCCGACCTCGGCACCCACGAGGAGCTGGAGGAGCGCTCCGCCCTCTACCGGCGGCTGCTCACCGACCCCGACGAGCTCGGCGGCGTCTCGCCGGGCCACGCCCTCCCCGCCGACCTGCCCGAGGACACCTCCCTGCGCGAGGAGCTCGACGCCGAGTTCGACGCCGAGCGCGGCATCACGCCCGCCCTGTGGACCGGCGACCGCGAGGCAGGCGGCAAGGACCCGGCACTCTCCGGGATGCCCTCGACCCCCGAACTCCTCGCGCAGGTCGAGGCGCTGCCCCCGGCCACCGACACCCCCGGCATCGACGAGGCACGTGCCGTCACCCCCGAGACGTCGTACGGGCTGCGCAGGCTGCTCGCCGGCTTCGGGCGGCCGCTGCTGTTCAGCCTGCTGCTCGTCGCCGTCGACGCCGGCATGGGGCTGCTGCTCCCGGTCCTGATCCGGCACGGCATCGACGAGGGCGTCAACCAGCTCGCCCTCGGCGCCGTCTGGGCCGCCTCCGGGCTCGCCCTCGCCGCCGTCGTCGTGCAGTGGGCGGCGCAGACCGGCGAGACGCGGATGACCGGACGCACCGGCGAGCGGGTCCTCTACTCGCTGCGCCTGAAGATCTTCTCGCAGCTCCAGCGGCTCGGCCTCGACTACTACGAGCGGGAGCTGACCGGGCGGATCATGACCCGGATGACGACCGACGTCGACGCGCTCTCCACCTTCCTGCAGACCGGCCTCGTCACCGCGTTCGTCTCCGTCGTCACGTTCTTCGGCATCATGGTCGCCCTGCTCGTCATCGACGTGCAGCTCGCCCTCGTCGTCTTCGCGACGCTGCCGCTCCTCGTCGTCGGCACGTACTTCTTCCGCAAGTCCAGCGTGAAGGCGTACGAACTGGCGCGTGAGCGCGTCTCCGCGGTCAACGCCGACCTCCAGGAGTCCGTCGCCGGGCTGCGCATCGTGCAGGCCTTCCGGCGCGAGCACGCGGGCGCCGAGCGGTTCGCGGCGAACAGCGACAGCTACCGCCAGGCCCGCATCCGCGGTCAGTGGCTGATCTCCGTGTACTTCCCGTTCGTGCAGTTCCTGTCGTCCGTCGCCGTCGTCGCCGTGCTGATCGTCGGCGCGGGCCGGGCCGAGGCGGGCACGCTGACGACCGGCGCGCTCGTCGCCTACCTGCTCTACATCGACCTGTTCTTCGCCCCCGTCCAGCAGCTCTCCCAGGTCTTCGACGGCTACCAGCAGGCGACCGTCTCCCTCGGCCGCATCCAGGAGCTGCTCCAGGAGCCGACGTCGACGCGGGCCGCGGACGAGCCGGCGGAGGTCCTCTCGCTGCGCGGCGAGATCGTCTTCGAGGACGTGGACTTCGCCTACGCGGCCACCGGTGAGGGCGCCCCCGAGGAGGCGCTCAGCGACGTGCGCCTGCGGATACCCGCGGGCCAGACCGTCGCCTTCGTCGGCGAGACCGGCGCGGGCAAGTCGACGCTGGTGAAGCTCGTCGCCCGGTTCTACGACCCGACCGGCGGCCGGGTGACCGTCGACGGCGCCGATCTGCGCACCCTCGACCTCACCTCGTACCGCCACCGCCTCGGCGTGGTGCCGCAGGAGGCGTACCTCTTCGCGGGCACGGTCCGCGACGCCATCGCCTACGGGCGGCCCGACGCCACCGACGCCCAGGTGGAGGCCGCCGCCCGCGCGGTCGGCGCGCACGACATGATCGCCACCCTGGACGGCGGCTACCTCCACGAGGTGACCGAGCGGGGCCGCAACCTCTCCGCGGGGCAGCGCCAGCTGATCGCGCTGGCCCGCGCCGAACTGGTCGACCCCGACATCCTGCTCCTCGACGAGGCGACGGCTGCCCTCGACCTCGCCACGGAGGCGCAGGTCAACCAGGCCACCGACCGCATCGCGGGCCGCCGCACCACGCTGGTCGTCGCTCACCGCCTGACCACGGCCGCCCGCGCGGACCGCGTCGTGGTGATGGACCACGGCCGGGTCGCGGAGGACGGCACGCACGAGGAGCTCCTCGCGCTGGACGGACGGTACGCGCGGCTGTGGCGGACGTTCGTGGGGGAGCCCGTGGAGTCCGTGGAGGCGGTCCGAGGACCGAGCGGGTTCTGAAAAGGGCGGGGGACCCCGCAACCGCACGGGCCGCGGCCTGCGTCCGTACATCAGTACGTGGACACCCGTACGTCAGTACGTGAAGTGTCAGTACGGTGCGTCCGTACGTTCGGCAGGCAAGGACGTCCGTGCGTGAAGGGTGATGCAGGCGTGGTGGGAGGGACAACTGTGAGCAGTGGTCGCGGCGAAGGCCGCATACGGCGGCGGGTGGCGCTCGGCACCGCCGTGCTCGCCGCCGCCGTCCTGCTCGCCCTCACGGGCCCCGGCACCGCGTCCGCGGAGGCCGCCACCGGCGGCTGCGCCGGCCGCAAGGTGCGCTCGCTCTCCTTCGTCACCGGCCGCGTCGACGTCTTCAAGAGCCGCGGTTACGTGTGCGCCATGGCCGTCGCCAGGCACACCGGCGCCCGCAAGACCATGTCCGTCAGCGTCAAGGCGCGCGGCGGCAGGCCCGACCGCGACAAGGGCCGCTACACCCACCACGCGGGCCCGGTGACGGTGCACGCCGGTCACCGCTGCGTGTGGGTGAAGGGCCAGATCGGCAAGCGCGGGGTCAGTTCGGGCTGGATTCTCTGCTGACGTCCGACCTGTGCCGCACCCTCCCTCGTGCGGCCCGGCAACTCCCCCTGGTGCGGATTCAGTTGCTCCGTTAGGTTCCGGGGCATTGCTGTGTCGACAGGGGAGGGTGCATGCGCAAGGCGCTCAGATGGCTGCTGTCGCTCGTGGTGCTGATAGGCACGGTGGGCGTGGCCGGAGCGACGACCGGGACAGCGGCCACCGCCGCGGAACCGGGCGGGACCACAGGGGCCGGCGCCAAGAGCGCGGCCGCCACCGACATCAAGGACAGGCTGCTCGCCATACCCGGCATGAGCCTGATCGAGGAGAAGCCTTCCCCAAGCTCTCAACTCCGTTCGAGCAGGGGAGACCCCAATCCGGGGTACCGCTTCTTCGTCCTCAACTACACCCAGCCGGTGGACCACCGGCACCCGTCCAAGGGCACCTTCAAGCAGCGCCTCACGGTCCTGCACAAGGACACCGCCCGCCCGATGGTCTTCTCCACCGGCGGCTACAGCGTCTCCACGCGCCCCGGCCGCAGTGAGCCGACGCAGATCGTCGACGGCAACCAGGTCTCCATGGAGTACCGCTTCTTCACGCCCTCGCGTCCCGATCCCGCCGACTGGACCAAGCTCGACATCTGGCAGGCCGCCAGCGACCAGCACCGCATCTACCGGGCGCTCAAGCCGATCTACGGCAAGAAGTGGCTGGCCACCGGCGCGTCCAAGGGCGGCATGACGGCGACGTACTACGAGCGGTTCTACCCGCGCGACATGGCGGGCATCGTCTCCTATGTGGCCCCCAACGACGTCGTCGACAAGGAGGACTCGGCGTACGACAAGTTCCTCGCGGGCGTCGGCCCCAAGGAGTGCCGGGCCAGGATCCAGGCGGTGCAGCGCGAGGCGCTGGTGCGCAGGGAACCGCTGAAGGCGAAGCTGGCGGCCCTCGCCGAGGCGGAGGGCTACACCTTCAAGACCGTCGGCACGCTGGACAAGGCCTACGAGGCCGTCGTCATGGACCTGGTATGGGGCTTCTGGCAGTACCAGCCGGCCGCCACCGCCTGCGGTGAGATCCCGGACCCGGCGACCGTGACCGACCAGGCGCTGTTCGACTACGTCGACGCCGTGGGCGGCTGGTCCTCCTACGCCGACCAGGGACTCGAGGGCTACACGCCGTACTACTACCAGGCGGGCACGCAACTCGGCGCGCCCACCATCAAGCAGCCCTGGCTCGGCGACCTGAGCCGCTACGGCTACCAGCCGCCGCGGAACTTCGTGCCGCGCGACATCCCGATGACGTTCGACAAGCGGGCGATGCCGGACGTCGACCGCTGGGTGCGGCACAACGCGCACCAGATGATGTACGTGTACGGGGAGTTCGACCCGTGGGGCGCCGAGCGGTTCCGCCCCGCGCGCGGCGCCAAGCACGACAGCCACGTCTTCACCGCGCCCGGCGCCAACCACGGCGCGAACGTCGCCCAGCTCGTCCCGGACCAGAAGGCGAAGGCGACGCAGCGGATCCAGGCGTGGGCGGGGGTCGCCCCGTCGGCGTCCTCGTCGAAGGCGGGCAAGCCGCTGGCTCCGTACGACACGAAGCTCGACAAGCGGGACGTGCGCAAGGAGTCGACGCTGAGGCCGTGAGGCCGTGACCCGGCGGGCGTGCTGTAGGGGTCCGCGGTCAGTACGTCAGGCCGTGGCCGATCGGATACAGCACCCGCGTCGGGTCGTCCGCCCGCCGCACGGGTACCGGCAGTCGCCCCTGGGGGGCGGTCTTCCCGGCGATCACCCGTGCGGCGGCGCGGAGTTCGACGTCCGTCCAGCAGTACGAGGCGAGGGCGGCGTCGACGGGGGGCAGGTGCGCCACGTCGTACGGGTTGCGGATCGCGAGGGTGATGACCGGCAGTCCGGTGGCCTTGAGGGCCCTCACGAGGGCGATCTGACCGTCGGGTCCCGTGCCGTCTCCCGCCGGGTCCGTGGCCTGGTGGATGCGGGCGTTTCCGCCGGGCTCGTCCAGATCGGCGTTGGCGGCCTGGGTGTTGTCCTGGGTGCGTGTGTGGGTGGTGACGTTGTACGTGGCCACCAGGACGGCGTGCCGCTCCCGCGCCGCGGCTACGGCGTCCTCGATCGTCGAGAGGTCGGGCGCGGTGCCGGTGGGCAGCGCCACGGCCCGGAACCCGAGGCCGTTCAGGGCGCCCGCGAGGACGGTGGTCGGCGGGCCCGTGGTGCCGGACGGCGAACGGGGGTCAGCTCCGACCACCAGGATGTCGCGGTGCGTGGCGGGCGACAGGGGAAGCAGCCCGCCGGTGTTGAGCAGCAGGGTGGTCGTGGCGTCGGCGATGGCGTCGGCGGTGACGAGGTGGGCGGGACTGCCGACTGTGGCGTCGATCGCTTCGGGGGAGAGAGGGGCGAGGGGGACGGGGGTGGCAGGGGTGGCGGGGGTGGCGGGGGCGGCTGGGATTTCCGTTTGGTCCTCGCCCAGGTAGGCGTCGAGGAGGCCCGCGTCCGCCTTCATGCGCAGGACGCGGAGGACCGACTCGTCGATGCGCTCCTCGGTCAGTTCGCCGTCCGCGACCGCCTGGAGGACCGCGTTCCACGCGACGTCGGGGCGGGGCGGGTTGAGGAGCTGGTCGACGCCCGCCTTGAGGGCGAGTACGGCCACCCGGTCGTCGCCGTACTTCGTACGGACACCGCGCATCGCGAGCGAGTCCGTGGAGATCACCCCGTCGAAGCCGAGCTCCTCGCGGAGGATGCCGGTGAGGATCGGGCGGGAGAGGGTCGCGGGGTCGCCCGAGGGGTCGAGGGCGGGCACCACGATGTGCGCGGTCATGACGGAGTCGACGCCCGCGGCGATGGCGGCGCGGAAGGGGGGCGCGTCGTGGCGGTCCCACTCCTCGCGGGTGTGGTGGATGTGCGGCAGCTCGGTGTGGCTGTCGTCGGTGGTGTCGCCGTGGCCGGGGAAGTGCTTGGCCGCTGTCGCGATGCCGGACTGGTGGTACCCCTCGATCTGGGCGGTCACGAAACCGGCGACCGTGTCGGCGTCGGCGCCGAAGGAACGGATGCCGATGACGGGGTTGGCGGGGTCGACGTTGACGTCGGCGTCCGGGGCGTGGTCCTGGTGGATGCCGAGGGCACGGAGCTCGGTGCCGGCGATGCGGGCGGCCTCCCGGGCGTGGTCGTGCGAGCCGGAGGCGCCGAGGGCCATGGCGCCGGGGAGGAGGGTGGCGGGGGCGCCGATGCGGGCGACGGGGCCGTGTTCCTGGTCGACGGAGATGAGGACGGGGAGCCGCGTCGACGCCGCGGCCGCCTTCTGGATGCCGTGGGAGAGGGCGGCGATCTGGTGCGGGGAGCGGGTGTTGTGGGCCCAGCCGAAGTAGATGACGCCGCCGAGCCGGTAGCGGGCGATGAGTTCGGCGGCGTCACGGACGCCGAGTTCGCGGAGGTTGGTGTCGACGTCGACCTGGTCGGGGTCGGTGGCGGTGTGGCCGTACACGTGCATGACGAAGAGCTGGCCGACCTTGTCCTCCAGGGAGAGCGTGCGGAGGAGTTCGCGGAGGCGGTGGTCGCGGCGGGCGGGCTGCTGGGGCTGGGACACCGGGGTGGGCTCCTGCGGGCTTGAGGAAACTTTCAGGAGTTACGGATATCCCGAAGATTTCTGCCGGTCAAGGGAGGGGTGGGGGCCGTCACCGGGGCGGTGGAGGGGGCCGCGCCGGTGACGGCGGGCTGCGGGGCCGCAGGCGGCGGAGAGGGAGGCCAACGCCATACGAACGCTCCGTCAGCGTGCAGGTTGGACGGGGGTGGGGGTGTGGGGGTTCCCGACTGGGGGGCGTCTGCGCCTGGGGTCCGGTTCTTGGGTGCGGGGGCGTGGGGGTTGAGGTCTGCGCCTTCGCTTCGTCGTGGGGTGCGGGGCCGCGGGGGTATGTGCGTACTCGCCATCCACTGTTCGCCACGCCTCACGAACAACGGGGCTATTGCTGGCTCGGTGCTCCGTGCGCACATACCCCCACGTCCCCTCCCGAGCGTTTGCGCCTGCGGCCCGGCGGACGCCCGACGCCGCCCACTCCCGCCGCATACCGGGGACACACCCACCCACCCATCCTCACGCCGCGGGCTTCATCCGCGGGTCCAGCCACACGTCGCGGAGTACACCCACCCACCCGCCCTCGCTCCAGCCGCATGTCGCAGGGTGCCGACACCCACCCGCCCCGCTCCAGCCGTATGTCGCAGGGTGCCGACACCACCCACCCCCGCTCCACCGCACCTCGCAGGGGCCCACCCACCCTCCCGCCCCCGCTCCACCGCACGTCGCAGGGGCCCACCCACCCTCCCGCCCCCCGGCCCAGCCGCACGTCGCAGGGGTCCACCCACCCTCCCGCCCCCGGCCCAGCTGCACGTCGCAGGGGTAGCCCCACTCACCCGCCCCCACTCCAGCCGCACCTCGCAGGGATCCCCCCCCACCCACCCACCTGCCCCCGGCCCAGCCGCACCTCGCAGGGATAGCCCCACCCACCCGCCCCTACTCCAACCCCGCGTCGCGGGGTAAACGGGTGGGTGGGTGGGGAGTATCCGCCGCGGAGCGGCGGGGCTGTTTGTGCCCGCAGGTTAGAGCAGGGGGAGCCCACCCCCCCCTGGCCCCCCGCGGAGCGGCCGCGTGTTGGTTCGGGGCGTAGGGGGCCGCCCGGAGACCCCCACCGAGCCACCGCCTAGCCGGCCCAGTGCAAACGCAACGCGTCGACCGTCGCCGCGATCGCCGGCCGGCGCGAGGCCCCCGTGCGCCACAAGGCGTAGAGCCTGCGGACCGGCACCGGGTCCAGGGACACGGTCACCGCGTTCTCCGGCAGCGGGCCGCGGCCCAGGCGGGGGATGAGCGCGACCCCCAGCCCCGCCGCGACCAGCGCGACCAACGTGGGGTTCTCCTCCGCCATATGAGCGATGTCCGGCTCGCAGCCGGCCTCACGCAGCGTACGGATCAGCCACTCGTGGCAGACGAGCCCCGGCGGCTGCGTGATCCAGCGCTCGGACTTCAGCTCCTCGCGCCGCACCGACGTACGCCCGGCGAGCCGGTGCCCCACCGGCACCACCAGGTCGCACAGGTCGTCGCCGATGACCGCCTGCTCGACCCCCGGCGGCGCGGGCAGCGGCGCGATGTCCCAGTCGTGGACGACGGCCACGTCGACCGCCCCCTTGGCCACCAGGTCGATCGACAGGTGCGGGTCGATCTCCGTCATGCGTGCGTCCAGCGCCGGATGACGGCGCGCCAGGTCCGCGAGGACCCCCGGCAGCAGCCCCCGCGCCGCCGAGGCGAACGCCGCGACGCTGAGCCGCCCCGCGGGCACCCCGCGCCGCTCCTCCAGCTCGGTCTCGGCGCGTTCCACGAGGGCCATCAACTGGCGTGCCGTGTCGGCGAGATGGAGCGCCTCCTCGGTGAGCGCGACACCGCGCCCGCGCCGTTCGAGGAGCGTCGTGCGCGTCTCGCGTTCGAGTTTGGCTATCTGCTGGGAGACCGCGGACGGCGTGTAGCCGAGCGCGGTGGCGGCCGCGCCCACGGAGCCGTGCACGGAGACGGCGTGCAGCGCGCGGAGCCGGGCGAGATCGAGCACGGGGGGCCTCACCATTCGTAAGCGTTGCTTCATCCCATCATGCAGAGATGTGTGCTGGTGCTACATGGTCGTGTCGAGTGATCCTCGACGCATGAGACCCGCACACGTCTGCCTGGCCGTCCTCGTCGCCGCCGTCTGGGGCGTCAACTTCGTGGTGATCGAGATGGGCCTCGGCCACTTCCCGCCGCTGCTCTTCTCCGCCCTCCGCTTCCTCGTCGCCGCGCTGCCCGCCGTGCTCTTCGTGGGCCCGCCGAAGGCGGCCTGGAAGTGGGTGGTGGGGGTCGGACTCGTGCTGGGCGTGGCCAAGTTCGGGCTGCTGTTCATCGGCATGGACGCCGGGATGCCCGCCGGGCTCTCCTCGCTCGTGCTGCAGGTCCAGGCCGTCTTCACCGCCCTGTTCGCCTTCGCGGCGCTGGGCGAGCGGCCGGGGCGGGTACGGGCCTGCGGCATGGTCGTCGCGTTCGCGGGGATCGGGGTCGCCGCCGTCGACGAGGGGGAGAGCGGGCCGCTCACCGCCTTCGTCCTGCTGATCGGCGCCGCCGCATGCTGGGGCGTCTCCAACGTCCTCACCCGCAGGGCCGCCCCGCCGGACGCCCTGAACTTCATGGTGTGGGTGAGCACGGTCCCGGTGCTGCCCCTGCTCGGCCTCTCCCTGCTCTTCGAGGGCCCCTCGCGAGACCTGGCCGCCCTGCGCTCGCTGGACTGGCAGGGCGCGGGCATCATCGTCTACGTCGCCTGGGTCACCACCGTCTTCGGCTTCGGCGCCTGGGGGTACCTGCTGCGCCGCCACCCCGCCTCCACGGTCGCCCCGTTCTCGCTGCTCGTACCGGTCTTCGGCATGTCGTCCGCCGCCCTGGTGCTCGACGAGTCGGTGAGCGCGCTGCGGTGGTGCGCCGCCGCCCTGCTGGTGGGCGGGGTCGCGCTGACCTCGTTCGCGCGGTCGGGCGGCGTCAGCCGGAGCGGGCCACGAGCCGTGACAGCAGCTCCCGGCCGGGACCGAGCAGCGGGGCCAACGGCGCCGCATCCTCGTACCAGCGCTTCTCGTACTCCCAGCACAGCCACCCCTCCCGGTGCTCCCCGCTGAGCAGCGCCACGACCTCCGCGAGCGGCAGGACCCCGGCGCCGAGCGGCAGCGGGGTGGTGTCGTCGGCCGAGGCGATGTCCTTGACCTGGACGTAGCCGAGGTAGGGGGAGAGGGCGGCGAAGGTGTCGGCGACGGGTTCGCCGCCGAGCCAGCTGTGCATCACGTCCCACAGCGCGCCGACCTGGCGGTGCCCGACCGTGCCGAGGACGCGGGTCGCGTCGGCGCCCGTGCGGTGCGAGTCGTGGGTCTCCAGGAGGATGCGGACGCCCGCGTCGGCGGCGTACCGGGCGGCGGTGCCAAGGCGGCGCGCGGCCGTCGCGTCGGCCTCCGCCGCGCTCTGGTCGGCGCCGCCCGGGAAGACGCGGACGAAGGGGGCGCCCAGGTCGCGGGCGAGGCCGACGAGGGAGCTGATCTCGTCGAGGACCGGCTCGTCGTCGCCGGGCGCCGCCACGCGCGCGTACCCCGCGACGCCGAGGATCTCCACGCCGGACGCCTTGAACTCGGCGGCCACGTCCGCCCGTTCGGCGAGCCCGAGGCCGGGGTGCACCGGCTCCTCGGGGTGCGCGCGGAGTTCGACGCCGTGGTAGCCGTGGGCGGTGGCGAGCGCCAGTACGTCGGGGACGGGCAGGCCGGGCACGCCGAGCGTGGAGAAGGCGAATTTCATGGACCCGACAGTAGGCGGCACGCGGACGCGGTCAACACCGCCGCCCCGGGCGACTCTTAGAGGAACGCCAGCCGTGCCCCCAGCGCCGCGAACGCCACCGCGAAGGTGCGCCGCATCCAACCGACCACCCGGGGCCGCGAGATGACGTGGTCGCGCATCGCCGCCGCGAACCGCCCGTACGCCACGAAGACCACGAACGTGATCAGCATGAAGTACGCGCTGAGTTCCGTCATCCGGAGGACGGCGTACGGCTCGTCGGTGCGCACGAACTGCGGCAGGAACGCGAGGAAGAAGAGCGTCAGCTTCGGGTTGAGGATGTTGATGAGTACGCCGGTCAGGATCGTGCGGCCCGCCGAACGCGGCTCGCTCTCCCGGTCGGCGGTCAGCTCGCTCTTGTCGCGCAGCGTGCTCCACGCCATGTACAGGAGGTAGGCCACGCCCAGGTACTTGAGCGTCTGGAAGGCCACCGCGCTGGCGTTCAGGAGCGCCGCGAGACCGGTGATCGCCGCCACCATGTGCGGGACGACGCCCAGCGTGCAGCCGACGGCCGCGATCATCGCGGCCCGGGTGCCGCGCGCGAGGCCGGCCGCGATCGTGAACAGGACGCCGGT
Source organism: Streptomyces sp. NPDC041713 (assembly GCF_055591085.1). Classification (NCBI taxonomy): domain Bacteria; kingdom Bacillati; phylum Actinomycetota; class Actinomycetes; order Kitasatosporales; family Streptomycetaceae; genus Streptomyces; species Streptomyces sp. NPDC041713. The sequence goes on from NZ_JBVIZY010000007.1 coordinate 332,240, forward strand.
GCCGGGCGTCACGCAGACCACCAGGGAGGTGAGGAAGAATTCCATGCCCCGACCCTCCCGCCACAATGGCTCCATGAACAGGTCCATTGGATCTCCCGCCGACCGGTCCATACCGGCGCCCGCGCCCCCAACCGCCGCCACCTCCGACTGGCTGCAGCTCAACACCGCGGACGCCCCGCGCGGCGGGCTCAGCGACTGGCTGACCCGGCGGATCAGGGCCGCCATCGCCGACGGCCGCCTCCCCGCGGGCAGCCGTCTCCCCGCCACCCGCACCCTCGCCGGTGACCTCCGCGTCTCGCGGGGCGTCGTCACCGAGGCCTACCGCCGCCTCACCGAGGACGGGCACGTCGCGGGGCGCGGGCGGGCGGGGACGGTGGTGGTGGCGGTACCGCGGGCCGCGGCGGCGAGGGAGGTGCGGCGCGGCTCAACTCCCGTACGGGCGACGGCTGATGGCGAGGGTCCGGAGCTCCGCGCCCTCTTCACGTCACCGCCCGAGGACCTCGGGGTGTTCGACGCCGTACGGGCCGTGCCCGCCCGGATCGACCTCTCGCCGGGGCTGCCCGACCTCTCCGCCTTCCCGCGCGCGGCCTGGCTGCGCGCCGAGCGGTCCGTGCTCGCGGGGCTCACGCCGACGGACTTCGGGTACGGGGATCCGCGCGGCACGCCTGCCCTGCGCGGCGCCGTCGCGCGCTGGCTCTCCCGGAGCCGGGGCGTCCGCTGCGACCCCGACGACGTGCTGATCGTGAACGGCACGGCCCAGGCGCTGCGGCTGCTCGTCGACGTGCTGCGCGCGGAGGGCATCACGCGGGTGGCGGTCGAGGAGCCGGGGTCGCTCGGCGTACGACAGCATCTGCGGCCGCTCGCAACGCCGCCCGTCCCGGTCGACGCGCAGGGAATCCGCGTGGACGCCCTGCGGGCGAGCGGGGCGCCGGCCGTGCTGCTGACGCCCGCCCACCAGTTCCCCACCGGCGTCGTCCTCGGCGGCGAACGGCGCCGCGAGCTGATGGAGTGGGCCCGCGACGGGGGCCTCGTCATCGAGGACGACTACGACGCCGAACACCGTTACGACCGTCCCGCGGTCCCCGCCCTGCGCGCGCTGCTCCCGGACCAGGTCTGTTACGCGGGCAGCGTCTCGAAACTCCTGGCGCCCGCGTTGCGCCTGGGCTGGCTGCTGGCGCCCCCGGCGTACCGGGACGCGCTGGTGGACGCCAAACGCCTCGTCGACCTCGGCACCGCGGCCCTGCCCCAACTCGCCCTCGCCCACCTCATGGACTCCGGTGACCTCGAACGCCACCTGCGCCTCGTCCGCAGACAGCACCGCAGGCGCAGGGACGCGATGATCGAGGCGATCGGGAGACGGCTGCCCGGGGCGGTGGTGCACGGCGCGGCGGCGGGCCTGCACCTGACGATCACCTGGGACCCGTACGCGTACGAGAGCGACGACACGGCCCTGGCGACGGCCGCCCTCCACCACGGAGTGAAAACCCACCCCTTGTCCTGGCACACCCAACTCCCGCACGCCCCGGGGCTGGTACTCGGCTACGCGGCGTCCGGGACGGCGGAGATAGCGGAGGGGGTGGGGGTACTGGGCGACCTGCTCGCCGGGGGCGGACGCGTGGGGGGTGGACGCTGAGGGGTGGGGGCTTGGGGGCTGAGCCCCGCCCCGGGCGCGCACCCACTCCGGGCCGGACTCGCCCGAGACTCCGCCCCGCGAGGCGACCGCCCAGCCAACGCCGCCAGCCGGATCCGGCACACGCCCCCGGCACCACCCCTCCCAGGCCACGCCCTCGCCCCCGCCCCCGGGGCACCCGCCCCAAGCCGCGCCCGCGCCCAAGGGGCCGCCCACGCAACGGCGCGCTCCTACCTCGGCCCCGCCGTGGACCCCCGCACCATCAACTCCCCGTGCACCGTGGCCACTCCGCCCGGCGGCGGGTTCTCCTTCGCCGTCGCGATGCGGCCCGCCCGGGCGCCCGCCTCGTGGAGGGGGAGGCGGACCGTCGTGAGGGCGGGGACCGCGTCGATGCTGAAGGGCAGGTCGTCGAAGCCCGTCACCGACACGTCGTCGGGGATGCGCAGGCCCTTGTCGCGCAGGGCCGCGCACGCGCCCAGGGCCACCGTGTCGTTGGCGGCCACGACGGCCGTCAGGTCGGGCGCGCGGCGCAGGAGTTCGGCCGTCGCGTCGTATCCGGAGCGGCGGTCGTAGGGGCCGTGGACCGTCAGGGCGGGGTCGTCCGCGATGCCGCGCGCGGCGAGCGCGGCGCGGTGGCCCTCCAGGCGGTGCCGGGTCGTCGTGCGCTCCTCGGGACCCGCGATGTAGCCGATCCGCCGGTGCCCGAGGCTCAGCAGGTGTTCCGTCAACTGCTGGCCCCCGCCCCGGTTGTCGAAGGTGAGCGCCACCGCCTCGGTGTCCGGCGCGGGCGGCCGGCCGCAGAGCACCACCCGGGCGCCCGCCTCCGCGAGGCGCCGCAGCTTGCCGGCGAGGGCGGCCGCGTGGTCCGGGTCCTCGACGGCACCTCCGGTGAGGACGACCGCGGCGGCGCGTTGGCGCTGCAGGAGCGTGAGGTAGGTGAGTTCGCGCTCCGGGGAGCCACCCGTGTTGCAGACGACGGCCATGCGCTCCCCGCCGGCCCGTCCCCCCGGCCCGCCGATCTCGGACTGCACCGCCCCCGCCATGATCCCGAAGAACGGGTCGGCGATGTCGTTGACGAGGATGCCGACCAGGTCGGACGTGGCCGCGGCCAGCGAGCTCGCGGGACCGTTCAGGACGTAGTCCAGGTCGTCCACGGCACGCAGGACGCGCTCGCGCGTGGCGGCGGCCACGGGGTAGTTCCCGTTTAGCACCCGCGAGACGGTGGCGGGGGAGACCTGCGCTCGGGCCGCCACATCCGCCAGGGTCACGGTCATCTCGTACTCCTCCGGTCACCGGACACACGGCCCGGTCACCCATATGTCGGCGCCCGGTCACCGCTCTCGACCGGGACCCTTGTCCGAACCTTGTCGGGCAGGCTAGCTTGCATCCGTATAGAAAGCGCTTGCTACGAGCGCCGCTTCGCTTGCCCGCCCCTACGGAGGGACTTTCGTGACACGCAAGACGGTGCGCATCGCCATGAACGGCGTCACCGGGCGCATGGGCCACCGCCAGCACCTGGTCCGCTCGATCCTCGCCCTCCGCGAACAGGGCGGCCTCGACCTGGGCGACGGCACCGTGCTGTGGCCCGAGCCCGTCCTGGTCGGCCGCAGGGAGCCCGCGCTGCGCGCCCTCGCCGCGCGGTACGGCCTGGAGCACGTCTCGACCGACCTCGACGCCGTCCTCGCCGACCCGGCCGTCGACATCTACTTCGACGCCCAGGTCACCTCGGCCCGCGAGGACGCCCTGAAGCGGGCCATCGCCGCGGGCAAGCACGTCTACACCGAGAAGCCGACCGCCACCGGCCTCGACGCCGCCCTCGGGCTCGCCCGGCTCGCCGAGGAGGCGGGCGTCAAGCACGGCGTCGTCCAGGACAAGCTCTTTCTGCCGGGCCTGCTCAAGCTGAAGCGGCTCGTCGACAGCGGCTTCTTCGGCCGGATCCTCTCCGTGCGCGGCGAGTTCGGCTACTGGGTCTTCGAGGGCGACACCCAGCCCGCCCAGCGCCCGTCCTGGAACTACCGCGCGCAGGACGGCGGCGGGATCGTCGTCGACATGTTCCCGCACTGGGAGTACGTCCTGCACGAGCTGTTCGGCCGGGTGCGCAGCGTCCAGGCGCTCACCGCGACCCACATCCCGCGGCGCTGGGACGAGCACGACCAGCCCTACGAGGCCACCGCCGACGACGCCGCGTACGGCATCTTCGAACTCGACGGCGGCACGATCGCGCAGATCAACTCCTCCTGGACGGTCCGCGTCCACCGCGACGAACTCGTCGAGTTCCAGGTCGACGGCGTCGAGGGCTCGGCGGTCGCGGGCCTGCGCACCTGCCGCGTACAGCACCGCGGTACGACCCCGAAGCCGGTCTGGAACCCCGACCTGCCCGCCACCGAGTCCTTCCGCGACCAGTGGCAGGAGGTCCCCGACAACCAGGGTCCCGAGGGGTTCGACAACGGCTTCAAGGCCCAGTGGGAGCTCTTCCTCAAGCACGTGTACGCCGACGCGCCCTACCACTGGGACCTCCTCGCCGGCGCCCGCGGCGTGCAACTCGCCGAACTGGGCCTCAAGTCCTCCGCGCAGGGCCGCCGCATCGAGGTCCCGGAGATCGCCCTGTGAGGACCGCCGGCGCCACCCTCCTGCTCCCCGCCGCGGACGGCGGCACGCGCGCGTACACCCCCCGCAGTGAACCGCTGCGGACGACGCCGGGCGGCCCGCCGCTCGCCTCCCGCACCGTCTTCTCCGCCGCCCACGTGGTCGCCGACGCCCGCGCGGACGTCACCCCGGACGGCCCCGCCGCCGTCGACTGGGACGCCACGCTCGCCTTCCGCCGCCACCTCTGGTCGCACGGCCTGGGCGTCGCCGAGGCCATGGACACCGCCCAGCGCGGCATGGGCCTGGACTGGGCGGGCGCCGCCGAGCTGATCCGCAGATCGGCCGCCGAGGCCAAGGCGGTCGGCGGCCGGATCGCCTGCGGCGTGGGCACCGACCAACTGGCCCCGCCCGCACGGCTCGCGGAGGTCCGCGGCGCGTACGAGGAGCAGCTCGCCCTCGTCGAGTCGGTCGGCGCCCGCGCGATCCTGATGGCCTCACGGGCGCTGGCCGCCGCAGCGACGTCGCCGGACGACTACCTGGAGACGTACGGCCACCTCCTGCGCCAGGCCTGCGAACCGGTGATCCTGCACTGGCTCGGCCCGATGTTCGACCCCGCCCTGGAGGGCTACTGGGGCTCGTCCGACCTGGACGCGGCCACCGAGACCTTCCTGCAGGTCATCGCCGCCCACCCGGACAAGGTCGACGGCATCAAGGTCTCGCTCCTGGACGCCGACCGCGAGATCGCCCTGCGCCGCCGCCTCCCCGAAGGCGTGCGCTGCTACACCGGCGACGACTTCCACTACCCCGAGCTGATCGCCGGGGACGACCACGGCTTCAGCCACGCCCTGCTCGGCATCTTCGACCCGCTCGGCCCGCTCGCCGCCGAGGCCGTCCGGTCCCTGGACGCCGGGGACCCCCAGGGCTTCCGCGCCCTCCTCGACCCCACCGTCGAGCTGTCCCGCCACCTCTTCCGGGCCCCCACCCGCTACTACAAGACCGGCGTCGTGCTGCTCGCCTGGCTGGCCGGGCACCAGACGCACTTCACCATGGTCGGCGGCCTGCAGTCGGCCCGCACACTGCCGCACCTGGCCCGCGCCTACGAACTGGCCGACGGACTCGGCCTGTTCCCCGACCCCGCCCTCGCGGCCACCCGCATGCGCGCCCTGCTCACCGTCCACGGAGTCCCGCAATGAGCGTCGCCCCCAGCGCCCCGCCGAGCCCCCAGCCGCCCCTGTCGCTGTCCCGGCTCAGCATCAACCAGGAGACCGTCAAGCAGTGGTCCCTCCCCGAACTCGCCGACGGCTGCGCCAAGGAGGGCATCGACGCGGTCGGCCTGTGGCGCGCACCGGTCCAGGAGTACGGGGTGGAGCGCGCCGCCCGGCTGATGCGGGACGCCGGCCTCACGGTGACCAGCCTCTGCCGGGGCGGCTTCCTCACCGACCCCGACGGGGCGGCACGCGCGCGTGCCCTCGACGACAACCGCGCGGCGGTCGACGAGGCGGCCGCCCTCGGCACCGACACCCTGGTCCTCGTCTCCGGCGGCCTGCCGCACGGCAGCAAGGACCTGGCGGGCGCGCGCGAGCGGGTGGCGGACGCGCTCGCCGTCCTCGGCCCCTACGCCGAGGAGCGGGGCGTACGGCTCGCCATCGAGCCGCTGCACCCGATGTTCGCCGCGGACCGCTGCGTGGTCTCCACCCTCGGCCAGGCCCTCGACCTCGCGGAACGCTTCCCCGCGCGGCAGGTCGGCGTAGTCGTGGACACGTACCACGTCTGGTGGGACGACCGGGCGCCCGAGGAGATCGCGCGGGCGGGCAGGGGCGGCCGGCTGCACGCCTTCCAGGTGGCGGACTGGATCACGCCGCTGCCCGCGGGCGTCCTGCTCGGGCGGGGGCAACTGGGCGACGGCAGCATCGACTTCAGGGCGTGGCGTGCCCTGGTGGACGCCGCCGGGTACCGCGGCCGGATCGAGGTGGAGATCTTCAACGAGGCCCTGTGGGCGCGCGAGGGGAGCGCGGCGCTCAGGGAGACGGCGGAACGCTTTCGGGCGCACGCCTGAGGGGCGGGGCGCGGTGGGCCCGTACGTCTGAGGTGCCGTCCCCAGCGAACCCGTACGCCCGGTCCTTACTTGCGGCCGCCCAGGATCTGTCCCAGCAGGTCGCCGATGCCGCCGCCCGCGGAGGGGCCGGACGCCGTGGGTCCCGCACCGCCGGGCCCCTTCGTGCGCGCGGCGCGCTTGGAGAGCACCGCGAGGACGACGGGGATGAGCATCTCGATGACGCGGGTGACCTGCGGCGCGGGGATGCCGGTCTTCTTGGCGACCGCGTTGGCCACCGGCTTGCTCATCTTCGCGAGGACGCCGGACATCATCCCGCCGGCCGCCAGACCGCCCAACCCGCCGAAGGCCGCCACTCCTTGGAGGGGCGCCTCCTCGGGCGCGGGCGCCTCGCCAACCTCGGTGACGGCCTGGCGCACCTCCTCCGCCTCCGCGGGGTCCGACGTGTCCGCCTTCTCCTGCAGATTCCCGGAGAGCGCGGACACCGTGGTGCCCACGACGTCCTGGGCGCCGGACTGATCCGTTCCGAGCACACCGGCGATCTCCTGCAGCTTGTCGTCGCCGAGCTCGTGCAGCACGTCCTGCTCGAAGGACCGAGGTTCATCGCTCATGCGACAAACGCTACGTCTGCCCCGCTTTGCCAGCATCTCCAAGCCGCCGAAAAAATTCATGGCAACGCCGTGCAACCCTTCGGGCACCACGCGTGTCGTACTTGGCGTCAGAACCCATGAGGGGGGAACCAGGATCTGGGGGGATCCGGGGGATCCGGGGGGATCGCGAGTTCTGACAGGGGAGGGGAAACCCGAAGGGGCCCGGTCCGCGGACCGGGCCCCTTCGAAGGTTGCTGCCGCGGGTTTCGGGCCGCGTGGAGTTTTCCACAGGCTCACCACGCTGTCGGTGCCGGACGGTAGCGTCGGATCATGGCGAGTCCAGCTGCGGCGACGGCGGTGCTCGAGGGGGTCCTCGAGCGCATCACGTACGCCAACGAGGAGACGGGATACACCGTCGCGCGCGTCGACACCGGCCGCGGCGGCGACCTGCTGACCGTGGTCGGCGCCCTGCTCGGCGCGCAGGCCGGCGAGAGCCTGCGGATGCAGGGCCGCTGGGGCTCCCACCCGCAGTACGGCAAGCAGTTCACCGTGGAGAACTACACGACGGTGCTGCCCGCCACCATCCAGGGCATCCGCCGCTATCTCGGCTCCGGCCTCATCAAGGGCATCGGCCCGGTGATGGCCGACCGGATCACCACCCACTTCGGCGTGGACACCCTCGACATCATCGAGACCGAGCCGAAGCGGCTGGTCGAAGTGCCCGGACTCGGCCCCAAGCGGACCAAGATGATCGCCGCCGCCTGGGAGGAGCAGAAGGCCATCAAGGAGGTCATGGTCTTCCTCCAGGGCGTCGGCGTCTCCACCTCCATCGCCGTGCGCATCTACAAGAAGTACGCCGACGCCTCGATCTCCGTGGTGAAGAACGAGCCGTACCGCCTGGCGGCCGACGTCTGGGGCATCGGCTTCCTCACCGCCGACCGCATCGCCCAGTCCGTCGGCATTCCGCACGACAGCCCCGAGCGCGTCAAGGCCGGTCTGCAGTACGCCCTTTCGCAATCCACCGACCAGGGCAACTGCTACCTCCCCGAGGAGCGCCTCATCGCCGACGCGGTGAAGCTGCTCCAGGTCGACACCGGCCTCGTCATCGACTGCCTGGCCGAACTCGCCGGCGAGGAGGAGGGCGTCGTCCGCGAGACGCTCCCCGACCCGGACGGCGGCGACGACATCGCCGCCGTCTACCTCGTCCCCTTCCACCGAGCCGAACTGTCCCTGGCGGGGCAGCTGTTGCGGCTGCTCAGGACGGACGAGGACCGCATGCCCGCCTTCCGGGACGTCGCCTGGGACAGGGCGCTCAGCTGGCTCTCCGGGCGCACCGGCGCCGCGCTCGCTCCCGAGCAGGAGGAGGCGGTGCGGCTCGCGCTGACCCAGAAGGTCGCCGTCCTGACCGGCGGACCGGGCTGCGGCAAGTCCTTCACGGTCCGCTCCGTCGTCGAGCTGGCCCGCGCCAAGAAGGCCAAGGTCGTCCTCGCCGCCCCCACCGGACGCGCCGCCAAGCGCCTCGCCGAGCTCACCGGAGCCGACGCCTCCACCGTGCACCGCCTGCTCGAACTGCGGCCCGGCGGAGACGCGGCGTACGACAGGGAGCGGCCGCTCGACGCCGACCTGGTCGTCGTCGACGAGGCCTCGATGCTCGACCTGCTGCTCGCCAACAAGCTGGTGAAGGCCGTGCCGCCCGGCGCCCATCTGCTCTTCGTGGGCGACGTGGACCAGCTGCCCAGCGTCGGCGCCGGCGAGGTGCTGCGGGATCTGCTCAGCGCCGGAAGCCCGGTCCCCGCCGTCCGGCTCACCCGCATCTTCCGGCAGGCCCAGGAGTCCGGCGTCGTCACCAACGCCCACCGCATCAACTCCGGTGTCCCGCCCATCACCCAGGGCATGAAGGACTTCTTCCTCTTCGTCGAGGACGAGACCGAGGACGCGGGACGCGTCACGGTGGACGTCGCCGCGCGCCGCATCCCGCAGAAGTTCGGCCTCGACCCGCGCCGTGACGTCCAGGTCCTCGCCCCCATGCACCGCGGCCCGGCCGGCGCCGGCCATCTCAACGGCCTCCTCCAGCAGGCCATCACCCCCGCCCGGCCCGACCTGCCGGAGAAGCGGTTCGGCGGCCGGGTGTTCCGCGTCGGCGACAAGGTCACCCAGATCCGCAACAACTACGAGAAGGGGCAGAACGGCGTCTTCAACGGCACGGTGGGCGTTGTCACCGCCCTCGACGCCGACGAGCAGCGGCTCACCGTGCGCACCGACGAGGACGAGGAAGTCCCCTACGACTTCGACGAACTGGACGAGCTGGCGCACGCCTACGCGGTGACCATCCACCGCTCCCAGGGCAGTGAATACCCCGCCGTGGTGATTCCGGTCACCACCGGGGCATGGATGATGCTGCAGCGGAATCTGCTCTATACGGCGGTGACACGCGCCAAGAGGCTGGTCGTTCTGGTCGGTTCGCGCAAGGCTCTGGGTCAGGCGGTGCGCACGGTCTCGGCGGGCAGGCGCTGTACGGCCCTGGATTTCCGGCTTTCCGGACACCGCGGAGCGGGCCCGGGAAAGTTTGATCGATCAAACGAGTCGGAAACGTCACACAGCACTTCCGGAACCGGGGCGAAGGGGGCAGGATGAGCAGGTTGGCGGCACTGAGTGCCGCCAATAGGCCCAATGGTCGACCCCGAGTGCACTCTCCAGGGCCAAATGGGGGATGGTAGAGACAGTCAGGGCACCTCGAAGAAGAGGCACAACGTCGGTGAGGGATGACGTGAGCGAGAACGCTAACAACGGTGTAGTACTGCGGTACGGCGACGACGAGTACACCTACCCGGTGATCGAGTCGACCGTGGGCGACAAGGGCTTCGACATCGGGAAGCTCCGCGCCCAGACCGGTCTGGTGACCCTGGACAGCGGCTACGGCAACACCGCCGCCTATAAATCCGCCATCACCTATCTCGACGGTGAGCAGGGCATCCTCCGGTACCGCGGCTACCCGATCGAGCAGCTGGCCGAGCGCTCCACCTTCACCGAGGTGGCGTACCTCCTGATCAACGGCGAGCTGCCGAAGGTCGACGAGCTGGCCACGTTCAAGAACGAGATCACGCAGCACACCCTGCTGCACGAGGACGTCAAGCGGTTCTACGACGGCTTCCCGCGCGACGCCCACCCGATGGCGATGCTGTCGTCGGTCGTCAGCGCGCTGTCGACGTTCTACCAGGACAGCCACAACCCCTTCGACGAGAAGCAGCGTCACCTCTCGACGATCCGTCTTCTCGCCAAGCTTCCGACGATCGCGGCGTACGCGTACAAGAAGTCGCAGGGCCACCCGGTCGTCTACCCGCGCAACGACCTCGGCTACGTCGAGAACTTCCTGCGCATGACCTTCTCGGTGCCCGCCGCCGAGTACGAGCTGGACCCGGTCGTGGTCTCCGCGCTCGACAAGCTCCTGATCCTGCACGCGGACCACGAGCAGAACTGTTCGACCTCCACCGTGCGTCTGGTCGGCTCCTCGCAGGCGAACATGTTCGCCTCGATCTCGGCCGGCATCTCGGCCCTGTGGGGCCCGCTGCACGGCGGCGCCAACCAGTCGGTCCTGGAGATGCTGGAAGGCATCCAGGCCTCCGGCGGCGACGTCGACACCTTCATCCGCAAGGTGAAGAACAAGGAAGACGGCGTGAAGCTCATGGGCTTCGGGCACCGCGTCTACAAGAACTTCGACCCCCGGGCGAAGATCATCAAGGCGGCGGCGCACGACGTCCTCTCGGCGCTCGGCAAGTCCGACGAGCTGCTCGACATCGCGCTGAAGCTGGAGGAGCACGCGCTGGCCGACGACTACTTCGTCGAGCGCAAGCTCTACCCCAACGTGGACTTCTACACCGGTCTCATCTACCGGGCCATGGGCTTCCCGACCGAGATGTTCACCGTGCTCTTCGCGCTCGGCCGGCTGCCCGGCTGGATCGCCCAGTGGCACGAGATGATCAAGGAGCCGGGTTCGCGCATCGGCCGCCCGCGCCAGATCTACACGGGCGAGGTTCTCCGGGACTTCGTCCCGGTCGAGGGCCGCTGACCCTCCCGGGCCCCCGCGCACAAAGCGGAAAGCGCCCCGCCGCCGATCCCCCCACGGGTCGACGGTCGGGGCGCTTCCCTTTTTCCCGGTGCGGATTCCCCCCACGGGATCCGGCCGGGCGTCTGTGGATGCCCTGCGGTCTGCCGGGACGCGTACGTACGGGAGGGCCGCTCAAAGCTCCCCGGTGCACGTGCCCCGGCAACGCAATTTCCAAGGAACATCCCCCAAGATGTCCCTCGATGTCGGAAGACGTCCCCCAAGACATCTTCCTGCATCGCCCCATTAGACTCGCGACCCGCCTCAATGGTTACGTGCCAATCACTGTGATCTGCGTCTCTTGCATATGTCGCAAACAGGCGCAAGAGCCCCCGTATGGGGATTCTGTGACCACGGTGAGGATGCTGAAACGGCCCTGTGAAGGGGTTATGTAAACGCCCTCAGGCGGAGGCTGTTGGTCACCACGAAGACCGAGGAGAACGCCATCGCGGCGCCGGCGATCATCGGGTTCAGCAGACCGGCCGCGGCGAGCGGCAGCGCGGCGACGTTGTAGCCGAAGGCCCAGAAGAGGTTGCCCTTGATGGTGGCGAGGGTCTTCCGGGAGAGCCTGATGGCGTCGGCCGCGACCCGCAAGTCCCCGCGCACCAGTGTCAGGTCGCTCGCCTCGATCGCCGCGTCCGTGCCGGTGCCCATCGCCAGGCCGAGGTCGGCGGTGGCGAGCGCGGCGGCGTCGTTCACGCCGTCCCCGACCATCGCCACGACCTTGCCCTCGCCCTGCAGCCGCCGTACGACGTCGACCTTCTCCTCGGGCAGGACCTCCGCGAACACGGCGTCCGGCGCGATGCCCACCGCCTCGGCGACCGGCGCGGCGACGGCCCGGTTGTCGCCGGTGAGCAGCACCGGCGTCAGGCCGAGCCCGCGCAGTTCCCGTACCGCTTCGGGGCTGGTCTCCTTCAGGGCGTCCGCGACCCCCAGGACGCCGCGTGCGGCGCCGTCCCAGGCGACCAGGACGGCGGTGCGGCCCGCGGCCTGCGCCGCGTCCCGCAGCTCGGCGAGGGCCTCCAGACCGGCCACGCCCGCCTCCGCGAGGAGCCGCTCGCGGCCGGCGAGCACCGCGTGCCCTTCCACCGTGCCGCGCACCCCGGACCCGGCGACGTTCTCGAACCCCTGCGGCGTCCCCAGCTCGCCCACCGCGACCCCCAGCCGGTCCGCGGCGCCCGCCGCGACGGCGCGGGCGACGGGGTGCTCGGAGGCGTGCTCCAGGCCGCCCGCGAGCCGCAGCAGCAGCTCCTCGTCGGTGCCCTCGACGGCGTGCACGTCCGTCAGCTCCATGCGTCCCGTCGTCACGGTGCCCGTCTTGTCCAGGACGATCGTGTCGACGCGGCGGGTGGACTCCAGGACCTCCGGGCCCTTGATGAGGATGCCGAGCTGGGCGCCGCGGCCGGTGCCGACCATGAGGGCCGTCGGCGTCGCGAGGCCGAGCGCGCAGGGGCAGGCGATGATCAGCACGGCGACGGCCGCGGTGAACGCGGCGGTGGCGTCGCCGGTGGCGCCGAGCCAGCCGCCGAGCGTGCCGATCGCGATGAGCAGCACCACCGGCACGAAGACGCCGGCGATCCGGTCGGCGAGCCGCTGCACCTGGGCCTTGCCGGTCTGCGCGTCCTCCACAAGGCGTGCCATCCGGGCCAGCGAGGTGTCCGAGCCGACGCGCGTCGCCCGGACCACCAGCCGCCCGGCGACGTTCACGGTGCCGCCGGTCACCGCGGCGCCGGCGCCGACGTCGACCGGCACGGACTCGCCGGTCAGCATCGAGGCGTCCACGGCGGACGCGCCCTCGACGACGGTGCCGTCGGTGGCGACGGTCTCACCGGGCCGTACGACGAACAGGTCCCCGACGGCGAGCCGCCCGACCGGCACCCGCTCCTCGGCGCCGTCCCGCAGCACCGCCACGTCCTTGGCGCCCAGCTCCAGCAGGGCGCGCAGCGCCGACCCGGCCTTCCGCTTGGAGCGGGCCTCCAGCCAGCGGCCGAGCAGGATGAACGTGACGACGCCCGCGGCGACTTCGAGGTAGATGGTGGAGGCGCCCTCGCCGGGTCCTGCCGTGAGGTCGAAGCCGTGCCGCATCCCCGGCATCCCGGCGTCGCCGACGAACAGCGCCCACAGGGACCAGCCGAAGGCGGCGAGCGTGCCGACGGAGACGAGGGTGTCCATGGTCGCGGCCGCGTGCCGCAGATTGGTGAACGCCGCCCGGTGGAAGGGGAGTCCGCCCCAGACGACGACGGGCGCGGCGAGCGTCAGCGAGAGCCACTGCCAGTTGTCGAACTGCAGGGCGGGGACCATCGCGAGCAGCACGACCGGCAGGGCGAGCAGCGCGGAGACGGTCAGGCGCTGCCGCAGCACGTCGGGTTCGGTGATGTCGGCGGTGGTGGGGGCCGCCGGGGCGCCGCCCTCCGCGGGCTCCGGCGGGGGCGGGACGATCTCCTGTGCCGTGTACCCCAGCTTCTCGACCAGGGCGATGAGCCGGCCGACGTCGACCCCCTCGGCGTACTCGACCCTGGCCTTCTCGGTGGCGAGGTTGACGGTGGCGGTCACGCCCTCCATGCGGTTCAGCTTCTTCTCGATGCGCGAGGAGCAGGAGGCGCAGGTCATTCCGCCGACGGCGAGTTCGACCGCGGTGACCTCGGCGTCGGTCGTGGCGCTTGGGGCTTCCGTCATGGCTCTTCCGTACTGCTTTCGTGCCGCTGCTTCCGGCGTGTTTCCGTGTGGTGGGACGGCTCCGGGCCCTGTGGCGCCGGCCGGCGGCGCCACAGGGCCCGGGGTGCCCGGCGGGCCGCCGGTCGTACGGCGCGGCCCGCGGGTGCGTCAGGCCTTGACGCCGACGAGCTCGTAGCCCGCCTCGTCGACGGCCTCGCGCACGGCCGCCTCGTCCAGCGGGGCCTCGGAGACCACGGTCACCTGGCCCGTGGACGCCACGGCCTTGACGGAACTGACCCCCGCGATCTCCGAGATCTCCGCGGTGACCGCGCCCTCGCAGTGCCCACAGGTCATCCCCGTCACCTCGTACACGGTGGTGACGGCGCCCTGCGGCGCCTCGGCGCCGGAGTGGCAGGAGCCGCTGGGGGAGCAGCAGGAGCCGGCCGACTCGGAGGCGGCCTGCGGGAGCTCGGTCTGGGCGCTCATGTCGTTCTCCTCGGGGAGGGGTGTGGGTACGGATGCGGCGTAGCGTGCAGGAGGGGGCCCCGGAGTCCCGGCAACCTCCTGCCACACGTGGACACTATACCCCTGGGGGGTACGTCTCAACGAGGTGGGGCGAGGTGGGAGCGCCGCCCCGCCCCCCCGCCTCACCCTCTGCGTCCCCGGTTCCCCGGCCGGGCCGCGACCCAGGCGCGGACGGTGTCCGCGTACCAGTAGGGCTTGCCGCCCTCCACGTGGTCGGGGGCGGGAAGCAGACCGTGCTTGCGGTAGGAGCGCACGGTGTCGGGCTGCACCCGGATGTGCGCGGCGATCTCCTTGTACGACCAGAGCCTGCGGTCGGTCATCGGTGGCACCTCCCTGCGCGCACCCAGGGCGGCCGGAGAAGCCGACGGGGGAGCTGGGTGCGACGCGCGGCGATCACTCAGCCTGTGCCCGGTGAACGACGCTGAGTGACCACGCGAGAGCGGCTGTCGACCGCCTGTGACGCAAGACCCGCGTACGCGAGACATGTGTGACAGGACGTGGGTTTTTGTGACGTAAGCGACGCATCCGCGGGGCACGTCACCCCGGCGTGGCTACTACTGGGCGCCGCACGACCGCAGGTAGGAGCGGGTGCGGCGGGCGATCGGCAGCGGCTCGTCCGGCGCGCACGGATACATGTCCTGCTCCACGATGGCGAAGAGCTCCACGCCCAGCCGCTGGGCCGCGGCGAGGACCGGCTCCAGGGGCGGCACCCCGGCGGGCGGCTCGCACATCACGCCGCGCGCCACCGCGGGCCCGAACGGCACCTCGTGGGCCCGCACCTCGGCGAGGATCTCCGGGTCGACCTGCTTGAGGTGCAGATAGCCGATGCGTTCGCCGTACGTCTCGATGAGCTTGAGGTTGTCGCCGCCGCAGTAGGCGTAGTGGCCGGTGTCCAGGCAGAGCGAGACCAGGCCGGGGTCGGTGGCGTCGAGGAAGCGGGCGACGTTCTCCTCGCCGTCGATGTGGGTGTCCGCGTGCGGGTGGACCACCACGCGCAGCCCGTACCGCTCGCGGACCTCGTGGGCCAGGCGCTCGGTCTGGGTGGTCAGTTCGCGCCATTGTGCGGGCGTGAGGACGCGGTCCTCCAGGACCTCGCCGGTCTTGTCGTCGCGCCAGAAGGAGGGGATGACGACGAGGTGCTCCGCCCCCATGGCCTGCGCGAGCGCCGCGTTGTCCGCCACGTGTGCCCAGGTCTTCTCCCAGACGGCGGGGCCGTGGTGCAGGCCCGTGAAGACGGTGCCCGCGGACACCTTGAGGCCGCGGCGTGCGGTCTCCTCGGTCAGTTCGGCCGGGTCGGTGGGCAGATAGCCGTACGGGCCGAGCTCGATCCACTCGTATCCGCTCGCGGCGACCTCGTCGAGGAAGCGGCGCCAGGGCACCTGCCGCGGGTCCTCGGGAAACCACACGCCCCAGGAGTCGGGCGCCGAACCGATCCGGATGCGAGACAGCGTCGTCATGTCAGCCAGAGTCCAGGCCGCCTCGGAAGAGTGTCAAGCAGTGGTCCGAATGTAAGGACAAAATGTTGACAGGGTTCCCGGGGCGGGATTAGACCTGGGGGCACACGAGGCGATGAAGGGGCGTGCAGGGTGTCCGATCCGTTCGACGTCATCACGATGGGCCGGATCGGGGTGGACCTGTACCCCCTCCAGGCGGGCGTGCCGCTCGCCGAGGTGACCGCGTTCGGGAAGTTCCTCGGCGGCTCCGCGAGCAACGTCGCGGTCGCAGCGGCCCGCCTCGGGCGGCGCGTCGCCGTCGTCACGCGCACCGGCGACGACCCCTTCGGGGCCTATCTGCACGGCGCGCTGCGGGAGTTCGGCGTCGACGACCGGTGGGTGAGCCCGGTCCCGGGGCTGCCGACGCCGGTCACCTTCTGCGAGATCTTCCCGCCGGACGACTTCCCGCTGTACTTCTACCGGCTGCCGAAGGCGCCCGACCTGGAGATGTACGAGGAGGAGCTGGACCTCGACGCGATCGCGGCGGCGCGGATCCTCTGGATGACGGGGACGGGGCTGTGCGCGGAGCCGAGCCGCTCGGCGACGCTCGCGGCGCTCGCCCACCGGCCGGGCTCGGGTCCTGGGTCGGCGTCGACCGTGTTCGACCTGGACTGGCGGCCGATGTTCTGGGCCGACCCCGAGGAGGCGCGGCCCCACTACGCCGCGGCCCTCGCGCACGCCACCGTCGCCGTCGGCAACCTCGACGAGGTCGAGATCGCCACGGGGGAGCGCGAACCGCGCGCGGCGGCGCGGGCGTTGCTCGACGCGGGCGTCGAACTGGCCGTCGTCAAACAGGGACCCGCCGGAGTCCTCGCGATGAACCGCGCGGGGGAGACGGCGCGGGTGCCGCCGCTGCCGGTGAAGGTCCTCAACGGCCTCGGCGCCGGCGACGCGTTCGGCGGGGCGCTGTGCCACGGGCTGCTCGCGGGGTGGGAGCTGGAACGGATCATGCGGTACGCCAACGCGGCGGGGGCGATTGTCGCTTCGCGGCTGGAGTGCTCGTCCGCCATGCCGTTTCCTGGCGAGGTCGCCTCGGCGGTGGAATCGGGGGGCGTCTCTTGAGGTTTGCCGTTGCACGGGGGCGTCGTGCACGGGGCTCCGCCCCGGACCCCGCTCCTCAAACGCCGGAGTGGCTGAATTGCACGCGGGGGTGCGCGCGTGAGTTCTGTTGATGTCGCGGCTCTTGCCCGTACTCGGGCGCGGTGGCCCGAAGCCGTTGCTGACGCTGCCGCGCGGCGGACGCGGCGGCCGCTTCTCCGGGGACGGGGGCGGCTCATGATCGTCGCCGCCGATCACCCCGCCCGCGGCTCGCTCGGCGTGGGGTCGGAGCCGTTCGCCATGGCCGACCGGGGCGACCTCCTCGAACGGCTCTGTCTCGCGCTGTCGCGGCCCGGCGTCGACGGCGTGCTCGCCAGCGCCGACGTCCTGGACGACCTGCTGCTCCTCGGCGCCCTCGACGGCAAGGTCGTTATGGGGTCGATGAACCGGGGCGGGCTCGCCGGGGCCGCCTTCGAGATGGACGACCGGTTCACCGGGTACCGGCCCGAGGACCTGGCACGGCTCGGGTTCGACGCCGGCAAGCTGCTGCTCCGCGTCGACCACGCCGACCCGGGGTCCCTGACCACCCTGCACTCCGCCGCCCGCGTCGTCGACGCCATGGCGGAGCGGCGGCTTCCGGTCTTCGTCGAGCCGTTTCTCACCCGCAGGGAGGGGCCGGGGCCGCCCCGCAACGACCTGAGCGCCGAGGCCGTCACCCGGTCCATCGCCATCGCCTCCGGGCTCGGCGGCACCTCCGCGTACACCTGGCTGAAGGTCCCCGTCACCGACAACCCCGACGACATGGCCCGCGTCATGGCGGCCTCGACGCTCCCCGCCGTGCTGCTCGGCGGCGACGTCGGCGGCGATCAGGACGCCGCGTACGAGAAGTGGCGCGGCGCCTTGCAACTGCCCACCGTGCAGGGTCTGGTCGTCGGCAGAGCGCTGCTGTACCCGCCCGACGGAGACGTGGCCGGGGCGGTCGACACCGCGGTGGGGCTGCTGTAGCGGCGCCGCTGCGGGGCAGGCGGTGAGCGGGACGACGAGGCTGGGAGGCCCACATGACGTACGTACCGAAGGGGAGCGCGGCCGATGGCACGTACGCGCTCGACATCGATCCGCAGCGGGCCGGTTGGGCCTATTCCGCCCTGCGCGTCGTCGAGCTCGGACCGGGCGGTGCGCATGCCTTCGATACGGGTGGGAGTGAATGGATCGTGCTCCCGCTGACCGGCGGCTGTACGGTGCAGACAGCAGACGGGATCATCGAACTGCTGGGCCGCGCCAGCGTGTTCAGCGGAGTCTCCGACTTCGCTTACGTGCCGCGCGACGCCCGGATCCAGATCGCCTCCGGCGCGGGAGGCCGCTTCGCCCTGGCAGGAGCGAAGTGCGAGCGTCGACTCCCCGCCCGCTACGGCCCCGCGCCGGAGGTACCCGTGGAGAGCCGGGGCAGCGGCACCTGCGCCCGCGAGGTGCGGGGCTTCGCGGCGGCGGACGCCTTCGACTGCGACCGGCTCATCGCCGTCGAGGTGATCACACCCGGCGGCAACTGGTCCTCGTACCCGCCGCACAAACACGACGAGCACCGGCCCGGCGTCGAGGCGGAGCTCGAGGAGATCTACTACTTCGAGATCGAGGCGCGGGACGGCCGTGCAGGATGGGGGTATCAGCGGGTGTTCCCGTCCCGGCCCGGCGGCACCGACGTCCTCGCCGAGGTCCGCACCGGGGACGCCGTGCTGGTGCCCGACGGCTGGCACGGACCGTCCGTCGCCCAGCCCGGCCACGCCATGTACTACCTGAACGTGATGGCAGGTCCGGGCGAGGAGCGGGAGTGGCGGATCCGCTTCCACCCCGACCACACGGAGGGATATCGATGACGCAGACGCAGGCGGGCTCCGTGCGGCTGACCACCGCACAGGCGCTCGTACGCTTCCTGTCCCGGCAGTTCACCGAGCGGGACGGGGCACGGCAGCGGCTGATCGGCGCGACCTGGGGCATCTTCGGACACGGCAACGTGGCCGGCCTCGGCCAGGCGCTCGTGGAGCACGCCGACGCCATGCCCTTCCACCAGGGCCGCAACGAACAGGCCATGGTGCACGCCGCCGTCGGGTACGCCCGCCAGTCGGGCCGGCTCTCCACCCACGCCGTCACCACCTCCATCGGACCCGGCGCCACCAACCTCGTCACCGGCGCCGCGCTCGCCACCGTCAACCGGCTGCCCGTCCTGCTGCTGCCCGGCGACACCTTCGCGACCCGCCCCGCCGACCCGGTCCTCCAGCAGCTCGAAGTCCCGTACGCGGGCGACGTGTCGGTCAACGACTGCCTGCGCCCGGTCTCCCGGTACTTCGACCGCGTCACCCGGCCCGAGGCGCTGATCCCCGCCGCGCTCGCCGCGATGCGGGTGCTCACCGACCCCGCGGAGACCGGCGCCGTCACCCTGGCGCTGCCGCAGGACGTGCAGGCGGAGGCGTACGACTGGCCGGCGGAGTTCTTCGCCGAGCGGGTGTGGACCGTGCGCAGGCCCGCCCCCGACCCGCGCGAACTCGCCGCCGCGGCGGCCGCGGTGCGCGAGGCGCGGCGGCCCCTGGTGGTCGCGGGCGGCGGCGTCCACCACAGCGCCGCCGAGGACGCCCTGCGGGAGTTCGCCGAGGCGACCCGCATCCCCGTCGCCTCCACCCAGGCCGGCAAGGGCTCCCTGCGCCACGACCACCCGGCGGACGTCGGCGGCATCGGACACACCGGCACCGCCACCGCCGACGAACTGGCCCGCACCGCCGACCTGGTGATCGGCGTCGGCACCCGCTACAGCGACTTCACCACCGCGTCCGGCACCCTCTTCGAGGGCTCCGGGGTGCGCTTCCTCAACCTCAACATCGCGCCCTTCGACGGTCACAAGATGGCGGGCACCACTCTGGTCGCTGACGCGCGCGCCGGCCTGGAGGCCCTCACCGGGGCGCTCCGCGGCCATCGCGTCGAGCCCGCGTACACCGTCGAGTACGCCGACGACAAGGAGCGCTGGGAACAGCGCGTCGACGCAGCCTTCCAGGCCGACGAGCCGGACATAAGGCCCACGCAGACCCAAGTGCTCGGCCTGCTCGACGCGTTGGTGACCGACGAGGACGTGATCATCAACGCCGCCGGGTCGCTCCCCGGCGACCTGCACAAGCTGTGGCGGGCCCGCTCGCCGCGCCAGTACCACGTCGAGTACGGCTACTCCTGCATGGGATACGAGATCCCCGCCGCCATCGGCGTCGCGCTCGCCGCGCCCGAGCGGCCCGTCTGGGCGCTGGTCGGCGACGGCACGTATCTGATGAATCCCACCGAGATCGTCACCGCCGTCCAGGAGAACCTGCCGATCAAGGTCGTCGTCCTGCAGAACCACGGGTACGCCTCCATCGGCGGCCTCTCGGAGTCCGTGGGCGGCGAGCGATTCGGCACCGCCTACCGCTTCCGGGCGCCGGACGGCACGTACACCGAGGGCCCGCTCCCCGTGGATCTGGCGGCGAACGCGGCCTCCCTCGGCATGCGGGTGCTGCGCGCCAAGACCGTCCGCGACCTGCGTGCGGCGCTGCGCGAGGCGCGGGGGGCAGACCGCCCCACATGTGTCTATGTGGAGACGGAAACGGCAGACACAGTGTCGGGCCCGCCCCCGGCGCAGGCGTGGTGGGATGTGCCCGTGGCCGAGACCGCGACCCGGGAGTCGGCGGTCAAGGCCAGGGAAGAGTACGACCGGCACGTCGCAGCCCGACGCCGCCACCTGTGAGAGTAGGGATGCTTGTCATGACGAAGACCGTCCACCACTGGATCGGTGGAAAGCCCGTCGAAGGCGCGTCCGGCAACTACGGCCCGGTCACCGACCCGGCGACCGGCGCGGTCACGACGCAGGTCGCGTTCGCGTCCGCCGGTGAGGTGGACGCGGCGGTCGCCGCCGCCCGCGAGGCCTTCGCGACCTGGGGCACGTCCTCGCTCGCCAAGCGCACCGCGATCCTCTTCAAGTTCCGCGCGCTGCTCGACGCCAACCGTGACGCGATCGCCGAGCTGATCGTCGCCGAGCACGGCAAGGTGCACTCCGACGCGCTCGGCGAGGTCGCCCGCGGCCTGGAGATCGTCGACCTGGCCTGCGGCATCACCGTGCAGCTGAAGGGCGAGCTGTCGACGGAGGTGGCCTCGCGCGTGGACGTGTCGTCCATCCGCCAGCCGCTGGGCGTCGTCGCCGGCATCACGCCGTTCAACTTCCCCGCGATGGTGCCGATGTGGATGTTCCCGCTGGCCATCGCCTGCGGCAACACCTTCATCCTCAAGCCGAGCGAGAAGGACCCGTCCGCGTCGATGAAGATCGCGGAGCTGCTGAGCGAGGCCGGTCTGCCCGACGGCGTCTTCAACGTGGTGCACGGCGACAAGGTGTCCGTGGACCGCCTCCTGGAGCACCCGGACGTGGCCGCCGTCTCCTTCGTCGGCTCCACGCCCATCGCCCGCCACATCCACGCCACCGCCTCCGCCAACGGCAAGCGCGTGCAGGCGCTCGGCGGCGCCAAGAACCACATGCTGGTGCTGCCCGACGCCGACCTGGACGCCGCGGCCGACGCCGCCGTCTCCGCCGCGTACGGCTCGGCGGGCGAGCGCTGCATGGCGATCTCGGCCGTCGTCGCGGTGGGCTCGATCGCCGACGAGCTGGTCGGCAAGATCAAGGAGCGCGCCGAGAAGATCAAGATCGGTCCGGGCAACGACCCGTCGTCCGAGATGGGCCCGCTGATCACCGCGGCCCACCGCGACAAGGTCGCCTCGTACGTCACGGGCGCCGCGGCCGAGGGCTGCGAGGTCGTCCTGGACGGCACCGGGTACACGGTCGAGGGCCACGAGGACGGCCACTGGATCGGGCTCTCGCTGCTCGACCGCGTCCCGACCACCGCCAAGGCCTACCAGGACGAGATCTTCGGCCCGGTCCTGTGCGTGCTTCGCGTCGACACGTACGAGGAGGGCGTGGCGCTCATGAACGCCTCGCCGTTCGGCAACGGCACCGCGATCTTCACCCGGGACGGCGGCGCGGCCCGCCGCTTCCAGCTGGAGATCGAGGCGGGCATGGTCGGCGTGAACGTGCCGATCCCGGTGCCGGTGGGCTACCACTCCTTCGGTGGCTGGAAGGACTCGCTCTTCGGCGACCACCACATCTACGGCAACGACGGCACGCACTTCTACACCCGCGGCAAGGTCGTCACCACGCGCTGGCCCGACCCGTCGGACGCACCCTCCGGCGTCGACCTCGGCTTCCCGCGCAACCACTGAGCCGATCTCCCCTCCCTCGGCTCCGCAGCCCCCGGCCCCCCGGCCGGGGGCTGCGCCGTTGGTTCACCGTTCTACGATGTGTGTGCACTACAGGAAAGGCCGTGAGCCATGCCGCACATCGACATCGACTACGCCGACACCCTGTCCGGCGTCCTGGATCTGCCCGCCCTGGTGGCCGAGCTGCATCCGCTGGTCGTGGAGCGGGTGGACTCGGTCGGGGTCGGCAAGACCTTCTGCCGGGCCGCGCCCGCCTTCGTGGACGGGCGGCCCGCGGCGGCCTTCGTGCACGTCACCGTGGGCCTGCTGGCGGGGCGCGCGCCCCGGGTGAAGGCGGCGCTCTCCGCGGACGTCCTCGCGCTGCTCGGCAAGCATCTGTCCGGGGTCGCGGACGCGACGTACTCGGTGGAGGTCCGCGACCTCGATCCCTCGTACCGGCTGTGGCCGACGCACTGACCGCGCCCGCGCGGTGACCGAACGTGGAGCGGGGCCGTCCGGAATCCGGACGGTCCTGATTCTTTTTTGACGCCGTCCTTGCGGTTCCCGTGCACAGGGTGCAATTCGGGCAACCAATGCTCCCGCGTTCATACGCCTGCAATATCAAGGTCATATTCACCACGGGCATGTTCATTGCGACCCTCCGAAGCAAACTCTTGGGAAAGCCAGGCAACTTGGGGATCTTCGCGACTGCGGATTCCGTAGGTAAATGACCGTTGACGTTCCGGTTGCCGCCGGGGTTCGATGACGCGCCGGGAGCCACCGAAAGACCAGATCAACAGCCTTCGGAGGCGATAGCGCTCCCGCCGCACTCCTGCCGCACGAGTCGATCGGAACCGCGCTTCATGACCGATACGCTTCGCCCGCTCCAGACCGCCGCCGAGGATTCCCCGGCGCCGACAGCCGTCCCCGGCGATCCCCAGAAGCTCAAGCGTTCCATCGGTGTCGTCGGCGGCACCCTCCTCACGCTGTCGTGCGTGACGCCCGCCTCCACGCTCTTCGTGGTCGTCCCCGACCTCTTCTCCTCGCTCGGCACCGCCACGGCCCTCACCATCGCCATCGGCTCACTGCTCTGCGTGGGCGTCGCGTTCTGCTACTCGGAGCTCGGCACCCTCATCCCCAGCGCGGGCGGCGAGTACGCGATGGTCTCGACGATGGCGGGCCGGCTGGCCGGCTGGCTGGTCTTCGTCCTCTCCCTCCTGGTCGTGATGATCGTCCCGCCCGTGATCGCCATGGGCACCGCCGACTACCTGGCCCCGGTCATCCACCTCGACCCCTCCTACGCGGGCGCCGGCGTCATGATCCTCGCCACCCTCGCGGGCCTGCTCGACCTGCGCGCCAACGCGTGGATCACCGGCGTCTTCCTGGTCCTCGAGGTCATCGCGGCCGGCGTGGTGGCCGTCCTCGGCTTCACGCACGCGCAGCGCGGCGCGAGCAGCCTGACGGACCTGTCGGTGGCGGGCTCCGGCCCCGGCGGCGTCGACACGGTCACGGCGATGCTGATCGTCTCCGGCCTCGCGATCGCCCTCTTCGTGACGCAGGGCTTCTCCACGGCCGTCTACCTCTCCGAGGAGCTGGAGAACCCGCGCCGCAACGTCGCGCGCACCGTCCTCGCCACCCTCGCCATCTCCACCGTGATCATCCTGGTCCCGGTCGTCGCGATCACCATGGGCGCCGACAGCCTGACCGCGCTGACCGAGGGCGACATCAGCGCCATGGTGACGGCCTGGTCGAACTCCGCCGTCGGCACGTTCGTCAGCCTCTGCGTGGCCCTCGCGATCATCAACGCAGGCATCGTCATGGTCATCCAGAACTCCCGCGTCCTGTTCGCCTCCGCGCGGGACAAGGCCTGGCCCTCGCCGGTGAACAAGGCCCTCGCCAAGCTCGGCGCGTCCGGCGCCC
Organism: Streptomyces sp. NPDC041713; assembly: GCF_055591085.1. Lineage (NCBI taxonomy): Bacteria > Bacillati > Actinomycetota > Actinomycetes > Kitasatosporales > Streptomycetaceae > Streptomyces > Streptomyces sp. NPDC041713. Next base: position 356,085 of record NZ_JBVIZY010000007.1, read on the forward strand.
CCTGGGTGGCCACGCTCCTGGTCGGCGTCCCCGGCGCGCTCCTGTGCTTCGTCAACCTGGACACGCTGTACGGCGTGACCGGCGTCTCCGTGACCGGCATGTACCTGCTGGTGGCGGTCGCCGCGCTGCTCGCCCGCCGCGGCGCGCACCGGCACGGCTCCGCGTGGCGGATGCCGCTGTGGCCCGCGGTGCCGGTGGTGCTGATCGCGGTGCTCGCGTACGTCCTCAGCCAGCAGGAGGCAAGGTTCCTCCTGTGGACCGGCGGCATCGTGCTGGCCGCGACCCTGTACTGGGCCTGCTACCTGCGCCCGCACCGCGAGACGCGGTGGCTGGTGAGCGTGCCGGAGGAGGACCACGCGGAGGCGGGACTGCTCGGGCAGGCGGTAACGGGGCGCGCCGAGAGCGTGTGACGTCCCCTGCGGGGAGCGGACGCCGACGTCCCGTCGCGGTGGGGGAGGTCGCGGTGGGGGAGGCCGGTTGCCCCGGCTGCCCCGGCTGTCGGACCCCGCCCGTACCGTGGGCGTCATGGATCTACGACTGCCCAGGCCCAGGTTCCCCGTGCCGCGCGGTCCGCGCCGGCTGCTCGCCGCCGCGGCCGCCGTCGCGGTGCTCGCCGGGGTGGGCACCTGGACGGCCGCCGCGTCGGACGACGCCCCCGCCGTGCACCGCGTGGACCGCCGGGTCGACACCGGCGCCGCCAAGATCGACACCTCGTACTTCACCGCGGGCGACCCGGACACCAAGCGCCCCGCGATCCTCATCGGGCACGGCTTCGGCGGCAACAAGGACGACGTGCGCGCCCAGGCCGAGGACCTGGCCCGGCACGGGTACGCGGTCCTGACCTGGTCGGCCCGCGGCTTCGGCAGGTCCACCGGCAAGATCGGGCTCAACGACCCCAAGGGCGAGGTCGCCGACGCCCGCAAGCTGATCGACTGGCTGGCCACCCGCCCCGAGGTCCAGCTCGACAAGCCCGGCGACCCGCGCGTGGGCATGACCGGCGCGTCGTACGCGGGAGCGGTCTCCCTGCTCACCGCCGGGTACGACCACCGGGTCAACGCCATCGCCCCGCAGATCACCTACTGGAACCTCGCGGACGCCCTCTTCCCCGACGGCGTCTTCAAGAAGATGTGGGCCGGCCTCTTCATCAACACCGGTGGCGGCTGCGAGAAGTTCGAGAAGAAGCTGTGCGCCATGTACGAGCGGGTCGCCGAGGCCGGCAAGCCCGACGCGGCCGCGCGCAAGCTGCTCGCCGAGCGCAGCCCCGCGGCCGTCGGCGACCGCATCAAGGTGCCGACGTACCTCGCCCAGGGCCAGACCGACTCGCTCTTCCCGCTCACCCAGGGCGACGCCATCGCCCAGGGGATCCGGGCGAACCACGCGCCGGTCTCCGTCGACTGGATCGCGGGCGGCCACGACGGCGGCGACCGCGAGAAGGGCCGCGTGGAAGGCCGCGTCAACGAGTGGTTCGACCGCTACCTCAAGGACGAACCGTCCGCCGACACCGGCCCCGCCTTCCGCGTCACCCGCACCGGAGGCCTCGACTCCACCGACGGGGCCGCGCGGAAGCGGGGCGCGAGCGGCGCCGTCTACCCGGGCCTGGAGAGCGGCCCGCGCGCGGTGCGACTCCGCGGCCACGAGCAGACGTTCGACAACCCGGCGGGCGCGAGCCCGCCCGCCATCTCCGGGCTCCCCGGCGTCGGCGGCGGCCGCCTCTCCCAGTTCGCCTCGCTCGGCGTGGGCGTCTCCGTCGACTTCCCCGGCCAGTTCGCCGCGTTCGGCTCGGCGCCGCTGACCAAGGATCTGCGGATCACCGGCACACCCACGGTCCGCGCGCACGTGAAGTCCACCTCGCAGGACGCGGTCCTCTTCGCCAAGGTGTACGACGTGTCGCCCGGCGGCAAGCAGAAGGTGCTGCCCTCCCAACTGGTCTCTCCCATCAGGGTGGAGGGCGCCCGCCAGGGCAAGGACGTCGAGCTGCGGATGCCCGCCGTCGACCACAAGGTCCAGAAGGGCCACAGCCTGCGCCTCGTGGTCACCTCGACCGACCTCGGCTTCGCCTCCCCGGCCCGGCCCGCCAAGTACACCCTCTCCCTCAAGGGCGACCTGAAGGTGCCGACGGCGCCCGGCGTGGAGACCGCCGCCGCGCCGCTGCCCTCCTGGGTGTGGTGGTTGCCGGCCACCGGCGCGGTGCTCGCCCTCGGCCTGCTGGTCACCGCGCGCCGCCGCACCTCGGCCCCCGCACTCGATGCGGCACTCGCCGAAGTCCCGCTCCAGATCACCGGGTTGACCAAGCGGTACGCGAAGGCCACCGACCGGTACGCGGTCCGTGACGTCTCCTTCACCGTCGAGAAGGGCCAGGTCCTCGGCCTGCTCGGGCCGAACGGCGCGGGCAAGACGACCACCCTGCGCATGCTGATGGGCCTGATCCGCCCCGACGCGGGCGAGATCCGCGTCTTCGGCCGGGCGATCCGCCCCGGCGCGCCCGTCCTCTCCCGGGTCGGCGCGTTCGTCGAGGGTGCCGGCTTCCTGCCGCACCTCTCCGGCCGGGAGAACCTGGAGCTGTACTGGAAGGCGACCGGCCGCCCGCCCGAGGACGCCCACCTGGACGAGGCCCTGGAGATCGCGGGCCTCGGCGACGCCCTGGCCCGCGCGGTGCGCACCTACTCGCAGGGCATGCGGCAGCGCCTCGCCATCGCCCAGGCCATGCTCGGCCTGCCCGACCTGCTGATCCTCGACGAGCCGACGAACGGCCTCGACCCGCCACAGATCCGCGAGATGCGCGAGGTCATGATCCGGTACGCGCGCGCGGGCCGCACCGTCATCGTCTCCAGCCACCTCCTCGCCGAGGTCGAGAAGTCCTGCACGCACCTGGTCGTGATGGACCGCGGCCGGCTCGTCCAGGCGGGCCCGGTCGCCGAGATCATCGGCTCCGGGGACACGTTGCTCGTGGGGTTGGCGTCCGAGGTCCCCGACCCGCTGGTGGAGAAGGTGGCGGCGCTGCCCGGCGTCCTGTCGGCGGTACGGGCCGACGACGGCCTGCTCGTACGGCTGGACGGCACGGAGCGGGGGAGCGCGGCGCGCCTGCTGCCCGAACTGGTCCGGCTCGACGTGCCGGTGGAGTCGGTGGGCCCGCACCGCCGCCTCGAAGACGCGTTCCTGACCCTGATCGGAGGGACGGCATGAGCGCCCCCACGCCCACACCCCCGCCCACACCCACACCCACCCTGGAGCGGCCGACCGCACCCGGCTACCGCGCGGGCCGCACGCTGCCCCTGCGGGTCGAGGCGGTCCGCCAGCTGAAGCGGCGCCGCACGCTGGTGATGGGCGCCGTCATGGCGCTCCTGCCGGTGATCCTCGTCATCGCCTTCGCCGTCGCGGGCGGCTCACCGGGCTCCCGCAACGGCAGCGTGACGCTGATGGACACGGCGACGGCGTCCGCGGCGAACTTCGCGGCGACCTGCCTCTTCGTCTCGGCGGGCTTCCTGCTCGTGATCCCCGTGGCGCTGTTCTTCGGCGACACGGTCGCCTCCGAGGCGAGCTGGTCCTCGCTGCGCTATCTGCTCGCGGCGCCGGTGCCGAGGGCCCGGCTGCTCTGGTCCAAGCTGGCGGTCGCGCTCGGCATGAGCGCCGCGGCGATGGTGCTGCTGCCCCTGGTGGGCCTGGTCATCGGCACGGTGGCGTACGGGTGGGGGCCTCTGGAGGCCCCGACCGGCGGCGAGCTCCCCGCGGGCACGGCGGCCCAGCGCCTGCTGGTCGTCGTGGCCTTCATCTTCGTCTCCCAACTGGTCACCGCGGGCCTGGCGTTCTGGCTCTCGACGAAGACGGACGCGCCGCTCGGCGCGGTGGGCGGAGCGGTCGGCCTGACGATCGTCGGCAACGTCCTGGACGCGGTGACGGCGCTCGGCGACTGGCGTGACTTCCTGCCGGCGCACTGGCAGTTCGCCTGGGCGGACGCGTTGCAGGCCCAGCCCGAGTGGGCGGGCATGATCCAGGGCGCGTCGATCTCGGTGACGTACGCGCTGGTGCTGTTCGCGCTGGCGTTCAGGGGGTTCGCGCGGAAGGACGTGGTGAGTTGAGGGGGTGGGCCTGCCGGCCCCGCCGGGCCTAGGACCTGCGCCCGATGCGCGCGGTGGGCACGCTGCCTAAGGTCGACCCCCATGCACCCCACGAAGATCACCCCACGCGACACGGCGCGGCGCAGGCGCGACACCGTGGACCGGCTCGGTGCGGAGCGCGACATCTGGGTGTCGACGTCCCACCCCGACCACGGCCCGCACCAGATACCGCTGTGGTTCCTGTGGGACGGCCGGGCGGTGTGGATGTGCACGGGGGCGGCCTCCGCGGCCGCACGCAACGTCCGCGAGGAGCCGCGCGTACGCCTCGCCCTGCCGGACACCTTCGACGTGGTGCTCCTGGAGGGGCGGGCGGAGACATACCCGGCGACGGAGGTGCCGAGGGAGCCCGCGGACGCGTTCGCGGAGAAGTTCGGCTGGGAGCCGCGTACGGAGACGGGCCCTTTCCTGTACGTGCGGGTGCTGCCGCGAACGGTGCGGGCGTGGCGCGGCGAGCCGGAACTGCGGGGCAGGACGGCCATGCGGGAGGGGGCGTGGCTGGCGTGAGGCGGGCCTGAGGACGGCTTGAGGCCGGTTTCCGGGCGCCCGTGAGCGCGTCGTGCTTGCCCGTCACCCGCCGCCGCAGAACGTGGTCTTGATCGACCGCACGACGAGGTCGGCCTGGTCGTTCGTCACGTCGAACCGTCGCGCCGCGTCGTGCCGCACCTCGTCGTCGACCGCCCCCTGCCGGACGTCCAGGCAGACCCACCCGGCGTCGTCCACGGCCCGCCCCTCGTCCGCGACGAGCCTCGGGTCGATGGCTTCGAGGTCGTGCAGCAATATCTCCTGCTGCCCCGCCTCCGGGGACGGCGGCCCCGCGACGGGCTCGGCGTCCCCCGAGACCGAGGAGTCCGAGGAGGCCGAGGGCCCGTCGTCCGTCGCGCAGGCGGCCAACGCCGCGGCGCCGATCACCGCGCACAGGACCGCGGCCGTCACACGCTTCATGTCTGCCCTCCGTGTTACCGCCGAGCCGGGACCGACGTCGTCACCTGAGCAGTCAATACCACGTCAACTGGCCGGGCCTCTGGTAGTAGAAGCCCTTGGGCCCCTCCGGATCGCCACCCTCGAGGCAGGGGCACGCGGAGGGTGCGGTGGAGTCCCTGGAGGACCCGCCCGTCACCAGCTGGCTCCCCCTGAGGACGGGTTTGCCGTCGAAGCGGCGGCCGGCCGAGCCGAAGATGTGCGTCCCACGACCCAGGCGCATCAGCCCCGCCGTGACCTGCACCGCCGAGACGACCAGGCCATCGGAGACGAGAGGAATGAGGAGGAACATGTTCCACTTGTCCCGGGCCGTCGGACCGGTCCACAGCGCCACGGTGACCGCAGCCTCGTCGGGCTCCGGAATGCACCCTCGTACGTAGTACGGCGGTGCGATCGGCGCGCTCATGTAATGCGCCAGCGCGGCGGCAACGGCCCGCTGGGTCCGGGGGACGCACTCGGGCGAGCAGAGGGGCGGTGACAGCGGGACGGGCAAGGCGTGCTCCTCGCTCAGGGGTTTCTGGTGGGTGGCCAGGCTGAGAAACTCGTTCCATGAGGGAGCCGTGATGCGGAAGGCCGGTGTCGTACGAGGTGAGGTCGTCAGCCGGGGAAAGTACGCGTTGGTGGAACGGGAGAGACGGTACGTGCTGGCCGGCCCTCCGGACCCCACATCGGTCACGGCCACCCGTGTCATCACGGACCGGTACCTGACGGGGACACGCCTGCGCCTGCGGCGGGCCGACCGCCCGGACACCGGCGCCCGCGAGCTCAAACTCACTCAGAAGGTGCCGGCTGATCGGCCGGGTGCCGTGCAGGGGCTGATCACGAACACGTACTTGTCCCAGGCGGAGTACGACGTGCTCGCCTCGTTGCCGGGCGCGGTGCTGTCCAAGACGCGGCTCAGCGTGCCGCCCCTGGGCGTCGACGTCTTCGCCGGCCCTCTGGAGGGGCTGGTCCTGGCGGAGGCGGAGTTCGCCGATGACGAAGAGGCTCGCGACTTCGTGCCTCCGCCGGGATGCCTGGTTGAGGTGACGGACGACGTCCGCTTCACCGGCGGGCGACTGGTCCGCGCCGCCCGGCAGGACTGGGTGACGTGGCTGGCCGAGTACGGGATCCGCGTCACGGCACCTCGGTGAGCCACGATCATCCAGCCCCTGCAACCGGCCTACAGACCCGCCGGCCCGCCGGTCAGCGCGCGGCCCGCAAACGATAGGCGTACGTATACGTACGCCCCGCATGCAGCAGATACCGCTCCAGCGGCGGCGCGCCCCACGAGTCGTTGCCGCCCACGCCCATCTGCCGGTGGGCGACCCTGAGGAACGTCTCCGCGCGCCGCTTCACCTTGTGCGGGTGGCGCGGGCCCTCCAGGTCCGCCGGGGTGTGGTGCAGGGCGCTCGCCTCCAGGAAGGGCTCGCCGTCCGCCGGGTCGGCGAGGACCACCAGGCCGTCCCCGGACCGGTCGGTGAGCGTGACGCGCCGTACGTCGGTCTTGTTCCCGGTCTCCTGCGGTCGCTGGTACGGCGCGATCTGGTCGTCGACCGTCGAGCGGTAACGGCCCACGAACGCACCGGACTTGCGGTCCTGGTAGTTCTCCTGCGGCCCGCGCCCGTACCAGTCGAGACGCTCGAAGCCCGCGGGCACCGTGAGGAGCGCCCCCACCAAGGGGAGGTCGGGCAGGCCGGCCGCCGCCTTCAGCGTGTGCCGGACCCGTACCTCGCCGTCGCCGCGCACCGTGAACACGGTGTGCCAGGTGGAAGGCGTGGGGGAGGTCGGCAGGGTGGCGCTCACCTCGACCGTCACCTCACCCGGCGAGGGTTGTGCCGCCTTGATCCCGGTGACCTTCGCGTCCTCGCCCGCCGAGCGCCAAGTCGCGGCTGCATCCGGGAAGTTGCGGCCTATGTCGTTGTCGATGGGCGCGCGCCAGGGGTTCGGCACCGGCCCGCCGGACAGCAGGCGCCGGCCCCCGACCTCGTACGACGACAGGGTTCCCGTCGCCTTGGACAGCACGACCGTCACGTCCCTGCCGCTGATCCGTACCTCCTTCGCGTCCTCGGCCAGATCGAGCCGGGGCAGCGAGCCCGGCGCCGGGTCGGCGGGCGCGGGTGTGTGCCAGTCCGCGGGGAGTTGGAGTTGTTCGGCGGCGACGGTGTGGCCCGCCCCGGCCCAACTCGCCTTCTTCCGCAGGACCAGGGCGAGGTTCAGCAGGTACTCGGCGCCGGGCACCGGGTGGCCGGGCTTCTTGAACGGGACGCGTACCGTCCCCGTGGCGCCGGGCGCGACGTCCGGCGCGGGCAGCGTGCCCTCCTGGATCTCCTCACCGTCCCGGGTGACGGCCCACCGCAGCTCGTACGCGTCCAACGTGCTGAACAGGTGCTTGTTGTGGACGCGTACGGAGGCAGCGTCGCGGCTACCCGCCGTGGATGCCGCCCTGGAGGCCGCGGTGAACGCCGCCGAGAAGGCCACCGGCTGGTAGACCTTCTTGATCTCCAGGAGGCCCGGGTGCGGCGCACGGGTGGAGGCGACGAGGCCGTTGCCGCTGAAGTTGCCGTCGGTCGGATAGCCGGGCTTCCAGTCGCCGCCGTACGACAGGTAGGTGTGCCGGCGGTCGCCGGGGATGGGCAGCCGGATGTTCTGGTCGACCCAGTCCCACACGAACGCCCCATGCAGATTCGGGTACTTCTCGAAGATCTCCCAGTACTCGGTGAGGTTGCCGCTGCTGTTGCCCATCGAGTGGCAGTACTCGCAGAGCATGAACGGCGTCGGATTGCCCGACTTGCCGTACTTCTCCACGTCGGCGGGCTTGGTGTACATCTCGCTGTGCAGGTCGGCGACGGAGTTCATACCCTCGTAGTGCACGGGCCGCGAGTCGTCGCGGGCGCGCACCCAGTCCGCCATGGCCTTGAAGTTGTCGCCCTCACCGGCCTCGTTGCCGAGCGACCAGACGATGACGCTGGGGTGGTTCTTGTCCCGCTCGACCATCGACCGGATCCGGTCCACGCAGGCGTCGGTCCACTCGGGCAGCGACCCGGGCAGCCGGTCGCGCACGCCGTGCGTCTCCAGGTTGGTCTCGCCGATGACGTACAGGCCGTACTCGTCGCAGAGTTCGAGCCAGTACGGGTGGTTGGGGTAGTGCGAGGTGCGCACGGCGTTGATGTTGTGCCGCTTCATCAGCAGCACGTCCTGCAGCATCACCGACTCCGGGACGGCCTGGCCGTGGTCGGGGTGGGACTCGTGGCGGTTGGTGCCGCGCAGCATGACGGGTTTGCCGTTGACGGTGAACTTGCCGGGCCCGTAGTCGACTTGGCGGAAACCGACCCGCGTGCTGTGCACGTCCACCGTCTTGCCGGAGCCGTCCCGCAGGGTGACGACGAGGGTGTAGAGGTTCGGCTGCTCGGCGGACCAGAGCGCGGGCTCGCGCACGGTGGTCTTGAGGGTGAGGGGGCGGTCGGGTACGGGTTCTCCGGTCAGCTCGGCACCGGGGACGGGACGGCCCTCGGCGTCGTGCAGCACCGCCTCGACGCGGAGCTTGCCGACCCCGACCCCGGCCCCGGCCCCGGTCCTGTTCTTGCCGGTGGCCCCGGCCTTCCCGCCGAGGTCACGTACGACCGTCGTCACGGACAGGACCGCGTCCCGGAACGCCCCGTCGAGATCCGTCCGCACCCCGAGGTCGTGAACATGCAGCTCCGGGACGGAGTACACGTACACGTCCCGGAAGATCCCGGACAGGTCGATCATGTCCTGGTCCTCCAGCCAGCTGCCGTCGGACCACCGGTACACCTCCACGGCGAGGGTGTTCTCGCCCGGTCGCAGATGCGGCGTGATGTCGAACTCCGCAGGCGTGTAACTGTCCTCGCTGTAGCCGACCTTCTCGCCGTTGACCCAGACGAAGAAGGCCGACTTCACGCCCTGGAAGGAGAGCAGGGTGCGACGCCCGCGCCAGCCGCGCGGCACGGTGAAGGTGCGGCGGTAGGAGCCGACGGGGTTGAAGTCCTTGGGCACGTCGGGGAAGTCGGGCTTCTCGTACCCCTCCCACGCGTACTTGATGTTGAGATAGATCGGGTGCGGGTAGCCCTCGATCTCCCAGTTCGCGGGGACGGCGATCCGGTCCCAGCCGCTCACGTCGTACGCGTCCGCCTCGAAACCGACCGGCCGCTGCTCCGGGTTGCGGGACCAGTGGAAGGCCCAACGGCCGTTCAGGGAACGGTGGTACGGGGATTTGGAGAAGTCGCCGCGCAGGGCGTCGGCGGCGGACGCGTACGGGACGAGCCGGGTGCGGGCGGGCTCTCTGTTGACCTGGAAGAGGCGGGGGTCGGCGTCCCACGGGGCACCGGCCTCGCGGGCGCCGGGTGCCCCGGGGGCGGCGCGGGTGGCATGGGTGGCGCCGCCGCTCGCGGCGAAGGCCTGCTTCTGTGCGGCGAAGACGGCCCACCCCGCCAGGGCGGTTCCGGAGGCGAGGAAGGACCGGCGGCTCGGACGGCTCATGCGGCAACTCCGAACGTAAGGCAACAAGAACCGTCAGCATCCGACGCATTCACTCAGGGCGCAAGAGGCCCGCAAACGCCGGGAGTTGACGGCCGCCCCGCTGACTCAGCGGACGCCGACGCATGCCGACGGCCACCCCGTCACCGTCCCCGCCCGCACAACTCCCGCTCCGCCCGCACCGGATCGTTGGGAAAGCGGAACGACGTGCGCTGCACGGCCCCGGTCAGGTTGTGCCAGAACCGCCCCGCCGTCATCGGCGCGCGCGTGGCCGCCCGCAGCTCCGCGAGCCGCCCGCAGCGCAGGGCCCGGCGCGCCGCGTCGACCCGGGCGGGGTCGAGCCGCTGGTCCGCCGCACCGCGTGCCGTGCCCCGGTCGGCGACGATCCACTCGTACGGGAGGCTCTTGTCGTGCCCGACCCGGCCCGGGAGCGGCTCGGAGTGGGCGGCCAGCGGATAGGCCAGACCGATCGGATCGAGCGCGGCGCCGCTCAGCGGGACGACGGCGCCGTTCATGCCGAGGACGTTGTAGACACCGGTGACGGACGGGGTCCTGGCGGGGGTCGGCGTCCAGGCGATCAGGAGCGTGGGCTCGCCGGACCGGGCCGCCCGGCGGACGAGCTGCATGTAGTGGGCGTTGCCGGCGGACTCGGAGAAGTCGTGGTGGAGGGGGTGCGGGTCGCCGTTCTGCCGTACGTACACGCCTCGTTCGTCGGCGATCCCGCTCGGGCCGATCTTCCCCTCGTACGGGATGCGGAGCGCGGCCGCGCACACCACCGCCCACACGGCCACGCCCACCGCGACGACGCGCCACACGCGGGTGGCGGGCACGACGAAGACGGGCAGCAGCATCAGGAGCAGGCCGGGCAGGAACATCCGGCCGTGCATGAAGTCGCCGCCGACCTTGATGACGTAGACCCAGCACAGGGTCCCGGCGAGGAGCGGGGCGAGGACGGGGGCGAGGGCCGGGGCGAGCGTGCGGACGTTCGCGGGGAGCCGTCCGGGCGTGGGCGCGGCGGCCCTCATGCCCGATGGGCGCTCTCCGGCGACCAGCGCGCCCACGCCCACGCCCACCGCCACCAGCGGAAGCCACAGCGCGTACGGGCCGACGAAGTCCCCGAGGTAGCCGAACCCCCGTCCCCACAGGCTGCGCGAGGCCTCCTTGGTGACGCCCGGCAGCGGCACCAGATGCCCGTAGTAGCCCATGCGGAAGATCTCGTACGCGACGGGCAGCGCGCCCGCGACACCCGCCCCGGCGAGCACACCGCGCCACGACGGCCGGACCATCACCCAGTGCGCGGCCAGGAAGACCACCGAGACCAGCGCCAGATCGGGCCGGACGAGCGGACCGAGCCCGATCACCGCACAGGTCACGAGGGACTGCGACGCCGAGGGTGACGGCGACGCCCCCGACCTGAGCCCCGCCCCCGACCTCAACCCGGACCCCGCACGTGCCGGCCCCACGAGCGCGAGCCACGCCCCGGCGATCCAGCAGGTGGCGAGCCCGGTCTCCAGGCCGGACGTGGCGAAGTCCCAGACGGGCGGCAGCGCGAGCAGCACCAGCGCCCCGCACGGCACCGCGTAGCCGTCGCCGCCCCACACCCGCAGGGCGCCGGCCCCGGCGAGCACGAACCCGGCGGCGGTCAGCAGCAGCCCCCCGTACATCGCGACCGTCGCGACGTCGAACCCCGGAGCCCCGCCGAGCACGAGCAGCCATTGCCACAGGGTGCCGGTGGAGGACTCGGCGCGCTCCCCGGGGTTGAAGACGGGCCCGTTGCCCGCGAGGACCTGGCGGACGGTCCGCACGTAGATGTGCCCGTCGTCGGACATCCAGCGCCGCTGGAACCCGGCGAAGGCGATGACGAGGGCGGGCAGCAGGCAGGCGGCGAGACGGGATCGGGCCCGCCATCGCGCGGGCCGGCCGCCGGACGTTTCCGGGGCGGTCCCGGCGACGGCTTCGGCACCATCGACGGAGGAGTACGCAGAGGTCGTCATGACCGCTACATCGGCGCAGGTCAAGGTGGCCTTGAATCACGGGGGCGTGCCCCCCGGCCCACGGGCCGTGGGCTCAGGCCTTCGGAATGTCGAAGTACCGCGTGAGCCCCGCCGCGAACGCCACGTCACCGGCGACCTTGACCTTGCGCATCAGGAACAGTGAGACGGGGCTGGCGTTTCCGGAGACGAGCTTGAGGAACTCGGGGTCGGCCAGCGTGAGCGTGACCCGCGGCGTGGCGTCCGAGCTCCCCTCGCGCACCACGCAGGTGCCGTCGGCGATGTCCGTCTCGTACACGGCCTCGTCGTTGTCGCCGCTGCCGGTGATCCGCCAGCGGATGAGCGCGGTCAGCGACTGGGCCGCCTCCGGCCTGAACTGCCGCTCCATGCGCCCGAAGACCTCGTTCAGGACGCGGGTGCGCAGCGCACCGTCGCGGGCGATCGAGGCGATCTCCTTGGCGGAGAGGCCCTTGACGAGCCCGGCGAACTCCTCGGGCGTGACGCGGGCGAAGTCGAGGTCGGCGATCCTGCTGATGTCGTCCGCCACGGCAATCTCCTTACTCTGCAGTAAACTTACTAAAGAGTAAGGTAAGTCGGAACCAGGAGGCTGACAAGGGTGAGCGACAGCTCCGAAGGCGCGCCGTCCGCCGATGCGGGGGAGGGCAGTGGAGGCGGCGCCCCCGCTCCCCGCAGGCGCAAGGTCCCGCGCCCCGAGCGCGAACGGCAGATCGTCGACGTGGCGGTCCGGGTCTTCGCCAAGCGCGGCTACCACGGCGCCTCCGTGGACGAGATCGCCGAACTCGCCGGAATCTCCAAGCCGATGGTGTATCTCTACCTCGAATCCAAGGAGGGCCTCTTCCTCGCCTGTCTGCGCCGCGAGGCGGACCGCCTGGTCGGCGCGTTCCAGGGGGCGGCGACGGCGGCGGACGCGGCGCCCGAACTGCGGCTGCACGCCGGGCTCCTGGCGTTCTTCACCTTCGTCGCCGAGCACCGCGACAGCTGGGTGGTGCTGCACCGCCAGGCGTCGGAGCTGAGCGAGGCGATCGCGGCGGCGGTGGCCGAGGCGCGCGGTGCGGTGATGGCCGAGGTGGCGGATCTGGTGCGGTCGGGGATCGCGGAGAGCGGGGGCGGGAGGGGCGGGGGCGTCAGGGGTGCCGGCGTACAACTCTCCGACGAGGACGCGGACTTCGTGACCCACGCGCTGGTGGGCGCGGCGGACTCGCTGACGGACTGGATGGCGCGGCACCCGGGACAGTCCCCGGAGGGCGTGACGCTCCGGCTGATGAACATGGTCTGGGTGGGGATGGGCGGAGTTCTGGCGGGGGAGGTCTGGCGTCCGGCCCGTCAGGCCCATTGAATTCTCCTTACGGGTGAGTAAGTTGACCTCCGAGTAAGTACGTACGTACCGATCGCGTGTCGGCACGAGCCGTCCGCGCGCATCACCAAGAGCCGTCTGCACCAACTGCCGCCTGCACCACCGCTGGGAACGGGAAGCCGGGGAGCCGTCATGGGCGTACGCAAGGATCTGAAGAAGGCACGACGTCACACCGGGCTCGCGGACCGCGCAGAGGTCCAGGTCGTCCGGGACGAACACGGCACCGTACGGGAGGTCCGTACCGCCCCGCTCGTCCCCCCGGCCACCACCGGAAGCACCGCGGACATCCCCTTCGTCAACGCCGCGGAGGCCCCCGACGCGGTGGTGCTGCGCCGCAAGCGGGACGGCCGGTGGCACCCCGTCACCGCCGCGGCCTTCGCGCGCGAGGTGACCGACGTGGCCAAGGGCCTGATGGCGGACGGCCTGCAACCCGGCGACCGGGTCGCCCTGATGTCGCGCACCCGCTACGAGTGGGCGGTCCTGGACTTCGCGATCTGGGCGGCGGGCGGCCAGACCGTCCCGGTCTACGCCACGTCGTCGGCGGAACAGATCGAGTGGATCGTCAGGGACTCCGGCGCGCGCCTGCTCATCGCGGAGACGCCGGAGAACGCGGCGACCGCCGAGCAGGCGGTGGCGGCCCACGCGGATCCGCCGCGGGTGCGGTGCATCGAGGGCGGCGCGGGCTCGACGGACCCCGGCGCCGGCGACCCCACCCCCGACGTCGGCCCGACCCCGGATCCCGCCTCCGGAATCGTGGCCGAACTGACCTTCGCAGGGCGGGACTTGTTCGACGAGGAGGTCACCAAGCGCCGCTCCGCCCTCACCCCGGACTCGATCGCGACCCTCTGCTACACCTCGGGCACCACGGGCCGCCCCAAGGGCTGCGTCCTCACGCACGGCAATCTGCACGCGGAGGCGGCGAACACCGTCGACCTGCTCCACCCCATCTTCAAGGAGATCACCGGGCAGGTCGCCTCGACCCTCCTCTTCCTGCCGCTCGCCCACATCCTGGGCCGCACCCTGCAGATCGCCTGCATGCTCGCCCGCATCGAGGTGGGCCACTGCCCCGGCATCAAACCGGACGAACTCCGCCCGGAACTCCGCTCGTTCCGGCCCACCTTCCTCGTCGGCGTCCCGTACCTCTTCGAGAAGATCCACGACACCGGCCGGGCGACGGCCGAGAAGATGGGCCGGGCCGCCTCGTTCGACCGCGCGGAGCAGATCGCGACGCGCTTCGGCGAGGCGTACCTGAACAAATTCCTGGACGGCAAGCTCCCGGGCCCGTCGCTCGGCCTGCGGGCCGGCTGGGCGCTGTACGAACTCCTCGTCTACCGCCGCATCCGCAAGGAGGTCGGCGGCCGGCTGCGGTACGCGATCAGCGGCGGTTCGCCCCTGGACCGCGACCTCAACCTCTTCTTCTACGCCGCCGGAATTGTCATCTACGAGGGGTACGGCCTGACGGAGACCTCGGCCGCCGCCACCATCACCCCACCGCTGCGGCCCCGCCCCGGCACGGTCGGGCTGCCCGTGCCGGGCACGGCCGTGCGCATCGCGGACGACGGGGAGGTGCTGATCAAGGGCGGCATCGTCTTCGGCTCGTACTGGAACAACCCGGCCGCGACGGACGCCGCGCTCACCGGCGGCTGGTTCGCCACCGGCGACCTCGGCGCGCTGGACGCCGACGGCTATCTGACCATCACCGGCCGCAAGAAGGACATCATCGTCACGTCGGGCGGCAAGAACGTCTCACCCGCCGTCCTGGAGGACCGGCTGCGCAGCCGGGCGCCGGTCGGCCAGTGCATGGTCGTGGGGGACAACCGTTCGTACGTCGCCGCGCTGGTGACCCTGGAGCCGGAGGCGGTGGAACACTGGCTGACGGTTCGCAAGCGGCCCAGGGACACCCCGACCGCGGAACTCGCCCGGGACCCGGCGATGATCGCGGAGATCCAGAAGGCGGTGGACCACGCCAACGCGGCGGTGTCCAGGGCCGAGTCGATCCGCAGGTTCGCGATCGTCGGGGGCGAGTTCACGGAGGACAACGGTCTGCTGACCCCGTCCCTGAAGATCAAGAGGGACGCGGTGGCGGCGGCGTACGCGGAGGAGATCGAGGGGGTGTACGGGGAGCGGGGCTGAGGGGGTCAGTCGATGCGGAAGTCAGTCGACGCAGAATCCAGTCGACGCAGAACTCAGTCGATGCAGAACTCGTTGCCCTCGATGTCCAGCATCGGGATGCAGGAGTCGTTGCCGTCATAGAGCGTCTGCACGTGCACCGCGCCGAGCGGGACGAGCCGGGCGCACTCGGCCTCCAGTGCGGCGAGCCGTTCCTCGCCGACGAGCCCGGTGCCGACGCGCACGTCCAGGTGCACCCGGTTCTTGACGGCCTTCCCCTCGGGGACGCGCTGGAAGTACAGCCGCGGTCCCACACCCGTGGGGTCGACACAGGCGAACCACGCGTCCCGCTCCTCGGGCGGCTGCGCCGCCTGGTACTCCTCCCATCCAGCGAATCCGTCGGGCGGAGGCGGCACGACGTATCCCAACACCTCGCACCAGAAGCGTGCGAGGCGCTCGGGTTCCGCGCAGTCGAAGGTGACCTGGAACTTCTTGATCGACATCACGCGATCACCGTAGAGGCGTATACCGTCCCTGAGAACCCGCCGTCACGTCACGAAGCTCTCCTGAACGCTGGTACATCCGAATGAACCTCCCCCGAGGCGCGATCCCGAATTATTCGGAAGTCGGCGGGGCGGGGATGTCGAGAACGTGTCACCGGCTCCGTCCCAGGGACATCAGCGGCCATCGCGGGCCGCCCGAGGAAACAGGAGAGACCACCATGGCGATTCAGCGCATGGACAACGTGGGCATCGTCGTCGACGACATGGACGCCGCCGTCGCGTTCTTCCAGGAACTCGGCATGGAGCTGGAGGGCAGGGGCCAGGTCGAGGGCGGCTTCGCCGACCAGTGCACGGGACTCGACGGCGTACGCTGCGACATCGCGATGCTCAGGACCCCGGACGGCCACAGCCGCCTGGAGCTGTCGAAGTACCGCAGCCCCGAGGCGACCAGCACCGCCCCCCGCAACAAGCCGCACAACATCGTCGGCACGCACCGCGTCATGTTCGCGGTGGACGACATCAAGGACACGCTCGCCCGCCTCCGCCCCCACGGCGCCGAGGTCATCGGCGAGATCGCCCGCTTCGAGGACAGCTACCTCCTCTGCTACGCCCGCGGCCCGGAGGGCATCATCATCGGCCTGGCGGAACAACTGGGCTGAGCGGCACCCGCCCGGTCGCCCTGACCACAACGCAGAGACCCCAGCGAAAAGGTCTCCGAGGCGGAGGGCCGTACTGGACGGAACGAAAGCGCCCCCGGCAGGACTCGAACCTGCGGCCAAGCGCTTAGAAGGCGCCTGCTCTATCCACTGAGCTACGGGGGCCGGGTGTGGCCGGTGGCATGGAGCCGGATGTGGGGGAGATCCGTGACCTTGCCGGGGACAAGGATAGGGCTCCCGGGTCCCTGCCCCTGGTGCTTCGCCTCCGCGCCGTGATGTGGAGGTTCGGTGAAGCGGTCCTGATAATCGCAGGCAGGTGCGAATCTCGCATCGCTTTTGGCGCCTCACGCCCCGGGTGTTGTGCACTCGTTATGCCTGCGCCCCAGTCGCCCCTTCCATCCCCTGTGTCCGATCGGCGCGCAGGGACGTCCATATGCTTCAGAAACCCGTCAAAATTGGGCATTCTTCGCATGTGGTGACCTTGGACGTACGGCCTCAATTGCTTGACGCACTCTCCGCCCTGCGCGAGCGTGTCGCCGCCGCACGCTTTCCGCTCCCCCTTGCGGGGGCGCCACGCGCGCGTGCCAACCGGGACGAGCTGCTGGCACAGCTCGACGACTATCTGGTGCCCCGCCTCAAGGCACCCGAAGCGCCCCTGCTCGCCGTCATCGGCGGATCCACCGGCGCCGGCAAGTCCACCCTCATGAACTCCCTCGTGGGCCGGCAGGTCAGCGAGGCGGGTGTGCTGCGGCCCACGACACGTACGCCGGTGCTCGTCTGCCACCCGGACGACCACCACTGGTTCTCGGGGATGCGCGTCCTGCCCGACCTCACGCGCGTGTGGATGCCCCGTCAGGAGCCCTCTGAGGGCGGTGAGGGCGACGGGAGGAGCCACGAGCGAGGAGAGAGGGCGGACCGCCGCGCGGACGGCAGAGGCGGCGACGACGCCGATCCACAGGCGCTCGGGGACGAGCCGGGGCGCGCGCTGCGCATCGAGACCGCCTCGACCCTGCCGCGCGGCCTCGCCCTGCTCGACGCCCCCGACATCGACTCCCTCGTCGCCGACAACCGCAACCTCGCCGCGGAGCTCATCTCCGCGGCCGACGTATGGGTCATGGTGACCACCGCCTCGCGGTACGCCGACGCCGTGCCCTGGCACCTGCTGCGGACCGCCAAAGAACACGACGCCACCCTCGTCACGGTCCTGGACCGCGTGCCCCACCAGGTCGTGGGCGAGGTGTCGCGGCAGTACGGGGCGCTGCTCGCCAAGGCCGGCCTCGGCGACGTACCGCGCTTCACCATCCCCGAGCTGCCCGAATCCGCGGGCGGCGGCGGACTGCTGCCCTCCACCGCCGTCGCCCCGCTGCGCGCCTGGCTCATCCACCGCGTGCAGGAACCCGCCGCCCGCACCCAGGCCGTCGCCCGCACCGCGCACGGCGTCATCGGATCCCTCGACAGCCGGATGCCGGAGCTTGCGGGGGCCGTCGCCGCCCAGTACGCCGCCGCGCTGCGGCTCACCTCCGCCGTCGACGAGGCGTACGAGAACGAGCACGCGCGCGTGCAGGGGCGTTTGCGCGCGGGGGGAGTACTGGCGGGCGGCGCCCTGAAGCGGTGGCGCAGCTACCCGCTCGACTGCGGTCCCGGCGAACTCCTCGACGCCATCGCCGAGAGCCTGGAGGCGCTCCTGTTGTGCGCCGTCACCGCCGCCGACGAGCGCATCGACGAGGCGTGGCGGCGCGAACCCGCCGCGGGCGCCCCGGGCCTCGCCGACCGCGACCGGGAGATGGAGAACGCCGAACACCGCATCGGGATGGCCGTCCGCAGATGGCGGCGCGTCCTGGAGGAGTACGCCGAGGACGAGGTCCGCGGGATCGAGCGGGTCGACAAGAACTCCGTGCCCGACCCCGAGGTCGTCGCCGCGCTGCTCGCCACCGCCCTGCTCGGCGGGCGCCGGGCGCGCTCCGCGGGGGAGAGCCTCGCCGAACGCATCGGCGCCCAGGCCGCGGTCCGGCTGCGCGACCGGGGCACACGCCTGCTGACCGACTACCTGGAGAAGGTCCTCACCGCCGAACGGGAGCGCCGGCTCGCCCCCCTGGACGCCCTAGAGGTGCATCCCGAACCCCAGGCCGAGCTGATCGCCGCCCTGTCCGTACTGCAGAAGGAGAGGTGACCGCGGTGACCGCCGTCACTGATCACGCCGACCGCGCCGACCACGGCGACGGGACGGAACCCCGCAGGGCCGAGCCCAACGGGAGCAGGTCCAAGAGCTCCGGGCCGCGCCGCGCCGCACCCGACGCGTCCCGTGCCGCCGAAGCCCGCCCCGAGGAGGGCGACGCGGGCGACGAGCAGGCCGGCCCCGGCTCCGAACCGGCCTGGGACGACGGGCTCATCGCGCGGCGCGTCGCGGTCGGCCCCCGGGGCGAGCTCCCCGGCGCCGACACCGCGGTGCGCTCCTACACGCGCGCGGGCAGCCCCACGTCGTACGAGGGCAGCCCCACGTCGTACGAGAAGAGCCCCCTCGCGTACGAGAAGAGCGCCGCGGCGTACGAGGAGAGCGTCACCGCGTACGAGAAGAGCGCCACCTCGTACGACAAGAGCCCCATGGCGTACGAGGGGAGTCCCAGCGCGTACGAGGGGAGTCCCAGCGCGTACGAGCGGGGCGTCGCCTCCCCCGAAGGGACGCTGCGCGCGCGGCTCGACGCGCTGCGCGAACTCGTCGGGCTCTCCCGCACCCGCCTCGACGGCGGGACCCTCGAGGAGGCGGGGCGGGTCCTGGACGAGGCCGCCGCGCGGCGCAGGCTCTCCGACCGGCACACTGTCGTCGCCATCGCGGGCGCCACCGGCAGCGGCAAGTCGACGCTCTTCAACTCGCTGGCTGGCGTGATGATCTCCGACACCGGAGTGCGCAGGCCGACCACCGCCGCGCCCATCGGCTGCAGCTGGACGGACGGCGCCGCGGGCCTCCTGGACCGGCTCGGCATCCCGGGGCGGCTGCGCCGCAGGCCGCTGCAGGGACCGGGCGCCGACGAGCTCCAGGGGCTCGTCCTGATCGACCTGCCGGACCACGACTCGGCGGTCGCCGAACACCGCGAGCACGTCGACCGGATCCTCGCCCTCGTCGACGCCGTCATCTGGGTCGTCGACCCGGAGAAGTACGCCGACGCGATGGTCCACGAGCGCTATCTGCGGCCGATGGCGGGACACGCCGAGGTCACCTTCGTGGTGCTCAACCAGATCGACCGGCTCCCCGGGGACGCCGCCGACCAGGTGCTCGACGATCTGCGGCGCCTCCTGGACGAGGACGGCGTCGCGCTCGGCGAACACGGCGAGCCGGGCGCGACGGTGCTCGCCATCTCCGCGCTGACCGGCGAGGGAATGGGTGAACTGCGCGAGGCGCTCGGACAGTTCACCCAGGAGCGGGGCGCCGCGGCCCGCCGCATCACCGCGGACCTGGACGCCGCGACGGACCGGCTGTGGCCGGTGTACGTCGGCGGCGGCCACAGCGGGCGCAACCGCGGCTGGATCGGGCTCAGCGAGGAGGCGCGCGAGGAGTTCGCCGACCGGCTCGCGGACGCCGTGGGGGCGACCGCGGCGGGGGACGCGGCGGAGCGGGCCTGGCGCCGACACGCGGGCAAGGCGTGCGGCGACCCGTGGCTCAGGCTGTGGCGCTGGTTCGAGGCCCAGCGCTCCCCGCAGGGTCTGCCGGCGCCGGGCGCGCTGCCGCCCGTGGACGAGGAGGCGACGGCCCGCCAGCGCGTGGAGCACGCGGTGCGGACGGTGGCCGACGAGGCGGCGTCCGGCCTGCCCACGCCCTGGGGACAGGCCGTACGGGAGGCCGCGGCGCGCGGCGCCGTGGGGCTGCCCGAGGACCTCGACCAGCTGGCGGTGACGGCCGGCGGACCGGCCGGACGGCCACCGCGGCCCGGCTGGTGGCCCGCGGCGGTCCTCGCGCAGGCGGCGATGACGCTGCTCCAAGTGGTGGGCGGGCTGTGGCTGGTGGGGCAGATCATCGGGATCTCCTCGCCGAACCTGGGCGTGCCCGCGCTGCTGATGCTGGCGGGCATCGTGGGCGGTCCGTGCGTGGAGTGGGCGAGCCGCCTCGCGGCGCGCGGGCCGGCCCGGCGGTACGGGAACGAGGCGGAACGGCGCCTGCGGGAGGCGGCCGCCGGGTGCGGCCGGGCACGGGTGCTCGATCCGGTGGCGGCGGAGCTGCTGCGGTACCGGGAGGTCAGGGAGCAGTACGTGCGGGTCACGGGGGCGCCGGTGGGGTGAGGGGTGGGGTGAGGGGTGAGGGGGCCCGAATTCAGGGGGCCGCCCCCCTTACGGGTGACGGAGTTATCCACAACCGGGGGACGGTCCACAGCGTCCAGCGGGATCCGTCCGGCCGGTGCAGTCTGAGATCGCGGTCGCGGAGGGCGCGGCGGCAGGAGCGGACGACGCGGGAGGGGTTCGGCATGAACGAGACCTTGGTGACGGTGGTGGGGAACGTCGCGACGACGCCGGTGTACCGGGAGTTGCCGTCGGGACCGGTGGCGCGGTTCCGGCTCGCGGTGACGGCGCGGTACTTCGACGGGGCGAAGAACACGTGGAACGACGGGCACACCAACTTCTTCACCGTCTGGGCCTGGCGGGCGCTCGGCACGAACGTGCAGGGCTCGGTGTCGGTGGGCGAACCGGTCATCGTGCAGGGCCGGTTGAAGGTGCGCGACGAGGAGCGCGGCGGCCAGCACTGGACGTCGGCGGACATCGAGGCGCTGACCATCGGCCACGATCTGTCCCGGGGCACGTCCGCGTTCCGGCGGGTGGCCAGGGGCAATCCGGCGCTGACGGCACCCGTCTCGGAGCGGGGTGAGGAGGCCGAGGGGGCGCGGGACCGGGAGCCGGCGCCGGTGGGGTGACGGCACGTCAGGCCCGGGTCCGGGGAGGCGACCGATGTGCGGCATATCGCCGAATGAGGGCGGTTGATTTGTCGATAAGCCCAGCTCGGAGCGGGTGTTGGGGGATAACGATTCCGAGTCGGATCCGTCGTGCGATGGGATGCGTGGGGCTCGTGATGCGCCGTTTCCTTAGGATGCCGAAGATAACTCACGGGGCAGTTGGCAGGTGACGCCATGCGGATGGCGGATGATCCTGCCCCATTCGGTCTGCTGGCGGGTCCACCCCCCACCGTTGTGAACGGGGCCCGCCCGGAGGGGAATTCAGTGTTTTCTGCGTTGTCCATACGTAGCCGAGGCGTCGCCCGCCTCGCCGCGGTCACCGCGGCGCTGGGGCTGGCCGTGGTGGCGGGCGGGGTGTCCGCCGCCGGCGCGGCCGCGGCGGGGGAGACCCCGCAGAACCGCGGTGGCGCGACCGCGACGCTGGGCGGACTGCGGACGTTCGACCAGGCCGTCGTCCGGGACAACGGCAGCTCCCAGCAGGTGCCCGCCGGACTCTTCGAGATGACCGTGGAGGGCGGTGGCACCCTCCAGACGTACTGCGTCGACATCCTCAACCCCACGCAGAAGGATGCCAAGTACGAGGAGACGCCCTGGAGCGGCACCTCGCTGAGCGCCAACCGTGACGCGGGCAAGATCCGCTGGATCCTGCAGCACTCCTATCCGCAGGTGGACGACCTCGCGGCGCTGGCGAGGAAGGCGGGCGTGCGCTCGCTCACCGCGCAGACCGCCGCGGCCGGCACCCAGGTGGCGATCTGGCGGTACTCCGACCACGCGAAGGTCGAGGCCGTCGACCCGAGCGCCGAGAAGCTCGCCGACCACCTGTTCCGGAGCGCGCGCGGCAGCGCCGAGCCGAAGGCGTCGCTCACGCTCGACCCGCCGGCCGTGTCGGGGCGCGCGGGGGAGCGGCTCGGCCCGGTGACCGTGCGGACCGACGCCGACTCGGTGACGGTGACCCCGCCCGCGGACACGGCGAGCGGCGTGAAGGTCGTCGGCGGCAACGGCAAGGCGGTGAAGTCGGCGCGCGACGGCAGCCGCCTCTACTTCGACGTGCCGAAGGACGCGCCCGACGGCTCCGCCGCGCTCTCCGTGCAGGCCTCCACGACCGTGCCGGTCGGCCGCGCCTTCACCTCCGAGACCAGGAGCCAGACGCAGATCCTCGCGGGCTCCAGCGAGTCGACGGTGTCGGCCGCGGCGACGGCGCACTGGGCCGCGGAGGGGGCGCTGCCGGCTCTCTCGGCGGAGAAGGACTGCGCCAAGAGCGGCGTGGACATCACCGCGACGAACAAGGGCGACGAGCCGTTCACCTTCCGGCTGATGGGCCACCGGCACACCATCAAGGCGGGCGCGTCACGGACGGTGACGATCCCGCTGCAGGAGGACCAGCCCTACGACTTCACCATCCAGGGCCCGAACGGCTTCGAGAAGCGCTTCAAGGGCGTCCTCGACTGCCGCACCGAGGGCGCGGTGATCACCAACAAGGCCCAGCCCGTCGCCGAGCCCAGCCCCGCGTCGGAGGGCGGCACGGTCGACGGCGGCGACCTCGCCGAGACGGGCAGCTCCAGCAACACCCCGCTGATAGCGGGCATAGCGGTGGGCTTCGTGGTCCTGGGCGGCGCGGCGGTGTTCTTCCTGCGCAAGAAGGACGACGCGACGGACGCCTCGACGGAGGACTGAGGGCCCGGTAACGCTCGGTGCCGACCCGGCCACCCAAGTGACCGGCGAACGTCCAGGTCATGGCCCCCCGGCCATACGGGTTTCCTCCGGGAGGTGGCCGTCAGGCAAGATGGGGTGTATCTGCCCACTCACTGATTGCCGGACGGTTTCTCTTGGCTGAGTACATCTACACCATGCGCAAGACGCGCAAGGCGCACGGCGATAAGGTGATCCTCGACGATGTCACCTTGAGCTTCCTTCCTGGCGCGAAGATCGGTGTCGTGGGCCCCAACGGCGCCGGTAAGTCCACGGTGCTGAAGATCATGGCGGGCCTGGAGCAGCCGTCCAACGGCGACGCGTTCCTCTCGCCGGGCTACAGCGTCGGCATCCTCATGCAGGAGCCGCAGCTCGACGAGTCCAAGACCGTCCTGGAGAACGTGCAGGACGGCGCCGCCGAGATCATGGGCAAGCTCAAGCGCTTCAACGAGGTCGCCGAGCTCATGGCGACCGACTACTCGGACGCGCTCATGGAGGAGATGGGCAAGCTCCAGGAGGACCTGGACCACGCCAACGCGTGGGACCTCGACGCCCAGCTCGAGCAGGCCATGGACGCGCTCGGCTGCCCGCCCGGCGACTGGCCCGTCACCACCCTCTCCGGTGGTGAGAAGCGCCGCGTCGCGCTCTGCAAGCTCCTCATCGAGGCGCCCGACCTGCTCCTTCTCGACGAGCCCACCAACCACCTCGACGCCGAGTCGGTGAACTGGCTGGAGCAGCACCTCGCGAAATACGCGGGCTGCGTCATCGCCGTCACCCACGACCGGTACTTCCTGGACAACGTCGCCGAGTGGATCCTCGAGCTCGACCGCGGCCGCGCCATCGCCTACGAGGGCAACTACTCCACGTACCTGGAGAAGAAGCAGTCCCGCCTCAAGGTCGAGGGCCAGAAGGACGCCAAGCGCGCCAAGCGGCTCAAGGAAGAGCTCGAGTGGGTGCGGTCCAACGCCAAGGGGCGTCAGGCCAAGTCCAAGGCGCGTCTCGCCCGCTACGAGGAGATGGCCGCCGAGGCGGACAAGATGCGGAAGCTGGACTTCGAGGAGATCCAGATCCCGCCGGGCCCGCGTCTGGGCTCGATCGTCGTCGAGGTCGAGAACCTGTCGAAGGCCTTCGGCGACAAGGTGCTCGTCGACGACCTGAGCTTCTCGCTGCCGCGCAACGGCATCGTCGGCATCATCGGTCCGAACGGCGCGGGCAAGACCACGCTGTTCAAGATGATCCAGGGCCTGGAGCAGCCGGACTCCGGCAGCATCAAGGTCGGCGACACGGTCAAGGTCAGCTACGTCGACCAGGGCCGCGCCAACATCGACCCGAAGAAGACGCTGTGGGCCGTCGTCTCCGACGAGCTGGACTACATCAACGTCGGCCAGGTCGAGATGCCGAGCCGCGCGTACGTCTCCGCCTTCGGCTTCAAGGGTCCGGACCAGCAGAAGCCGGCTGGCGTGCTCTCCGGCGGTGAGCGCAACCGCCTCAACCTGGCGCTGACCCTCAAGGAGGGCGGCAACCTGCTCCTCCTCGACGAGCCGACGAACGACCTCGACGTCGAGACCCTGTCGTCGCTCGAGAACGCGCTGCTCGAGTTCCCCGGTGCGGCCGTGGTCATCTCCCACGACCGCTGGTTCCTCGACCGGGTCGCCACGCACATCCTGGCGTACGAGGGCGACTCCAAGTGGTACTGGTTCGAGGGCAACTTCGAGTCGTACGAGAAGAACAAGGTCGAGCGGCTCGGCCCGGACGCGGCCCGTCCGCACCGTGCCACCTACAAGAAGCTGACTCGGGGCTGAGGCGACCGTGGCTCGACACCTGTACCAATGCCCGTTGCGCTGGTCGGACATGGACGCCTTCGGGCACGTCAACAACGCTGTCTTCCTGCGGTACTTGGAAGAGGCGCGGATCGACTTCATGTTCCGGCTCGCGCCGGGTGACGGCAGCCCGTCGTTCTCGGGCGGTTCCGTCGTGGCGCGCCACGAGATCGACTACGTACGGCCGTTGGTGCACCGGCACGAGCCGGTCACCATCGAGTCGTGGGTGACGAAGATCGGCGCCGCCTCGCTCACGATCTCCTACGAGGTCAAGGACCCGGAGCAGGTGTACGTGCGGGCCTCCACGGTCGTCGTGCCCTTCAACCTGGAGGCGCAGCGGCCCCGGCGGATCACCCCCGAGGAGAAGGCCGTCCTGCAGCAGTACATGGACGACGCCGACGCCGACGCCGGCGCCGCGGAGGCGCTGGCCGCATGACCGCGCGGCTGCACTTCGCCGATGCCGGGGAGGCGGCGGACCTCGCCGCCTTCCTGGCCCGGCTGATCCATTACGACAAGGCGGCCGCGGTCCGGCTGCAGGCCGCCGGGGACACGCTCGCCGTGTTCGGGCGGCCGCCGTCGTTCGAGGTGCTCGTCATCCGTACGGCGCGGCTCGCCCGGCCGTACGAGCACGGGCACGACACCACGCTCGACGTCACCGTCTCGGCCGGTGAGTTCCTGGAGCTGGTCGGGGTGTCGACGGAGACGGAGCCGGTGGAGAACGCCGGGGTCGCCGGCGTGCCGGCGGCCGTCACCGGGCCGCCGTGGGCGGGCGTGCTGCCGCCGCGCGGCGGCTGGCGGCCGGAGCCGGGGCTGCCGGCCCCGACGGCGGTGCGGGCCCTCGTGCAGGGCGCCGTCGCCGAATTCCGGTCCCGCATCGAGGAGTTGCCCGCCGAGCGGCGGGTGCGGGCCGAACTCGACCGCGTGGGGCGCGAGATCTGGTCCAGGACCATCGGCGACACGCACCTGCCGGTGCGGGCCGCACACGCGGCGCAGTCCCTGGGGTTCCTGCGCGGCACCGCGCTGACCCTGCTGTCGTCGGGGCCGTGGCTCCGGCTGCGTACGGACTACGGGTCGGTCGCGGTGCGCCGGGCCGGCGCCGGAGGGCTCACCGTCACGCCGGCGTGAGGACCGGGTGGACCGTGCGAATGAGGGCCCGCCCCGTCGCCCGGGGCGGGATCAGTCGCGCCGCCTCGCCGTGTCAGCCCTCGGAGTTGACCATGGACGCCGCCGCGTACGTCAGGTAGTTCCACAGCGTGCGCTCGTGCTCCTCGGAGAGGCCGAGCTGGTCGACCGCCGCGCGCATGTGCTTCAGCCAGGCGTCGTGCGCGGCCCGGTCGACCGTGAACGGCGCGTGGCGCATGCGCAGGCGGGGGTGGCCGCGGTTGTCGCTGTACGTGCGGGGGCCGCCCCAGTACTGCATGAGGAAGAGCGCGAGGCGCTCCTCGGCCGGGCCCAGGTCGCCCTCCGGGTACATCGGCCGCAGCAGCGGGTCCTCCGCGACCCCCTGGTAGAAGAGGTGCACCAGGCGCCGGAAGGTCTCCTCGCCGCCGACCTGCTCGTAGTAGGTCTGCTCCTGAAGCGTGCCGCGTGGGATCTCGTTCACACGGTCCATGGTCTCAGACGGGGCGACCGAGTACGGAAGACTTAGGACCACCCCCGGGACCGGCCGTCCCCGGAACCGGCGCCCGCCCCGGCTCCGCCACTCGCATCGGCGGCGTCCGCGCAGCACAGTGGACCCATGGAAGCCGATCCTGTCGTCGCCGCCGAGGGCCGGGCCGCGCTCGTGCGCGAGATCGAGGCGAGCGGGGCCTGGCGGGACGACCCGGCCTGGCGGGCGGCGTTCACGGCCGTGCCGCGGCACCTGTTCGTGCCGTACTACTACGTGGGCGCCGGCGGCGGGTACGAGCGGCTGTGGGGCGAGGACCCCGACGCGGGGCGCCGCGCCCGCTGGCTGCGCGGCGCCTACACCGACGCCCCGCTGGCGACCCGGGTGCGCGACGGAAGCCTGCTCTCCTCCAGCAGCCAGCCGTCCCTGATGGCGAAGATGCTCGTCGAACTCGACGTGCGGGACGGCCACCGCGTCCTGGAGGTCGGCGCGGGCACCGGCTACAACGCCGCGCTCCTCGCCCACCGGCTCGGCGACGACCGCGTCACGACCGTCGACCTGGACCCGGAGATCACCGAGTCCGCGCGGCGCCACCTCGCGGCCGCCGGATACCGCCCGGCCGTGGTGACCGGCGACGGCGCGGCCGGCTGTCCCGAGCGCGCCCCCTACGACCGGATCATCGCCACCTGCGCCCTGACCTCGGTGCCCCGGACCTGGCTCGCCCAGTGCGCGCCCGGCGCCCGGATCCTCGCGCCGCTGGCCACCGGCCTGATCGCGCTGACCGTACGGGACGCGGAGCACGCCGAGGGCCGTTTCCTGCACACGCCCGCCTACTTCGTCCCGCTGCGCGGCGGCGGCGCGCGGGGCGGGCGCGAGCAGCACATCGGAGGGCTGCCGCGCCGGGCCCTGCAGGACGAGCTCTTCCGCTTCCTCCTGGAGCTGACCGCGGGCACCCTCGATCCGCACGAAGCGCTCGCGCTGTGGCGGCGCGAGGGGCTGCCGGTGCGCGAGCGCTTCGGGGTGTCCGTGAGCGGACCGTACGAGTGGGCCTGGCTCGACGACCCCGAAGGGCCGTACGCCTGGCCGCTGTGAACCCGCTCAGTCGCGCCGGATCGTGATCGTCGTCCAGGCGCCCACGTGCACCTGGTCGCCGTCCTGGAGCGGGATGGGGACGAAGGGCTGGATGGGCTCCTCGCCGCCGTTGACCGTGGTGCCGTTCGTCGAGTTCTGGTCGACGACCGCCCAGCCGCCGTCCGGCTGCTGGACCAGGACCGCGTGCTGGTGGGAGACGCCCGGGTCCTCCGGCGGCACCGACAGGTCGATGTCCGGGGTGTCACCCGTGGAGTGCCGGCGGCGGCCGATGCTGATCTGGTTGCCGGACAGCGGGCGCTGCTGCTCCGGCGAGTACGCGGGCAGGTTCAGGCCCGACGCCTCGGGGCCGCTGCGCTGCATCATCGCCATGAAGTACTCGCGGTCGGGACCGATCGTCGCCGTCCACGTGCCGGGACTCTGCTGGGCCGGGGGCGCCTGCTGGGCGGGGGGAGCCTGCTGGGCGGGGGGAGCCTGCTGCTGCCCGGGGGCCTGCGGGAACGGGTCCTGCTGCGGGAAGGGCTCCTGCCGGAACGGGTCCTGCTGAGCCGGGGCCGCGGACGACGGCGGCGAGAGCACCCAGTCGTCGCCTCCGCCGCCGAAGGACGGTCCCGGCGGGGGCGGCGGCGGACCCTGCGGGGCGCCTGACTCCTGCGGGAACGCGGGCGGCGCGGGCGGGCCCGGCTGCTGGAACGCCTGCGGGGCGCCGTGCGGCGGCTGACCGGGGCCGTGCGGGCCGGGACCCTGCGGACCCTGCGGGCCGGGGTGGCCGGGGTGGCCGTGCTGACCCGGACCCTGCGGACCGGGGCCACCCGGACCCTGCTGGCCGGGACCCTGCGGGCCAGGGCCACCCGGACCCTGCGGGCCGCCGTTGCCGAACGGCGGGATCGGCTCGGCGGGCCGGTTCATCTGCGAGGGGCGCGAGCCCTGGTACTCGTAACCCGGCGGAGGCTGCTGGAACTGCTGGGCCGGGTTCGGGCCCGGCGGCATGCCGGGGCCGGGGCCGTGCCCGGGACCGGGTACGCGGCCGGGACCCTGGCCGGGTCCGCCCTGGGTGCCGGGCAGCGGCGGGTTCGGCGCGGCCGGGGTGTACGAGGTCGCCGTGTTCGTCAGGAAGTTCCAGCGGCACTCCTCGCAGAACGGCGCGTTCGCCTCGCGGGGCGTGCGGCACTGCGGGCAGAGCTGCGCCTCGGGAGCCGGCTCCGGCACGGCGGCCAGGTGCGGGCGGCCCGGCGCGGGCGGCTGCGGGAACCCCGGCTCCTGGCCGGGCGGCGGGGGATAGCCGTACCCGGCCGCGGGCGGCGGCGGGGGCGGCGGGGGTACGGCACCGGCCATGCGGTGACCGCAGACCTCGCACCAGTCGTCGGAACCCGACTGGTGTCCGTTCGGGCAGGTCGGCATGTCGGCGCTTCCCCCTCTCCTTCTCCGGCCCGAGGGCCGTACGTGCTGCTCGTGGTCGGTACGCGGCGCCGGAGCACCGCGTACCCGCGTCGTCGACGCGCTACTGCTTCTTGACGCGAACGGTCTTCGTCGACCGGGTCTCGAGTGTCATCTCGTCGGCCTCGGCGACCTTCGCCTTCAATCGAACAGTACCTGCCGCCGCGTCCACGACGTCCACCACCTTCGAAAGCAGTTTCGCCGTATCGGCGTTGCCCGAGGCGCCGGCGAGCTGGACCGCGCGGCCGAGCTTCGCCGTCGCGCCGTCGACATCGCCCGATTTGCGGGCGTCGAGGCCCTGCTGGATGACGTGGGCCAGCTCCGCCTGGCCCGTGTAGTGCGCGACCTGCGGATTGATGGAGGTGGACGCCGCCATGTCGTCCGTCCACACCGCCCGCACCAGGCCCTGCGACAGCGTCCGCGCGCCGCCGTCCTCCTGCGGCACGATCAGCGAGACGCGGGCCGCGAGCATCTCCTGGCCCAGCTCGGCGCCCGGCACCTGGACGCAGATGTGGTAGTCGCGGGACTCGTCGCCCCAGGACCCGGTGGGATAGTCCCCGGAGCGCGGGCCCGACTCCGTGCGGCGGTCGGTCAACTCCTCGACCGTGGGCGCCACTTGCTTGACGAACTTGATCTCCACGCCCACCGGCGTCCAGAGCCGCAGGCTGACGTCGGCGACCTCCTTGCCCATCGCCGTCTCCATCATCTGTGTGAAGTCGGCGGCGAGCCCGGCCGGGTCGGCGACGATGTCGGCGGTGCCGAGCAGCGTGGAGGCGATCCCTGTGACCTCCTTCACCTCCCAGTCCGTGCCGACGCCGCGGGCGTCGCAGGTGAAGCGGCCCGCGCAGGAGTCGAGCGCGGCCCGCAGGTCGTCCGGCGACTCGTGTTCGTTGCGGCCGTCGGTCAGCAGGATGCCGTGCCGGATGGCGACGTCGGCGGAGGCGAGCAGCCGGTCGGCGAGGCGCAGCCAGGTGCCGATCGCGGTGCCGCCGCCTGCGCTCAGCTTGCGCAGGGCCTGCTTGGCCTGCTCGCGGGTGGTGGCGTCCGCCACCGCGAGCCGGCCGTTGCCCGGGTAGACCTCCTTGGCGACGTGCGTGCCGCCGATCACCGCGAAGTGCACGCCGTCGCGCAGGGCGTCGATCGCCGCGCCGGTGGCGTCCCGCGCGCCGCGCATCTTCGTCGGCGGGTAGTCCATCGACCCGGAACAGTCGACCATGATCGCGACGGCGGCGTCCGGGCTCTGCCCCGCGGTGTACAGATGCGGGGCCCGCACCGCGGAACCGATCGTTCCGCCCCCGGTCGAGGTGACCGTGGCGATGGCGTTGACCTCCCTGCCGCCTTCCGGCAGGTACTCGTTCTGGTACACGTCGACCGAGAACTGCGGCACGGTCGACTTCGAGAAATTGGCCATGGAACTGCTCCCCCTCAGATCCCCAGATCTTCAGATCCCGACAACCTCAGGACCACGGACCCCGTACGGTCCCCCCGCCGGGTCCTAGGCCGATCCTGCCCCTTGAGCCACGAACGGGAACGGGACGACGGCCACTGTTACGTTGTCGTGGCCCCCGCCGTCCAGCGCGTGGCCGACCAGGACCTGGGCGCTGTGCAGCGGCCGGGCCGCGGCGTCGGCGGGCACCGCGTCGGCCATCTCCTCGACGGCCTCCGCGTAGTTCCACAGCCCGTCCGTGCACACCACCACTACACCCGCACGGTCCGGCTTGAAGGAAGCGGTGTGCGGCTCCAGTTCGTACGCGTCCGCGCCGAGCCAGCCCGTGATGGCGTGCGCGCGCTCGTCGGCGTACGCCTCCGCCTCGCTCATCAGGCCGGCGGCGACCATCTGCGCGGCCCACGAGTCGTCCTCGGTCAGCCGGACGGTGGGGCCCGTGCGGTCGTCGGGCACCCAGTAGGCGCGGCTGTCGCCGACCCAGCCGACGACGAGCAGGCCGCCGGCGACGACCGCGCCGACCAGGGTGCAGGCGGGCGCGTTCTGGTGCGGGCTGTGCTCGCGGGCCGCGGCGGGCTCGTCGGCCAGCGCGTTGACCGCGTCGGCCGCCGCGAGGATCGCCTCGTGCATGCCCTGTTGTGGGTGGACGCCGCGCGGCAGGGACTCCTGCAACGAGGCGCCCGCGGCGCGGGAGGCGGCCAGCGAGGCCTCGTCGGGGCGGGTCGCGGAGGAGACGCCGTCGCAGACGATCGCGACGGTGGCGGGAGAGCCGTCGGGCAGCGCGGCCGCGGAGAGCGCGAAGGCGTCCTCGTTGCGGTGGTGGCGCAGGCCGCGGTCGCTGACCGCGGCGACGGTGTCGAGCTCCTGCTCCATGTGGTCGCGCTCGCGCGGCTGGGCGTGCCCGCAGTTCTCGCAGTACCCGTCCGGGTCCACCCGGCCCGAACGGCACGCCACGCAGAGCTTGGTGCCCGCGGGGGGCGTGGCGCCGGGGAGGTCGGTGCGCGGGTCGGCGGCGGCCGCGGGCACGGGGGCGGGTGCGGCGGCGCCGGGTGCGGTCGCGCCGGGGGCGGGCAGCGGGTACTCGTCCGGCTCGGCGGAGCCGGCTCCGGGGGTGCCTGCGGGGGTGCCCTCGGGGGTGCCGGGGAGCGCGCCGCCCGCCGAGTCCGTGCCCGGCAGGTCCGTCGGCAGGTGGGCGGGCACCGGCCGGTCGGAGCTGTCGGCGTCCGGCGCGACGGGCCAGCGTTCCGGCTCGCCCGCGGTGGCGGACCCGTCCGGCGCGGCGGCCGACCCGTCCGGCGCGGCGGCCGGCCGCGGCGGCACCGCCGACAGGTCGAACCCGCACGCACCGCAATACAGGTCACCCGACTCCAGCGGCTCCTCACAGCTGGGGCAGGCAGACAGCTGGGGCATCTGCGACATACTCACACCCACGTCCGGGGGCGGAAACGGTTGGCCCGTTCCACCAGTTCGATCCTCTCCTCGCCACCCTGTGCGAGCCGGGCCAGTGTCCGGTACGAACGCTCCAGACCGAACCGGAGGCCGCGCTCGTCCAGGTCGCTGCCGAGCAGTACGGTCCGCGTACCGGCGGGGGCCGGCGGCGCGGAGGCGTGACCAGAGTGCCTACCGGAGAGTACCCAGTCGAGCGCCGTCCCCAGTACCTCGGTCGACAGGCGCTCCCTGCGCACCGCGTCGAGGCCGAAGGCGGCGAGCGCCTCGATCTGCCCCGCGGCGGCCGTCAGGTCGTCCAGGAAGGCGGCGCCGGGCGAGGGGTCCGCGCCGGCGCCCAGGCGCCGCCGCAGCCGTGCCCGCACCGCCGCGACCCGGGCCGCGGTGTAGTGGATGGACGACTCCGGCACCGACTCCAGGGTGTGGACGGCGCCGCCGCGGTCACCGGCGGCGAGCTGCACGCGGGCCAGGCCGAACGCCGCGCTCACATAGCTCGGGTCGGTCGCCCACACCAGGCGGTAGTACTCGGCGGCGTTGTCCAGCTGGCCGAGGACCTCCGCGCAGACGCCGAGCGCCAGCTTCGGCGCGGGCTCGCCGGGAAAGGCGTCGTAGACCGCGTCGAAGGAGAGCGCCGACGTCTCGAAGTCACCGGTCGCGAGCGACGCGACGCCCCGGTACCAGACCACCCGCCAGTCGTCCGGATGCTGCAGCTCCAGATCGGCCAGGGCCTGCGCGGCGGGCTGGAGTTCGCCCATGCCGAGGCGGGCGCGCAGGCCGCGCAGCTGCAGTTCGAGGGAGGCGGCGGGCGCGGCCCGCAGCGCGGTGATCAGCTCGGCGGGCGCGGAGGCGATGAGGCCCGCGAGGAACCCGGCGTTCGGGTCGGCCGGGTCGACGAGCGGCACGGGCAGCGCGAGGGCGGTGGCGACGGCGTCCAGCTCGCGCACGATGCCGCCGACGCCCTGCGGGGCGGTGTTCGTGCCAGGGCCAGCGCCCGGACCCGTCGCCGTCGATGCCGCGCGCACCCCGAGCAGCGACACGTCGCCGGTCGGC
The DNA here is from genome assembly GCF_055591085.1 of Streptomyces sp. NPDC041713. NCBI lineage: Bacteria > Bacillati > Actinomycetota > Actinomycetes > Kitasatosporales > Streptomycetaceae > Streptomyces > Streptomyces sp. NPDC041713. Next base: position 388,806 of record NZ_JBVIZY010000007.1, read on the forward strand.
TCCGCGAACAGCTCCGTGTCCGGCACCTTCACCTCGGGGCCGAACAGCGTGGAGAGCGCGGGCCGCGGCCGCCCCGTCTGCAGCGCCACGACCTCGCGCAGGACGCCCGTGAGCTGCTCGGCCATCTCCTGCGCGGTGGCGAAGCGACGGGCCGGGTCCGGGTCGGTGGCGCGCACCAGGAGCCGGTAGAACGACTCGTACGTACGGAAGACGTCGATGTTGTCCGGATCGGGCAGCGAGTCCACGAAGACGTTCGTGTAGCCCTGGAAGTCGAAGGTCAGGACCGCGAGGGTGCGCGCGACCGTGTAGAGGTCGGAGGCCACCGAGGGCCCCGTCTCGGCGACTTCGGGGGCCTGGTAGCCGACCGTGCCGTAGATCGCGGACTCGTCGTCGTCCATCCGGCGGACCGCGCCCATGTCGATGAGCTTGAGCTGGCCCTCGGTCTGGATGGCGTTGTCGACCTTGAAGTCGCAGTACAGGAGGTTGCGGCTGTGCAGATGGCCGAGCGCCTCCAGGGCCTCGATGCCGTACGCGCAGGCCTGCTCCACGGGCAGCGGATCGCGCCTGCCGGTCTCCGTGCGGCGGCCGTTGGCTATCTCCTTCAGCGACTTGCCGCCGACGTACTCCATGACGATGTAGCCGTCCATCGAGCCCGTGCGCTGGTCGAGGTGCTCGACGAAGTTGTAGATCCGCACGATGTTGGAGTGCTCGATCTCGGCGAGGAAGCGGCGCTCGGAGATCGCCGCCGCCATCGCGTCCTGGTCGCCCGTGTCGAGCAGGCCCTTGAGGACCACCCAGCGGTCGGACACCGCGCGGTCGATGGCGAGGTAGACCCAGCCGAGCCCGCCGTGCGCCAGACACCCCACGACCTCGTACTGGCCGTGCACGATGTCGCCCGGGTTCAGCTTGGGCACGAAGGAGTACGGGTGGCCGCACTTGGTGCAGAACCCCTCGGTGCGGCCCGGCCGGTCACCGCGCGCACGCCCCACCGGGGCCCCGCAGTCCGACCGCGAGCAGAACCGCTTGCGCTCCGGCACCTCGGGGTGCTCCTGCACCGCGCCGCGCGGATCGGGACGTGGCACGTCCGGCACCGCGACCAGGCCGACCCCGAGCCGCCCGCGCCCCGAGGACGAGGCCGCGGACCCCGAGCTGCGCACCGACACCGAGCGGGACGTCGAGTCGCCGGACAGCGAGCGCGACAGCCGCCCCGACACCGACCTGCGCGAGGAGTGCGACCGCGAGGACCGGGACGATTGCGAGGACGTACGCGAGGAGGAGCGGGCGCTCGAACTTCCCGAGCCCCGCGACCCCTTGGCGGCGCCGGTGATGCCCGTCGGCGACGAGCCGACCATGCCGTTGGGCGCGACGACCGGGGCGAGGCCGCAGGTGTCGCAGTACATCTCGCCGCCGCCGACGTCCTCGTACGACCCCGTGCATCCGGGCCGCTGACACTGTCGCTGGCTCACGATTCCCCCGTCCGGTCGGTGGGCCCGCCCTGCTGGGGGACCTTCGGCGCGAGCGCCTCGGCGGCGGCCTGCTGGTAGCGCAGGACCGCCTGCTCCGCCACGCGGAGATCGCAGGGCGCGCTCCACAGCATCCGGCGTGCCGCGTCGTACCGCTCGATCAGGAACGGGTCCTCGGCGTGGCCGAGGCGGGCGATCTTCGCCTTGTACGCGTCCAGGCGGCCGCGCAGCTCCGCGCGGACCGCGAGCGGCGCCGTCACGGCGGTCAACGACTCACGGGCGCGCAGCAGTTCGTCCTCGGCCTTCTCCTCCAGGGACTCCAGGAGCGGCGAGAGACGGTGCCACTGGCCGAACCTGCGGTACTCGGCGGCCGCCGCCAGCTGTTCCTGCAGCGCGGTCGGCGGGCCGCTGACCGCGGGCACCTCGGAGGCGGCGATCTTCGCGAGGACCTCGCCCCGGGCGCTGCGGGCCTCCGCGAGGGTGCGGTCCGCGCGCGACAGCACGTCGCGCAGCCTGCCGAGCCGGGCCTCCGCGTCCTGGCGGACGGTGAGCACCGCCTCGATCTCGCGGCGCACCTCCTCCAGGGCGCGGGCCTCGCGGTCGTAGCGCTCGGTGTGCGGGCGGCCGCCGCCGGGCGCCGAACTGCCCTCGGAGCGCTGCCAGAAGGCGAGCGGGTCGGAGACCACCTGCTCGCGCAGCGCGGTCAGGGTGCGCGTGATGCGCTCCAGGTCGTCGCCCGCCGGGTGCTCCCCGGGACGTACGCCCACGGAGTGCGCGAGCTGGCGGGTGCGGCCGAGCTCGGCGGCGAGCAGGTCGATGCGGGCGGGCAGCGCCGACCAGACCGCGTCGGCGGCGACGACCATGTCCAGGGAGTGCGCGTACAGCTCGTTCATCCGCGACACGAGCTCTTCGAGGGTGAAGCGTTCGGTGAGCTTGGCGGGGCCGGTGAGCGCGGGGGAGGCGCCCGACGCGGAGCCGCCCGCGACGGTCACCGCGTCGCCGCGCAGCAACTCGGTCAGCTCCACCAGGTCGTCCCGGCTGGGCCAGCGTCTGCGTTCGCGCACGTCGTGCGCGGTGCGCAGGGCACCGGCGTAGGCGTCGAAGTAGGCCCAGAGCAGCGTGATCCGCTCCTCCGTGGCGGCCCAGCGCTCCTCGGTGACGCCGGTGAGCCGCGCGCCTTCGAGCAGGCGGCGGCCCGCGTGGTCCTGGAGGGCGAGGAGCGAGGTCTCGATCGCCTCGTGCTCGGCGTCGAGGCGCGCCAGCGCACGGTCCACCTCGTCCCGGTCCATCACCGGACCGGGGGGTCCCGCGACGCTCATCGATCACCTCTCCGCTCTGTGTCGCCGTGAGTCCTCGGTGCGTGAGTCCTCAGTCGTAACTCTCCAGTGGTATCAGGTCGGTTGTCGGCTCCGGGTCAGTCGCGGTACTCGGGGGCCGGCGGGTCCGCGTCCTTGCCGAGGGCCGCCTTCAGCCAGTGGTCGTAGGACTTCTTCCAGCCGTCGTCGTCGCGGTAGTCGTCGAGGACCTTGTTGACCCGGCGGACCAGATCGTCGGAGCCCTTCTTCATGGCGATGCCGTAGTGCTCGGTGGTGAACGGCTCCTTGCCCTTCAGCTCCACCGTCGGGTCCTGTGCGGCCTGGCCCGCGGCGAGCGCGCTGTCGGTCACCACGGCGTCCACCTCGCCGAGCTGGAGCCGTACCAGGCAGTCGAGTTGGTTCGGGACCGTGGTGGAGATGTCGGCGCCGTAGTTCTTCTTCTTGAGCTCCTCCTCGGCGATGGAGCCGGAGGCGGTGCAGATCTTCTTGCCGGCGAGCGAGGTGTCGTACCCCGTGATGTCGGAGTTCTTCGGGGCGAGCACCTGCTGGCCCGTCTCGAAGTAGCCGGTGGAGAAGTCGACGTCCTTCAGGCGCTCGCAGTTGACCGTCATGGTGCGCACGACCATGTCGACCTGGCCGCTCTGGATCGCCTTGATGCGCTGGTTGGTGGGGATCGCGCGGAACACCACGGCGTCGCGGTCGCCGAAGAGCTCCTCGGCGATCTCGTGCGCGAGGTCGATGTCGAAGCCCTCCAGGCGGCCGCCCGCCTTGTTCGGGTCGCGGTAGCCCCAGCGGTAGCTGTTCTGGTCGACGCCGACGACGAGCTTCTTGACGTCGCGGTTCTTGATCTTCTCGATGGCCGGGCCGTCCTTGCCCGAGGGGCTCAGGCTGCGGTCGTTGCAGTCGTCGGCGTCGGCCCGCGCGGGGGCCGCGACCGTGCTGCCCGGACCGCCGCGGCCGGTGCTGCCGTCCCCGCCGCCCCACTGCGGGAGCACCAGGACGAGGGTGCCCGTCAGGGCGCACGCCACGCCCATCGCGCCGATGCCGCCCCAGCCGCGCAGCCTGCCGCTCGTGCCGCGTCGTGTCCGCATCGTCTGCGCGCCCCCTCTCACCTCTGACTCCATCACCGGTACTCCGAAAGCCTGCGGCCGATGCCGAGCACCGCGCCCGCCGCGGCCAGCACGGCGAGGACGGCGGCGCCGACCGGGAGCCCGCTCATCGCGCCCCTGCCGTCCTGTGCCGCCTGCTGGAACTCGTTCTGCTCGAAGGCCAGGGCCCGGTCCAGGGCCGCGTCCACGTTGTCGAAGCACTCGCCGGTCGGCTTGTCGGCCCGGGAGCCGATGACCTTGTCGAGCGCGCCCCGGTAGTTGCCCGCGTCGTCGCTGGCGCGCGCCACCTTGTGCCGGTCCTTCCACACGCCCACGTTCTTCGCGGCCTCGGTGACGGGGCTCTCGCCGCCGGTGTCGCGGGCGAGGTCGGCGGCCCTGCCGAGCAGACCGCTGTCGGCGCCGCCCAGCTGCTTCATCTGCGTACGGTAGGCGACGTCGAACTTGTCCTGCGCCTCGCCGTTCACCTCGGTGGTCTCCGCGCCCCGGCTGACCAGGGTGAGGTTCTCGTTGCCGCGGGCCTTCAGGGAGCTGATGCGGGCGTCGTTGAGGACGTTCAGGGAGCGCACGCCGTGGTCGTAGGAGTCGCCGAGGCCCGAGCGGGCGACCGTGTGGCCGACGACGAGCCAGAGCAGCACGACCGTGGCGGCGGCGCTCGCGCCGAGCAGGCCGTGGTTGAACACCCGGTTCGTACGGCGGTAGTTGCGGTGCTGGGCCCAGCCGAGGGCGGCGAGCGCGAGGACGCCGAGGGCGATGGCGAACCAGGGGTAGGGCTTGGCGCTGTCGTAGTCCGAGCTCAGCCGGTCGTTCTCCGCCGTGTAGAGCTTCTCGGCGGCCGGGAGCATCTGGGTCTGCATCTTGTCGTTCGCGTAACGCAGATAGGCGCCGCCGAGCGGCAGGCCCTGGCGGTTGTTGGCGCGGGCCCGCTCGATCAGGCCGGTGTACTCGGGCAGAAGCTTGTTCAGCTTGCCGACGGAGGCCGCCGACGAGGAGCCCGACCCGGCGTTCGACGCGGCCTTCGCCAGCTTGTCGGAGGCGCGCTCGATGTCCCGCTCGTAGCGTGCGCGTACGTCGGCGGGCTCCTGGCCGCCCGCCAGGAAGCCGCTGGACGCCGCGGTGTTGGCGTCCGCGAGCGAGCGGTAGATGGCCGCGGCGTCGGCGGTCAGCGGCTGGCTGCGGTGCAGCACGTCGTCCGCGGCGGCCGAGCGCTCCGTCATCTGCCAGGTGGTGACCGCGCCGAACGCGACGACGAGCAGGGCCAGTACGGCGCCGATGATGCGGAGCCTGCCCGGCTCCGTGGTCGCGGCGGCGCGCAGCCGGTCCACGCCCTCGGAGAAGGCGGTACGGCGGCGCGGGGCGGCCGGCGGCGGCGGGGTGAGCGCCGGGTCGCTCGACGGCGGCGCGGGTGCGGTGCCCGGCCCCTGCGGCGGCACGGCGGGCATCGCCGGCGCGGCCTGCCCGGGGCCCCGGGACGGCGGCACCGGCGGGCCCGGCGGCGCGGCGCTGCCGTACGGCGGATGTGTCACCTTGACCTCGACCTCCCCCTCGGTCTCCGGACGGTTGCCTCCGCCCGGCGCGCGCGGCGCCGGAAGAGGTGTCGGCCGCAAGTATTGCCGCAGGGACGGACATTCGCACAGGTCTTGACTCGATCTTGTTCGGATCCCTGCCCTTGTACACGTGATTGCGGGGGGTTCGGTTCCCTCGCCCCGCGCACGGGGCGCGGGGCGGGGCGAGGCGGCGGTCCGGTCAGCCCTGCGCGGCGCCCTCGTACTGCTCGCGCACCCGCGCGAACACCCGCGACGGCGCGCCCACCCGGTCCAGGCCGAGCAGCGCCGCGCCGAGCACCGGCCGCGCGGCGACCACCCGGGGCACGGCCTTCGGCGCCCGCTCGGCGAGCAACATCCGCACCCGGTCGTCGAGTTGGGGGTGCCGGGCGGCGAGGACGCTGCCGCCGAGCAGGACAGGCGCCTCCTCGTCGAGCAGGCCGAGCCGGTCCAGGGCGACGCCCGCCATGGCCACCACCTCGTCGGCCATCCGGTCCACCACCGACCGGGCGACGGCGTCGCCGCCCGCCGCGGTGACGAACAGCACCGGCGTCAGCTCGTGCCGCCGCGCTGCGGCGATGTGCCCCAGGTGCAGCGCCTCGATCAGCGCGTACATCGACTCCAGGCCGAAGTGCGCGGGCAGCGTCTCGCGCAGCGCGGTGGCGGGCCCGCGCCCGTCCTCGGCGCGCGCCGCGTGCCACAGCGCCTCCTCGGCGAGGGCTGCGCCCCCGCCCCAGTCGCCCGAGATGCGGCCGATGGCGGGGAAGCGGGCGGTGCGGCCGTCCGGCAGCATGCCGACGCAGTTGATGCCCGCGCCGCACACCACGGCGACACCACGCGGCTCCGCGTCCTCCAGGAGCCCGGCGCGCAGGACGGCGAAGGTGTCGTTGTACACCTCGACGGATGAGCCCCATGCGCGCAGCCGCAGGGCGTCGGCCAACTGCCGTTCCTCCACCGGCAGGTCGGCGTTGGCCAGGCACGCCGACACATGGCCCACGGAGTCGGTGCCGGCCTCGGCGAACGCCCGCGCCACCGCCGCCGCGAGGATGTCCACCGCGGTCTCGACGCCGACCAGCGGCGGCTGGAACCCGCCGCCGCGGGCCGCGCCGACGACGCTGCCGTCGGCCGCGATCACCGCGACGTCGGTCTTGCTGTTGCCCGCGTCGATCGCGAGCACGCTCGTGCCTACGCCCACGCCAGGTGCTCCCGGTTGTGCGCGACGAGGCGGTCGGTGAGCTGCTCGGCGTGCGCGTACTGGCCGACCAGCGGGTGCGCGAGCAGCGCCTTGAAGACGCGCTCGCGGCCGCCGTGCAGCGCGGCCTGCAGCGCCAGGTCCTCGTACGCGGTGACGTGCGCGATCAGCCCGGAGTACAGCGGGTCGAGGCGCGGCACGGGCAGCGGCGTGGCGCCCGAGCCGTCCACCGTGGCCTGCACCTCGATGACCGCGTCGTCGGGCAGGAACGGCAGCGTGCCGTGGTTGACGGTGTTCACCACCTGGTACCGGCTGCCGCCGTTGCCGAGCAGCGACGCCGCCAGGTCCACGGCCGCCTCCGAGTAGAAGGCGCCGCCGCGCTTGGCGAGCAGCTCCGGCTTCTCGTCCAGGGCAGGGTCGCCGTACATCGCCAGCAACTCCGCCTCCATCGCGGCGACTTCGGCGGCGCGCGACGGCTTGGTGCGGAGCTCGTCGACGACGGCGTCGTGCTGGTAGAAGTAGCGCAGGTAGTACGAGGGGACGACGCCGAGCCGGTCGACGATCGCGCGCGGCATGCGCAGGTCCTCGGCGACCGCGTCCCCGTGCTCGGCCAGCAGCTTCGGCAGGATGTCCTCGCCGCCGGGCCCGCCCAGCCGTACACCCGTCTCCCAGGTGAGGTGGTTGAGGCCCACGTGATCGAGGTGCACCTCGCCCGGCGCGACATCGAGCAGCCGCGCGAACTTCCGCTGGAAGCCGATCGCCACGTTGCACAGGCCGACGGCCTTGTGTCCGGCCTGCAGCAGCGCCCGGGTGACGATGCCCACCGGGTTGGTGAAGTCGATGATCCAGGCGTCGGGGTTGGTCCGCCGGACGCGCTCGGCGATGTCGAGGACGACCGGCACCGTGCGCAGCGCCTTGGCCAGACCGCCCGCACCCGTGGTCTCCTGGCCGACGCAGCCGCACTCCAGCGGCCAGGTCTCGTCCTGCTGCCGGGCCGCCTGGCCGCCCACGCGCAGCTGCAGCAGGACCGCGTCGGCGTCGGCGACGCCCGCGTCCACGTCGGACGTGGTGACGATGCGGCCCGGGTGGCCCTGCTTGGCGAAGATGCGCCGCGCGAGGCCGCCCACCAGCTCCAGACGGTCGGCCGCCGGGTCCACGAGGACGAGCTCCTCGACCGGCAGGGTGTCCCTCAACCGCGCGAATCCGTCGATGAGTTCGGGTGTGTAGGTCGAGCCTCCGCCGACCACTGCGAGCTTCATACCGTTTCTCAGCCCTTTACTCCGGTGAGGGTGACGCCTTCGACGAAGGCCTTCTGTGCGAAGAAGAAGATGACGATGACGGGCGCCATGACGAGCAGCGTCGCGGCCATGGTCATGTTCCAGTTGACGCTGTGGGCGCTCTTGAACGACTCCAGGCCGTAACTGAGTGTCCAGGCGCCGGGGTTCTGGGCCGCGTAGATCTGCGGCCCGAAGTAGTCGTTCCAGCAGTAGAAGAACTGGAAGAGCGCGATGGCGGCGATGCCGGGCTTGGCCATCGGCACCACGATCCTGACCAGCGTACGGAACTCACCGCAGCCGTCGACCTTCGCGGACTCGATGTACTCCTTGGGGATGGTGAGGAGGAACTGCCGCAGCAGGAAGATCGAGTACGCGTCGCCGAACGCCATCGGGATGATCAGCGGCCACAGCGTGCCCGACAGGTGGAACTGCTGCGCCCACACCAGGTACATCGGGATCACGATGACCTGCGGCGGCAGCATCATCGTCGAGATGACGAGCAGCATCGCGGTGCGCCGGCCGCGGAAGCGGAACTTGGCGAGCGCGTACGCCACCGGGATCGCCGAGCAGACCGTGAAGAGGGTGCCGAGCCCCGCGTACATCAGGGAGTTGCGCCACCAGTCCAGGAAGCCCGGTGTGTCGAAGACCTGCCGGTAGTTGGACCAGTGCCACGCGTCGGGCCACAGGTCGCCGCTCATCGCCTGCGAGTCGCTCATCACCGACGTCAGGAAGACGAAGACGAACGGCAGGACGAAGAGCAGCGCGACGGCGATCGCCACGCTGTGCACGGCTATCCAGTGCAGGGTCCGCTTGCGGCGGGCGCGGGCGGCGGCCGGGCCGCGTTCCCGGGAGGCGGGGGCCGCGGTGGTCGGCGCGCCGAGAGTCGTGGTCGTCATGAGTCCTCAGTCCTCCGCCGCGAGCAGCCCGGAGCGCTTGCGCATCAGGAGCGTCGTCACGGCCATGGCGATGGCGAAGAGCACGAGCGAAAGCACGCACGCGGCACCGGTGTTGAAGTTCTGGAAGCCCATCTGGTAGACGAGCTGGGGGACCGTGAGGGTCGAGTGGTCCGGGTAGCCGGGCTGGATCACCGAGCCGGGTCCGATGTTGACGCCGGACGCGACCTTCCCCGCGACCAGGGCCTGCGTGTAGTACTGCATGGTCTGTACGACGCCGGTGACCACCGCGAACATCACGATGGGCGTGATCGCCGGCCAGGTCACGTACCGGAACTTGGCGAAGGCGCCCGCGCCGTCCAGGTCGGCGGCCTCGTACTGCTCCTTCGGCACGTCGAGCAGCGCCGCCATGAAGATCACCATCAGGTCGCCGATGCCCCACAGGGAGAGCAGCACGAGCGAGGGCTTGGCGGTGTCGGGGTCGTTGAACCAGTTGGGCCCGGAGATGCCGACCGCGTCCAGGATCTCGTTCACCGGCCCGGTGCCCGGGTTGAGCAGGAAGACGAAGGCGACGGTGGCGGCGACCGGCGGGGCGAGATAGGGCAGGTAGAAGGCGGTGCGGAAGAAGCCGGCGCCCGTCTTGATCTTCGTGATGAGCAGCCCGAGCGAGAGCCCGAAGACCACCCGCAGCGCCACCATGACCACGACCAGCCAGAGGGTGTTCCACAGGGCGGGCCCGAACAGCGGCATCTGCTCGAACACGTACTTCCAGTTCCTGAGGCCCACGAAGGTGGGCTCCTTGATCTGGTTGTAGTGCATGAACGAGAAGTAGACGGTGGCGATCAGCGGGTACGCGAAGAAGACGCTGAACCCGACCAGCCAGGGGGAGAGGAAGCCCAGCGTGCGCAGTCTGCGGCGCGCGGGGTTGGAGAGGGTCATTGCCATGGCGGGGTCCTCGGCTTGTCAGCTCTTCGACTGGAGGGTGTCGGCGTCGATCTGCTCGTCGAGCTTCGTCAGGCCCTTGCGCAGGTCGGGGACGCGTCCGGCCTCCGCGGAGTACGAGAAGTCCTGCAGCGAGACGACGTAGGCGCCGCCGTTGACGGAGGGGGGCAGGGCCTTGCTGTGCTTGTTCTCCAGGATGTCGAAGAAGGTCCGGAAGGTCGGATCGGCGTCCAGCTCCGGCGACTTGAGTGCGGCGAAGGTGGAGGGGACGTTGTGGATGGCGTTCGCGAACTTCACCACCTGCTTCGTGTCCGCCGTCAGGAACCGCACCAGCTCCCACGCGGCGTTCTGGTGCTTGCTGCTGTGCGCGATGCCGGCGACGGTGCCGGTGATGAAGCCGCGCCCGTACGTGTCGGCCTGGTCGTCGGGTACGGGCAGCGGGGCCACGCCCCAGTCGAAGTCGGCCTTGGCCTCCTTCAGCATCAGGCCGCGCCACTCGCCGTCCAGGTGCATCGCGACCTTGCCGGTCAGGAAGGCGTTCTGGCTGGACATCTCGTCGCCGAAGGTGAGGCGGAACCGTTCGAGGTCGCCGTAACCGCCTTGTGCGTCGGCGAGTTGGCGTGCCGTCTTGAAGAACTTGTACGTCGAGGGGTCGTCGGCGAGCCGCGCGTCCCCGTTCTCGTCGAAGTACCGGGGCCCCCACTGGGCGAAGAGGCGGTCCGGACTGTTCTGGTAGAAGCGGAAGTTGGGCATGAACCCGACGCGCTTGTACGAGTTCTTGCCGCTGCGGACGGTCAGCTTCTTGCTGACCTCCTTGAACTCGGACATGGTGCGCGGCGGCCGCTCGATGCCGGCCTCGCGGTAGGCGTCCTTGTTGTAGTACATCCCGTAGGCGTCCGCGAGGAGCGGCAGGGCGCACTGGTTGCCCCGGTAACTCGTGTAGTCGAGGAGCGTCTTGGGGAACGTCTTGCGTTTGTCGAGGCCGGTCTTCGCCATGAACGGGTCGAGGTTCGTCCACATCCCCGAGTCGCAGTACTGGCCGACGTTGTTGGTGGTGAAGGACGACACCACGTCCGGGGCCTTGTCGCCGCCCGCCCGCAGGGCCTGGTTGATGGTCTCGTCGGAGACGTTGCCGGTGGCCTGCACCTCGATGTTCGGGTGCAGCTTCTCGAACCGGTCGATGCTGTCGTTGACGGCCTTGACCTCGCCGGGCGTCGCCCAGCCGTGCCAGAACTTCAGGGTGACGGGCTTGGTGGGGTCGTCGTTCGCGCTGCCGACGCTCGGGTTGGCGCAGCCGGAGAGCAACAGACCGGCTGCGGCGAGCGCCGCGGACGCGCAGGTGGGCATGCGCCATCGCGGCATGGCGGACTTCCTTTGCGGGAGGGGGAGGTGGCGGGGCGGCGGGCAGGTGTGCGGGGGGTTGCGCGCGGTGTGTCAGGCAGTGCCTCAGGCCGTGTCGAAGACCTGGTCGCGGGCCTGGGTGAGGGCCGAGCGGAGGGCGCCGGTGAGGATCGGGTCGCCGTCGAGTTCGCTGATGCGGATCTGCGGGCGGGGGAGGGCGAGCCCGGTCAGCTCCTCCTCGACCCGGACCCGCAGCTTGTCGCCGCCGGCTTGGGCCACCGAGCCGGACAGCACGACGAGTTCGGGGTCGACGACGGCGACGACCGCGGCGATGCCGGTGGCGATGCGGCGGGCGACCTCGCCGAGCGCGGTGTCGTCGGCCATGACCTCGTCCAACGTGGCGCCGCCGCCGGTGAGTTCGCGGACGACGTACGCGGAGACGAGGCTCTCGAAGCCGCCGTTGCCGCCGCCCTTGCCTTCGTCCTCGCCTTCGCCGCGTTGCAGCGGGGCGCCGGGGAGCGGCATGTAGCCGATCTCGCCCGCGCCGCCGGTCGCGCCGCGCAGCAGGGTGCCGCCGAGCACGATGGCGGCGCCGACTCCCTCGTCGAGCCAGGTCAGCACGTAGTTGTCGTGGTCCTGGGCGGCGCCCTCGTACTGCTCGGCGACGGCGGCCAGATTCACGTCGTTCTCGATGTCGACGGGTGTGCCGAGGACGGCGGCGAGATCGTCGCGCAGCGTCCGCGAGTGCCAGCCCGGCAGGTGCGGGGCGTACCGCAGTTGGCCGGTGTGCGGGTCGATGGCGCCGGGGGTGCCGATGACGGCGGCGCGCAGGTCGTCGTGGCCGAGCCCCGCCTGACGCAGCGCGCCGTCGACGGCTTCGGTGACGAGCTGGGCGGTACGGTGCCGGACGTCCTCGGCGACGGCGTCGGCCTCCACGCGTTCGCGGCCGAGGACGGTGCCGGTGATGTCGGCGACGAGGGCGGTGATGCCGGTGGGGTCGGCGGACAGCGCGGCGACGTGGCCGGCGCCGGGGTCGATCTCGTACAGCAGGGCGTTGGGGCCGGGGCGTCCGCTGAGGCTGCCGGTGGTGTGGACGAGCCCGGCGGCCTCGAGGCGGCCGAGGAGCTGCGAGGTGGTGGGCTTCGACAGCCCCGTGAGTTCGCCGATACGGGTACGGGTGAGGGGGCCGTGGGCGACGAGGAGGTCGAGGACGGCCCGGTCGTTCATGGCGCGCAGGACGCGGGGGGTTCCCGGGGTGCCCGGAGTCCCCGGGGAGCCCGGGGTGCTGCCTGCTGCCGTCATGCGACGCCTGCCCTTCGGCCAGTAACTGTTAGGAAACTTTCCAATTGGTGGGACCGTACGGCTGGCGTGAATGGGGCGTCAAGAGTGAACGGCTTCGCGGCTACGAAGTCGTTACCTCGGGGGGCTGGGCGTTGCACGGGGTGCGGCGGCGACGTCCGGGGCTCTGGGTGTCTTTGGTGGCCCGGCGCCTTCGATTCGTACCGGGGCCGCCCGGGGTTTTGCGGAGTGTGGCGGCTCCGGGCCGGGAGTAAAGGGCGCCCTACGGGCGTCGGCTTCGCCGATTCCGCTCCGCTCCACCCTTGACTCCCGCCCCTCCACCGCACGTTGACTTTTGACCCGGACGGCCAGGGGTGAGGCGGCGGGCGACGCTGGGATGGGTCATCACGTTTCGCTGCCGGGTGCGGCCCGGCCCATCGCGGGTCGACGCCCCGGTGCGAGCTCGGCCAGCCCGGCGGCCTCCCGCTCGGGCCATCAGCTTTCGCGGCCGAGTGCGGACCGGCCCATCGTGCGCCGACG
>NZ_JBVIZY010000008.1:0-378384 GCF_055591085.1 Streptomyces sp. NPDC041713
GAGATCCGCAAACAGAACCCCGCCTTCGGCCTGGGCTCCTACACCGAACTCCCCTCCACCAACCCCGCCGTCATCGCCTTCCTGCGCGAATACAAAGACGACCTCGTCCTGTGCGTCCACAACTTCTCCCGCTTCGCCCAGCCCACCGAACTCGACCTCCAGACCTTCGAAGGACGCCACCCCGTCGAGCTCGTCGGCGGCGTCCGTTTCCCGGCCATCGGTGAACTCCCCTATCTGCTGACTCTCGCGGGACACGGCTTCTACTGGTTCCGCCTGCGCGACGACCTTCCTCCGCCCCGTCCGGCGGCCCCCGCCGTGCGCCTCTGAAGGGACGTGTCGCATGCTCGAGACCGCACCGCTCACACAGGACAGCCTCAGCCCGCCCCTGGTGCTGAGGTCACTGGCCGGGCTGCTCCGGGAATGGCTCCCGAAGCAGCGGTGGTTCGCGGCCAAGGGATGGCCCATCACGGACCTCTCCGTGGTGTCGATGACCACGCTGCACCCGGGCTGTCTGCATCTGTTGATCAGCACCCGGCACGACGGGACGACCCCGCACTGCTACCAACTCGTCCTCGGCATCCGCGAGGAACTGCCGCCCCGGCTGCACCACGCGGTCATCGGCAGGCCCACCGCGGGTCCGCTCGCCGGACTCAGCGTGTACGACGCCCTGTTGGACCCCCGCTCGGCCGGGCTGCTGCTCGAACGGCTGCGCACCCCGGGCGCGGCGGGACCGCTGCGCTTCGAGCGCGACGCGGGAAGCGAGGTGCCGGCCGGGCTCACGCCCCGGCTGCTCGACGGCGAGCAGTCCAACACCTCACTGGTCTACGGCAACCGCTTCATCCTGAAGCTCTTCCGCCGCATCCAGTACGGCACCAACCCGGACCTGGAGGTGCCGCGCGCGCTGGCCGGCGAAGGCTGCGCGCGGGTGCCCGCCCCGGTGGCCTGGTTCTGGACCGAGCAGCCGCGCCGGACGACACTCGGCGTGCTTCAGCCCTTCCTGCGCGACGCGACGGACGGCTGGACGCTGGCGCTGCAATCCCTGGACGCGGGCGAGGAGTTCACCGACGAGTCATACGAACTCGGGCGCGCCACCGCCGAGGTGCACCTCGCCCTGGCCCAGGTCTTCGAGCCCCGGCCGCCGGACCGCCGTGAGGGCGCAGAACTGGCCGCCGCGATGGCCGAACGCTTGGAGGTGGCCGCGAGCCAGGTGCCCGCGCTCGCCCCGTACGTGCCGCGGCTGCGCGGCGCCTACGACGTCGTCGCCGCGGGCGGCCGGCACCGGCCCGACCAGCGGATCCACGGCGATCTGCACCTGGGCCAGGTGCTGCGGGCCGGGGACCGGTGGTTCGTCATCGACTTCGAGGGCGAACCGGCCAGACCGCTCACCGAACGCCGGCAGCTGCAGGCCCCGGTGCGCGACATCGCCGGCATGCTCCGCTCGTTCGACTACGCGGCCCATTCCGAGCGCCCCTGGCAGCCGCAGTGGGCGCACCGCTGCCGTGAGGCGTTCTGCGCGGGCTATGCCGCGGCGGCGTCGTGGGACCCGCGCACGGAGAGCGCGCTGCTGCGGGCCCACGAAACGGACCGCGCGGTGTACGAGGCGCTGTACGAGGCCCGGCACCGGCCGGAATGGCTGCCCGTGCCCATGGCGGCGCTGGCCCGGCTGGCGGAGGGCCCATGACCCCCACCCCGGCCACCGCGTCGACGAAACGTTTCTGCTCCCTTGCTCCGCTCGTCCGACGTGCCACTCCCTCGATCCACCGTCCCGCTTACCCCTCGACCCGCCCCCACCCCTCACCAGAGGAGAGCTGAATCCGTGGCCACCACCGATACGTCCGCTCCCGATCCGGCGGCCGCCCTCCTCGAGCGCCCGCGCCCCGCGCGGTCGGTCCGCGCGGTCAAGCGGCGCGCCGGCGGCCGCGACACCCGCCCCGAGGCGCCGCTCGACGCCGTCCCGGCCGAGGCGCCGCTCGACCCCGGGGATCGTGACCGGCTGCTGTCGGGCACGCACCATGACCCGCACGCCGTGCTCGGCGCGCATCCGGTGCCCGGCGGGATCGCCTTCGTGGTCCTGCGCCCGTTCGCCGATGCGGTGCGGGTCGTCGTCGAGGGCGGGCGGAGCCTGCGGCTGAACAGTGTGGGGGACGGCTTCTTCTCGGGCGTCCTGCCCCTGGCCCCGGACGCCCCGGACTCGACCGCTTCCGGCGCTCCGGACCCGGCCGCCTCCGCTCCGGTGGCCCCTGCGCCGGTGGCCCCGATCCCCGCGTACGAGCTGCGTGTGACGTACGAGGGCGGTGAGGTCGAGCTGCAGGACCCCTACCGCTTCCTGCCCGCCCTGGGCGAGCTCGACCTGCACCTCATCGGGGAGGGTCGCCACGAACAGCTGTGGCAGGCGCTGGGCGCGCACCCG
The DNA here is from genome assembly GCF_055591085.1 of Streptomyces sp. NPDC041713. NCBI lineage: Bacteria > Bacillati > Actinomycetota > Actinomycetes > Kitasatosporales > Streptomycetaceae > Streptomyces > Streptomyces sp. NPDC041713. Next base: position 2,411 of record NZ_JBVIZY010000008.1, read on the forward strand.
ATGACCCACCAGGGGGTGCGGGGCACCCGCTTCACCGTCTGGGCGCCGAACGCCCGGGGCGTGCGCGTGTGCGGCGACTTCTGCCACTGGGACGGCACCGCCCACCCGATGCGCTCCCTCGGTTCGACCGGCGTGTGGGAGCTGTTCGTGCCCGGGATCGACGCGGGCACGCTGTACAAGTTCGACGTCACGCGGGCCGACGGCAGCCGGAGCATGCGGGCGGACCCGATGGCGCGCCGTACGGAGGTGCCGCCGGCGACCGCCTCGATCGTGGACGTCTCGACGTACGAGTGGCGGGACGACGAGTGGATGCGGCGGCGCGGCGACGTGCCGGTCCACGAGGCGCCGTTCTCGGTGTACGAGGTCCATCTGGCGTCGTGGCGGCCGGGGTTGACGTATCGTCAGCTGGCGGAACAGCTCCCCGCGTACGTGTCCGACCTCGGCTTCACCCACGTCGAGCTGATGCCCGTCGCCGAGCACCCCTTCGGCGGCTCCTGGGGCTACCAGGTCACCGGCTTCTACGCCTCGACCGCGCGCCTCGGCACCCCCGACGACTTCAAGTTCCTCGTCGACGCGTTCCACCAGGCGGGCATCGGGGTGCTCATGGACTGGGTGCCCGCCCACTTCCCGCGCGACGACTGGGCGTTGGCGGCGTTCGACGGGGAGCACCTGTACGAGCCGGCCGACCCGCGGCGCGCGGAGCACCCCGACTGGGGGACGCTCACCTTCGACTACGGCCGCAAGGAGGTCCGCAACTTCCTGGTCGCCAACGCCACGTACTGGTGCGAGGAGTTCCACATCGACGGCCTGCGCGTCGACGCCGTGGCCTCGATGCTCTACCTCGACTACTCCCGCGAGGAGGGCCGGTGGGCGCCCAACGCGCACGGCGGCCGGGAGAACGAGGACGCCGTCGCCTTTCTGCAGGAGATGAACGCCACCGTCTACCGGCGCTGCCCCGGCGTGGTCACCATCGCCGAGGAGTCGACCGCGTGGGACGGCGTCACCCGGGCCACCCACGAGACCGGCGCCGGCGGCTACGGGGGCCTGGGCTTCGGCCTGAAGTGGAACATGGGCTGGTCGCACGACTCCCTGCAGTACGTCGCGCACGAGCCCGTGCACCGCCAGTACCACCACTCGGACCTGACCTTCGCGATGGTCTACGCGTACAGCGAGAACTACCTGCTGCCCCTCTCGCACGACGAGGTCGTGCACGGCAAGCGCTCGCTGGTCTCCAAGATGCCCGGCGACTGGTGGCAGCAGCGCGCCAACCACCGCGCCTACCTGGCCTACATGTGGGCCCACCCCGGCAAGCAACTCCTCTTCATGGGGCAGGAGTTCGCCCAGGGAGCCGAGTGGTCACAGGAGCACGGGCTCGACTGGGGGCTCCTGGACGAGGCCTGGCCGGCGCGGCCCGATCACCTCGGCGTGCAGGAGCTGGTGGCGGACCTCAACCACCAGTACCGGACCGCGCCCGCCCTCTGGGAGCAGGACACGACGCCGGCCGGGTTCTCGTGGGTCGTCGTGGACGCGGCGCAGGACAACGTCGTGGCCTTCCTGCGGTACGCCAAGGACGGCACCCCGCTGCTGTCGGTGAGCAACTTCTCCCCGGTGGTGCGTCACGGGTACGAGCTGGCCGTGCCGGACTCCGTCGGCGCCTGGCAGGAGACCCTCAACACGGACGCGGCCCGCTACGGCGGCGGCGACGTCCGCAATATGGGTCCGCTGAAGCCCGAGCGGCCGGCGGGCGGCGACGGGCCGGGACGCCTATGTGTGACGCTGCCGCCGCTGGGAACTGTGTGGCTGCGCCCGGCGTGACCGCCGGCCACCGGACGACCGCCGAATCGGGAACCGACACGGAAAGGGGCATCCCATGCCTGCTGGATCCAGCAAGAAGCGCGAACGGCAGTACGAGCACATCAAGGACAGCGCCGAGGACCGCGGAGCGTCCAAGGGGCGCGCGAAGGAGATCGCCGCGCGTACCGTGAACAAGGAACGCGCGCGCTCCGGTGAGTCGAAGACGGCGAGCAAGACCTCGACGCGCGACAAGAAGTCCGCCTCCGAGCGCGGCGGCGAGCGCTCGCACAGCGGGGCCGAGGGCCCGACCCGCGACCAGCTGTACGAGGAGGCCAAGAAGAAGAACATCGAGGGCCGCTCCTCGATGAACAAGAAGCAACTCAAGCAGGCGCTCGGCCGCTGAGCTGCGGCGGCCCCATGTGCGCGACACCGTCCGGGCGGCCGAGCCCCGGGGAGTCTCGGGCCGCCCGCACGTGTCCGTGCCCGACGGGCCGATTACCGCCGTCGCCGCCGCCACCGGCAGGATGAGCGCATGACAGAGATCCGCACGCCCCGCCTCCTCCTGCGCCGCTGGCACGACGACGACCTCGTGCCCATGGCGGACATCAACGCGGACCCCCGCGTCATGCACTGGATCGAGGACGGCTCGGTCCACGACCTGGAGCGCACGGCGGAGGAGATCGAGCGCTGGGAGGACGAGTGGGACGACGAGGGCTTCGGCCTCTTCGCCGTCGAGCTCCTGGCCTCGGGTGAACTGGCCGGCTTCACGGGCCTCACCGTGCCCGAGTTCCTGCCCGAGGTCATGCCCGCCGTCGCCATCAGCTGGCGGCTCGGCACGCCGTTCTGGGGCCAGGGGTACGCGTCCGAGGCCGCCCAGGCCACGCTCGAGTTCGCCCTCCAGGACCGCGGCCTCGACCGGGTCATCAGCATCGACCGCCCGGAGAACCGGCCCTCCGCCAACGTCATCGCCAAGCTCGGCATGACCCCCGAACGCGTCACGGACCACCCGGAGTACGGCTACCCCCTGAGCGTCCACGCGATTGACCTCACGGAGTACGAGGCCTGAGGCCGGGCTGATCTTCGGAGGGCTCGGGCCGGGCCGCCTGGACGGTCTCCGCGGGGCGGCGGGCCATCATGGCGAGTCGCTCGGTGTAGGCGCGCGTGGGGGCTTCGCGACCGATGCCTTCCTGCCACACCTGCCGGCGGGCTCGCCGCTGCCCGGGCCCGGGCGGGGTGAGAGCCCGTCCGGTTGCTCGGTGACGGTTCGGGCCCGACCATGAGCTGGGGGCGTTGTCACGAGCGGAGGGCACCGTGCCATCAGAGGGTGCAGGGCAGCGTGGCGCCGGGCGGCCGCGGGCCGCGATGCGGCGGCGGGCGCAGGAACCGGTCGAGACCGACGACGGGGGCCGGCAAGCGGCCGCGTCCAGGGCCGCCGGCGAGCGTGCCGCGAGTGTGATCGTGAGTGTCGGCAGGTGCACGGCCGCGGAGGCGCGGGACATCCTGCGGAAGATCTCGCTGGCCACGGACATCAAGCCGTTCCACGTCGCCCAGCTGGTCGTCGAGTGGGGCCGCACCGGGTCCCTCTGCGCGGACGTACGGCACGAGCTGGAGCGGCAGTTGCTGCGCCACTCCGGGGCCCGCGAGGCGATCTGAACGCCGGTCCGCCGCCCGTTTCCCGCCGGCCGTCGGTTGCGTACGCCTGCTCCTCCTCGCAGAACTGCTGAAAGTTTCTCACCGCACCTACTTCCCGGCCAGTGGGGCGGACGGCGCCAGAGACACATGAGCGACGTGTTTCCGCGTCCGTTCGGGCGGTTACCCGCCGTGCGGACCGACGTGGACGCCGCGCGGTACGCGTGCCCTCGCCCGGTTCCGGTTGTCGGTCGGCGCGACAGAGGGGTGAATGAGGTCATGGATGTCGTCGGTCTGGAGCGAGCGCTGCGCGAGCAGGTCGACGGCGAGGTGCGCTTCGACGCGGGCAGCCGCGGCGCGTATGTGACGGACGGTTCCAACTACCGGCAGGTGCCGATCGGCGTCGTGGTGCCCCGTACGGTCGAGGCCGGGGCGGAGGCGGTCGCCGTCTGCGCCCGGTTCGGGGCCCCCGTCCTCTCCCGAGGCGGCGGGACCAGCCTGGGCGGTCAGTGCACCAACACCGCGGTCGTCATCGACTGGACCAAACACTGCCACCGGCTGCTCTCGGTCGATCCGGAGGAGCGGACCTGTGTGGTCGAGCCGGGTCTGGTGCTCGACGAGCTGAACAGGCAGCTGGACCGGCACGGCCTGAAGTTCGGCCCCAAGCCGTCCACGCACAGCCACTGCTCGCTCGGCGGCATGATCGGCAACAATTCGTGCGGCGCCTCCGCCCAGGCGTACGGCAAGACCGTGGAGAACGTACGGCGCCTGGAGATCCTGACCTACGACGGCGCCCGGATGTGGGTGGGCCCGACCACGGACGCGGAGTACGAGGAGATCGTCGCGGGCGGCGGGCGGCGCGCCGAGCTGTACCGGGGCCTGCGCGAGATCATCCAGAGCTGTCTGGCGGACGTGCGGCAGGGCTTTCCGCGGATCCCCCGGCGGGTGTCCGGCTACAACCTGGACTCCCTGCTCCCCGAGAACGGCTTCGACGTGGCCCGCGCCCTGGTCGGCAGCGAGGGCACGCTCGTCACCGTCCTGCGCGCCGAGCTGGAGCTGGTGCCGGTCCCGTCGACGGAGGCCATGCTGGTCCTCGGCTACGACGACATCTGCGCCGCCGCCGACGACGTGCCGCGGCTCCTGGAGCACAGCGCCCCCACCCAGTTGGAGGCCATCGACGACCGCATGGCCCAGCTCATGCGCGAGGAAGGCGCTTACCTCGACTCGCTCGACAACTTCCCGGCGGGCGAGAGCTGGCTGTTGCTGCAGTTCACCGGGGACAGCCGGGACGAGGTGGACCAGAAGGCCCACGCGCTCCTGGAGGCACTGGGGCGCGGCGAGAAGGACGACACCGTGGCGTTCTCCGACGACCACGACCGGGAACAGCGGATGCTGAAGGCCCGCGAGGCCGGGCTCGGCGTCACCGCGCGGCCGCCCGACGGGCGGGAGACCTGGGAGGGCTGGGAGGACTCCGCGGTCCCGCCGGAGCGGCTCGGCGACTACCTGCGCGACCTCAAGGACCTCTTCACGGAGTTCGGCTACGGCCGGCCGTCCCTGTACGGGCACTTCGGGCAGGGGTGTGTGCACACGCGGATCCCCTTCGAGCTCACGACCGCGCAGGGGCTCGCCACGTTCCGCGCGTTCCTGTTCCGCGCCGCAGACCTCGTCTCCTCGTACGGCGGATCCCTCTCCGGGGAGCACGGCGACGGGCAGGCCCGCGGGGAGCTGCTGCCGCGCATGTACGGGCCCCGCGTAATCGAGGCGTTCGGGCGGGTCAAGGCGCTCTTCGACCCCGACGACCGGATGAACCCCGGCAAGGTGGTCGCACCGCACCGGGTGGACGAGAACCTCAGGCTCGGCGTCGACTGGCGCCCCGCCACCCCGGACACCCACTTCGGCTACCCCGACGACGACCACTCCTTCACCCAGGCGGTGAAGCGCTGCGTCGGCATCGGCAACTGCCGCACCCACCAGGGCGGTGTGATGTGCCCGTCCTACCGGGCGACCGGCGAGGAGGAGCACTCCACCCGGGGCCGGGCGCGGCTGCTGTTCGAGATGCTGGGCGGCCACGCCGACTCGCCGGTCACCGACGGCTGGCGCTCCACCGAGGTGCGCGACGCGCTCGACCTCTGTCTGGCCTGCAAGGGGTGCAAGTCCGACTGCCCCACCGGGGTCGACATGGCCACGTACAAGGCCGAGTTCCTCTCCCACCACTACGCGAAACGGCTGCGGCCCGCCGCGCACTACTCCATGGGGTGGCTGCCGCTCTGGGCCCGGCTCTCCGCGCTCGCCCCGCGGCTGGCCAACGCCGCGCTGCACGCTCCGGGACTGGCCCGGGCCGGCAAACGGCTCGCGGGCGTCTCCGGCGAGCGGGACGCACCCGTGTTCGCCGAGGAGAACTTCGTCCAGTGGTGGCGGCGGCGCGCGGCGCCCGAGCCCGACCCGCACGATCCGCGCACCGTCGTGCTGTGGCCGGACACCTTCACGACGCACTTCCACCCGGCCATCGCCAAGGCCGCCGTGCGGGTCATGGAGGACGCCGGCTTCCGCGTCGCGGTGCCCACCCGGGCCGTCTGCTGCGGCCTCACCTGGATCTCGACCGGCCAACTCGGCGTCGCCGAGCGGGTGTTGCTCCGTACGATCGAAGTCCTCCGCCCGTGGATCGAGGCCGGCACCCCGGTGGTCGGCCTGGAGCCGTCCTGCGCCGCGGTCTTCCGCTCGGACGCCCCGGAGCTGCTGCCCCACAACGAGGACGTGCACCGCCTCGCCCGGCAGTTCAGGACCTTCGCCGAACTCCTGGTCGACGACGCCCCCGACGGCTGGCGACCCCCGCGCCTCGCACGCCTCGCCACCGTGCAGACCCACTGCCACCAGCACGCCGTACTCAAGGACGACGCGGACCGGGAGCTGCTGCGCCGCGCCGGCATCGAGGCCGACGTCCTGGACGCCGGATGCTGCGGCCTCGCCGGCAACTTCGGTTTCGAACGCGACCACCACGACGTGTCGATGGCGGTCGGCGAGCTCGGCGTGCTGCCCGCGGTGCGCGAGGCCGCGCCCGGCGCTCTGGTCCTCGCGGACGGCTTCAGCTGCCGCACCCAGATCGAGCAGGGCGGCACCGGCCGCCGCGCGATGCACCTGGCCGAAGCCTTGGCGCTCGCCCTGGACGGCCCGCTCCCGGCCGACCGGCCCGAACGGCTCATCGCCCGCCCCACCGTGCCGCGCTCGGCGCCGCGCCTGGTCACCGCGGCCGTGACCGCCGCCGGTGCGGGCGCCGCGATCGGCGCGACCGCGCTGGCCCGCCGACACCGACATCGCCGCTGACCGGCCCCTTTCCGCAGGGCCCCGCACCGCCCAGCTCAGCCCTCCCAGGAAGGAAGCACCCGTGTCCATGAAAGTCTCCGATTACATCCTCCAGCGTCTGCGCGAGTGGGACGTCGAGCGCGTCTTCGCGTACGCCGGAGACGGCATCAACGGCCTGCTGGCCGCCTGGGGACGAGCGGACGACAAGCCCCGGTTCATCCAGTCCCGGCACGAGGAGATGTCCGCGTTCGAAGCCGTCGGCTACGCGAAGTTCTCCGGCAAGGTCGGGGTGTGCGCGGCGACGTCGGGCCCGGGCGCGATCCACCTCCTGAACGGCCTCTACGACGCCAAGCTCGACCACGTGCCCGTCGTGGCCATCGTCGGACAGACCAACCGCACCGCCATGGGCGGCTCCTACCAGCAGGAAGTCGACCTGCTGAGCCTCTACAAGGACGTCGCGTCCGACTTCTGCGAAATGGTGACGGTCCCCGAGCAGCTCCCCAACGTCATCGACCGGGCCATGCGCACCGCCTACGCGCGCCGCACGGTGACCGCGATCATCGTCCCCGCCGACGTGCAGGAACTCGACTACTCGCCGCCGACCCACGCGTTCAAGATGGTGCCCTCCAGCCTGGGCATGGCCTCGTACGCGCCCGTCCCCGCCCCGGCCGAGATCACCCGCGCCGCCGAGATCCTGAACGCGGGGGAGAAGGTCGCGGTGCTCATCGGCCAGGGCGCCCGCGGGGCCCGCGCCGAGGTCGAGGTGCTCGCCGAGACGCTGGGCGCCGGGGTCGCCAAGGCGCTGCTCGGCAAGGACGTGCTCCCCGACGACCTGCCGTACGTGACCGGGTCCATCGGGCTGCTCGGCACCCGCCCCTCGTACGAGCTCATGCAGGGCTGCGACACGCTGCTCGTGATCGGCTCCAGCTTCCCGTACAGCCAGTTCCTGCCCGAGCTCGACCAGGCCCGCGCGGTGCAGATCGACATCGACCCGCACATGATCGGGCTGCGGTACCCCTTCGAGGTCAACCTGGTCGGTGACGCCAAGGAGACGCTCAAGGCCCTGCTGCCGCAGCTCAAGAAGAAGAAACACGGCTCCTGGCGGAAGAAGATCGAGAAGGACACCGCACGCTGGTGGGAGGTGATGGAACGGCGCGCCGCGGTGGAGGCCGACCCCATCAACCCCGAGTACGTGGTGCACGCGCTGGACGCCCTGCTGCCGAACGACGTGATGCTCGCCGCCGACTCCGGCTCCGCCGCGAACTGGTACGCACGCCACCTGCGCATGCGCGGCATAATGCGCGGCTCCCTGTCCGGCACCCTCGCCACCATGGGCCCCGGCGTCCCGTACGTGATCGGCGCCAAGTTCGCCCACCCCGACCGCCCCGCCATCGCCATCGTGGGCGACGGCGCCATGCAGATGAACGGGCTCGGCGAGCTCATCACGATCGCCAAGTACTGGCAGGAGTGGCGCGATCCGCGCCTCGTCGTCGCCGTCCTCAACAACCAGGACCTCAACCAGGTCACCTGGGAGATGCGCGCGATGTCCGGCGCCCCGCAGTTCCTGCCCTCGCAGTCGCTGCCCGACGTGCCCTACGCCGACTTCGCCACCTCCATCGGGCTCGGCGGGGTGCGCGTCGAGAAGCCGGCGGACGTGGAGGCGGCCTGGCACCGGGCGCTCGGCAGCGACCGGCCGTTCGTCATCGACTTCCGCACCGACCCCGCGGTGCCGCCGATCCCGCCGCACGCGAGCCTGGACCAGATCGAGGCCGCAGCCTCGGCCGTCGTGAAGGGCGACAGCGACCGGGTCGGCATGATCCGGCAGGGCCTGAAGGCGAAGGTCCAGGAGATGCTGCCCGGACGCGGCTCCGGCGGCGGCTCCGGGACGCGCGGGGGAGCGGACGGCGCATGAGCCCTGGTGCCCGCCCCGAGGCGGATCCGTCGGTGGACGGTGTGGACGTGAGCGTCTACACCGTGCCCACCGACGCGCCGGAGGGCGACGGCACACTGACCTGGAGCTCCACCACCCTGGTCCTGGTGCGGGCGCGCAGCGGCGACACCGAAGGGCTCGGCTACACCTACGGGGCTCCGGCCACCGCGCGTGTCGTCAGTGATCAGCTCGCGCCGGTGGTGACCGGACGGTGCGTGTGGGACGTGTCCGCGGCGAACGAGGCCATGCACCGGGCGCTGCGCAACGCGGGCCGCCCGGGTGTGGCCGCGGGCGCGCTCTCCGCCGTCGACGTCGCGCTGTGGGACCTCAAGGCGCGTGTGCTCGGGCTGCCGCTGGTGCGGTTGCTGGGGGCGAGCCGGACGCGGGTGCCGGTGTACGGCAGCGGCGGCTTCACCACGTACGACGAACGACAGCAGGACCGCCAACTCCGTACCTGGGTGGAGGAGTTGGGCATTCCGCGGGTCAAGATCAAGGTGGGGGAGTCCTGGGGCGAGGAGGAGCGGCGGGACCGCGCCCGGGTGGCCGAGGCCCGGCGCAGCATCGGTGACGGCGCCCGGCTGTACGTCGACGCCAACGGCGCGTACTCCGTCAAACAGGCCGTCCGTGTCGCCCGCCACCTCGACGACCAGGGCGTCACCTGGTTCGAGGAGCCGGTCTCCTCGGACGACCTGACGAGCCTCGCGCGGATCCGGGCCGCGGTCACGCCGGAGGTCGCCGCGGGCGAGTACGGCTACACCCTCGCCTACTTCGGCCATCTGCTCGACGCGGGCGCCGTCGACTGTCTCCAGGCCGATGTCACCCGGTGCGGCGGCATCACCGTATGGCTGCGCGCCGCCGCGCTCGCCGAGGCCGCAGGGCTGCAGATCTCCGGGCACTGCGCCCCGCACCTGCACGCCCACCCGGCCGCCGCCGTGCCCAACACCCGCCACCTGGAGTGGTTCCACGACCACACCCGCATCGAGCGGCTGCTCTTCGACGGCGTCCTCGATCCGGCCGGCGGGTCGATCCGGCCGGGCGCCTCCGGCGAGCCGGGACTCGGCCTGACCTTCCGGCACCGGGCGGCCGAGCCCTACCGCATCTCCTGACCCGCGATCCCCTCGCCCCCTCGACCTCCTGCCCCTTCGACCCCTCGCCCCTTCGACCCCCGCACCGAGCCCGACCGGAGAGGACCCCCACCATGCCGACGCCGAACACGAGCGACACCGGCCCGGAGTTCCTTCCGCACGTACTGCGCGAGTACGCGCTGCTGGCCGACGGCGAACGGGGCGCCCTGATCGGACCGCACGGGGACATCTCCTGGATGTGCGCGCCCCGCTGGGACTCCGACGCCGTCTTCTCCTCGCTCGTCGGGGGCAGCGGAACCTACGCCGTCACCCCGCTCGACCCCCGGCACGTCTGGGGAGGGTTCTACGAGACCGGCAGCCTGATCTGGCGCAGCCGCTTCATCACCGGCGAGGGACCCGTCGAATGCCGGGAGGCCCTGGCCTTCCCCGGCGAGCCCGAGCGCGTCGTGCTGCTGCGCCGGGTGCTCGCCACCGACTGTCCGGCACGGGTCAGGGTCGTACTCGAACCCCGTGGCGCGTTCGGCGGCGACAGCAGCAGCCACATCCGGCAGCACGACGGGGTATGGACGGGCAAGACCGGGCCGCTGCACTGGCGCTGGACCGGCGCCGCAGCGGCGCGGACGAGCCGTGACCCGGACGGCAACGGCGAACTGCTCACCTTCGAGCTGACCGTGCCCTTGGGCGGCCACCACGACTTCGTCCTCGAACTCTCGCCGCACACTCTCCCCGGCGACCCGGTGGACGCCGACACGGCGTGGGCCGCCACCGAGGCCTCCTGGGCGCGGGCCTGCCCCAAGCCGCCGGAGACCCTCGCCACCCGCGACGCGCACCACGCCCTCGCCGTCCTGCGCGGCCTCACCAGCAGCGGTGGCGGGATGGTCGCCGCCGCCACCATGTGCCTGCCCGAACGCTCCGGCGCCGGGCGCAACTACGACTACCGCTACGCGTGGATCCGCGACCAGTGCTACGCGGGCATCGCCGCGGCCGGAGCCGGCGCCACCGGCCTCCTCGACTCCGCCGTCGGCTTCGTCGCGGGCCGGTTCCTGCAGGACGGCCCGGAGCTCAAACCCGCCTACACCGTCACCGGCGGCCCGGTGCCCTCCGAACAGACCCTGGACCTGCCCGGCTACCCCGGCGGCACCGACAAGATCGGCAACTGGGTCAACCAGCAGTTCCAGCTCGACGCGTTCGGCGAGGCCCTCCAACTCCTCGCCGCAGCGGGCCACGTGGACCGACTCGACTCCGACGGATGGCGCGCCGTGCAGACCGGCGTCAGCGCCGTCGAACAGCTGTGGAACAGGCCCGACGCGGGCATCTGGGAGATCGACGACCGGCCCTGGACGCACTCCCGGCTCAGCTGCGTCGCCGGGCTGCGCGCGATCGCCGGACTGCCCGGCGCCGGCCGCCAGGTCGCCCGCCTCACCTCGCTCGCGGACGCCATCCTCGCCGAGACGTCCCGCACCTGCCTGCACCCCGACGGCCACTGGAAGCGGTCCCCGGACGACCCCGGCGTCGACGCGGCGCTGCTGCTGCCACCGGTCCGCGGCGCGCTGCCGGCCGACGATCCCCGCACCCTCGCCACCCTGCGCGCCGTACGGCAGGAACTGGTCCGCGACGAGTACGTCTACCGCTTCCGGCACGACCGGCGCCCCCTGGGCGAGGCCGAGGGCGCGTTCCTGCTGTGCGGGTTCATGATGGCGCTGGCCGAGCACCAGCAGGGCCACACCGACCGCGCTCTGCGCCTCTTCGAGCGGAACCGGGCGGCCTGCGGACCGCCCGGGCTGTTCTCCGAGGAGTACGACATCATCCAGCGCCAACTGCGCGGCAACCTCCCGCAGGCCTTCGTCCACGCCCTGCTCCTGGAGTGCGCAGGGCGCCTCACCGAGGACCCGCTGCCCCGATCCCAGCGCCGGCCCGTGTGACCAACCCGCACCACCGCCTCCCCCCGGAACCACCTGAAAGGACCGTCACCGCGATGCCCCAGAACGTAGTGATCACCGGCGCGAGCGCAGGCGTCGGCCGCGCCACCGCCCAGCACTTCGGCCGGCGGGGCGACAACGTCGTTCTGCTCGCCAGGGGAGAGGCGGGGCTGCGGGACGCCGTCCGCGACGTCGAGGAGGCCGGCGGCACGGCACTGGCGATCCCCACCGACACGGCCGACCACGCGGCGGTCGAGGCGGCGGCCACCCGGGCCGAGGAGCGGTTCGGACCCATCGACGTCTGGATCAACGTGGCGTTCACCTCGGTGTTCGCGCCGTTCGACGAGATCGGGGCGGACGAGTTCCGCCGGGTGACCGAGGTGACCTACCTCGGCTACGTGCACGGCACGATGGTGGCGCTCGACCGGATGAAGTCCCGGGACCGCGGCACGATCGTGCAGGTCGGCTCGGCGCTGGGGGCGAGGAGCATCCCCCTGCAGTCCGCCTACTGCGGCGCCAAGCACGCCATCAACGGCTTCACGGAATCGTTGCGCTGCGAACTGCTGCACCAGCACAGCAACGTGCGCGTCACCGTCGTCCAGCTGCCCGCCGTGAACACCCCCCAGTTCTCCTGGGTCCTCTCCCGGCTGCCCCGCCACCCGCAGCCCGTCCCCCCGATCTACCAGCCGGAAGTGGCCGCCCGCGCCATCGCGTTCGCCGCCGACCACCCCCGGCGCAAGCAGTACTGGGTGGGCGCCAGCACCGTCGGCACGATCCTCGCGCAGAAGTTCGCGGCCCCCCTCCTCGACCGCTACCTCGCCCGCACCGGCTACGACTCCCAGCAGACCGACGAGCACGTACCGGAGCGCCCCGGCAACCTGTGGGAACCCGTCGACAAGGCCGGCGCCGACGACCACGGAGCGCACGGCGCCTTCGACGCGCGCGCCCACGACCGCAGCCCGCAGCTGTGGGCCTCCCACCACGCCCGGCTGCTCTCCGCCCTCGGCGCGGCCGCCGTCGTCGCGGCGGGCGGAGCCCTCGCGGGCCGCACCCGGCGGCGGTGACGCCCGCGCCCCACGAGCCCGGCCCGATCCACACGTGAGGCCCTAGCCCAACCAGGTCCAATCTGCCCCCCAACCCTCGCCCGCCCGGTGCGTCCCGGCGGCCGGTGCGCGCCGACCCGACGATGTTGGTGCCCGGCGTGCGTGCCGGTGGGTGACCTCGGCACCGTACAGGTACCAGAGCGAGGGAGCCCACGATGCCGGAACTGTTCGTCGACGGGGAGTGGACCGGAGCCGTCCAGGGAGCGCGGCGGGATGTGGTCAACCCGTACGACGCCTCCGTCATCCAGCAGGTCGACGACGCCGACGAGACGGACGTCGATCACGCCGTCCAGGCCGCCCGGCGCGCCTTCGACCGCGGCGACTGGTCGGGGGCGCCCACCCGGGAGCGGGCGGACGTGCTGCTGAGAGTGGCCCGGTTCCTGCTGCGCGACCAGGAGGAGATCGCCCACGTCGAGTCCCTGGACACCGGCAAGACGCTCGCCGAGGCACGGATCGACGTCGAGGACGTCTCGAACGCGTTCCGCTACTTCGGTGAGATCGCCGACAAGGACGGCGGCCGCGTCGTGGACGTCGGCCCCGACGTGCTCAGCCGGGTCACCTACCACCCCATCGGGGTCTGCGCGCTCATCGCACCGTGGAACTACCCGCTGCTGCAGGCCTCCTGGAAGGTCGCCCCGGCCCTGGCCGCGGGCAACACCTTCGTGCTCAAGCCCAGCGAGACGACGCCGCTCTCCACGATCCACATGATGCGGCTCATCGCCGAGGCGGGCGCCCCCGCGGGCTCCGCCAACCTGGTGCTCGGCCCGGGCGCCACCGTCGGCGCGGCCATGTCCGCCCACCCCGAGGTGGACCTGGTCTCCTTCACCGGCGGGCTGGCCACCGGCCGCCGCATCATGGAGGCCTGCGCGCCCGGCGTGAAGAACATGGCGCTGGAACTCGGCGGCAAGAACCCCAACGTCGTCTTCGCCGACTGCGACTTCGAGACCGCCGTCGACCACGCGCTGGAGGCCTCGTTCCTCCACTCCGGACAGGTCTGCTCGGCCGGCTCCCGGCTCATCGTCGAGGACTCCCTGCACGACCGGTTCGTGGAGCGCCTCGCCGAACGCGCGAGCGCCATCCGGCTCGGCAACGGCCTCGACCCGCAGACCGAGAGCGGCCCGCTCAGCTCCGCGGAGCACCGCGAGAAGGTCGAGAGCTATCTGGAGATCGCCCGGGACGACGGCGCCCGGCTCGTCTGCGGCGGCCGCCGCCCCGACGACCCCGAGCTGTCCCGCGGCTTCTTCCTGCTGCCCACCATCTACGCCGACTGCGACCGCTCCATGCGCATCGTCCAGGAGGAGGTCTTCGGCCCGGTGGTCACGGTGGAACGTTTCCGTACCGAGGAGGAGGCCGTCGAACTCGCCAACGACACGCGCTACGGCCTGGCCGGCGGCCTCTGGACCAACGACGCGAGCCGCGCCCAGCGGGTCGCGGCCGCGCTGCGGCACGGCACCGTCTGGATCAACGACTTCCACCCCTACGTGCCGCAGGCCGAGTGGGGCGGCTTCGGCCGCTCCGGCTTCGGCCGGGAGCTCGGGCCCACCGGCCTGCGCGAGTACCAGGAGGCCAAGCACATCTACCAGAACCTGAGGCCGGCTCCCGGCGGCTGGTTCCAGGGCTGAGCGGGCAGGGCGAGAGAGAGGGCGACGCATGCGCGACGAGACGACCACCTACGACTACGTGATCATCGGCGGCGGTACGGCGGGCTCCGTACTGGCGGCCCGGCTGAGCGAGGACCCCGGCTGCCGGGTGTGCGTGGTGGAGGGCGGACCGAGCGACGTCGGCGACGACCGCATCCTGCGGCTGCGCAACTGGATCAACCTGCTCGGCGGCGAGTTCGACTACGGCTACACCACCGAGGAGCAGCCCCGCGGCAACTCCCACATCCTGCACTCCCGGGCGCGCGTGCTCGGCGGCTGCTCCTCGCACAACACCCTCATCAGCTTCCTGCCGTTCCCGCAGGACCTCGAGGAGTGGGTGCGGATGGGCTGCGAAGGATGGGATCCGGAAACGATCCTGGCGTACCGGACGAGACTGCAGAACAACATCGTGCCGGTCGGCGCGGCCGACCGTAACCCGATCGCCCAGGACTTCGTCGCGGCGGCCACCGCGCGGCTCGGCGTCCCGGTCGTCGAGGACTTCAACGCCCGTCCCTTCACCGACGGCGCCGGGTTCTTCTCCCTCGCCTACGACCCGGAGACCAACAAGCGCTCCTCCGCGTCGGTCGCCTACCTCCACCCGATCATGGACCGCCCCAACCTGACGCTCCGTCTGGAGACGTGGGCGTACCGGCTGTTGCGCGACGAGGAGGGCCGCTTCACTCGGGTGCAGGTGCGCAACCCCGACGGCTCGGAGTCGACCCTGGAGGCCGAGGCGGAGGTGCTGCTCTGCGCCGGCGCCATCGACACGCCACGGCTGCTCATGCTCTCCGGCATCGGCCCCGCCGATCACTTGCGGGACGTGGGCATCGAGGTCAATGCGAATCTGCCGGGGGTGGGCGAGAACCTCCTCGACCACCCCGAGTCGGTGATCGTGTGGGAGACCCGCGGACCGCTGCCGCCCAACTCCGCCATGGACTCCGACGCCGGACTCTTCCTGCGCCGCGACGCGGACGGCGGACCGCGCCCCGACCTGATGTTCCACTTCTACCAAGTGCCGTTCACCGTCAACACCGAACGGCTCGGCTACCCGGTCCCCGAGCACGGCGTCTGCATGACACCGAACGTGCCGCGCGCCCGGTCCACCGGCCGGATGTGGCTGCGCAGCGCGGACCCGGCGGACAAACCCGCCCTGGACTTCCGCTACTTCACCGACCCGGAGGGACACGACGAGCGCACCATCGTCGACGGCCTGAAGATCGCCCGCGAGGTGGCCGCCACCGCCCCGTTCAGCGACTGGCTGCTGCGCGAGGTGGCGCCGGGCCCCGACGTCCAGTCGGACGAGGACCTCTCGGAGTACGGGCGCCGCGCCGCGCACACCGTCTACCACCCGGCGGGAACCTGCCGGATGGGGGCCGAGGACGACCCGATGGCGGTCGTCGACCCGCAGTTGCGGCTGCGCGGGCACGACGGGCTGCGCATCGTCGACGCGTCGGTCTTCCCGACCATGCCGACCATCAACCCGATGGTCACCGTGCTGCTCGTGGCCGAGCGCGCGGCCGACCTCATCAGCGCCCGGCCGGCCCCCGAGCCGCTGGCCGCGGAAGGGGGGATCCAGTGACCGTTCCCGGCACGCCGGACGGCACCGCGGACGCGGCGCCCGGCGAGGAGAAGTCGGAGTTCCGCAAGGAGATGGGCCCCTGGGCGAACTTCGCCCTCGGGTTCACCTACCTCTCGCCGGTGGTGAGCACGTACACCCTCTTCGGCACGGCGCTCGCCGACGGCGGCCCGCCGATGATCTGGGCCTTCGTGATGGCGGGCTGCGGGCAGTTCCTCGTCGCCCTGGTCTTCGGCGAGGTCGTCGCGCAGTACCCGGTCGCGGGCGGCGTCTATCCGTGGGCGCGCCGGCTGTGGGGCGTGCGCTGGGCGTGGATGACCGGCTGGGTCTACATGTGGGCGCTGCTCGTCACGATCACCAGCGTCGCCTACGGCGCGGGCCCCTACATCGCGATCCTGCTCGGCTTCCGGCCCACCGTGCACACCACCGTGCTCTGCACGGTCGCGCTGATCGTCATCGGCGTCCTCATCAACTACGCCGGTACGAAGGCCCTTTCCTGGGCGGCGCTGATCGGCTTCAGCGCGGAGCTGCTCGGCGCGCTGGTCGTCGGCGTCATCCTGCTCACCACCCACCGCTTCCACGGCCTCGGCGTCCTCTTCGACGACTACGGCGCGGCCGGCGACAGCTCCTACCTGCCCGTCTTCCTCGGCGCGGCGATCATCGGCTTCTACCAGTACTACGGCTTCGAGGCGTGCGGCGACGTCGCCGAAGAGGTCAAGCATCCCGGCACGGTGATCCCCAAGGCGATGCGCCGCACCATCTACGTCGGCGGGATCGCGGCGACGTTCACCTGTCTGACGCTGCTCCTCTCCGTCGTCGACTACCGGGCGGTGATCTCGGGCAAGGACACCGACCCGGTGGTCAACGTCCTCTTCGACGCCCTCGGCGAGGCGGGCGCGCGCACCGTGATGGCCGTCGTCCTCATCTCCTTCCTGTCCTGCACGATCAGCCTGCAGGCCGCCGCGGGCCGGCTGATCTACTCCTACGCCCGCGACGAGATGATCGTCGGGCACCGGCTGCTGCGGAAGTTCTCCGAGGCCCGCGCGGTCCCGCCGTACGCGCTGCTGCTCGCCGCGGTCCTGCCCGCACTGATCGCCTTCGGCTCGCTGATCTCCACGGACGCCCTGACGAAGATCGTGTCCTTCGCGATCCTCGGCATCTACGCGGCGTTCCAGATGGTCGTCCTGGCCGCGCTGCGGGCCCGCCTCAAGGGCTGGAAGCCGAGCGGCGAGTACCGGCTCGGGCGGTGGGGCATGGCGGTCAACATCGGGGCGCTCGCGTACGGCATCTTCGCGATCGTCAACATCGCCTGGCCGCGCACTCCCGAGGCCCCTTGGTACGACAACTGGATCGTGCTCCTGAGCGGCGGTGTCGTGATCGGCGCGGGCCTGGTGTACATGTTCACCACCCACCACTACGGCCGCAGCGACGCCCCTTCGGGCAACGCGGTGCCGGACTAGAGCTCGTCACCCGGGGGCGGCCCGGGGAACGCGTCCCGGGGGTCCCAGACCCGTACCGCGGGCCTGGGACCCCCGGGAATCGCGGGTTACTCCGCGGGTGCGAGGTCGGTGATCTTCTGGGTCCTGAGGTCCGACTGGACCTTGATCTTGCTGACCTCGGCGCTCGGGCCGTCGCTCCAGGTGAGCGTCACCAGAGAGGTGGCGTGGCCGGCGCCGGAACCCGTGTAGGTGACTTTCCACTTCACCGGCACGTTCTGCGCGAACAGAATTCCGTCGGCGTGTTCCTTCTCCTCGAACGCGGCGACCTTCTTCTGTGCTGCGGCGCTCAAGTAGAAAGCGCGCAATGCCTTGGCCTGGCCGCCCGCCGCCGGGTCCTCGTTCGCCCATACGGAGTCGATGTAGGCGCCGTAGAAGTTGGCGACGCGGTCGGTGGTGCTGCGCGGGTCGCCCGTCTTGGCGGCGGGCGCGGCGGCCGCGCTGTGGGCGGTCGTCGCCGGGTGCGACGACGTCCCGGCCAGCGCGGGCGTGACGACGGCGACCGAGAGGGCGGCCGCGGCGGCGGTGGCGGCGAACAGGACGGTGCGCTTGCGGGAGGTGCGAGAGGTGCGCGTGGTGTGAGGAGCGCGAGCGTTCATGTGAGTGGAGCCTTCCCCGTTTATCTCGGTCCCGCACAAAGGGTGCGGTCGATGGTGCCGATGACGCCGGTTAAGACAGCGTCGGCGCCGGGTCAGTTCCCGAATTCCGGGTATTTTCCTCGGGAAAATCCGAACGGGGGAATCGGATAAAGGTTGTACGGAGAAAAGGAAAATGGAGGCAAAGCGTTGCGCCGCCTCCGTGCGGGATCCCTCGGCAGGGGTGGTGCGGGTCGCCCGCGTACGTGGGCGACCCTTGACTACGGCTTCGCCGAGCCCTTACGCCGCCGCGGGATCGACGCGGTAGACGCTGCCCCCGATGTCGAGCACGTACAGCTCGCGGTGGCCGCCCTGCACGAACGAGACGACCTCGCCGCCGTTGACCCCGAGATCGCTCACGCCGGTCACCTTGCCGTCCTTCAACCGGAGCGTGCGCAGGGTGCCGTCGCAGTAGTCGCTGTAGACGTACTGACCCCTGAGCGCCGGAATGGTCTTGCCCCGGTAGACGAATCCGCCGGTCACCGAGCAGCCCAGGCCGGTGCGGTCGTACTCGTGGACCGGCGGCACGTGGTCGGCGGGCTCGGTGCCGTCACGGAACGGGTGCGTGCCCTCCATCTGGGACCAGCCGTAGTTCTCGCCGCCCCGGCTGCGCGCCGGGGCCCAGTCGATCTCCTCCCACGCGCTCTGGCCGACGTCGCCGATGAGCAGGTCGCCCGTGCCCGCGTCGAAGGAGAACCGCCACGGGTTGCGCAGCCCGTACGCCCAGATCTCGGGCCTGGCCTTCGGGTCGTCCACGAACGGGTTGTCCGGCGGGATCGCGTACGGCTTGCCGCCGCTCGGGTCGATGCGCAGCAGCTTGCCGAGCAGGGTGCCGAGGTTCTGCCCGTTGCCGTGCGGGTCACCGCCCGAACCGCCGTCGCCGAGCGCGATGTAGAGGTAGCCGTCGGGGCCGAACTTGATGTCGCCGCCGTTGTGGTTGGAGTACGGCTGCGTCTGGGTGAGGACGGTGCGCCGGGTGGCCGGCTGGATCTTGCCCTTCCGTACGGCGAACTCGTCCACGGTGCTGGTGCCTTCGAGGTTCGTGAACGAGATGTAGAAGTGCGCGAAGTCGTCGTCGAACGCGACGCCGAGCAGGCCGCGTTCGCCGTCGGTGGTGGTCTCGGCGGAGATGTCGAGGACGGGCTCGCCGAGTCCTTGCTTGCCCAGGACCCGTACGGTGCCCGCGCGTTCGGCGATCCAGACCGTGCCGCCGGGGCCGGCGGTTCCGGCGGACGGGTTATTGGCCATGGCCACCTTGGTCAGCGCGACCTTCGCCGGCCGGTGTTGGGCCGCGGGCTCGTCGGCGGACGCCGTGGTCAGGGCGAGGGAGGCGACGAGGCAGAGGGCGCCGACGATCGCCGAGCTTCTGGTGCGAACTTTCACCGTGATCCTCCTGGAGGCGGCGAACGGGGGGAGTTCACCCGGCTGCTGGGGGAAGTGCGGGGTGGTGTCGCCCGCGCCGGCGTGCAACCCGGGTGGGGGGAGGTGGGAATGGTGTGCTGCCGGCGCAGGACGAGAATACTGGGGGAGCGATGGCTGGTATAGACCAAGAGCCGGTGCATCCAAGGGAGTTCGGCGGCGCCCCCTGGTCCGTGGTGCTTCTGGCTGACGGATCCGTAGCGCCCCGTACCTGCTCGTCGGGCGTTTCACCTGGGACGGGATGGGCAGGTGGGGCAGCTGGGGTCGGGTGCGCGAGCAAGCGCCCGGCCCGCTCCCGCCCGTGGTGCCGCGCCGAGCGGCGACGCACCCGGAGGGAGCGCACAGGAACGGATGGGGAGACAACCGTGATACCTCGAGCCCGCACCAGCTCGACCGCTCGAGCCGCGACGCTCGGCGTCGCCTGTGGCGCCCTGGCGATGACGGGCCTGGCCGCCGCCCCGGCCGGCGCCGCACCGACCGGCAGCACCAGGACCGCCCCCGCGAACACCACCGCCCCCGCGAACACCACCGCACCCGCGGACGCGGCCGAGTCGAAGGCAAAGCGTCCGGTCTGGGCCATCGCCCACCGCGTCCTGACCGTCGACGGCGTGAACAAGGCCCTCGACCACGGGGCCAACGCGATGGAGATCGACGCCACCGCCTGGAAGAAGGGCTGGTGGGCCGATCACGACGGGCTCCCCACCAGCGCCGGCGACACCATGGCCGACATGTTCGACCGGATCGCGCAGCAGCGCAGGGCCGGCAAGAACGTCGGGTTCGTCTGGCTGGACATCAAGAACCCCGATCACTGCGACAGCGGCGACACCGCCACGCGCCACTGCTCCGTCGCCGCCCTGCGCGACCTGGCCCGCACCAAGCTGGAGAGCGCCGGAGTGCGCGTCCTGTACGGCTTCTACGGCACCGCGGGCGGGGCCGGCTGGAAGGACGTCAGCCGGGGCCTCAACCACCTCGAAGGCGTGGACATCAGCGGGGATGCCGCGGACGTCGAGAGCCAGTTCGGCGAGCACGGCGGAGCCGTCGCGCACAACCAACGGGTCATGGACAAGGGCCTGTTCGACCTCGGCCTGCCGACCGTGCTGAACAAGGTGACCGACCAGCTGCGCCTCGGCGCGGCCGCACGGGACCGGGGCGACATCGCCCGCGTCTTCGGCTGGACGACCGCCGCGGGCGACGACGAGGCGACCCGCCGTCTCCTGTCGGACACCGGCGGCGACGCCGACGGGCTGATCTACGGCCACCGGGCGTCCTGCTACCCCGACGGCGTCTCCGGCATCCGGGGCTGCGGCAAGGACGACTCGTCCGCGCGGCGGGCCCTCGCGCACATCCAGGCGTTCGTCGGCGATCACGCCGACACCCGCCGCATGGCCACCACGGACGACGTCCCCTTCGGGAGCTGAGCGCCCGGCTCCCGCACCCGGCCGGGCCGCTCCCTCCGCACCTGGTCATCGGCACCCCTCGCGATGGCGTACTGTTGGGTTCACCGACGCGGGGTGGAGCAGCTCGGTAGCTCGCTGGGCTCATAACCCAGAGGTCGCAGGTTCAAATCCTGTCCCCGCTACTGCGACAGCAGGGCCCGGATCCCTCGAGGATCCGGGCCCTGCTGTATGTGCGGTGCTCTCAGGGGTGCATGCGGGACCCCTTCATCACCTTGTCGACCGCGTTGCGCGGCCCGTACACGGCGACCCCGACCAGATCCAGCCGGCCGGCCGGCACGGCCCGTACCGCCGCGCGGTTGTCGGCGTCGTTCCCGGTGGTGAAGAGGTCGGAGGTGAAGACCGCCCGGGGCAGGTCGCGGCCCAGCGCGCGGCCGTGCGCCGCCGTCACCGCCTCCTTCGTGCCCTCGAAGACCATGACCGGCTGGCGGAACATCGGCAGGTACGGGGTGTCGTCGGCGTCGGCGTACGGCTCGCCGATCACCTCGGGGACCCGCGTGCCGAGGCCGCTGACGAGGAACGCGGTGACATTCAGCCGCTGCCAGGTCTCCAGGTCCTCGCGCAGCACCACTGCGATCTTGGTGTCGAAACGTACGGGCGTGCTCTGCGTGGTGTCGGTCGTCATGCGTACCAGGCTGCCGATCGCACCGCCCGCGCGTCTTGTACGTTCTTTGCATGCCGTCACCGCAGGAGGTCTCCGCGTGGCGCCCGCAGGTCCCGGGCGTCGTGGAGGTCTTCCACGCGCACTTCACCGAGCACGCGTACCCGATGCACGTCCACGACGTGTGGACGCTGCTGATCGTCGACGACGGCGCGGTCCGCTACGACCTGAACCGGCGCGAACGCGGCACCCCGCGGGACACCGTCTCGCTGCTGCCGCCGCAGGTGCCGCACAACGGCTCCCCGGCCACCGCGCACGGCTTCCGCAAGCGGGTCCTCTACCTGGACGCGCCGCTGCTCGACGAGAGCCTCATCGGCCCGGCCGTGGACGCCCCCGACATCGCCGACCCGCTGCTGCGCCGCCGCATCGGGCAGCTGCACACGGCCCTCGCCCGGCGCGGCGACGAGCTGGAGGCCGAGAGCAGGCTCGCCCTGGTCGGCGAACGACTCCGCGGCCACCTGCGGCCCCGGCTCTCCGTGCCGGGCCCTCGGCCCGGCGGCGGTGTGGCGCACAGCCTGCGGGAGCTGCTCGACGAGCGGCTGCTGAGCGGCGTCACCCTGGACGAGGCGGCGGAGCAGGTCCACGCGCACCCCAGCCATCTCGTGCGCGCGTTCAGCGCCGCCTTCGGCATCGCCCCGCATCAGTACCTGATGGCCCGCAGGGTCGAACGCGCCCGCCGGCTGCTCCTCGACGGCCGGCCGCCCACGGAGGTGGCGACCGAGGTCGGCTTCTACGACCAGGCACATCTGAGCCGGCACTTCAAGCGGGTCGTGGGGATACCGCCCGGCCGCTACGCCGGTGGCCGCGGTGGCAGGCGTGCCGCGACCCGCCCCGTCGGCCCCACGGGTGACGCGGCCGCCATACGACAAGACGGGTGATGCGCAGTATTCTCGGGATAGGACGGAGCCGACGCCGCAGCGGGCTCCGCCGAGCAACTCCATCTCAAGGCCCGTCGCTTCGAAGAAGCGACGTGAGCCCCTCCGGCCGAGCGGGACGGACACCGTCCGACTCGGCCCGGAACTCCGGCAGCCACATCGGTGCTGCCACCGCCCCGAGTCCTGGTCCGGCCGCGCGACGTCGTCGCCGCGGCCCTGTCCGCATCCCAAGAACCACCTACTGGAGGTGGACGCAGTGACAACGTCTCCCATGTCCCCGTCCATGGAAACGCACCCGGACATCGCCGACATCCGCGCCCGTCACGAGAGTGCCGAGCGTGCGGCGAGCTCGCCGAAAGTGCAGGCCATCGACACGTTGGCCTTCCTCACGGGGCTCTACCTGGCCGCGTCGCCCTGGATCGTCGGCTTCGAAGGCCTGACGCGGCTGACGGTCACCAACCTCATCGTCGGCATCGCGTACGCCCTGCTGATGAGCGGTGGCTTCGGCCGTGCCTACGACCGCACGCACAGCATGGCGTGGGCCGCCTGTGCGCTGGGCGTCTGGACGATCGTCGCGCCCTGGGTCGTGGCGGGTGACGTCAGCACCACGAGGACCGTGGTCAGCAACGTCATCGCCGGTGGCGTCGCTCTGCTGCTCGCCCTGGCCGCCAGCGCGGCGGCCCGCCAGGGTGAGGCCGGCGCGAGCCGGGGCAGCAAGCGGGGCATGTACCGCGCGGGTCCCGGCTGACCGGCCGGAGCGGAACGGGCCCTCGGCGCTGCGGCGCCGGGGGCCCGTCTGCGTGCACGTCGTGCAGGCTGTGCTCACCGGAGCCGGCCCGTCAGGTCACCCGGAGACGCGCTTAGCGCCCAGCAGGACCCGGTACCGCGTACGGCCCGCGAAGTCGGCCAGGCTCCACACGGCCGGGCGGCCGACCTCCGCGCAGAGATGAAGGACCGCGTCGTCGCCCGCCCACACGCCGACGTGCGCGCCGTAGGCGTCGGCGGAGCCGTTGAAGAGCAGGAGGTCGAGCGGCTCGGGCACCGGAACGCGGACGGTGGACTCCGTGTCGTCCCACAGCTCGCTGGACCGCAGGGGCGGGGGCACCAGCCCCTGCGGTCCAGCACCCCGTAGGCGAACAGTTGGCAGTTCGCGCCCGCCGCCAGGCCGGGACGCTCCGTCACGGCGGCAGCACCAGGATGGCGTGCCCCGGCGTACGGGACGGTCCAGAAGTCGGCCGGGAGGCGGTCCAGGAGCGGTTCCATGGCCCCATGGTGGGCCCCGCGATCGGGATGTCGCGCGCAACCGCAGGTCAACCGTGGTCGTCCTCCTCCCCGAGGAGCCGGAGCGATCATCGACGTCGTCCCTGACCGCCGTCCGCGCTTCTGACGGATCCTGACGGAGAGGACGGCCAGGGATGACGGACACCGCGGTGGACGGCGGCCGCGCGGGCGGGGAGCAGGCGGGCGACCGTCGCCGGGGGAGCCGGGGGAGCCGGGGGAGCCGAGGGAGTCGGTGGCGCCGGTGGGGGCGGGGCAGCTGCGCCGTCCTACTCGGGATGCTGTGCGTCCTGCCCGTCGTACGGCTGACGGGGCTCGACGCGGGTACGCCGCTCGCCGTGCCGGTGGTCCTCCTGCCCTACGCCGGGGTGCTCAGCCTGGTCGTCCTCGGCACCGTCGTGGCGGTCCCGGCGCTGCGCTCCATGCGGCGGGGCGCCGTCGCCGCGCTGCTCGCGGCCGTCCATCTGGCGCTGCTGGTACCGCGGTTCGTCCCGGACGACCGGCCGCACATACCGGCGCACGCCCCCGAGCTGCGCGTGGCCACCCTCAACACCCACGTCGGCGCGGCGGACGTGCGGGCGGTGGTCCGGCTGGTGCGGGAGGAGCGGATCGACGTCCTGGCCGTGCAGGAGCTGCCCGCCGCCGGAATCACCGCGCTCGCCGAGGCCGGCCTGGACAAGGCACTGCCGTACCAGGAACTGCACCCGGAGAACGACTCCTCGCTCTACTCACGGCTCCCGCTGACCCACGGCGGCGAGCTGAAGGCCGACACGGCCTGGCCCCAGACCACCGCGCGGGTCACCGTCGGCGGACGCACGGTGCGCCTGGTGGCCGTGCACACCTACTACCCCCTCGGTGACGCCGAGCGGTGGAACCGGGACATGACCGCCCTCACCTCCGCCGCCCGCGCGGCCGGCCCCGACACGGTGTTCCTGGGCGACTTCAACGCCACCGTCGACCACGCGCCCCTGCGCGATCTGCTCGGCGGCGGCCACCTCACCGACACCCACGCGGAACTCGGCCGCGGCTGGGCCCGCACCTGGCCCGCCGGCGGGACGCTGCTGCCGCCACTGGTCCAGCTCGACCACGTCGTGCACGGCTCCGGCCTGGCGGGCGTCTCGGTCGGCGAACGGGCCGTGCCGGGAACGGATCACCGGGCGGTCGTCGCCACGCTCGCCCTACTGCCGGCCCAGGAGCGCACCGGCTGAGCCGCCGCCGGCCGGGGCGACGACACGGCTCGTGGTGCGGCGTGCGCGCTCGGGCCGCCAGGTGGCGACCAGGGCGGCGGCCAGGAGCAGTTCGGCGATGTCACCGCCGTAGTACATGATCTCCGCCCCGCCCTGCACCTGGACGATGGGCGCGTGGACGTGGACCCAGAAGCCGCCGTACATCAGCTGGGAGACCACCGCGTGCCCGGCGATCGCGACCCCGAGACAGAGGAGCCGCGCACGCGCGCTCGGCCGGGCCGGGGCGGGGTCGGGGCCCGCGATGACATGGGCGAAGAGGCAGCCGGCCAGCAGGAAGTGCGCGTGCAGCAGCCAGTGACCCGCCGGCCGGGTCGTGCTCGCGTCGTAGAGCGGCGTGAAGTAGAGCAGGGCGAGGCTGCCCGTGGACAGCGTCAGCGCGACGGCGGGGCGCGTGAGGAAACGGGCGGGCGGACTGTGCAGTACGGCGGTGAGCTGCCGCCCCCGTGCCGCCGGCAGCACGCGCAGCAGGAGGGTGACCGGCGCGCCGAGGACGAGCGCCAACGGCGCGTACATGCCGATGAGCATGTGCTGGACCATATGGCCGCGAAAGTCCTCGTGAGCGAAGGGCGCCACGGGCGGCAGCAGCGCCACGCCGAGCAGCAGGATCCCGGTCAGGAACCACGCCGTACGCCAGGGGCACCAGCCCAGCGCGGGGTTGCGCCGACGGGCCCGGTGGGCGAGGAGCAGATAGCCGACGGCGCCCGCCGAGAGGACCAGCGCGGGCAGCGCCACCGGCAGCACGCCGCCGCCGGTGGCGTGCTCGTGGCCGGGCATCTCGTGGCCGGGCATGGGGTGGTCCACCGGGCTCACCGGCCGTCCCGGTGCCCGGCGGGCGCGTCGGCGTCGACGTAGGTGCCGCCGCGCTGGAGCAGGTAGCCGCCGGCCACCAGCAGGGCGCCGAGGACGAGGAAGCCGATGTCCCACCAGACCTGGCCGTCCCCGGCATAGACGTGGTGGATCCCGAGGATGTGGTGGTCGAGGACGCCCTCGACCAGGTTGAACAGCCCCCAGCCGACGAGCATCCAGCCCCACAGCACCCGCGAGCCCCAGACCCGCAGCCGGCTGCGGGTGACCCGCGAGTACAGCGTCGCGAGGCCGAGCAGGACCGCGAGCCAGCACACGGTGTGGAAGACGCCGTCCCACAGGGTGTTCATCTGCAGCCCGGAGACCGTGTGGGGGTTGTAGTACTTCACGCCGATGTGGTCCTGATTGGTGCTGCTCAGCATGTGGTGCCAGCGCAGCAGCTGATGCAGCAGGATGCCGTCGACAAAGCCGCCCATGCCCACGCCGAGCACGATGCCGGGCAGTCGCAGGCTCCTCGGTGACGAGGTCCGGGCGTGAACCTCACCCGTGGTCGTGGCCATGGTCGTCTCCACTTCTGCACCTGAGTGCGCGGGGGAACACGTTTACGAGCAGGTTCCCTGCCCGCGCCGATCCGCACCCGGCGAGCGCTGCCATCCGGACCCACCGGGGCACCGACCGCTCCGGATCGGCCATCCGCGCGCCGCGCCGGTGGTCCGCCCAGGCTCCCGCCGAGCACCCGGCCCCGCATCCCCGGCATCCAGGGGAACCTCCGCCTGCCCCGCCCCGGACGGGGTACATGACTCCCCGTGAAAGCTCCCCTCCCGACCCCCACGCCCCAGGACGCCCAGCCGTCCCTCAAGAAGGCCCTCACCACACCACTGCTCTACTTCTTCATCCTGGGCGACGTCCTCGGCGCCGGCGTGTACGTCCTGGTGGGCCAGGTCGCCGCCGATGCGGGCGGCGCCGTGTGGGTGCCGCTGCTCGTGGCGCTGTGCCTGGCCCTGCTGACCGCCGCCTCGTACGCGGAACTCGTCACCAAGTACCCGAGGGCGGGCGGCGCGTCGCACTACACGACCCTGGCGTTCGGGCCCTTCGCCGGCTTCCTGGCGGGCTTCTGCATGCTCGCCTCCGGCATCGTGTCCGTCGGCGCCCTGGCCCGCGGCTTCGGCGGCGACTACCTCACCGAGTTCGTCACGCTGCCCGTCGTGCTGGTGGCGATCGTGTTCCTGGGCGGGTTGGCGCTCCTGAACGCGCGGGGCATCAGCGAGTCGACCCGCGCCAACGTCGTGGCCACCGTGATCGAGGTCGGCGGGCTGCTGCTCGTCATCGGGCTCGGCGCCTGGATCGTGCTGCGGGGCGACGGGGACCTGGGGCGGCTGACCAAGCTGGGCACGGCGGACAAGGCGCCCGCGGCGGCCGTCCTGAGCGGAGCCGTCCTCGCCTACTACTCGTTCGTCGGCTTCGAGACCTCCGTGAACGTGGCGGAGGAGACCCGGGACCCGCGCCGCTCCTACCCCCGGGCGCTGTTCGGCGCGCTGATCACGGCGGGTGTCGTGTACGCCCTGGTCGGCATGGCGGCCTCCGCGGCGGTGCCGACCCGCATTCTGACCGAATCCAGTGGGCCGCTCCTGGAGGTGGTCCGCGCGGCCGGTGGCGTCCCGACGGAGCTGTTCAGCGCGATCGCTCTGGTGGCGGTGGCCAACGGCGCCCTGCTCACCGGGATCATGGCCTCCCGGCTCGCCTACGGCATGGCGCGGGACGGTCTGCTGCCGCGCTTTCTGACCCTGGTCCTGCCGGGCCGGCGCACGCCGTGGGCGGCGATCGCGGCGACCACCCTCCTCTCCCTCGTGCTCGCGCTGACCGGCGACGTGGCCACGCTCGCCTCGACGCTCGTCCTGCTCCTGCTGGTGGTCTTCCTCCTCGTCAACGTGTCGGTCCTGGTACTGCGCAAGGACCCGGGGGAGCGGGAGCACTTCCGGGTGCCCACCGTCCTGCCGGTGCTCGGCGCCGCCTCGTGCGTCCTGCTCGCCACGCAGGTCGAAGGCGACGTATGGGTGCGCGGACTGATCGTCCTGGGCGTGGGAGTGGTGCTGGGAGCGGTCGCGGCGTACCGCAGGCGCCGTGCGGAAGCCGTGCCCGAGGCCTGAGGGAGCGGGGCCGGGCCGCAGGGAGCGGGGGCGGGCTGTACGGGGAGGAGTCGGGCTGTACGAGGAGGAGCCGGGCTGTACGGCGAGGAGCCGGGCCGCAAAGAGCGGGCCGGCGCGGTTCGGCGGTCGGTAGCCTCGACGGCATGGTGTTCGACTCCACCCGTTTCGATCTCCGGCCCTACGTCGGCTTCGACATGGCGCGCTACGTGCGGCGCACGTACTGCAGCTGGGAGGCGTTCGGCTGGCGGTCGCTGCTGGTCCAACGGTTCGAACACGTTCCCGTGGCCGACGACATGGAGCTGCCGGGCGCGGCCGACCTGCACCTGGTGCTGCCGGTCGGCGGGCGGGCCGTGATGGAGTCGCGCAGCGGTGGGCGGGCGGTCCGCTCCGCCTGGACCCCGGGGCGGGTGCAGATGGGGATCCCGGACCGGCCCGTCCTGCGCCGCTACCGCGGGGACGGGGGTATGCGGAGCGTGCAGGTCCATGTCCCGCGCGACACGGTCGATGCGGTCGCGGCGCGGCTGGGTGGCGGCCCGGTGGACTTCGAGGCGATGGCGGCGTCCCTGGCCACGGGCGACCCGCTGATCGAGGAGGCCGTCCGCGCGCTCGGCACGTCGGGCGGGGACGACGGCGGTGAGCTGTACGCCGAGTCGGCGGCCGCCTTCCTGGCGACTCACTTGCTGACCCGCCATGCGCGAGGGAGACGGCGAACGGACCCGCGCCCCGCGACGCGGGAGGACGCACGCGTCGGCGCGGCCGTCGCGATGATGCACGACCGCCTGGCCGACCCGCTCACCCTGGCCGAGCTCGCGGGGGAGGCGCACATGAGCGTCTACCACTTCGTCCGGGTCTTCAAGGCGGCGACCGGAGTGACCCCGTACAGGTTCCTCACCCGGCTGCGCGTCGAGGAGGCGCAACGGTTGCTGCGCGGCACCGACTTGGCGATCGCCCAGATCGCGCCGCGGGTCGGCTTCGCGGGACCGGGCGCTCTGTCGGCCGCCTTCCTCCGGCAGACCGGAGCGCGCCCCTCCGCGTACCGCAATCTCTGACCGGGGCACCGCAATTCCACGCATGGGATCGGTGGCGGTCCGTCCCTAGGGTTGCCTCATGATCAACCCCTGACCGGCCCGGCCCCGTCCGTTCGGTCAGGCCGGACATCGTGAGGAGTCCCGGAATGCAGTCGTACGACGTCACGGCCGACTCGACGGCCCCGCCCGCGGCCGTGTGGTCGCTGCTTCTCGACCCGCTGAGCTGGCCCAGGTGGTCGCGCATCGACGC
Organism: Streptomyces sp. NPDC041713; assembly: GCF_055591085.1. NCBI lineage: Bacteria > Bacillati > Actinomycetota > Actinomycetes > Kitasatosporales > Streptomycetaceae > Streptomyces > Streptomyces sp. NPDC041713. The sequence goes on from NZ_JBVIZY010000008.1 coordinate 31,681, forward strand.
GCTGGAGGCGGCGGAGTCCCGCGACCTGTCACCCGACGGACGCGACGGCGTCGGAGCGACCCGGGCCTTCCGCACCGGAAAGGTCGTGACCAAGGAGCGGATCACCGGCCTGGAGCCCGTCCACCGGTTCCGCTACGAGGGCGTGCAGATCGCGCAGATGTCGCAGTACCAGGCCACCATCGAGCTGCACGAGCTGCCGGGCGGCGGAACCAGGATCCACTGGCACGGCACCTACGTGGGCCGCCGGGGGACGCGCCGGCTCTTCCAGTGGTACCTCCGCCGCTTCATGCGGGCGATGGCGGTCGGGCTCGCCGAGTACGCCGGCCGCGCGCGCGAGATCGATGAGGCGGTACGGGAGTGAAGCCGGGGGTCCAGGGCACTCGCGTGGAAGGGAAGTGGTGATCCACCACTTCAACGGTTCACGAGGAAGGGTGTCATTCGTGTCGCAGGTCGAAGAGTCCATCGAAGTCGCTGTGCCGGTGCGTACGGCATACGACCAGTGGACCCAGTTCGAGACGTTCCCCGAGTTCATGGACGGTGTGCAGCGGATCGAGCGGCGCACCGACACGCTCACCCACTGGGTGACGAAGATCGACGGTGTGGAGCGGGAGTTCGACGCCGAGATCACCGAGCAGATCCCCGACGAGCGGGTCGCGTGGACCACGGTGGACGGGCAGGCCAAGCAGGCCGGCGTCGTCACCTTCCACCGCCTGGACGACGAGCGCACCAAGGTCATGCTGCAGCTCCACTACGAGCCCGAGGGCATGGCCGAGAAGGCCGGCGACAAGCTCGGCTTCGTCAAGCGGCAGGTCACCGGGGACCTGGGCCGGTTCAAGGAGTTCATCGAGCGGCGTGACGGAGTGGAGACCGGCGCCTGGCGCGGCCAGGTCTGACCCCTCGTACATCCATCACCCGACAGCCCGAAGGCCCGGACCCACGAGGTCCGGGCCTTCGCGCATGCGGGCGGCACGCTGGAGGCGACCGGCCGGCCGTGGTCGCGGGCCGCCCCCGCCGTCGTCGCGAGGACCCCTGGATGCGAGGATCCGGCGGGTGAACAGTGATCTCACCGTGCTCGACAACCCCGTCGCCGAGTCGTTGCTCGCGGCGCACGCGCATCTGGCCCGGCGGACCGGGCGGGCGGCGACGTACCTGCCGGGCGTCGCGACCTTCTGCGCCCTGCCGACCGAGCCGGGCCCGGCGGACTGGGCGGACCTGGCGCGGCTGCTCGGCCCCGGCGGATTCGCCGACATGTTCAGCAACACGGCGCTGCCGCCCGCGGACTGGGAGCCCGTCTTCGAACTCGAAGGACGCCAGATGCTGTGGGGCGGCGGACACCCGACCGGGGAGCCGCGCCCGGCCGACGGCGTCTGTCTGGTGGAGCTCGGCCCGGACGACGTGCCCGAGATGCTCGACCTGGTCGAGCGGGCAGCACCGGGCCCGTTCGGGGCGCGCACCTGCGAGCTCGGCACCTACCTCGGGATCCGCGCGCGGGGAACGCTGGTGGCGATGGCGGGCGAACGGCTCCGGCCGCCGGGCTGGACCGAGATCAGCGCCGTGTGCACGGCCCCCGAGGCGCGCGGCCAGGGCCACGCCGCCCGGCTGGTGAGCGCGCTGGTCGCGCGGATCCTGTCCGGAGGCGAGCAGCCGTTCCTGCACGTGGCCGAGGCGAACGCCGGCGCCATCGCCCTCTACGAACGCCTCGGCTTCAAGACCCGCGCCGCGGTGACCTTCCGCGGCTTCCGCACCCCGTGAGGCGCCCCTGACGCGAGTGCCTCAGGCCAGCGCGGGCTGGGGCTCCGGCTGCTGGGGCGGTGCGGCCTTCGGCTCCCACTGCCTGGTGGTGCGTACGTAGCCGTAGATCACCGAGGCCATCGCCAGGACGAGGAGCGGACCCGCCAGCCAGGCGTGCTCGGCCATCTGCACCGGCAGACAGCGGTACGACACCAGGAGCGCGGCGAAGACCGTCGTGCCATAGGTGACGAACCGGGTGGCCGACCGGTCCCAGCCGCGGTCGAGGGCGCGCAGGGCCCCCTCGATCGTGAGCGCGAACACCACGCCGGCCAGCAGGTCCACGCCGTAGTGGTAGCCGAAGCCGAGCGTCGCGCCGAGCGTGCAAACCAGCCAGAACGTCCCGGCGTAGCGCAGCAGGCGGGGGCCCTTGCGGGAGTGGATGAAGATCGCGGTGGCCCATGCCGTGTGCAGGCTGGGCACGCAGTTGCGCGGGGTGATCCCGTCGTACGGCACCGGGTGCGGGATGCCGAGCGCCGGGGGCGTGTGCGGCCACAGGTCGGCCACCGCCCATTCGACGCCGCCGGTCCCGGAGGTGCCCGGGCCGTACGCGAAGATCGGCCCGACCACCGGGAATATCATGTAGATGCCCGGCCCGATGAGGCCGATCACCAGGAACGTGCGCACCAGGTGGTGGCTCGGGAAGCGGCGTTCGGTCGCCACGTTGCGCAGCTGGTAGAGCGCGACGACGATCGCGGCGACCGCGAGCTGGGCGTAGACCAGGTCGAGGACGTAGGTGCCGATCGGCTCGGTGGTCTCCAGGAGCCGGCCCGCCAGCCATGACGGGTTGCCGAGCGCGTGGTCGGCGGTCGCCACGTAGGGGTCGAGCACGTTCGGGTGGGCCTTCGCGGTGATGAGCAGCCAGCTGTCACCGGTCTTGCGCCCGGTCACCAGCAGCAGGCCGAGACCGACGCCCTTGAGGAGCAGGACGCGCTCCTGGCCGGTGCGACGGGTGAGGGCGATGATCCCGCAGCCGAGGATCACCCACAGCGCGCCGTTGCCGAAGAGGCGATCGGAGGGGGTGTGCAGGCCCGCCGCCCAGCGCACCAGCGCGAACATCAGGTCGATCCCGACGGCGGCGCCCACCGCGATGAACCGCTCCCGCCAGGTGAGGACCACCATCGTCAGCGCCATGCCGCCGTACAGCGGCCCCGGCTTGGGCGGGAAGATGATCTCGCGCGCCTGATCGGTGATCGGCCCCGGGCTGCCGTAATGACGCGCGGCGATCTCCAGCGCGACGAGGAACCCGAGGGCCACGACACCGGCCGCGGTCCAAAGGGCGACCCGTGGTCTGCGGTCCGGGGTGAGGTGCGTCGTGTGGCTTATTCGGGAGGAAAACACGGACCGATCATGCCATCGGGGTGATGAGTCGAGTGCGGCGGTGGGCTCGGAGGCCCGACGCCGGTGGAGGGTGCGGGCCGACAGTCGGGCCGTCGGCGGGCGGGGCGGACCGGCCGTCACCCGTAGAGCGAGCGGGCTCCCGGGGTGTCGCCGGTGAAGCGTTGGCCTGCGGCGATCTCCTCCCCGATCACCGACCAGGTCGTCTCGTCGTCCCGGAAGGGGAGCGGATCGACGGCGTGCGTCGCGTCGCGGATGGCCTCGACCTCGCGCTCCAGGCACTCGAAGTCGGCCTCCTCGTCGCCGTCGTCGCCGCTGAAGGTGAACTCCTCCAGGAGGCGCTGGAGCCGGGCCGTGAGCCGGATCAGGGAGGAGACGTCCGTGTGGAGCTCCTCGGCGGTTCCCTCGTCGGCGTCGAAGGCGTACACCGTGCCCGAAGCGGGGTCGAGGGCGACATGGGCGTTGAACAGCCAGCCGATGACGGGCCACCCGCCCGCGTCCGGCGAGACGTCCTCGTGGTCCTCGGCGTGGACGACATCCCGCACGAGGGGGAGCCCGCCCGCGTCCTCGTCCGGCTTCCGCAGGTGGAACGTCCCGGTGGGGACGCCGACGGTCTGCAGGAGGCGGGCGCCTTCGGTGTCCGCGGCGGAGGGCGGGAAGGCGGTGGCGGGCAGCGTCGCGAGACGGTCCTCGCCGAAGATCTCGGCGAGGCCGCCGCGGGTGACGTCGAAAAGCACGGGCCGGAACTCCGAACTGCGCGGCGCCGCCGGGCGCCGGGAAACTCTGGCTGGACGGAAGCGGTCACAGCGACAGCGGTGCGGATCGGGGCGCTTCCGGCGACCGGCGCTCGCGCGCCGCCGCCGCCCCGACGCAGGCTCTCACGTGCCTCTGGAGCCCGGCCCTCCGGGTCGGATCAGCACGCACCGACCCGCAGCGAGCTGATGTTGTCGTTCCGGTGGTACTGGGAGGTGTCGCCCCGCCAGTTCCCCACCGGCCACGTGGCACCGTCCCGGTTGATGTTCAGCCAGGTGCAGAACGTCTTGCCGGTCCTGTTCCACACCGAAGAGATCTGGTCGTTCAGATCGAAGTCACGAAGGTCGTCGGAGCCCAGCTGGAACCGTGCCATCCGGCCCCAGCCTCCGGCGTCCTCCCAGGCGCAGAACCAGCCGACCGGGCAGTCCTGGTAAGCGGTGATCGACACATCCGTCGCCGCCGGAGCCGTGGACGCCTGGGCGGCGGGAACAGCTACGAGTACTCCGGCCGCGGCGAGTCCCACCGCGGAACAGAGTCGTGTGAACCGTTGCATGAGGGAAGTGCCCTCCTTCGATTCATGTGCGTGAGATGCCGGGGAAGTCCGGCCGTCGCCCGCTGCGCGCAGGAAAGCGCGGCGTGCTCAGGTGCATTGTCGCGGTGACTCCCACGGGGCGCCCTGGGCGCGTGTGACTCTGGCCGAAAAGCCGTCCTCGCCCGTACGGCCCGCCAGGGCGATGCCGGTACGGGACGCGACGTTCAACTTCCTCATGATGCGCGCCACATGGTGCTCGACGGTCCGGGTCGACAGCACCAGGCTCTCCGCGATCTCCCGGTTCGCCCGCCCCTGGACGACGAGTTCGGCCACTTCCCGCTCGCGGGGCGAGAGCTGGTCGCCGTATCCGAGGCGGCCGCGGCGGTGGGTGGTGACGATGTCGTGGCGGCGCAGCAACCGCTGACAGCGGGCGACGTCCCAGCGCGCGCCCAGTTCGCGGTAGGCCTCGACGACGTCCTGGATGACGCCGGCCGCGGACACGACGTCACCCGCCGCGCCGGGCAGATCCAGCAGGCAGCGCCCACGAGCCTCCGCCGCCCGCGCGGCGTCGAAGGGCCGGCCGAGCCCGCGCCACCGCACCTCCGCGTCCTCCCACAGGCCGACCGCCTCGTCCGTACGCCCGTCGGCCTCGGCGAGCAGCGCCCGGCACATGGTCAGCGCGGCACGGGCGGCGGGCGCGTCGAGACGCCCGGTCGCCGCGGCGAACTCGGCGACCAGCCGACGGGCCCGCCCGCCCTGCCCGCTGCCGCACAGGGCCTCCACCGCGGTGGGCGCCACCTCGCCCGCCCACACCCAGCCGCCGGTGCGCTCCAGGCGGTGCAGGGCCTCCTCCACCGCCTCGCACGCCTGGCCGGGCCGCCCCGCCTCCAGGTGGACACGGGCGGTGGCGGCGGCAGCGGCGGTGAGGATGACGCCGGTGTCGTAGCGCGTGGTGCCGGCCGCCTCCGCCAGGTCGCGGCGGGCCCGCGGGACGTCGCCGAGGACGTGCAGCGCGGTCAGCCCGCGGACCAGCATGGCCTCGGCGGTCAGGTCGGGTATCTCCGCGTAGAGCCGGGTGGTGCGGTCGGCCGCGTCGTGCAGCCCGTCCCACCGGCCCTCGTGCCAGCCGAGCACCAACTGGGCGGTCCGCGTGAGCCCTTCCAGGTACGGGCTGCTGGTCTCGGCGAGGCCGTGGGCGGCCCGCGCGAGGAAGTCGCGGGCCCGCGCGTCGTAGCCGAGCGCGGTGGCCGCGTGCGCGAGGTTGGTCCAGCCGCGGGCGTGGTGCGCGGCTTCCATGGCGGTCGCGGCCGGACCGCGCAGCGCCTCGGCGGCCGTCCAGGCGCGGGGATCGCCGAGCAGCATCAGCGCGGTCGCGCGGTTCGCGGCGATGGCGGCGCGGGCACCCGGCTCCGTGACCTGGCCGTCGAGCGCCTCGCACCGGCCGAGCCAGTGCAGATGACGGTCCACCGGCCAGCCCTTGATGGACGGAATGGCGGCGACCGCCATGGCGCGTGCGGCGGTCTGCGGGTCCGTGAGCTCCAGGTCGGGTATGGCACGGGCCACCTCGTTCAGGCTGTCCAGCGCCCCTCCGCTCTGGTTGCGGAGCACGACGCTCAGGTGCAGCCGGATCTCGCCGCGCAGCCGCGGCGGCGGGGCGTCCTCGTCGAGTACGCGCCGTACGGCGGCGACCACGCGTCCGTCGGCGCGGGCGAGTTGGGCCGTGCGCGCGAGTTTCGCCGCGGTACGGATACGGCCTGCGGCCCGCGGGTCCTCGTCGACGGCGCGGGTGTAGAGGCTGGTCGCGGTGGAGTAGTCGCCGGCCGTGGCCGCCCGGTCGGCCGCCGCGACGAGACAGCGCACCCCCTCGCGCACGCGTCCGGCCGCCCGGTACAGGCGGGCGAGGTCGACCAGCGGCAGAGGACCGTCACCGCCACGGTGCAGGGCCCGCGCGGCGCGCAGACTCAACCGGGCCAGCCGGGGCCCCGGCATGCGCGCCAGCGCGGCGCGGCGGTCCAGCGGATGGCGGAAATCGGGGTGGCGACCGTCGGCCCGCAGCACGGCTCGCCGCACGCACATGTCCACGGCCGCCTCGGCGCGGTCGGCGCCGACCTGGCCCACGTCGGCGAGCACGGAGACCGGCACCGGGCGACCGAGCACCGCCGCGGCCTCGACGATGCGCAGGGCGTCCTCGTCGAGGCGGGCGTACCGCAGGGCGAAGTCCCGCCGGAGCGGGGGTGGAACGCCGACGGACCGCACGGCCGCGAGTACGGACTCAGCGGCTGGAAGCGTGTTGTCGCCGACGGGGGCCGGCGCTGTCTCCGTACCGTCGGTGAGGTCGTCGGCGGCTGCCGCATCGTGCGCTCGGTAGGCGTCGGCCCTGGCGGTCCCTTCGTACGCCGTGTCGCTCTCCCGTCGGCCGTTTCCCCTTATGGTCATCGATGGACCGGCGCTCCCGATGTCCCGCACGTTCCGGCTGTCGACCGCGATCAAGGGCGCTCGTCGGCCTCCCTGTGCTGGAGCACGCAGCAGCTCCCCGGCGGCCCGCAACAGGACCTCGGCCACTTCCGGGAGTCCGCCGGTCCATGCGTGCACCAGGACGACCAGATCGTGCAACTCCTCGACATGATGCGGCCGGTGGGCGTGCAGCCACCGGCGTACGAACTCCTCCGTCTCCTCACACGTCCAGGGCCGGACGGAGATCTCCGCCACCGGGGTCCGCACCGCCAGGCCGGCCCCGAAGAGCGGCAGCCCCGGCGCGGCGTCCTCGGTGACGACCAGCCGCAGCTGGGGCGGCATCGCGCCGATGAGGTGGTGGAGCAGGGCGAGGGTGGCGGGGTCGGCGTGGTGGACGTCCTCCACGACCAGGACGCAGTCCCCCAGCGAGGCCAGCAGCGCCTCGACGGCACGCGGCACCAACGCACGCCATGACGCCGGGTCGGCCGCCACTGCGGGCGGTTCCGGCAACCGCTCGGCCAACTCGGGTACGAGGAGTCCCACGACCCCGGCGACGTGGGGAAGGGACCACGCCGGACCGCCGGGACGGCACGGCAGCCCGGCGAGGGCGTCGGCGATGGGGGCGAGCGCGAACGCGGAGGTGCCGATCCCTCTCTCCATGCCGGCGGCGGGGTGGGCGGCGGCGCTGTCCCGCCCCGCGACCGGGCCGGCGACCGGGCCGGCGTCGAGGCTGTCCCACCCCGCCCCCGTCAACTCCGGGCACGCCCCGCGCAACTGCGTCCACCCCGCGAACTCCGGCTCATCCAGGACCTCGTCCACCAGGCGGGACACGCCCGTCCCGCACTCCCCTCGCACCACCGCGACCACGGGGCCCGCGCGCAGTGCTTCCCGCAGGCGCCGGGTCTCCTCGGCCCGGCCGACGGAACCGCCTCCCTCATCGGCCGCCGCCTCCACGTCCCACGCGGAGTCGGAGGAACGGTCCGCATCGAAGAAACGTCGGGTCACGGGTCCGCCTCTCGCCTGCCGGCGCCCCCGGGGGATCCGCCCTCGGCGAGGAGCCGGCCTCTCGCCGGTGCACGGCGTTCGTTGAACGGTGGTCTACCCGGCGGTGAGGCGCCCTCGCAATAGGGGTCCACCACCTACGGAATGACGACGCCCGCCGTCAGACCGGTAGTCAGGGCGTCCCGGGGGCCGGAACCGCGAGAGGCGCGGGCCGGTGCGTCGGCCCGCATCCCACTCATTGGGTAGCGCTACGGATTGCTGTGCCGCCTCCGTGAGGCCGAAGCTCTGCCCGTCCGACGACGCCACCTCGTACGTCTCGGCCCCCTGCACCACTCGTAACTCCTGCACCACTCGTAACCCCTGAACCACTAACAACCCCCGCACCACTCATCCCCGCGTCCCATCCGCAGACATCGCCCTGTCATGTGCATGGCTTGACATGGCCGGGCGTGGCTCGACCTCCGCAACCCGAACCCCACCGTGCGGAGCCCCCGTATCCGAGGAGACCCCATGAAATTCGACGCTCGCGTCGTCCGGCGCGTGCTCGCCGTCGGCGCAAGTACCGCCCTGCTCGCGGGAGTTGCCGCGACCTCCGGTGCCGCTGCCGCTCCCGTGCCACCGGGCGGCGGCGAGGGCCGCATCGTCGGGGCGGACCGTCCCGGCGCCGTCGACGGCTCGTACATCGTCACCTTCAAGAACTCCGTCGCCCGCGCCGACATCCCCGCCTCGGCGAAGGCCCTGGCCAAGGAGCACGCGGGGAGCCTGCGTTACACATACACGGCCGCCCTGCGCGGCTTCGCCGTGCGGATGTCGGAGGGGGAGGCCAAGGAGCTGGCCGCCGACCCGGCGGTGGCCCGCGTGGAGGCCGACGCCGTCGCCCACGCGGTCGACACGCAGACCAACCCGCCCTCCTGGGGCCTGGACCGCGTCGACCAGCGCGACCTGCCGGTCGACAAGAGCTACACGTACGACACGACGGCCTCCGGCGTGAACGCGTACATCGTCGACACCGGCATCCGCATGAGCCACCGCGACTTCGGCGGCCGCGCGGTGAGCGGTTACGACTTCATCGACGACGACTCCAACGCCTCCGACTGTCAGGGCCACGGCACCCACGTCGCCGGGACCGTCGGCGGCGGCGCGTACGGCGTCGCCAAGGGCGTCAAGCTGATCGGCGTGCGCGTGCTGAACTGCCAGGGCACCTCGGGCGACACCTGGGCCCCGGTCCTCGCCGGCATCGACTGGGTCACCAAGAACGCCGTCAAGCCGGCCGTGGCCAACATGAGCATCGGCGGCGGCAAGACCCAGTCCGTCAACGACGCCGTGGCCACCTCCATATCCTCCGGGGTGACGTGGGTCGTGGCGGCCGGGAACAACAACGCCGACTCGTGCTCGTACTCCCCGTCCTCCACCCCGTCGGCCATCACGGTCGGCGCCACCAACAGCCGGGACGCCCGCGCCACCGGCTGGTCCAACGGTCAGGGCTCCAACTACGGCTCCTGCCTGGACATCTTCGCCCCGGGCGACAGCATCGTGTCCTCCTCCAACTCCGGTGACAGCGCCTCGCAGACGATGAGCGGCACCTCCATGGCCTCCCCGCACGTCGCGGGCGCCGCCGCCCTGCTGCTCGCCGCCCACCCGACGTGGACCCCGGCCCAGGTCCGCGAGCAGCTGGTCACCGACGCCACCTCCGGAAAGGTGACCGACCCGCGCACCGGCTCCCCGAACAAGCTCCTGCACACGGGCGGCGACAGCACCCCGCCCACCGGCAAGAAGTTCGAGAACACCGACGACTACCCGATCCGCGACAACGCCACCGTCGAATCGCCGCTGCCCGTCACCGGTGTCACCGGCAGGGCCCCCGCCGACCTGTCCGTGACCGTGGACATCCGGCACACCTACCGCGGCGACCTGAAGGTCGAGCTCGTCGCGCCCGACGGAACCGCCTACCTCCTGAAGAACTACGACAGCGACGACAGCGCCGACGACGTCCGGGCCACCTACCGCGTCGACGCCTCCAGTGAGACCGCCGACGGCACGTGGAAGCTGCGGGTGACCGACAACTGGACGAATGACACCGGGACGATCGGGGCCTGGGCGCTGCAGTTCTGAGAGTCCAGAGCCGTTCTGGGAGTTCGGAGAGAGCTCGCCCCGTGGGGCGTCGACCGTGCACGTGCCGGTCGGCGTCCCGTCGGCGTGTTCAGCGCCTCGGCGGCAGCCGGTGCAGGGTCACCTCGTGCAGCGCCGCGTCCGCGACCGTCAACGTGAGGAACGTGCAGTACGGCTGGCGCCTGCGGTCCGTGGGGGAGCCCGGGTTGAGGAGCCGAAGGCCGCCGGGCGCCTCCGTGTCCCAGGGGATGTGACTGTGCCCGAACACGAGGACGTCGAGGTCGGGGAAGCGCTCGGCACACCGGCGTTCGCGCCCGGTGGCCGCCCCCGTCTCGTGCACGACACCGAACCGCACCCCGGCGAGCTCGGCCCGCTCGACCTCGGCGAGCCGACGGCGCAACGGCGGCCCGTCGTTGTTCCCGTACACCGCGATCAGCCGGCGCGACCTGGACTCGAACAGATCGAGCGTGGGCTCGTCGATCCAGTCACCGGCGTGGATCACCACGTCGGCCCGGTCGATCTCCGCGAGCAGGGCGTCGGGCAGACGCTTCGCCCGCGCCGGCACATGGGTGTCGGAGGTCAGCAGAAGCCGCATGGGGCCAGCGTAGGACGGGGCGCGGTCCGGCGGGGGCGCGTGCGCGACGGGTGGGGGCGCGTGCGGGGGACGGCAGAGCCCCGCATCGCGCTCGCCGTCCCCATGTCACTCACCGTCCTTGCCGGAGCGCCGCTTCCCGGCCGCCCCGCGCCGGCCGCCCCGGGGATGCCACAGCCGCAGCCACACGTCGCGGGCGTGCCGGCCCGCCTCCGTACGGCTGCGCGCCACCACCTCACGCGCCTCGTCGTGCGTCTCGACCATGGGGCCGGAGCCGCGCAGGGGCCGGCCGGCCGTCTCGTGCAGGAAGAACGTCGACACCAGGCCGATCGCCCCGGCCACCATCAGATAGAAGGCAGGGACCAGCGTGTTGCCGGTGGAGTCCACCAGGTACGAGGCGAGGAGCGGGGTCGTGCCGCCGAAGATGGAGACGGAGATGTTGTAGGCGATCGACAGGGCGCCGTACCGCAGCCGGGTGGGGAACAGCGCGGGGAGGGTGGCGGCGGCCGTTCCGGCGAAGCAGACCAGGAGCAGTCCGAGGATCGCGCAGCCGAACGCGGGCAGCAGGATCCCGCCCTCCCGGATCAGCAGGAACGCGGGCACGGCGAGGATGATCATGGCGATGCTGCCGACCATGAACATCGGCCGTCTGCCCCACCGGTCCGAGCTGCGCCCCACGGTGGTGATGGCCAGGACCACGAGCAGCATGGTCCCGAGGACCAGGAGCTGCGCGGTCGTGTCGCTCTCCCCGAGGGTGACCGTCATGAACGTCGGCAGATACGACGTCACCATGTAGTTGGTGACGTTGTAGAGCAGCACGAGGCCCATGCAGATCAGCACCGCTTGCCAGTGCCGGGCGAAGATCTCCCGGAGCCGGCCGTGGCCGGACTGGCGTGCCTGCTCGACGGGATCGCTCTCGCCGCGCTCGGACTCCGCCTCGCGCTCGGCGGCGGAGGTGGCGGCCTCCTGCTGGAACGCGGGCGTCTCCTCCAGCTTCATCCGCATGTAGAGCCCGATGAGGCCGAGCGGTCCCGCGACGAAGAACGGAATGCGCCAGCCCCAGCTCTCCAGGCCGTCGGTCCCCAGCGTCAGGGTCAGCACCGTGACGAGACCGGATCCCAGGGAGTAGCCCACGAAGGTGCCGAAGTCGAGCCAGCTGCCGAGGAATCCGCGCCGCTGGTCGGGTGCGTACTCGGCGATGTAGGTGGTGGCACCGGCGTACTCGCCGCCCGTGGAGAAGCCCTGGACCAGTCGGCACAGGAGCAGCAGCAGCGGCGCGGCGAAGCCGATCGAGGCGTACGTGGGAAGCAGGCCGACGGCGAAGGTGCTGACCGCCATCATGATCATGGTCGCGGCGAGCACCCGCTGCCGGCCGATCCGGTCACCGAGCGGCCCGAACACGAGGCCGCCGAGCGGACGCACCAGAAATGCCGCGGCGAAGGTGGCGAACGTGGAGACCACCTGGGCGCCCGGCGAACTGGAGGGGAAGAATACTTTTCCGATGGTGCCCGCCAAATAGGCGTAGACACCGAAGTCGAACCATTCCATGGTGTTGCCGAGCGCGGCGGCTGTCACGGCGCGGCGCACCTTCGGACGGTCCGAGACCATCACGTCCTCGGTGCTGAGCGCCTTCTTCCGGCGGCGCAGCAGCGTGCGGGCCATCCGGTCCGTCGCCGAACGCGAGGCGCGCGATTCGCTCTCCGCCGCACGGGGATTTCGGGGCGTGCGGCGTGAGGGGCCTTTCACCATGGAGCTTTTCTCCTCTTGCCTGCCGAGAGGAAGCCGTGTCGCCGCAAGTCTGAGCCGACCGGGGACGACCGGCAAATCGTCGGGTGACCCTCGCGGGCAGGCGCTGAGGGGGCTCAGGCCGTCTGGTGGGCGGCGGTGTGGCCGAGCGCGTGGGCGCGGACCTGCTCGCAGCTGCGGGTGATCAGCCGGGAGATGTGCATCTGCGAGACGCCGATCTTCTCCGCGATCCGGGACTGCGACATGTCCTCGAAGAAACGCAGATAGAGGATGGTGCGTTCGCGCTCGGGAAGCTTCTCCAGGCCGCCCCGCGCGGCCTCCCGGTCGGCGATCAGATCGAAGCCGGGGTCGGCGGCGCCGAGGGTGTCGGCGAGGCTGTAGCCGTCCTGCGCGGCGCCGAGCTCGGCGTCCAGGGAGAGGCTGCTGTGGCTCTCCAGGGCCTCCATCCCGTCCCGGACCTCGTCCGGCGTCAGGCCGGCCTGCACGGCGAGCTCGTCCACGCCGGGCTCGGCGGGGTGGCCCGGCTGGTTCATCAGGTCCTGGTGGGCGACGCGGACCTTGTTGCGCAGTTCCTGCACTCGGCGCGGCACGTGCACGTCCCAGCTGTGGTCGCGGAAGTGGCGGCGCAGCTCCCCGGTGATGGTGGGGACGCCGTACGACGGGAACGCGCCGCGGTCCGGGTCGTACCGCTCGACGGCCTTGACCAGACCGAGGGCGGCGACCTGCTTCAGGTCGTCGAGGTTCTCGCCCTTGTTGCGGAAGCGGCTGGCGATACGGTGCGCCATCGGCAGCCAGGCCTCGACCAACTCTTCGACCAGCAGGTCGCGTTCGCGGCCCGCGGGCGTGGCGGCGAGACGGCGAAAGGCCTGTTCGGTGTCGGGGGCATCGGCATGGGTATGGCGGGTGGTCATGAGCACTCCTCGTCACTGGGTTCAGCGGGGGGCGGCCACGGCATGTGCCGTGGCCTTCTCCTGGAGGAGCGCCTGTTGTCCCAAGCACTCGACGACCGCCTGCCCTGCGTCCCCGGCGGCAAACAGGCTTCCGGACGAAAAGGATCAAGTGAGGGTCGGCCGGCGGGGGCGGGCGCAGCCCACCGGTCGTCGCGGGGCGCCCGGTTCTCGACTGGAGCGGCCGGGTTGCCGGGGTGACAATGCTGGAGGGCGGGGGAGTGCCGACCCGGATCCGGGGCACAAGGGGCGGAGCGATGCCCCGTGTGAGTGGTGGCGATGAGTGGCTATGAGGGAGGCCTCTGATGCTGATGGCACATCCGATCGTGCTGAAGAACCTGGTGGAGCAGTACGAGACGCTGCGTACCCTGCACGCCGAGAAGGGCACCAAGGAAGCGCGTCAGCGCATGGAGGACGTCGCCTACACGCTCTGTGTGTCCACCGGCACCCGTGACATCACGGCCGCTCTCGCCGCCGCCCGCCACCAGCTCTCCGCGGCGCAGGTCGGGGACGGCCCCGTCGCCACCGCGTAGCAGAGGCCGAGAGAACGCCGAAAACGACGAAGGGCCCGCGCCGAAGCGATCGGCGCGGGCCCTTCGCGGTGACCCGGACGCACCGGGTCCCCGAGGCGGGGGCTACTGGGCGGGCGCCTGGTACGGCGCGTCACGCAGCAGGCGGGCCAGGTGCACCGTGTTCGCGGCGAGGGTGCGCGTCGTGCTCGCGACGCTGTCGGGCGTCTCGTCGAGGTCCTGGTAGTCGGTGCCCTGCATGGCCTCGCCGACCCAGTACGTGACGGCTCCCGGCGCCAGCGAGAAGCCGACGTCGTTGAGCCCCTGGAAGACGTCGGCGCTCACGTTGTGCGCGCCGTCCTCGTTGCCCACCACGGCCAGGGCGGCGGCCTTGCCGTAGAAGAGCGGCCGTCCCTGGTCGTCGGTCTCGGAGGAGTCCGCGTTCAGGCGCTCCAGGACGCGCTGGCAGATGCTGGACGGGTGGCCGAGCCAGATGGGTGTGGCGATCAGCAGGATGTCGGCCGCGAGGACCTTCTCGCGCAGCGCGGGCCAGGCGTCCCCATCGCCCATGTCGACGCCGATGCCGGGCTTCACGTCGTGGTCGGCGATCCGCACCGACTCGACGGCCACCTCCCGCTTCTCCAGCTCGGCGAGCACCTGCCCGGCCAGCTTCTCGCTGCTGGAGGCGGAGGGGGACGGGGACAGGGTGCAGACGAGTGCCAGGGCGCGCACGGTGGCTCCTTCACGAAACGATGGCGGACAGAGTGGAGAAACCTCCAGTCCCCTTGATCGTCACCCTGAAACGTGCCACCCGCACGGGCAGAAGAGGCGGGGCGGTGGATCGGTGCTGCGCGGTGCATCGACGGATCGGCGGCGCGGCGGATCGGCGAGGCCGAATAGTACTCCGTCGACTCTTGGCCGAAGTCGCCCCCTGCGATGCCATGGTTCCGCCGCGGCGTGTTTGCATATGTCCATGATCGTTAATGCACAGCAAACCTCGAATCCACGGACGTACGTGGACCGCATCCTGGAGCACTGGCAGGAGAACGAGGACGCCGAGGCCCTCGTCCAGGGCGCCCAGCGCCTCACCCGGGGGGAGGCCAGGCGTCGGCTGTTCGGCCTGGGGCACGCGCTGCGCCGCCAGGGGCTGCGGCCCGGCGACGGAGTAGGGCTGTTCCTGGCCAATCGTGTGGACTCCGTCCTGGTCCAGCTCGCGGTCCACCTCATCGGCTGCCGTGTCGTGTTCCTGCCGCCCGAGCCCGGCCCCGGCGAACTCGCCGCGCTGGTCGAGCAGTCGCGGGCGCGCGCCGTCGTCACCGACCCGCTCTTCGCCGAGCGCGCCGCCGACGCGGCGGGCCGCAGCGTCCACGCCCCCGTACTGCTCAGCCTCGGGCCGTGCGCGCAGCCGTGCACGGACCTGCTGGTCGAGGCGGCCGTGTGCCCGACGGAGCGCCCCGAAGGCGTGCCCGCCCCGGCGGCGGACGAGGCCGTCACCGTCCTGTACACCGGCGGCACCCTGGGCCGCCCCAAGCTCGCCGCGCACAGCCACCGGCTGTACGACGCGCTGGTGGGCCGCATGGACGACGGCCAGGACGGCTCCGGTTCGTCCTTCTTCCCGACCATGGCCGCGGACACGGACCGCGTTCTCGCCGCGACCCTGCTCACCCACGGCAGCGGCCACCTCACCTCGATCCAGGCGCTGGTGACGGGGTCCGCGCTCGTCGTGCTGCCCGAGTTCGACGCGGGCGCGGCGGTGCGGGTGCTCCGCGAGGAGCGCATCACCACCACGATGTTCGTGCCGCCGATGATGTACGCGGTGCTCGACCACCCCGAGGCCGTACCGGGCTCCTTCCCCGCCCTGCGACGCGTCGTCGTCGGCGGCGCGGCCACGTCGCCGAGCCGGCTGCAGCAGGCCGTCGAGGTGTTCGGCCCGGTGCTGGGCCAGGGGTACGGCCAGTCGGAGGCGCTCGGCATCGCCGCGTTCGGCGTGGACGACCTCGCCTCGGAGGGCGCCCGCCGTCCCGAGCTCTGGCGCAGCTGCGGCCGCGCCATATGCGACGTCGAGATCGAGATCCGCGCCGAGGACAGCACGGAGGCGCTCGCCGTACGGCAGGTCGGCGAGGTGTGCGTCCGGGGCGAGACGGTGATGCTCGGCTACTACGAGGACCCCGAGCGCACCGCACAGGCGATGCAGGACGGCTGGCTGCGCACCGGCGACATGGGCTACCTCGACGCGGAGGGCTACCTGTATCTCGTCGACCGGGCGAAGGACATCATCGTCACCGGCAGCACCAGCGACAACGTCTACTCCAGGGTCTTGGAGGACTTCCTGCTGACGCTGCCCGGCGTGCGCAACGCCGCGGCGCTCGGCGTCCCGGACGAGGAGTTCGGGGAGGCCGTCCAGATCTTCCTCGCCACGGCGGAGGACGCCGAGGTCGACCCGGAGGAGGTCGGCGCGGCGGTGACCGCGGAGCTGGGCGACCTGTACACGCCCCGCAAGACGGTCCTCCTCGACACACTGCCGACGACGAAGGTCGGCAAGGTCGACAAGAAGGCACTGCGCGCCGCGTGGACGAACGCGGCGTGAGCACGCACTGCGTGGGCCAAGGCAGCGTGACCACCCACCGCGTGGACGAACGCGGCCTGAGTACCCGCTAGCCACCGGAACCGGAGTCACGCACGCGCCGTCCACCGGACCCCACGTCACCTCCCGCCCCACCCACCCGGGCCGCTCCCGCAGGCGACCCGGCAGGGGCGGCCGGTGCGCCGGTCTCAGGGGGGCGGGTCTGCGTAGCGAACGGCGATGGCCGCGGCGCGATCGCCCAGAGCCGTGCGCAAGGAGGGTGGAGCCAAGGCCTCCGCGTCCGTGCCGAGCTGCCACAGCGCCCACTCCGCGCGCCGCGCGTCCTGGAAGGCCACCTCCAGCCGCAGCCAGCCGTCCGCGTCGGGCTCCTCGACGCGGACGGCCAACGCCGTACCCACCAGTTCATCCCGCCGCACCGGCAATACCCGTACCAGCACCGTGAGTTGGTCGCCGCCGGCCCGGAACTGGGCGCTGCGTTCCCGCCAAATCCGCTCCAGGTCAACCCGATCCGGTCGCTGTGCGGGTTCGGCCCCTGCCTCGGCGGCCAGGATCCGCGACAGCCGGTACGTGCGGTCCTCGCCGGACCTCCGGGCCAGCAGGTAGCCCCGGCCGCGCACGGTCACCAGGCCGACCGGGTCCACCGTGCGCCACCGCGGGTCCTGGCCCACGGCCGCGTAGTGGATGCGCAGATTGCGCCCGTCGAACACCGCGTGCCGGACCTCGGCCGCCACGGAGTCGGGCATCTCCTCGGTGACCTGCCGACGCGAGAGGAGGTCGGCCTCGGGGTCGACGAGTACGCGTTCGGTGACCTCGACCGCGCTGTCCCGTTGGCTGCCGGGCAGCGCGTCGACCACCTTGAGCATGGCCGAGGCGAGCGCCGAACCGAGGCCGAACGCCTGCGCACCGCGCCGCGATCCGGCGACCAGCAGGGCAAGGGCCTCGTCCCGATGGAGACCGGTGAGGTCGGTCCGGAAGCCGGGCGACAGGGCGAAGCCGCCGTGCCGGCCGCGCGGACCATCACCTCGGCGAAGGCGCCGCTTCCCGTCAGCCGCGCGCCCCCTCGTTGCCTTGACTCTGCCGCTGCCTCGCCTGCCCCAGCCGCAGCTCGCGGCCCCGCCACCGGCGGCGGAGCCAGCGGTCGTGGCTTGCCAGCACGATCGCGCCGGGGCCGCTCCCCAGGGCCTCCTCCAGTTCGTCGCACAGGCGCGGGGAGAGGTGGTTGGTGGGCTCGTCGAGCAGGAGCAGTTGGGGCGGGCGCGCCACCAGCAGGGCGAGCGCGAGCCGGCGACGCTGCCCGACGGACAGCAGGCCGACGGGTTTGCCCAGGTCGGCCGCGTGCATCAGACCGAGCGAGGCCAGCGGGGTCGCCTCGGCCCGCTGCGGGCCCAGCGTCAGTTCGTACGTGTCCCGGACCGTACGGTCGGGTCGGTCGAACACGGTGTCCTGGGTGAGCAGCCCCACGGTCAGGTGAGGCCGTCGACGCACCTCGCCCTCAGCGGCCAGGCGTCCCGCCACCACGCCGAGCAGCGTCGACTTGCCCGCGCCGTTCGCCCCCGTGACCAGGAGTCGGTCGGTCACGGACACGTCCAGGGCATCCAGGGCGAGTCGGCCCGGCACCCGTACCTCCCGCAGCGAGACCAGCGGCTCCGCCACCAGGTCCGCCACCGGCTCCTCCGGCGACGGAGCCCCCCGCACCGGCCCCTCCGCCGCCAGCGTCTCGGCGGCAAACCGCAGGGGACGGGGCGGCGCGGCCACCTGGACGCGCTCCAGCTCCTCCAGGCGCCGCGTGGCATTGCGCACCCGGCGGGAGATCTGGCTCTGCACCCGGCCCGCCCGGTGCCCGTACCCCATCTTCTCGTTGTCGCGCGGCCCACGGTCCGGCGCCACCCGGCGCGCGGTGACACCCGCCGCGTGCCGCAACTCCCGTAGTTCTTCCTGCTCTTCGGCGTGACGCTGCTCCCAGCGCGCCCGCTCGGCGCGCTTCGCGCCCACGTATGCGGTGTAGTTGCCGCCGTAGCGGACCGGACCGTCCACCGCCGGATCGAGGTCGACCAGATCGGTGCAGACCGCCTCGAGGAAGGCGCGGTCGTGGCTGGCCGCCACCACGGTGCCCGGCAGGGCGCGGAGTTGCTCCTCCAGAAAGGCGGCCGCGCCGTCGTCGAGGTGGTTGGTCGGCTCGTCGAGGAGCAACGCCGAGGGGCGGCGGACGAGCAGCGCGGCCAGGGCGAGCCGGCCGCGCTCCCCGCCCGACAGCGTGCCGAGCGTGCGGTGGTGCGCGACCGCGCCCAGACCGAGCCCGTCAAGGACCAGGCCCGCCCGCCGGTCGGCGTCCCAGGACTCGCGGTCCTGGGCCTGTTCGAGCCGTCTGCCGTAAGCGTCGAGGAGATCCTGATGGCCGGGGGAGTCCACGGCGGTACGGGCGAGTTCCTCGCTCAGCCGTTGCAGCTCCGCCAGGTCCTCGCGGGCCTCGCGCAGCGCGTCGTCGAGGACCGCGGCGACGGTCGAGCCGGCGTCGAAGGGCATCTCCTGGCGCAGGAAACCCAGGTCGGCGGGGCGCGAGACGCTGCCGGCGTCGGGCTCGTCGGCGCCGGCGAGCACCCGCAGCAGGGTGGACTTGCCGACGCCGTTCTCGCCGATCAGCCCGATGCGGTGGCCGGGGGACGCGGTGAGGGAGACGCCGTCGAGAACCCGCCGCCCGCCGAGATTGCGGACGATCTCGTGGGCGAGCAGGGCGGGTTGGGGCTGCACCCGGACCCGGGACCGGGAGGGCTGGGAGGACTGAGAGTGGGGCTTTGAGTGGGAATGCGGCATGGGGAACCGTCCTACGGTGTCGATCGGAGGTCGGCCCGCCGGGCGCGGCACGCCTCGGCACGGGCCACTGCGCTCACCGACGGCTCACACCGCGGGGGCCCCGGTCTCCGTGAGCACGCCGTCGGCAAGCCGCAGCCAGCGGTTCACCCCGATGTCGGCGAGGAAGCGCTCGTCGTGGCTGATCACGACGAAGGCGCCCTGGTAGGAGTTGACCGCGCTCTCCAACTGGCCCGCGCTGACCAGGTCGAGGTTGTTCGTCGGCTCGTCGAGCAGCAACAGCTGAGGCGCCGGTTCGGCGCAGAGCACGCAGGCGAGGGTGACCCGCAGCCGCTCCCCGCCGGAGAGCACGCCCACGGGAAGGTGGGCGCGCGGGCCGCGGAAGAGGAAGCGGGCGAGCAGGTTCATCCGCTCGGCCTCGGGCCGCTCGGGGGCGAACGCGGCGAAGTTCTCCGCCACGGTGCGCTCCAGGTCAAGCAGGTCGAGGCGCTGTGACAGATAGGCGATCCGGCCGTCGTTGCGCTTGATCGCGCCACCGTCCGGCACGAGGTCGCCGGTGATCAGGCGCAGCAACGTGGTCTTGCCGGCGCCGTTGGGCCCGGTCAGCGCGATGCGCTCGGGTCCGCGCACGGTCAGGTCGACGCCGCAGTCGGCGAACACCGCCCGCCCCGCGTGGTGGACCTGCAGGCCCTCGCCGAGGAAGAGGTTGCGCCCGGCCGGCACCTGGGTGTCGGGCAGTTCCAGGGTGATGCGCTGCTCGTCGCGGAGCGCGCGCCCGGCCTCGTCGAGCCGGGCCTTGGCCTCGCTCACCCGGGTCGCGTGCATCTGGCCCGCCCGGCCCGCGGACTCCTGCGCGCCACGCTTCATGTTGCCGGCGAAGATGCGGGGAAGACCGGCGCTCTTGAGGTTGCGGGCGGCGTTGCTCTGCCGGCGTTCGGCACGCTCGCGGGCCTGCTGCAGTTCGCGCTTCTCGCGCTTCAGCTCCTGCTCGGCGTTGCGGATGTTCTTCTCGGCCACCTCCTGCTCGGCGCGCACGGCCTCCTCGTACGCGCTGAAGTTCCCGCCGTAGAAGCGCAGTTCGTCCCCGCTCAGCTCGGCGATGCGCTCCATGCGGTCGAGCAGCGGGCGGTCGTGGCTGACCAGCAGCAGACAGCCGGTGAAGTTCTCCAGGACGTCGTAGAGCTTGTGCCGGGCCGCCAGGTCGAGGTTGTTGGTCGGCTCGTCGAGGAGCAGTACGTCGGGCCGCTTGAGCAGTTGCGCGGCGAGGCCGAGGGAGACGATCTGACCGCCGCTGAGCGTGCTCAGACCGCGGTCGAGGTCCAGGTCGGCGAGGCCGAGGCGGTCGAGCTGGGCACGGGTGCGCTCCTCGACGTCCCAGCCGTCGCCGATGGTGGTGAAGTGCTCCTCGCTCACGTCACCGGACTCGACCGCGTCGAGGGCACGGATGACGGCGGCGACGCCGAGCACCTCGGCGACGGTGAGGGATCCCGTCAGGGGGAGGCTCTGGGGGAGATGGCCGAGGGTGCCGCTGACCGACACCGAGCCGGCGGCGGGGCTGAGCTCGCCGGCGATCAGCTTGAGCAGCGTGCTCTTGCCGGAGCCGTTGGGAGCGACCAGGCCGGTACGGCCGGTGGTCAGGGTGAAGGACAGGTCGCCGAAGACCGGGGTGTCGTCGGGCCAGGCGAAGGAGAGGTTCGAGCAGCTGATGGCGGCGTCGGACATGGAGATGACCTCGAGGGGTTGAGGGCAGACAGACCTCTGCCCTGGGCAGGGTGGGGAAGGGAACGACGAACAAGGCCACGGCAGCGGCACACGTACGCGCCGGCCGGTGGCCTGTCACACCCGGATCTCATCCGGAGATGTCGTCTTCACCCACCACGTCTGTGACTCCTCGATCAATACATCGTGATCATTCTTGAATCCGCGCGTCCGTGATCAACGTGATCGACACGTCCGCTCATTCGGAGCGTAACAGGTGTCGATCCCTGCCACGCTGCCCCTTCGGCCGGACGTCACCCGGGCCACTCCCACTCGATCCCGTACACGCCCGGCTTGCAGAGCGTGGGCAGCAGGTGGGTCGTGTGGAAGGCGTCGAGCGTGGTGCGGTGCCGGTGCTGGGGCTCGGCGCCGATCTGCCGGCGGTGGTAGCTCCAGCTGCTGGCGGGGAGCGCTCGGGGGTGGAACCGCACGTGCAGCAAGTAGGAGCGCAGCGGCGTGGTGACCCGGCGCTCGTGCTGGTGGGAGATGTCCGATGCGGCCCGGAGCGTGTAGGCGACCACCGCGGTCTCCGTCCTGGCCAGTTGCCGGCCGAGGGGGATGTCGGCGGCCACACAGCCGAGTTCGGGCAGGAAACGCATGCGCGGTGGCGGCCCGTACGGGACGGCGAGCTCCACCGTCCCGGCCTTCGGGGAGTCGAGGAAGTGGACGACGGTCAGATGCTGGACGGCGTCGCGGACCGCCTGCACGACCGTGGTGATCGACGTCTCGTGGATGGAGCGGTGTTCGTCCAGGCTCACCGTCTCCTGGATGGTCAAGGGCCGCAGCCCTTCGTTGAAGCGCGGGAACGCGTCGCCGAGCGCCTGTTCCACGTCCGAGTTCTCGCCGTAGACCGTGCGGGCGACGGCCGGATCGAGGGGAGGGGGGCCGCCGCGCGGACGATGCGGGCCGAGCAGCGAGCGCAGGGTGCCGGCGGGCAGATGGAGCAGCGGCTCCAACGCGTCCACGGCGCGCAGCGACTGGGCTCGTTCCGGCTGGCTGCGTCCGCGCTGCCAGTGGCTGAGGGTGGCGAGGCTGACGGTGATCTGCTGGGCCCTGAGGTGGTCGCGTATGCGTTCCAGCGGCAGCCCGCGCTGTTGCAGGGCCTGGCGGAACACGGTGGCGAACGTCGTGTCGGATCCTTCGGGGTGGGGGAGGTTCGGCATGGCGTCTTTCGGCGGGCGGGAGACACCATCGGCTCTTGGGGCGGTGGTCCCTCGCTCCGATGAAGGCGGCTCAACGGCGATTTCCGGCCACACGGGCGACCAGGGGCCGCCCACCATAGCCGGTGAGCGGCCCCTGGTCGTCCCTGGAAGGACGGTCAGTTGGTGTTGAGCGTCAGGCCGTAGTAGGAGAGGGCGTCGTCGAGCGGCTGGAAATAGGAGGAACCGCGCGAGTTGACACCTCCCGTGCACTCCTGGTCGACCGGGCCGCCGGAGGTC
Organism: Streptomyces sp. NPDC041713; assembly: GCF_055591085.1. Taxonomy (NCBI): domain Bacteria; kingdom Bacillati; phylum Actinomycetota; class Actinomycetes; order Kitasatosporales; family Streptomycetaceae; genus Streptomyces; species Streptomyces sp. NPDC041713. The sequence goes on from NZ_JBVIZY010000008.1 coordinate 54,040, forward strand.
ATGCCCTGGGCCTGGTTGCCGGAGATGTACGCGCCGCCGCTGTCGCCGCCCTCGGTGCAGACGCTGGAGGTCGCGAGCCCCGTGACGACGGTGTCGGGGCCGCCGTTCCGGTCGACGTAGGTGACGGAGACGTTGTACGAACCGACCTTGCCGCACGTCCAGCCGGTGGTCGCGCCGGACTTGCAGAGCGCGGCACCGGACGCGGCGCGGCGGCTGCCGTTGACGGCGACGTTCCCGGCTTGGCCCCAGGTGCCGACCTTCGTCGTGATGGAGTGGCCGGAGTTGATGGTGGCGACGCCCATGTCGACGCTGTTGGTGCCGATCGCGAAGCGGGTGTGGTTGCCCTTGGCGAACGCGACGCCGTCGAAGCGCAGGGTGGGCAGGCCGGCGATGCAGTGGCCCGCGCTGACGAGGTACTGGCGGCCGGACCGGTCGTGGGCGCCGTAGCCGACGGAACACCAGCCGTTGGTGTCGTTGATCGTCATCTTGCTGCCGGGTGCGATCGCGGCCTGCGGCTCCCGCTTCTCCTGGTCCCGTACGACCTTGACGGCGGAGCCGTACGCCGCGGCCTTGGCGAGGAACGCCTTCGCGGCAGCCCCACGCTCGCTGTTGACCCTGACGGTGACCTTGTCCGACACCAGGTCCACGGACCAGTCGACGACACCGGCGGGGGCGCGCCGAGCGGCCGCGGCGTCGAGCCGCGCCTTGATCGCGTCGAGCTCGTCCTCGCCGCGGGCCGGCACGCGGGCGTCGAGGCCGACTTTCTCGACGGCGGCGGCGTCAGCGCTGTCGTCGACGTTGACGGTCAGCTTGCCGGCGGCGTCGAAGAACGCGCCGTCCTCGGATATCCCGCCCTTCTTCAGGTCGGCGAGCCTGGCCTGCTGAGCGGCCTGCCGGTCGAGCCGGTCGACCGCGGCCCGCTCGCTCACGCCGAGCGACGCGGCGAGCGCCCGCACCATCTCCGGCTGGTAGCGAGCGTCGGACGCGGCGTCCTTGGCGGGTGCTTGTGCCTGCGCCGTGGCCTGGGTTCCCACGACCACTGATGCCGAGAGCAGAGCGGCCACGGCGGCGAATCTGTATCTACGAGAATGCGACACATTCATTCCTTCCGGATGGCAGGCGGGAACTCTCGGGTAATACGGGGAAACACGTGGGGCGTGTCCACGTGAGGTATCGCCGAAGGTGGGGTTCCCGCCCGGCGGTGAGCGTGGGGCTCGCCGCGGCATGAACTCTGGCTCAGCGCCGTTCCCTTGGACAAGGCCCGTGACCAGGGGAGCTTTTAACAGAACAGCAAGGGAACTGTTAAAACGGCACCCGCCCGCATTGGCGTTGCGGCGAAAGGCCGACGGCCCGCAAACGCCGCGCAAACGCCGCGCCCGACCCCGGGAGCGGCGCACTTGCATTGCATCAGTCGTGGCGTCACATTCCGGGAGTGCTGCATCAGGGCCCGTCCCGTGCACCGCAAGCTCTCGTACGTGCTTTCCCGCTCCTCGTACGCCATGCGATGCTCGGCACCGTGCACACCAGTCACACAAGTACCGTCTTCGTCGGCCGCGACGCCGAACTGGCCGCCCTCGGCGAGGCCTTGTCCCGGGCCGACGCGGGAGAGCCGAGCGCCCTGATCATCGGCGGGGAGGCCGGAGTCGGCAAGACGCGGCTCCTGGAGGAGTTCCTCGGCCGGGCCGCCGCGGACGGAGCGGTCGTCGGCCGGGGCGGCTGTGTCGAGACCGGCGCCGACGCCCTGCCGTACCACCCCCTCTCCACCGCCCTGCGCTCGCTGCGCCGCAGGATCGGCACGGAGCTCGACGCCGCCGTAGCGGGACAGGAGGGCGAACTCGCCCGCCTGCTGCCCGAACTCGGCGAGATGGACCACGGCCGCACCGAAGCCGACGGCCGCGCCCGGCTCTTCGAGCTCACCGCCCGCCTCCTGGAGCGGCTCGCCGCGGACCGGACGCTCATCCTGGCCCTGGAAGACCTGCACTGGACCGACCGCTCCACCCGCGAACTGCTCAGCTACCTGCTGCGCGCCCTCACCGCGAGCCGGCTCCTCATCGTCGTCACCTACCGCGCCGACGACCTGCACCGACGCCACCCGCTGCGGCCCGCCCTCGCCGAGTACGAGCGGCTGCGCACCGTCACCCGCCTCGAACTGCCCCGCTTCGACCGCTCCGAGGTCCGGCGCCAGCTCACCGCCCTGCACGGCGAAGCGCCGCCCGAGCAGCTCGTCGACCGGGTCTTCGCCCGCTCCGAGGGCAACGCGTTCTTCGTCGAGGAACTGGCCCGCAGCATCGCCGAAGGCTCCCCGGGCGGCATCAGCGACTCCCTGCTCGACCTGTTGCTGGTCCGGGTCGAGGCGCTCCCGGACGAGGTGCAGCGCGTGGTGCGCATCGCCGCCGGGGGCGGCTCCGAGGTGGAGTTCCGCCTCCTTGCCGCCGTCACGGACCTCGGCGAGGACGAGCTCATCGAGACGTTGCGCGGCGCCGTCGGCGCCTCCGTCCTGGAACCCGCCGACGAGGGCGAGTCGTTCCGGTTCCGGCACGCCCTGATGCGCGAAGCCGTGGTCGGCGACCTGCTGCCCGGCGAACGCTCGCGGCTCAGCCGCCGCTACGCCGAGGCGGTCGAGGCCGACCCCGGCCTCGTACGCTCCGACGAGCGGGCCGGACGGCTCGCCCGCTACTGGTTCGATGCCCGCGATCCGGCCCGCGCACTGCCCGCCACGATCAACGCCGCGGCTGCCGCCCGGGTGCGGCACGCCTTCGCCGAGCAGCATCAACTGCTGGAACGGGCGCTGGAACTGTGGGACGACACACCCGACGAGCTGCGCCGGGCGGCGATACGGCAGGGCGTCGACGACGACCGCCTCCGTCCGGCCCTCACCCCTGAACCGGCGGGGGACTTCGTGGACCTGCTCGCCGCGGTCGGCGTCGCCGCGCGCCTCGCGGGAGAACGGGAGCGGGCGCTCGCCACCAGCAAACGGGCACTGCGCATCCTCGAAGACGGCCCCGAGACCGCGTCCCTGGAGGTGCCGCCCGGCCCGGGCAGGGCGGATCTTATCCGGGCGGCCTGGTTCTGGACCGAGCGCTATCAAGTCATGCGTGACCTGTGCCGATCCGACGGCTGGGAGGAGCTGTCCCGGGCCCAGGAGCTAATGCGGGGCCTGCCCCCGTCCGTCGTGCACGCCGATGTCCTCACGTACGCGGCGCATTGGAACGCGGTGCACCAACCAGGCCTGCACGCCATCGAGTTGGCGCGTGAAGCGGTCGAGCTCTGCCGGACGACCAGCGCCGAGACCAGCCTCATCACCGCGGAACAGACCCTGGCCTGGCTGATGATGCACTCCGGCGACACCGAGGGCGGGCTCCGCCTGGCGCGCGAGGCGGGCTCCCGCGCACTCGCGCAGGCCAACTCCGTTGCCATGCTGCGCGGTTACGGCAACCTCTCCACCGCGCTGCACGGCATCGGCCGCTACACCGAGGCCGTCGAGACCGCCGAGGAGGGCAGCGCCCTCGCCGAGCGGCACGGGCTGCCGGACATCGCCTCGTACATCGACGCGAACCGCACCGAATCCCTCATCCAGCTGGGCCGCTGGACCGAGGCCGACACCGTGCTCGCGCGCGCCCTCGGCCGACGTGGGGCAAGCGTCGCCACGCGCGCCCAAATGGCGGAGCACCAAGCCGAGTTGGCGGTTGCGCGGGGCAGGTACGAGGAGGCCCGCCGCCATCTGGAGGAGTCAGAGACCTGGACCACCGTCACCTACCCGGAGCCGCAGCACACCCTGCTCGCGGCCCGCCTGGCGATCGTCCTCACGGCAGCGGAGGGCCGCATACTCGACGTCCGCTCGCTGCTGCGGACGGCGATCGGCGAGGCCATCCCGTTCGGCCACCAGCGCTACGGCTGGCCGCTGTTGTACGAGGCCGCGGCGGCGGAGGCGCGGGCGCGCGGCCTCGCGGTGGCCGGGCCGGAACGCGACGAAGCGGTGGAGCGCATCCGTCGGGCGATGGAGGGCCAGCCCGACTTCGCCCCCGTGTGGGCGGCGCAGTCCTTGATGGTCCGGGCCGAACTGCTCACGGCGGAAGGCCTGGACGCCACCGACCTCTGGACGGAGTCGGTCACCGCGGCCGAGCAACTCGAAACTCCGGTGCTGCTGGCCACGGCCCGCCTGCGCCTCGCGGAAACCCTGCTCGGCCAGGGCGCCGCGGGCGCTCGCGAGAAGGCGGGCGAACTGCTGCGCCAGGCCGGGGAGGTGGCCCGCGAGGTGGGCGCGGCACCACTGGAGGCGGAGATCACCGCGCTGGCCGACCGAGCCCGCATCCCGTTGCGCCAGGCCGCCAGGGAGACACCCCCGCCCCCGGCGGAGGCGCTGGGCCTGACGAGTCGGGAGCGCGAGGTCCTGCGCCTGGTCGCGGCCGGCCGGAGCAACCGGCAGATCGCGCAGGAGCTGTTCATCTCACCGAAGACGGCGAGCGTGCACGTCTCCCACATCCTGCCGAAGCTGGGCGCGACGGGCCGGGGCGAGGCGGCGGCCATCGCGCACCGGTTGGGGATGCTGGACGAGTGAGCGGGGGTGGCGGGCGTGGGTGCGGGTGTGGCTGTGGGTGCGGGGGCAGCGAGGCGCGCCGCGCGGACCCGCCGTGACGTCGGTTCGACGGGCTGAGATCATCGCCCGCATGGACTCGCGGACGATCGGAATACCCGAGGTGGACGGCGCCGAGCAGGTGGCCGTGGTGATCGACGTGATGCGGGCGTTCACCACCGCCGCATGGGTTTTCCACCGCGGCGCGGAAAAGATCGTCCTCGCTGCGGACGTGGACGAGGCGCTGGCGATCAAGGCGAGTCACCCCGGCTGGCTCGCGCTCAAGGATGGTGCGCGGGTCAGTGGGTTCGATCTGGTCAATTCCCCCGGCCTGATCCGGGAGGCCGACCTCACCGGCCGCACCGTGATTCAGAAGACCACCGCCGGAACGGTCGGTGCTCTGGCGGTCGTCGAGGCGGAACTGGCGCTGTGTGCGAGCTTCGCCGTGGCCGACGCCACCGCCCGGGCCGTGAGGGAGGCCGGCGCCGAATCGGTGACGTTCGTGGCCACCGGCGAGGACGGCCACGCCGTCGAAGACCTGGCCTGCGCCGAGTACGTGGACAGGCTCAACGCGGGGGAGCGGCCGGACCCCGGACCGTACCTGCACCGGGCCCGCACCTCCTCGGCCGCGGACGACCTGCGCGGCGAACGCCGCGGGGGCGCTCACCGCGATGACGTGGAACTGTGCTTGGAGGTGGACCGGTTCGACTTCGCCATGAGGGTCGGACTGGAGGAGGGACTGGCGGTGCTGCGGCCGTTCCGGCCTTCCGCGTCACCGCGGGCTTCTTCCGGGTCGGTGTGGTGATTCCGGGACAGCACGCCGGGGTGCGGGTGGGCGCCGGGGCGCCGGGTGCCGGTCGTCCTCGTATCCGTGAAACCGTTCCGTGAAACCGTTCAAGGGAGCGGGTGCGCGGGCGCCGCGTTCTCCAGGTCGTCGATGCTGCCGGACATGATCGTGCGGACGTGTTCGGTGATGTGGTCGGCGGGCCAGTCCCACCAGGCCACGGCAAGGAGGCGGGCGATGTCCCGGTCCTCGTACCGCTTGCGGATGAGGCGGGCCGGGTTGCCGCCCACGATGCCGTAGTCGGGCACGTCCCCGGTGACGACGGCGCCGGAGGCGATGATCGCGCCGTGCCCGATGCGTACGCCCGGCATCACGGTCGTGCCGTGGCCGAACCAGACGTCGTTGCCCACCACCGTGTCCCCCCGGCTCGGCAGCCCGGCCAGCAGGTCGAAGTGGTCGGCCCACGAACCGCCCATGGTGGGGAAGGGGAACGTGGAGGGGCCGTCCATACGGTGGTTGGCGCCGTTCATGATGAACCGCGTGCCGGTCGCCAGCGCGCAGAACTTGCCGATGACCAGCTTCTCCGGACCGTAGTGGTAGAGGACGTTGCGGGTCTCGAACGCGGTGGGGTCGTCCGGGTCGTCGTAGTACGAGTACTCCCCGACCTCGATCAGCGGGGACTTCACCAGGGGTTTGAGCAGGACCACCCGCGGCTGCTCGGGCATGGGGTGGAGATTCGCGGGGTCAGCGGTGACGGACACGGGGCGCTCTCCTGGGAGTTGAGGGACGACGACGTCACGTCCATGATCGGCCAAGGGCTGGGCCGGTGCCTCACCGGGACGGCGGTTGCCGAGCGTGAACGCCCCCGCTCGAACCGGCGGTTCGGCGAGGCGGATCGTCGGCCGTCAAGGAGCGGATGCGCGGTATCGGCGACGGCAGAAGCCAGAGCAGGGACAGCGCTCCGCCCACGGCCCCGATGAGGAGGGTTGCGCGGAGGCCGATCACGGTGGCGAGGAGGCCGCCGACGACGGCGCCCACAGGTCGTAGACCGTAATTGATCGTGCTGTACGCACCGGCGACCCGACTGCGCATGCCGTCGGGGATCACGGCCGCCTGGAGGGAGTTGAGGTTGACGTCGAACAGCATGACGCCGACTCCGGAGAGGAACTCGGCCACGGCCAAGGCGCCGACGCGAGCCCAGAGGGGGCCGCCCGCGGCGGCGACGAGAGCGATCGGTGCGGGGAACAGCACGGCGCCCACGACGATGCTGCGGCCGACGCCGAATCTTCGCGACACCTTCGGAGCGAGCACCGCACCGAGGAGCGAGCCGGTGGCGCCGACCCCGAACGCCATCCCGATGACCCCCGCGGTGAGTCCGAGGCTCCGGCTGGCGAACAGCACGATCAATCCGCTGCCCGCGACGAAGGTGAAGAAGTTGACGGTTGCGGCGCACCCGAGGCTCGCCCGCAGCACCGGGTGACGGACGACGAACACCAGGCCCTCCCTGGCCCGCCTCAGCAGTGAGGATGCTGCCGCCCGGTCGTGGGCGGCCGACGACTCGTCGACCGAGATCCGCCCGACGAGAACCGCGGACGCCAGGAACGTCAGGGCGTCGACGACGACGGCGACGGGAGCGGTCAACGCTTGGACCAGAGCACCCCCGACGGCGGGCCCGGCGACGTACGACGCGGAACGGCTGGTGCTGAGCTTGCTGTTCGCGTCGACGTAGGACGACCGGGGCACGAGGCGGACGAAGAAGGGCGGATAGGCGGTGTTGAACAACACCCCGGCGGCGCCCGTCAGCAGAGCCACGACGTACAACTGACCGAGCGTCACCGCGCCCAGGAGATAGGCGGCCGGTACGGAGAGCAGCACCGCCGCCCGCACCAAGTCGGCGAGAACCATCAGGCGCCGCTTGTGGACGCGGTGGTCGACCCAGGCGCCGAGGACGATCGCCAGCAGGTTCGGGGTCCAGATGAGCGCTGTCAGCCACGCGACCTGAGAGGCCGAAGCGTGCAGCGCGCCCACGGCGATCAGCGGCAGGGCCAGTTCGGTGATGCGGTCGCCGAACTGCGAGACGGATTGGCCGGCCCAGAAACGGCGGAACCGCCGATCACGCCAGAGCGAGACGGATAAGGAGGGGTCTGCGGCGGCGCTCATGACGTCCTACCGGTCTGCTCCTCAGCTGACGTCCCGTCGGTCTGCTCCTCGGCCCCCTCGGGCAGGACGTAACGCAGCAGCCGGACGCCGCGGGCGTCGGCCGGACGTGCGGCCTCGTCGCGCGTCACGTAGGGGGCCAGAACACGCTCGATCCCGTCCTCGATGGCGGCGAGTTCGTCGGCGGTGACGACGACGCGAGTGTCGGCCAGACCGGCGAGCCGCCGCCACTCCGGTTCGAGCGTGGGCTCGACCTCGGCGGCCCACCGGTCCGGCAGGTCTCCGGAGCGCAGGAACATCTCCCGGGCCAGGACCCGCGCAGCCGACGTGACCTCCTCGTCGCCCGGATCCTCCGGGTCCGGATCCGCCGGCGTCTCGAACCGGAAACCCCGCGCCACCGCCTCCCACCGCCGCTGGCGACGGTCCGGCCCGGGCTCGGCATCGCGGACCAGCCCGAAGCTCGCCAGATGCCGCAGATGCCAACTGGTCACCGAGGGCGTCGCTCCCACGTGGGGCGCGAGGTGCGTCGCCGTCGCCGGACCGTGCCGCTGCAGCCGTTCGAGGATCGCCAGCCGCACGGGATGTGCGAGCGCCCGCATCGCCTTCGGATCGGTGATCTCGACATCGCCCAGATGGTTACCGGTCTCCATGACGTGAGAGGTTCCTCTCACATATTGTGAGAGTCAAGTCTCATACCGGCGACACCCCTCCGATACGGGTCCCGCCGGAAGAGGCGCCGGGGACGGAGGACTGCCGACGGCCTTGGAGCGCACCGGGGCCTACCGCCCCGACAACGCCTCAGCCGGCGGCGTGAAGCAGGCGGTGACCGTCTTCCCGTCCGACTGCTCGTGCGTGTGCCAGTCGGTGGCGAGGGCATCGACGAGCGCGAGCCCGCGTCCGCCGGGCGAGGTGGTGTCCAGGGCACGAGGCGTGGGCAGATCGGGATCCGAGTCGTGAACACTCACGTGCAGACACCGGCTGTCCCAGGTCAGGATCAGCTGCGCGTCGCTGTGCGCGTGCACGTGAGCGTTGGTGATCAGCTCCGACACGGTCAGCAGCACGTCGTCCACGGTCTCCGGGGCGTGCGCGGTCCACTCCAGGGAGCCCAGATGCTCGCGCACCCAGCGCCGCCCCTCCCGCGCCCCACTGGACACGGGAAACGACCGGGCCCAGCCCACGGCCCTCATCGACATGTCGGCCATACGCCTCCTTTCAACGCGTGGCCCTCCGAGTACCCCCATGCCCGCGAAACAAGGCACCGGGGTGACGTGCCCCCGCTGGGCAGACCGAGCCAGGTCGGTGCAACCGGGAGGGAACTTTCTTCGTCTGTATGGGCATGGTGGCGAGAACCCGGCAGCATCGGCATGCCGACTTCGCGGCTTCGACCGCCTTGGGTCTGCTTGACCTGCTACTCGTCGGCGCCGTCCTCTCGCTCGGGATGGACGGCATCTGGACCGCTGACTGGATGGGCTACCCGGGTCCGATGGATCCGCAGGGAGGTTCCTACCAGGGTGACGTCGTGTCGTTCTTGGCGTGGTCGTGTGCGATCACCGTGCTCCTCGCGGCCGCTTTGCGGGCGTGGGTATCCATGACGGTTCAGCTCCTATTGCTCGGTGGCGGTGCTCTGTTCGTCGCCTCGCTGCCGACCTATTGGAGCAGCTGACAGGCTCCGGACGTGCCTGGACGCCTCCCCGGTGCGGACGGTGTCCGCATGCGCGTATCCGTCGTCCTGCCGCGGACGACACCGGTCCAGAGGTCTCACCACCGGGCTCGGCCCCAGATCTGGCCCGGCCCCTACCGCCCCACCCCCCGCCCCGCAATCCTCCCGCCCCGGCGGCGGCGTCGTGTCGCCCGAGTCCGCCTCCGGGCCCGTCAGCACCCGTGCGTTCAGCCCGCACTCGATCTGTTTGACCGAGTGGAACACCACCAGGTCCTCGGGGCCTCCCTCGAAGCGGGGGCCGCCGCCGACCAGCATGCCGACGAGCATCGCGCCGTACACCTTGTGGCCGTCGATCACCGTGTCGATCGGCACGAAGACGGGTGCGCCCGAGTCGCCGGAGTGCACGATGTTCACGCCCTCCTTGCCCGCGAGGACGAGGCCCCTCGTGCACAGGTGGCCCGGCTCCTCGTCGCAGGACACGCCGCTGGTCAGGTTGTACACCTCGATGTCGCAGACCAGCTTGGTCACCTTGCCGCTGACACAGACCTTCTGGCCGACCACCGGGCCGTCCGCCTTTCCGAGGACGCGCCGCGCGACCGGCGTGCTCGGTGTGCCGCCGTCCGTCCAGAAGGTCGGAGCGTACTCCTGCAGCCTGTCGGAATCCCTTGCGTGGCGCCGAGCCTCGGAGGGACCGAGCCGTGGAGAGCCGGCCTCAGGGTGACGTAACGGGCCCGGGCGGAACGGGCCGGAAGGATGCGATGGTGCGCGACGAAGCTGTGGTCCTCAGCGCTGCCGTACGGAACGCGGGACGAGACGCCCGAGGCGAGCGCACGCTATGGAGCGGGGTATGTCTCGTACGACGCTGGAGGCATCGCGTACCAACAAACTCGGAGTCCCGTCGCTCACGGCGACCACTCGCACCATGTCTCGGCCCCCCCGGCCCCTGTACGCACAGCGGATCCCGTCCAGTGTCCCGGATTCCGCCGACGCCACGCACGCAAGAGCCCATCATCATCCAAATGAGTGAAGGGGGCTCTGGTGGGGCACGCCGTCGCGCAGGTCAGTCGTACGGCAGCAGCGAGCCGAGCGGTCCCAGGTCGAGGTTCAGGTCTTCGCGGCGGAGGCCGTGGCGCTCGCAGAGTTCCGTCATGCGCTCGTCCAGGAGCATGAGCGCGGTGCCGACCCGCTCCTCCTGCTCGGCGGTGAGATCGCCCGCGTCGAACCGGCGGACCGCCTGGCGCTCCATCAGCTGACGGAGCAGTTCGACGACGGTCAGGACGAGCGAGGCCAGGTCGCGCCCGACCTCTTCGGCATCGAGGTCCACGCGCGCGGTACGGGTCACAGCGGGCCCCCGTCCCCCCACGGCGCGGGGACACGCTCGCTCACCGACGCCAGCAGGGCGTGCAGCGAGATGCGTACGAGGGGAACCTCGGCGATGGCGATGACCAGGTCCCCGCTGACCACCACGCCGGTGCCGAGGACCCGGTCGAGGAGGTCGACCAGGGGGACGCCGATCGGCGCGCCACTGTCCGGTCCCTGCCAGGAGACGGGTTCGGCGGTGGTGTGCGGACTCATGCGCGGCTCCCCGCGGCGTCCCGTCGGACGGTCTCGTGCGGGCCTCGGTCGCGCGGCTCGGCGGTGGTCGTCAGGCGGTCGCCCGGACTGCCCGCGACCTCTGTGAAGGAGGCCGCGTCCACGAACGAATACGGCACCCACGGGCCCGTGATCTCGATCTCGACCTCGGAGTCCTGGAACTCGGGCGCCGCCCGCAACTGCTCGATCAGTGCCAGGAGTTCGGTGTCGCGGCCTTCCGGGACCAGGTAGGCGGCGTTCATGATCTGGGCACGGTCGCGGCCGGTGACCTCGGCGCTGTGCGGCCGCCTTCGTACGGTGGCGTCGGCGAGGGAGAGGACCGCGCGGTCGAGCAACTCGGCTGCCTGTACGGCCCGTTCCCTGCGCTGTTCCCGTGCCTGACCGCGGTCACGGAGACGGGTCAGGTAGGCGCGGCCGGTGGCCGGGCCCGGCGTCGAAGTCGGGGGCGCGGCGGATGTCGGTTCCGGTGAAGGGGCAGAGGTCGCGAGCAGGTTGACCTTCACCGCCCACTCCGCACGGCCCGCGATCCGGGCCAGACCGCGTTCGAAGCGGGGCGCGTGCGCGAGCAGAGCGGTACGGGCCCGTTCCTGCGAGTGGAAGAGTGTCGCCAGCGGAAGCGGGACCGCAGCTCCTCGCGCGGCGAACGCGGTGACCACCGCGTGGTGGGCGCGCACGCAGCGTTCCAGGGTCGCCGGCTCGGACAGCCGCCCGTGCAGGGATTCCTCCGAGTACGTGTCCGCCGGCACGTCCTGGACCACGGCCCACAGCGCACCCACCGGAATGAGACGCAGGGGACCGCCGCCCTCGTGGCCCGACAGCTCTGGGGGAAGGTCCGGGCCGCGGCCCCGGCGGACGGCGAACACGCACACGGCGTGCGGGGCGGTCGTCGTGTCGGCCATCAGCGGGGAGTCTCCTTCGTCCGTTCCTGTCGGGCGTCGCGGTCCTGTCGAGAGTCACGGTCCTGTCGAGAGTCACGGTCCTGTCGGGGTTCGTGGTCCTGACGCAGCTCGCGGTCCTTGCGGTCCGCGTGGTCGCCGGCCGGGTCCAGTTCGTCCAGCCGTTCGCGCAGACGGCGGTTCTCCTCGCGGAGGTCGTCGCGGGCGGCGCGCGACGAGAGCGCCGGGTCCGTCTCCCACCAATCGATGCCGGCCTTGCGCGCGGTGTCGACGGAGGCGATGAACAGCCGTACCCGGATGGTGAGCAGCTCGATGTCCAGCAGGTCGATCTTGATGTCACCGGCGATGACGATGCCCTTGTCAAGCACGCGTTCGAGGATGTCCGCGAGGCTGCCGTCGGCGGGACCCACCGCGTGCGGCGCCTGCGGGGTGCGCCAGGTGTCGAGATCGCTCATGACAGCCGGTCACCGCCTCCGGCGCGTACGGGGACGGTCCCGCTCGTCGTCGTCCTCGTCCTCGTAATCCTCGCCGTCCGCTTCTTCGTCTTCGTCTTCGTCCGCGTCCTCCGGATACTCCTCGTCCTCGGGCTCGTCGCTCTCGCCCTCCTCGGCGTCGCGGGCGTCGTCCCCTTCGCCGTCGTCCTCCGCGTAGTCGTCCTCGTCCTCACGGCCGCCGCCGCTGTCGCCGTCGTTGTTGTCGTTGTTGTCGTCGTCCTCCAGACCCTCCTCGTGGGACCGGACGACCTCGCCGTCGCGGATCTCCCCGCGCCAGCCCTCCACTTCCTCGTCCGCGTTCAACGTCACGTAACGGGCGAAGTGCTTGAGGTCGAGTCGAAGGCGACGGCCCTGAGCGCGCCACAGATTGCCGGTCTTCTCGAAGAAGCCGGCCGGGTAGTACTCGACGATCAGGACGATGCGGGTCAGCGTCGGGCCGAGTTCGTGGAAACTGACGGCACCACGAGTGCTGCCCTTGCTGCCCTCGGACGACCAGACGATCCTGTCGTCGGGCAGCTGCTCCTGCACCGTGGCCTTCCAACTCCGGTTGGAGGGGCCGACCTTCAGCTTCCAGTCGGAGCTGACCTCATCCGACGTGGAAACGCTCTTCACGCCCTTGGTGAAGCCGCTGAACTCCTCGAACTGCGTCCAGTGGTCGTACGCGGTGCGCAACGGGACACCCACGTCGACGGTTTCGACGATGCTGGTGACCTTGGCGTCACCACCTCCGCCGCCACCACCCGACGAGAACAGGTCCTTCGCCTTGCCGACGACGCTGTCCTTCACATCCTTGGCCTTCTCGGCCAACCCCGCCTTGATCGGCGACTCGCCCTTCGCCGCCCGGGCTCCCACACGCGACAGTGTGCCGCCGTTCTCGGCGGCGTCCTGCAGCTTGTCGGTGAGGCCGCCCAACGCGTCGCCCGCCCGGTCCGACAGATGCTGGGCCTGAGCGCCGAGGAAGTCCGTGAACTCGCTGCGGAGCCGGTCCATGCCGGATTCGCCACCACCTCCGCCCTGCCGGCCGCCGCCCTTCTTGCCGTTCCCGGCGCTGTGTTTCCGTTCGGCCATGGCCGGTCAGCTCCTCTGCCTCGAACGCGGCGTCGACTTCCCGGCTGCCTTCTTGCCGGCGCCGGTCTTCCTCGCGGTGGTCTTCTTTACGGTGGTCTTCTTCGCCTGGGTGGTCTTCTTGCTCGGTGCGGTCTTCCGCGTCGCGGTCTTCTTCGTGGCGCTCTTCTTGCTCGGAGCGGCCTTCTTGCTTGCCGCGGTCTTCTTTGCCGAAGCCGTCTTGTTCGCCGCGGTCGTCTTCGCGGTGGCCTTCTTGGCAGGGGCCTTTTTCGCCGGTGCGGCCTTCTTGGCCGCTGTCGCCTTCTTGGCCGGCGCCGCCTTCTTCGCGGGTGCCGCCTTCTTGGCCGGCGCGGCCTTCTTTGCCGGTGCGGCTTTCCTCGCCGGTGCGGCTTTTTTCGCCGTCGACTTGGAAGGGCCGGTCTTCTTCGCCGCAGCCGTCTTCTTCGCCGACGGCGAGGACTTCTTGGCCGGCGGGGCGGACTTCTTGGCCGGCGGAGAGGACCTCTTCGTGGCAGGGCGGCGCTCGGAGGCGGACCCACCGTCGCCGGAACCTCCGCGAGCCGCGCCCGACGGTTCCGCGTCACCCGCTCGACCGGACGGCGACGAGCGGCCGGACGCCTGCCGGCCCGACCTGCCCGTCCTGCCGGTCTTGCCCGACGCCGACTTCTTCGACGCGGTCCTCTTGGCCGCGCCCCGCTTCGTCGCGGAGCGGGCGGCCGAACGTTCCCGGCCCGTGTCCCGCCCCGTGTCCCGGCGCGACGACGCCTGACGGTCCGGCTCCCGACGCGAGCGCTCGCTGCGGTCACGGGTGCGGCCATGCCTGCGCGACGGCTGACGACCCCTCGACGAGGTCACGCCCTCCCCGGCGTCCTCATCCTCGTCCGCTTCGCCATCGTCTTCGTCGTCTTCGTCCTCTTCGTCTTCGTCTGCGTCCGAATCTTCCGGCCCGTAGTCGTCCTCGCCGTCGTCGTACCGGCCCTCCCGCTCGTCCTCGTCGCCGTAGTCCTCGTCCTCATCCTCGTCCTCGTACGCGTCCGGCTCGTCGTCCTCGTCCTCGTCCCGTCCGCCAGATCCCGAGCGCAAGGCCTGCGTGCGTTCGTGCAGCATGTCCGCGAAGGAAGCCAGCTGCCGGTCCGCGGCGGCGGACACGGCCGAGCGGCCCGCGCCCATCAGCTCGCCCCGCACCTGGTCGGTCAGTTCGGCGAACTGCGGTGTGTCGCGCAGCCGTTGCATGCCCTGGTTGAGCAGTTCCTGCGGGGAGAGGCTGAACTTCCGGCCCGCGAGGTACGTGCCCACGGCGAAGGCGAGCTTCGCCTTCTTCGTACGGCCGAGGAGGTAGCCGCCCGCCACAGCGGCGCCGAGAGCGATCTTGCTGGTTTCGTTCATGAGGAAGTCCCGTATGGATCGATGACGGACGACGTCGCGGGGACGTCAGGAGGCCGGTCGGTGAGGTCGCCGCTCCAACAGATCGAGCAGCTTCTCCTCCTCGCGTTCGAAGTGGTCGAGGTCGATCTCGCCCTCGTCCAACGCTTCGTTGAGGGCGGCGAGCCGGGCCCTGACGGCGTCCGGCGAGTACATCTCGTCCTCCGCCGCCTCGATCAGCCGGTCCGCGACCCAGCCGACGCCGCGTACGGGAGCCAGGGGAAGCAGGAGCAGGCCGCTGATGAGTCCCACGTCAGACAGCCGTGGGGACGGGGTCGGCGGGCACGAAGCTGTAGCAGGGCAACGGGCCGGTGAGGGTCAGCGTGATCCGTCCCCGATGCCGGTCGGCGAGCGCGTCGACGGCCCGCCGGAAGGCGGTCGCGGCGGTGTGCGGTACGAGGAAGGAGGCATTGAGCGCGCCTCCCGTGATGTCCCGCCCTTCGCTGAACTCGGCCGCCAGCGGGCGCAGTTCCGCCACGACGTCGGCGGCGGCCTGTTCGGCCCGCCGCTGCAGCCCCACGGCCACGGCCTCACCGAGGCGCACGTTGGCCTCGTATCCCGGCCGCCGCCGCGTGCTCTCCCGCAGGGCGCGCAGGCTCGCGTCCTCCCGCAGGAGGTCGGGCAGGGCATCGGGTACGTGAACGCCCTTGAGGTTCCACTCGGCCTTGCCGGCCAGCCGTTCCAGCCCGGCGAGGTGAGTCGGCCTTGCGGCATCCAGTCCGGCGAGGACGGTATCGGCGTCGGGAGCGATCACGCCGAAACGCATCGGCAGTACGGCGCCGTGGTCGGCGAGCACGCGGAGCACCTCCTGGTGAGCGCTCAGATCGCGGCGCCGGGCCCGCGGCCGGCCGCTCACGGGGCTGACGACGGCGGCAAGACCGTCCCGGCCCACCACGGACACCGAGGCCTTCGCGTCACCGACGGCACGGCACCGCTTCGCGTGCGCGGCCGTGTCGGGGCCGGCGATGGCGTACACGTACAGGCCGTACGGTGCGGGGGGAGCGGGCACGGTCAGTCCTCATCGTCGTCTTCGTCACGGCGTCGCGAACGCGGCCGCCGGCTGTCGGCGCGGTTGCCGGATCCGCTGCGGGAGTGGGCGGGCGTACGGGAAGGGGCGCGGCGGCGGGGGCCGGAGTCATCGCGATCCTGGCGCTCCCGACGTTGCTCGCGCTCGTAGTCACCGTCGACCTGGTCGTCATCGTCATCGTCGTCGGAGGGGCCGAGGCCCAGGGTGCCCTTGACCTTGTCGCCCACGGACCGTGCCGCGCTCTTGGCGCCGGCCTTGCCGAGCGCCCCGACGGGGCCACCCCCGCCGAACAGCTCGGGGACGGTCTTGCTGCGGGAGTCGTGTTCGAGGTCGAGGCGGTTGCACGCCTCGGCGAAGCGGAGATAGGTGTCGACGGACGCGATCACGATGCGGGCGTCGATCTTCAGGATCTCGATGCCGACCAGCGAGACGCGCACGAAGACGTCGATCACCATGCCGCGGTCGAGTATGAGCTCGAGGACGTCGTAGAGGGTGCCGGCGCGTGGTGCGCACGCGACGACGTCCTCGCTGTAGGTGGTGGTCATGGCGGGCCCTGCTCCTTTCGACGGCGCACGCGTCCTGGCGACGGCGCACGCGGTGACGCCTCAGCTGTCCGCCCAGCCGCGGCGGTAGCGGCGGACTCTGCGGTACTGCGTCAGGCGGCCGTGCGCGTCCAGATCCACCTCGTAGGTGGCCAGGAGGCTGGTGGTGTCCGGGATGCGCGGGACTTCGAGCACGTCCACGCACACCCGCCACCCGTCGCTCTCGGTCGGACAGACGGCGGACACCCCTTCGGCGGGGTGCCCGATGAGGTCGCTCAACGTCCGGCAGGCCTCGCGGACCAGTTCCCCCAGGTCCCCGGCACCGCGCTCGGCGGACCGGCGCGCGGGGGCCTGGCTGCGTCGTGAACGCTGCTCCGTCATGCGACCACTCTTGAACGGGCCGGGCGCGACGGCACGGCCTGATAGACCGAACAGGTAGCGGCCGCGCAGGCCGAGCGTCCCAGTCGGTCACAGGGGAGCCCGACCTCCACCTGCGCGGAGGGCTCCCCCTGCCGGGCGCAGTCGTCCAGCGCCGCCACGGATCGGCCACCGGCGCGGGCTGCCGCACCGGTGGCCAGGGCCAGGTGAACTCTTCAGTAGGAGGCGTTCTTCTTGCCTCGCAGGTGTGCGCTCTTGCGTCGCGCCGTGGCGACGACGCATGCGACAACGGTGCCGGTCAGTCCCCCGAAGAGCAGACCGCCGACGGGGTCGCCGTCGCCGGCCCACGAGGTGGCGACGGCGACGGCGCACCATGCCACGCCGACGGCCAGGGCGATGCGGTCACCATTGAGCGTGCGCCATGCGGACCGGCGGTGGGACCGCTTCGTCAGCCAGATCTCGACGAGGACGAAGACGGCGATGAGCGCGAGCCAGAGGAACGTCACGGTATGCACCCTTCTCCGCGGAGATCTCAGCCGCCGCAGCCGTCGCTGCCGGGTGGAAACTCCCCCCACGCCAAGATGATCTTGAAGGAGAGTGTCATATGCCGTGGCCGGTATGAACGGTGGTTATCGGATCTACATAAGAAGCAGGACCAAAGTCTCACCAAAGGGACTTTGGTCCTGGATCGGCGGGCCGACCTCACGATGGGGCGCGGTCCGAAGGTGGCCAGACGTAGGGCAGGTCGCCGGGGACGTCGGGGAAGAGTGGGGAGTAGATCTCCGGCGCCTTGCGCACCAGCGCCGAGCGGTGGCTGCGGTGGAAGGCCGGGTCCCCCAGCCAGGGAGGCAGCTCGCCGTCCTCGGTGAGCTCCTGCTGCGTGCGTACGGCGGCGCCGGGACGATGCCGGTCGAAGTCGGTGACCAGAGTGGCCGCACACGTGTCGCCGCGCCCCTCCGCCACCCAGACCGCGCACACGTCGAGGCCGTAGCGGACCAGCGCCTCCTCGTAGCCGGTCCACATGCGCACCGCCGGGTGATGCCGCCATCCGTAGCCGGGCACCGTCAGGCCGCGCAGCACCTGGAGGGCCTCGACCCGCTGTTTGCCCAGGCGGGCCCGGTCCAGGACGGAGGCGGATCGGGTGAAGTCGGCGTACGGGAGAAAGGTCTGCACGCCGCATGCCTACCGCGGCGGGCCGGATCCCACCCCTCCGTGCGTGCGGCGGGTCGGCCGCCCGACCAACGCCTCGTACCGGCCGGACATGGCCGCCGCGTGAGCGCGGAGCCCCGTGTCTGAGCCCCGCGCCCCGCGCCCCGCGTCCGAGCCCCGCGCTACCCTCACATCCGCGGATTCGGCGTCAGCAGCGCGAAGACCGCCCCGGCGGGGTCCGCGGCCCAGGCGATCCGCCCGACCTGCGGGACGTCCGCCGCCGGTACGACCACGCTTCCGTTGCCGTCCTGAATCGAGGCGACCGTGGCGTCGACGTCCGCCACACGGAAGTACGGCACCCACCTCGGCCTCCCGTCAGCACCCTCCTCCTGCGCGACGCCGCCGAAGGAGCCCTCCTCCTGGTCGCCGTCGGCGATGCTGAGCACTTGGTACCGCATGCCGGGCGCCTGCATCTCGGAGTGCCGCCACCCGAAGACGCCGGCGTAGAAGGAGATGTCCGCGTCGGAGTCCGGTACGTGCAGCTCCACCCACACCAGCGTGTTCTCCTCGGAGGCCACCTCAAGGCCGCCGGTCTTCGCGGGCTGCCAGATCGCGAACTCGGCGCCCTGCGGGTCGGTGAACTGTGCCAGCCGGCCCTCGCCCATCACGTCCATGGGCTCCAGCCGGACCGTCCCGCCCCCGTCGCGGACGGCCCGCGTGGTGGCATCGGCGTCCGGGCTCTGGAAGTGGACCATCCAGGCCGACCGCGCGCCCTCCTCGTTGAGTGGGCCGAGCGCGGCGACGGTCCTGCCGCCGATGCGGAAGAAGCCGTAGCCGCCCGCCTCGGGTCCGGCGGAGGCGAACTCCCAGCCGAAGACCCGGCCGTAGAACGCGGCGGCCGCGTCGGTGTCGGGGCTGCCGAGGTCGAGCCAGTTGGGCGATCCGGTGCGGAAGTCGGTGCCGAGCATGATGCCTCCTGGATGTGCGCGGGTCCGCGAGTGCCGCCCGCCACGATGCCGAGCCCCCGCCGACAATGACCCGTACAAGCCGTACGGGACCGCCCGATCCACCCGTACGGGGGAAGGGACGGCCGGTCCGGGTACGACGATGACCCCACCCAGGCCGAGAGGCGGGTCCGAGGTTCAGTCTTGAGTCTGCCGCCCGCGCCAGTCGAGGGCCGCGGCGGCGGCCAGGCGCTGCGCCGCCGGGACGTGCTGAAGCACACTGCGGATGGCCCGAAAGCGGCGCTCGGACAGAGCGTCCAGCATCTCGCGGGCGCGCGCGGTCAGCGTCAGCCCGATTTCCCGGCGATTGGTCGTGGCACGGTGGCGCACGAGGAGCCCTGCCGCCTCCAACCTGTCGCAGAGCCTGCTGACAGTGGGGGGAGCGGCGCCGACCTTCTCCGCCATTCTGGTGAGATTGATCCCCGGAGACCGATGGGTGATCAGCAGGGCCTGCAGCTGCAAACTCGACAGCCGCGGATCGGCTGTCCTGGCAGCCTCGCTCCAGGCCTCCACCAGGGCTTCTGCGTTTTCGGACACCTGCCGGGCAAGCGCATCCAGGGAATCGTCCGAAGCTCCCGCGCGGTCCATGTGGCCGTCACTCCCATTGAACAGGTGCCCATTCCCTTCAGGACGCTCTCACCCGCCTCACGCGGCGCTTCCTGGAACGGTCAACAGTCAACGTGCCCTGTCTGACGAAGTTATTCTCGTTGACACCCTCTTTCACGTGCAAACTTTTCCGGATCGGCAGGAAGGTGGGCCGAGGGCCCCAGTCGGCGTCCCGGTCTATGAAGTGAGAGGCCCCCGCGGTCCACCGGGCCTGCGGACGCAAGGTCAGGGTCACCCGTCACGCCGCCGCGATGGTTCAACCCCCGAGCCGGGGGATCCGGGCCTGGATGGTCTTTCCCGAGCCGGGGCCGGGGGTGATGGTCAGGCCGGTGGTGAGGCGGCGGACCATGTGCCAGCCGAAGCCGCCGCTGCCACCGTTCAGGTCCGGGGTCCGTTCACGCGGGCGTACCGGACTGGGGTCGCTGACCGCGACGGTCACCAGGTCTGCCGTGGCGGACAGTTCGAGGGTGTACCGCCCGCCGCCGTGCCGCAGCGCGTTGGTGGCGAGCTCGGAGACCACCAGTACGAGCGTGTCCGCCCTGGCGGGGTCCGGGGCCGGGGTGAGGCTGTCGGTGAAGGCGCGCGCGGCCTCGCGAGCCTGGCGGACGCTTTCGGTGCTGTGACCTCGCACCACGGTCGGCGAGGAGGATGTCGAAGGGGGCGTGATCTTCGTGTCGTGCATACGCGTTCACCCCACCTGTCATCGGTTGTGCCGCTTTGCAGTGCCGGGTCACATGCCCCCTCCGGCTGCGCACACACCTGGACCACACACCCGGGCGCAACTTTCCGGCACCCGTGGGCGGTAGAACACCATCATCGTGACACGCAGAAAATGTGTGACGGCGATGGTAGACATTCGTCATCGTGGTGGCTAACGTCTTGCCCATCGCCAGGAGATCGGTAAGGCGCGGCAGACATGAACTGCCGCGCATGCAGGACCAGTAGGTAGTGGCACGGCAGTGGAATGGCGGGGCCGAAAGGATCTCGGGGTCCCGCCACTGGCTGCCGGGCCGGGCGGCTCAGCGGGGCCGCCGGTACGCAGGAACCTGCTGGTAGTAACCAGCAAGTGCAGGATCGGGAAGAAGAGCAGGAAGAAGAGAAGGAAGCAGACGCCATCAGGATCGCCCGGGCGGGAACGTCGTCGGCCCGGGTGCCGCAGGCCCCAGAACGGAAGGTGGTCCCACGGTTACGCACAAGCGATCCCCGCATACATCCCCCTCTTCCGAGAGGGTGAGCGGAAAGAGAATGCTGGCGCAGCAGTAAGCCGGCAGATGGTGTTCAAATCCCGAGGGGCCTGGTGTCGTACGGCACCAGGCCCCTTGATACGTTCCCGCGAGAATTCCCTGCGCCATGCGCACCTCCGTGAACTCGTCAACCGGGACGCTCTGTTCGCCTGCACTTCCATGACCTGGACCCTGCCTATGCCGACTGCAGTGCGTCAGGGCTGAACGCCGAGTGGGGCCGAGGCCCGGGTGTACTCGAACACCCGGGCCACAGAGGGATGGAGCGGGCCGCGCAGGAGGAAGGCGGCGCCGTTGCGCAGGGTCTCCATACGGGCCTGAAGCAGCGCGCGGACGCCGACGCAGTCGCAGAAAGTCACCTCGGCCATGGTGATCAGAATCTGGTCGGGGTGAGCATCAAGGCAGGTGCGGACAGCTTCGTACAGGGCGCCGACGGTCCCCAGATCCATCTCGCCCGCCAAGCGAATCGTGTGCTGCCCTGCCACTTGCACCGTCTCGGCATGCAGTTCCACTGACGCGTGAAGAATGTGGATCACTTCTCCTTCTCGGTAAGGAGTCACGCCCTCCGGACTTCCGCGTATAGCCAGAAACGCCGGAGCCACACCTGTCGGGCGGTGGTCACCGCCGCACGGGTGAAGGGGTGGTCCTTTGAGCGAATCCGTGACAGCTGCGTTGACGGCGCGCAACGGCGGAGGCGGAGGCGGCTACGGCACGCTCTTGCCTTGTCCACGTCTGTCTCGGTCCGATGGCGGGGGTGAGCCATCCCACCGCGGGATCCTTCTGACGGGCCCGGCGGCCTGCGGGTGCGCGCGCACGAACGTGGGGCAGAGGGGGCAGGAAGTGAGGCGGAAGCGCATCGTCTCCCAGACCGCGGAACCACGGCCCGGCAAGAAGGGGGATGCCTGCCGGACCTCTACGTGTCCGGGATGCAGACCGCTTCCGCCTCACACGGAGCTAGAGATCAACTCCGTAATGGTCAAGCACCTTCACCAGTGCGGTCCAGAGAGCTTTCACTCCCAAGGCGACCGCGACCCGCGAAGCTGCCTTACGTAACCAACCAGATCTCACCTGGCCGGACTCCGTGGCGACCATTCCTGCACCTCATCTCATCGGGCCGGAACCTACGCGGACGACGTAGGCTCCCCCTAGCTGGGCCCACGTCATTCCACGCGTCCATAGGTCCCGGCCCTGCCTTGAGATGAGGCCCTTGCATCGTACCCGCGCGTGCGTGATCGGGTCGATGCCGGGCCACGCACACCAACGAGCCGATTTGGTGGGCTACTTCGCGCTTGCGCGGACGCTGAGCAGCGCAGGATCTGAAGGCCGTCTCTTCACGTCGTACATTGCGCTGCAGCACGAACTGTGCCGCTCGGGACCCAAGTTGGACGTCAGCCCGCCGTCAGCACCCGCTCCAGCCAGGAACGTCGGGCCTGCCACGCCGCCCGGCTGATCGTCGCGTCCGGGACCACCAGGTCGAACGTGTGGTAGCCGCCGGACCCCACATGGAGCTCGGCAGAGCCGCCGGCCCGCCAGATCCGGTCGGCGTAGGCGACGGCCTGGTCGCGCAGCGTCTCCGCGGAGCCGACGTCGATGAAGGCGGGCGGCAGTCCGGACAGATCCGTGGCGCGGGCAGGTGCGGCGTAGGGCGACACGTCCGGGCCTCCACGCTCGGAACCGAGCAGAGCCTGCCACCCGAAGCCGTTCCAGCCACGGTCCCAGACATCGACACCGTCCATCTGATGGGCCGAAGCACTGTGACTTCATCGGTATCGAGAAGACCGACCAGCACGCCGAAGTCGCGGCGGACCGGCTCACCGAGACCGTGCAGCAGAGCTCCTGAACGCCTACGGCTGGAGCGACATCATCGACATCGGCCCCTTCGCCGCGGCCTGCGGCCCGCGGCCTAGAGAGGCACGCCCACTTTCACACCGCCGTCGACCTCGCTCTCGGTGGCCGCTTCGGCGTAAAGATCATCCGCTGAGACGGATGTTCCGTAACTCCTCATTCCGGCGCCGAATCGCGAGCCGCAGCCGCATCCGCGCCGGTCGGCCCGGCGGTGGCGGGATCCGATGTCACGCGTGATCCGGGATGGCGCAGCGCGCACAAGAACGCGATGCCGAGCGCGATGGCCATCCCGTAGAAGACCCACTGGTTGGCCTGGGCGAAGTCCATCTGGATGTCGCCCATCGCTTCACGCATCCGTGTCGCCGCCGGTCCGTCCCCGGTCGGAGTGCGTCCGTCCGCGTTCCCGGAGACGGCCTCGGCCACCGAGCGCCCGGTGTTCCGGGCTTCGTCCGGCGACAGGCCCCGGCTCTCCATGGTGTCCGCCACGCGGTTGGTCGTCATGTGCGTGAGTATCGTGCCGAAGACGGCAAGGCCCACGCTCGCCGCGAAGTTGCGCACCGTCTGGGTGATGCCGGTGACTTCGCCGTACGAGGCGCCGATGGCCCTGTTGACCGCGTCTGTTGAGGCTGGGGCCAGCAGGAACCCGATGCCCGCGCCGGCCAGAGCCACGTAGGGCCACTGGTCGTGCATCGACAGATCGGTCAGCTTGCCGGCCCAGAGCGCGAAACCGACCGCCCCGAGGGCCGTGCCGATCTTCAGGGCCGGTCGGGCGCCCTTCTTGTCGAGAATTCGGCCGCCCCATTGGGAGGTGATGGCGAAGCCCACGAAGAAGTACAGCAAATACAGTGCCGCCTGGTTCGGCGAGGCGCTGAGCGAGACCTGGGCGTACACGGAGGCGAAGAAGAACAGCGGGACGAACGCGAGCATCGCGAAGAACAGGACGAGGTTGTCCACGGTGAACGCCTTGTCCCTGAACACCTGCATCCTGATCAGGGGTTGAGCCACCGTCAGCTCATAGCGGACGAACACCGCGAGCACCGCCAGGCCGCCGATGATGCAGACCCAGGTCAGCACACTGCTCCAGCCCCATGCCTGGGCCTGTTGCAGACCCAGCACACTCAGTCCCATGCCCACCGCGACCAGTACGGCTCCCCGGAAATCGAGCTTCTCCGGCCGCCGCACGTTGGGGACATGGGCCATGAAGGTGAGGATGAGCGCGATCACGGCGACCGGGACGTTGACCCAGAAGATCGAGCGCCACGTCCACCCGGTGAGCCACCCGCCCAGGAGGGGGCCGACGGCCGTGAGAGCGCCCGACAGGCCGAAGAACAGGGCGAGCGCCCGTCCGCGTTTCTCGACCGGGAAGACGTTGACCACGACGGCGAGCGCCGCGGGGAACATCAGAGCAGCTCCCAGCCCCTGGGTGGCGCGGAAGATGATCAGCCAGGTCTGCGCGAAATCGCCTTTGGGGACGCATCCGCAGAGGACCGATGAGATGACGAAGACGAGGGTGCCGATCAGCATGATCCGGCGGTTGCCGATGAGGTCGGCGAGCCGCCCGCCGAGGGCGAAGAAGGCCGCGAGGGCGAGCAAATACGCGTTGATGACCCACTGCATCCCGGAGGATGTGAGGCCGAGCTCCTCGATGATGTCCGGCGCGGCGATGGACACGATGGTTTGGTCGATGAATGTCATCGACACCGCGAACAGCATGGCCGCGAGCGCGAGAGTCTGGTTCGGCGCGCTCGCCGACGAGGGGCCGGCGGAGACCGTCCGGGACCTTTTGGTACCCATGTGATCAAGTCTGTACCCGACTGGCGGCGCACGCACGTCACGCAGGCACGCCCGCCTCTGCGCGGTGTGAGGCGCCAGGGAGATCACCGGCCCCTTGACGGACCCGGGCGGTCTCCAGAACCGAATCTCCTCCCGAGCGCCGGGCAGGCCCGCGGACGCGATACCCACGACGAGAACCGGCGCATGTTCCGCCGCCCGGCACGGGGCGCTAGCGGCTGTCTCGTCCGTCTTTCGCCGTGCCGCGCGTTGCCGTATAGCAGTGAGCCTGGCGTCTGCAGCTGCTGTTCGCCCTCACCATGGCCCATGAGGGGGACTGGCCACCGCCCCGGCCAAGAGGCGTCGATCTACGGGCGTTGCATCCGGTGAAGTGGAATCTGTGTTGGGCGGTGGGCCGGCAGGGCATCTGGCGCCCGCGGACCTGCTGCCGCCAGCCTCGTTCCCTGCCGGACAACGGCAAGTCATAGCCACCGTATGACAAGAGCGACCCGCCCGAGCAGAGGCCTGGATGATGCACGCCGGCCGCCACGCCCGCGACTGCGAACGGCTCGTCCAGCACTAGCCCGGCTTGCCTATGGCGCGGTCACCCGCGCCCGCCTCTGGCTCGCCCCGGGCAGCCCGTCATGGACCAACGACCATGCTGATGGAACGCCTCCGGCATAGCTCCTTCCCGGGGCCGAGGGGATACCAGTGCCGTGTGCCAGCTCTTCCAGTCAGAGGTTCCACGGGGAGTCCTCGGCGGTTAAGGGCGTGGGGTCGAAGTCTCCGACGGATTCCTCTTTTTGAAGCGTGCCGAGAGCTCTTCGGGGTCCACGTCGTTGTCGAGGTTGATCTCGAGTTCCGGAACTCGACGAGTGCGTACACCAAGGGTTCGACGTCGCGGTAGAGCGTGATGCAGCCGGAGCGGGCGCCCGGCTCCGAGCCCGAACAGTCCTGGCCGAACGGAACCGGGCTTCATGAGTACGCACCACTCCCCTTGCGCCGGGCGGCAGGTGTCCGGATCTCGGCCAGGCCCGCCAGTGTGTCAGCCAGTTGGGTGCGCGAGGCGATCCCGAGTTTGCTGTAGACGCGCTGCAGATGGTTGTCGACCGTACGGATTGAGAGCACGAGCCGACCCGCGATCTCCTGGCTGGTGAGCCCCTCCGCCGCCAGTTCGGCGACCTCGGACTCCCGGCGGGTGAGCGGGCGGGCCGTCCCGACGCCCAGCGCCGGGGTCAGCGCTCCACCGCAGCGGGCCAGGGAGCGTCCGGCCAGGACGGCCGCGGCGGCTGCGCCCCGCTGGTCCCCCTCCCGTTCGGCTGCCCGGGACGCCTCGCAGGCGGTCTCGGCCGCCAGCAGCTCCGCGCCCACCAGCAGACACTGGTCTGCCGCGGTGTGCAACGCGTCGGCCGATCCGGTCGCGTGCGCCCGCGCGCTGATCGCCCGGGCCCGCGCCAGGTCGCTGTCGCTTGTCCGCGCCAACTCCCCCAGCCGGTCCTGTGCCTGAGCCGCGCCGCCCAGCCGGGCGGCATCGCTGAGCAGCCAGCCCTCGTAGGAGTGCATGCCCACCTCGCCGGCTCGGTGGGCGGCGGAGGTCAGCAGGGCGCGGGCCTCCGGAAGGTGTCCGGTGGCCGCCTCGACCCAGGCGGCGGCGAGCTGGATCGACAGGTTCGACGCCTGTTGCAGATCCGGTGCGCTCCGGGCGCCCTCCAGCGTCGACCGTGCGTCCGCGACGGCGCCCGACTGGGCCTGGACCGCGGCGAGGCCTGCGCAACTCAGCGCCAGCGGACGGGGGTAGTCGTTCGTCCGGGCCAGCGAGACGGCCTCGGCGTACCAGTCCCGTGCCTGCTCCAGCCGCCCGGCCATCAGCTCGCAGCGCCCCATATGGGCCGCGATCCATGCTTGCAAATAGACGGCCTGGGCACCCACCGCGCGGGTGAAGGCGTCCTCGCCGATCGTCCGTGCCTCGTCCGGACGCCCGGCCTCGGTGAGTGCGACTATCCGGTAGATGGCGGGACCGCTGCAGTGCGAGGAGGGGTCGTAGCGCCCTTCCTCAGCCGCCGCGCCGGTCAGCTCCTCGTGGACCCGCCGGCTCAGCTCCGCGGCCTCCCGGGTCCGGCCCAGGTACGACAGAGCGAGGGACATCTGCAACTGGCCCCACATCCGCAGCCGCGGGACATGCACCTTCTCCGCGTCCTCCAGCAGATGCAGAACGGTGCGGATGTCCCCGCAGTACATGAGGTAACCCGCCTCGTTGATGCGTAGGACCCGTCGGCCGCTCGCGCCGAGCCCCGCTTCCGAGGCAGCGTTCACCTCCAGGGTCCGCCGGGTGTCCCCGAAGCCCCAGAACAGGTTCTGGGTCCGCTCCATGACCGCGGTCAGCAGCTCGGTCTCCCCGCCGGCCGACTGCTGCGCCCTGGACAGGCACTGTTCGGCGCGCTCCCAGTCGCCGGTGTGGTGGTAGGCCTCCCCGCGCATCAGCCACACGGCGAACGGTGCCTGGGAATCCGGGTGCCTGGACAACAGTTCCAGTACGGTCGGGAAGTCGCGTACGTGCCGTGCCATGGCCGCCGCGGACACCAGCAGCTCCGTGTCCACGGGCAGGTCGGCGGCAAGTTGCCAGGAGGCGAGGCGCAGCGCGTCCTCCCGGCGTCGCACGCCGTGTGAGCGCAGTCTCCGCACTTGCACGGTGTAGACCTCCCGGCGTCGGCGGGGCGAGATGTGGCGTCGCACGACCTCGCCGTACAGAGGATGGCCCAGGGTGCAGTATGTGCGTCTGCCGTTGGCGTGCACCTGGATCAGCCCCTGCTTCTCCAGCCATTCCACATCGCCGGCCCCGGAGCCCGCCGGGCGCAGCGCGGAGAGGGGGATCGGCTCGCAGAGCGCAACCAGTTCGAACAGTTCCTCGCGCGGGCCGGACAGGCCCTGGAGGCGCTGCCGGATGATGGCCGAGAGCCGGCGGGTGCCGGTGGGGCGGCCGTTCAGGCGCCATAGGCCGTCGCCCAGCTCAAGTGTGCCGTCGTCGACCGCCCCGCTGACGAGCTCGTAGAGAAACAGGGCGTTGCCCTGGGAGGAGGCGACCAGGGCATCCAGGGTGGCGTGTTCGAGGGGGTGGCCGAGGCAGCGGCGCAGGACATTGCGGACCTGGGCGCGGCTGAAGGGCCGTACCGCGATGCGGCGGGTCGATTCGCTGCGGTCGATCGCCTCGACGGCGTCGGAGGGGGGCGCGCCGTCGCGGACGGTGGCGATGAGGAACACCGCGCGGGCCCACAGCAGATGGCCGAGCAGCACCGCCGAGGCATTGTCCAGCAGGTGCAGGTCGTCGACGAAGAGGACCGCCCGCCGGTCCGGTGCACCCGGCCGGTGCTTCGGCTCCGGGCGCAGACCGAACGCCCGGGCTGCCGCGTGGAAGGCGGCGACGGGGTCGTGCGAGACGGCGTCGGCGGGCAGCAGATGTGCCAGTGCCCCGAGCGGCAGTGCGGCGACGGAGGGCGTGGCCACCGCCTTCTCGACCCGGTGACCTCTGCGCGCCGCCAGCCGCAGGCACTCGTCGGCGAGGCGGCTCTTGCCCACCCCCGCCTGGCCGTGGACGATGACGGCCGTGGTGGCCGGGTCGTCGAGAGCGGCGGTGAACGCGTCGAGCTCCTCCGCTCTGGCCGTGAAGGGCCAGCGTTCGCGGCCGGAGGATGACAGCTCCGGGGGGTTGCCGGAACCGGCCCCCGGCCGGCCGATGGGTGGGGAGGTGAACCGGTTGGACTTCACGTGCTACTCCATGTCGTCCGGGTACGAGACCCGGGATCACGACGGCCCGACTGCTACCAAACCTTCAAGAGCATGGCCGTTCCGTCCGTCGTGCACATGAGCACTCTTTACTCATTCGGTCCGCCCGCCCGCTGCTCATCACCGGACGATCGCTGCCCCTGCCGACCGGCGCCGGCTGCGGTTCACGCCCTCCCCGGCAGCACCGGCTGGCCCCGCAGCGCCTCCCTGAGCAGCCGTCGGCCCCGTATGCCCATCTTGGAGTAGACGCGCTGGAGGTGGTTGCCGACGGTGCGGACCGACAGCGCCAGCTGTTCGGCGATCTGCGCGTTGCCCAGCCCGCTGGCCGCCAGCAGAGCGATCTCCATCTCCCGGCCGGTCAGACTGTCGCGGACCGCGTGCGGGGTCAGGCCCGGGGTGCTGGCCCCGCAGAGCGCGGCAAGCCGTTCCGCCTCGGCCCGGCACCGTGCGGCCTTCCGGTGCGCTCCGGACGCGGTGTGTGTACCCGCCACCGCGGTCCAGGCCTCGGCTGCGACCAGCAGGGCGCCCATGAACTCCGCGTCCTCTGCGCACCGCTCCAATTCGTCCCCCGCGTCCGCGGCCAGCGCCCGGGCCGTGCGGGCCCGGAGGGCGATGAACGGGTTGGGGCAGCGGTCGGCGAGCTCGGTCAGCTCCGTCTGTGCTCCGTGGGCGTCCCCCAGCCGGGCGATGTCGAAGAGCAGGTGGGAAGCCAGCGTCAGCAGTCCTGTCCCGGCGGCCGACTGCGCCCCGGTGCGCAGCACGGCCCGCGCCTCGCCCAACCGTCCCAGAGCAGCGGTCCGCCAGGCCTCGACGAGCAGCCATTCGGGGCGCTGCCACCGGTCGGGCAGCATGCGCCGGGCCTCGACCCAGGCGTCGCCGGAGTCGTCGAGGTGGCCGGTCACGGCATCCACCAGCGCCCGCCCGGCCAGACCGGCCCAGAGCCCGGACAGGAATCCCTGATCCCGGGAGCACGACACCACGGAGGCGAACCAGTACCTGGCCCGGGTCATGCTGCCCTGCAGATAGCAGATCCAGCCCAGGTCGGTCGCCGATCGGATCTGCGCCGTCACCGCACGGGTGTCGACTGCGTGGTCGTATGCCTGGTGGGCCAGGCTTTCGGCCTCCTTCAGCCGGCCCGCCTCGGCCAGTGCCCGGGCGCCGGCGCTCTGCAGCAGCGCGGGATGGGCCACGCTGTCGGCGCGCGCGCACTCGGGCCGCTCGCGGCGCCGGTCCGCGGCGGCCAGCGCCTCGTCGGGGCGGCCCGCTTCGGACAGGCAGTAGACCCTCGGCACCGCGGCGATCAGAGCCGATCGATCACCGCCCTCGGCCGCGACGCTCTCCAATAGGGCACTGGCCCGGTCAATGTCGCCGACGAGCGTCCACAGCGAGGCCTCGTTGGCGCGGAGCACGGCCTGGATCGCGGGGTCGCGGGTGTTGCGGAGCTCGGCGGCATTGACCTCGAACGCCTCGCCGGTCCGCAACAGGCCCTGGGCCAGGTTCTGGGTGCGCAGCACCACCCCGAGCAGCCGCTCGTCGGGAGTGGTCGCCAGCTCCAGGCCGCGGGCCAGTGCCTGTTCGGCATCCTCGGGGTAGCCGCACGCATGCCGGAACTCTCCCAGCAGCAGATGGGACAGGGCATCCGGGCGGACCCTGACCAAGGCGCCGGCGAGGCGCAGTGCAGCCGGGAAGTCGTGTACCACGCGGGCGAGTTCGACAGCCGCGGTCAGCCGCTCGGGTGGCACCCCGGCCGCCGCGTCGAGCCGCCACAGCGTCGAGCGCAACAGCTCCGCGTCGGCCGGGCCGCCTGCCGCCTCGGTGCGTTCGGCCCGCGCCAGCATCGTCCGGCGCGACCGGTGCACGGGGACGGTCGTCCGCAGGACCTCGCCGTCCAGCGGGTCCGCCAGCTCCGCAACGGCTTCCCGCCCCCTGCCGTGGGTGCGGACCAACCCTGCCGCGCGCAGCGACTCCACGACGTCCCGCGGGAAGTGGATCACTGCGTCGGGTCCGCACAGGGCGAGGTCCTCCAGCACGGCGCGTCCCGGCTCGTCGATGGTCGAAAGCCGGTACCGGACGAGTTCCACCAGGCGGGGCGGTGGTGCGAGGGTGGCGACCAACCGCCACAGACCTGTCTCGCACACCAGCTCGCCACCCGTCAGAGCCCCCGTGACGAGCTCCTTGAGGTAAAGCGGCCGTCCCCCGCTGGCACCGTGCAGAAGCCGCGCCGTACGCCGCTCGACCGGGCCGCGCAGAACGTCTTCGAGCAGGGACTGCACGACCTTGCCGGACAACGGCCGGAGGTGCACCGGGTGCAGGTCTTCCGCGATCCGGCCGCCGGCGGTCCCCCGGCTGCCTTCGGCGCTCGTGGTTGCGATCAGCAGCAGTTCCCCGGATGCCAGAAGCGGTCGGAGAAGTTCGGCGGAGGCGTCGTCCAACAGGTGGACGTCGTCGATGAGGAGTACGGGCCGGTGCTGTTCCGGGTTCCCGGCAGGCCGAGGGGGCCCGACGTGCAGCGCGACCCGGTCCCGCGGGCGGGGGGACAGCAGCGGCGCCAGCGCTCCCAGCGGTACGGAGCGCGAGGCCCGGGTCGCCGCCGCGCGGACGACGGGGTGCCCGCGCCGTCCGGCCCATTCCCAGGCCTCGTGCGCGAGGCGGGTCTTGCCTGCGCCCGCCGGTCCGGAGACGACGATTCCGCGGGTGTGCGGAGCGCTGAGGAGCCCGGTGACTTCGCCCAGTTCGTCGGCCCTGCCGACGAGGGGCCACGGCGGTGCGAGGGGGAGTGTGGTCATGTGCTCCTCCAGGGAGCGACGGGTCGTGCGCCAGTTCGCCGCACGGCGTCGTCGCCCGGGGACGTGGGGGGCGTGGCAGTAGGAAAGGCATACGGGGTGGTAAGGGCGGCCAGAACGGGGAGGGGCCCGGGGGATGGCGCGGCGGTCCTCGGCCCGCAGGCGCGAGGGGGGATGTGGTGCAACCGCGGCGGGATCGGCCCGGGGCAGGCGTCCGGGCCAGTGGCCGGTGAAAGCAGCTAGACCCAGCCGATCGCGTACCGAAAGGCGATCGACTCCGGAATCGGAGCACGCCGGGGGCGAGTTGCGGCGAGGGGTCCCCGCGTGCCCGATGCCGGGAATCGTCCCGAGCACAAGGACATGATCAGCTCCTCTGCGCCATGGTGGCTCAGTGGTCCAGCCACTGGGTAGTCCGTGCAAGTCACGCACACATCCACGCGGAGCGTCAAGATTCCTGATCGTCGACGCTCTCTGTCTCAGGCGGAACGCAGGTGCCCCGGGACGCGGGACCGGGCGCCCCCAGCGCGGACCGCTGACGGCGGGGGGCGGTCCACGGAGCTGAAGGCCTACCGCATCAGCAGCTGCGGGCCGGAGCGGATGGGAACGGACGGCGTGGTCAATCGGGACGAGCGGCTGTAGGGGGATCAGTACGCGCGGCGCGGGAGCCGGACGGTCCCGGGCGGGCGCGACCGGGGCAGCCTGTCCGGGACGGAGGGTTCTGGCAGACGGGTGTACGTCGGAACGGGGGCGGGTCAGAAGGGTGAGGCGAAGCCTCGGAAGGTCTTCCCGGCACGCTCGGGGCCGACACCTGCCGTCGACATCCACCACGCCACTCCGACATGGCTGCGGCGAAATAGCCGCACGAAGCGAGGCCGTTGTAGGCGTTGAGGTTGGCGTTGCTGCCGTCCCGGCCCAGGTAGTTGGTTGCTGAGACTTCGTTCGTTGAGGGCGCTCGGCCTCCTCGTCGGCCGATGCCGCCCCTGGGTCGGACGTGAGTGGTCGGGGAGGGGACTTCGGAGTGATCAGGAGTTGAGTAGCGGTTGCTCTCGTGCCCGCTTTCCCGGCTATGTGAGCATCTTTCTCGTCAGATCAGATCAAACTGCGGTGAGAGATAAAGATCACCGTATAGTTCCCAAGGGGGGAATATGAGGACGAGTACTGCTTTCGCCGGTTTGGCGGCCACTGCTGCTCTGGTGGTCCTGGGTCATCCGGGCATCGCATCGGCTGCCGACAAGCCTGGGGGTGCCGAGGTCGAAACCGCGATCCGGCATGCCGTCAACGGCAAGGCGACGCCCGCCGATCTCGCCATCATCAAGAACGACCCGCAACTGGCCCGTACGGTGCCGGTGTCGGTCGAGGTGGGCAAGGCGGTTTACAAGAAGGCTGAAGCGCCGTCCGGCAAGGCCGGGGCCGGTTCCCGGTCGTCGGCCGCAGCCGGTCCGGCGGGGCTCTCCGCGTTCCAGGAGGTGTGCCGGAGCGTGGACCGTCCGCTCACGCTGAAGAGTTACCTGGGCGACACGCTCTACACATGGCACCACTCCTTCTCCTGGTGCACTGCGAACCAGGTCAACACGGTGGAGGCCACTCGCGTCATCACCGCGTCCCCGTACAACCGGAGTGACTACTTCACCGAGAAGTCGTCCGTTGCCTATCCGCAGGCGCTGGTGACCGATGTGACCTTTGCTCCGGTGGGTGGGCCCATCGGCTTCAACCCCACGGGTGCGGGTTCGCCCTACTACTCGCACATGGCCCGGTCGGTGAACCTCTGCATCGCGCAGTACAGCTGCTACGCCAGCAATCTGCCGCAGAGCAAGCTGACGATCGGTCGCGACACCGCGACAGTCGCCATCGAGAGCACCTTGTGAACAGAGGGCGCCGATGAACCGGGAGCCCCGGTGAGGAGGTGACGCTCGGCCGCACCGCCCCGGGGCGGTGCGGCCGCAGGCGCGCCGCAACGACGTCCTGCGGTGACATGGTGACCTTGCCACCAGGTCGGCACCGTCGTTGACGCCGATCTCCTTGATCTCGTCGAAGAGTTCGTCCGCCGCGTAGCGTGCGAGGACCTCGGACAGGCCGGTCTCCGCGCCCATGCCGGCCAGTGCCGGCAGGCCGTCCCTCTCCCGCTGGGCCGCCTGCTCGAACTGGGCGTCGCCCAGCTTCACGCCGCACTCCTCGTAGCGGCGGTCGCCATGCGGCCGGGACAAGGACAGAGCGTTGCGCCGGATGCCGGCCTCGCCGCGTGCGGCGAGGGCCGCCTCGACCCGGGCAAGGTCGTCATCGGCGACCACGATGTGGCCGCAGAACGAACACCCTTCGAGGCGCTGGGTCACAGGGCCCCTCGACGCCGGCCGGCAGATCGCGCCGGAGCCCCTTCGGGCTCATCCCGGCGACATCCCCGGGCGTCCGCGCGGGGCCGCGGCCATCGCCTCGGCGTTCAAACCCGCCCCCGGACGAAATGCGTAGTCACTACTCATGCCAGGCCTGGATGAGATCGACACGATGAGACATCACAGGGCAACGACCTGACGCCCCGAGGGTGCCGCGTGGCGCCCGGGAGCTCTGCCACAACACCACAGCACACGCAGTTTGGCCGGGGGAGCCGCAGATGAACGATCGGTTGAGCAAGGACATGGAGGCCGGGTGGACGGCACCGGGTTACCACCCGGTCCGGGAGCTCGGGACCGGGGGGACCGGCCGGGTGGTCCAGGCCGTGCACGAAGGGACGGGCCTTCCGGTTGCCATCAAGTACCTCAGTGCCGAGGCCCGCGACGACGGGCAACTGCTCGCCCGCTTCCGTGCGGAAGCACGGACGCTGGAGAGGTTGGACACCCCGCACGTAGTCGCCCTGTACGAGTACCTGGAGACGAACGAGGGCGTCGCCCTGGTGATGGAGCTGGTCGAGGGCGGGGAGCTGCGGGCCATGCTGCGGACGCATGCGCCGTTGCCCGCCGAGGCTGCCTTCGCGGTCCTCAAGGGGTCGCTGCTGGGACTGGCGGCGGCCCACGAACGGGGCCTGGTACACCGCGACTACAAGCCGGGGAACGTCCTCGTCACGAAGGACGGCATCTCCCGGCTGGTGGACTTCGGCATCGCAGTGCGGCAGGGGGACAGCGCGAACGCTGCCGGCACGCCCGCCTATATGCCGCCCGAGCAGTGGCAGGGACTGCCACCCTCCCCGCAGGCCGATGTGTACGCGGCGACGGCCACCTTCTTCGAATGCCTCACAGGAACACCGCCGTTCCTCAGTACGACGGTCTCCGAACTGGCGGTACAGCACATCGAGGCGCCGGTCCCCGTGGACCGGGTCCGGGAAGAGGTACGGGGTCTGGTCCTTCGGGGGTTGGCCAAGAATCCCGGTGAACGCCCCGCGTCGGCCGAGGAGTTCATCGCCGAGCTCGAACCTGTGGCGCGCTCGGTGTGCGGCGGTGACTGGGAGGAGCGAGGGCGCCGCGTCCTCGCCGCACTGGTCTCACTCCTCGCCCTGCTCCCGGAGCCCGGCACGGGCGGCTCTGAGGGCTCCGACAGCTCCGCCACGCTGCTCACTGGGCCCGAAGGCATCTCGGCCGTGACGGCGGGTGCCCGCCGGCGCAGAATGCCCGGTAAGCGGATACAGATAAGTCTCGCGGCCGGTTCCGCAGTCCTGGGTCTCGGCGCGGTCGCCTCGATGGCAGCCCAGGGCCATGACGGCGGGAGCCACCGCCCGCAGCCCGCCGAACAGGTCGCCGGGCCGGGGGACACGCAGCCCGCCGAGTCCCCTCCGGCATCCGGTTCCGCCTCGGGGCGGCCGACCAAGGGCACCGGCGGCCCGACCGCGGGCGCCACCACGTCGGGGGCCCTTGAGGAAGCGGTCACCGTCCAGGACGATCCGGGGGCCGCAGAAACCTCTTCCGCAACCATCACCGGTGCCCCGGCGGAGCCCAGGACCGGCCCGTCGGCCGATCCGCAGGGGGAATCCGAGGGCCCCGCACCGGAGTCGGAGAAGCCCACCACCGACAGTGTGCCCAAGGCCCGCGTCGGCTTCCTCGGGGTCACCGGCTTCACAGCGGGGGCCAACAACCGCGCCACCGCCACCATCAGCGTCACCACCGACAGCTCGGAACCGGTGAGGCTGACGGTGAACTGGTACGACGCGTACCAGGGCAGTGCGGCGGGGGCGCCCGGCGACCGGGACGGTGGTCCGCAGACCTTCGTGCTCCAGGGACGCACCAGGTACACGATCGCCGTCGAGCACTTCTTCGACGCTCTCAACTGCACGTCGTACCGCGGGGTTCTGGCCACCACATCGCCCGGTGCCCAGGCCGCCAGGCCGTACAGATCGGGCTGGACCCAGGCATGCCTGCCGCGGTGAACAGGCCCGAAGACGCCACTGTGGACCCGGCCGGACGGGGGAGCGGGGCCGGTGCGGTAGGTCCGGGGGCTCCGCAGCCGGGGGGCCGCGGCCGGCTCGACCCCCGACTGCAGATCTTTCCGCGGGACACGGCGCCGTTGGACCTGCTGGCGGACTCCTCGCTCGATGTCACGGTCGAACTGGAGACCCTGGCCCGGGAGCAGCCCTTCCCCCTCGCGAGGGCCCGTGCGGCGGAGATCCCAACGGTCGATCTGGCGAACGGGACGGTCGATCTGGCGGACGGACCGTCACCTGGTGTCCTTCACACGGATCACGGGGTTCTCTCCGCGACGCTGGTCGACACCGGGCCACCGACCGTCGGGGAGACCCGGACCGGATTCGGCCCGGGCGTCCCCGACGGCGCCGCCGTCCGGGAGCGACAGCGGCTCGCGGTCCGCGGCGCCCGTGGGCGCGGCCGCCGCCGGGCGGAACGCAGACCGCTGCTCCCCGGCCTGAGTTGGTATCTCGTCGCAGCCCTCGTCGCCGGTGCCGTCGTATGGCACTTCTGGCCGCGCCACCCGGCGGGCCTCTACGTCCGCGACGTGCGAGTGGCCGCCGACATCCGGAATCCGGGCTGCGACCAGACGGTGACCGTACACGGGACGATCCGCACCAACGGAGGTGGTGGAACGCTCACTTATCGGTGGAAGCGCAGTGACGGCAGCAAGTCGCTTCCGCTGCACGAGGCCGTACGGGAGGGGGAGAGGGCCGTCTCCGTGCAGACGACGTGGTCCTTCCACGGACACGGCCGGTTGCGTGCCCGTGCCCTTCTCGAAGTGACCTCCCCGCCCGGCCCCACGGCCTCGGTGGACCTCGACTACAGCTGCCACCGCCCCGCGCGGCGGGCCCGGACCGATGGCGGTGAGTAGGTGCCAGTCGCTCTCCTCCATCTGGCCTCCGACGCGACCGAGGACGTACGCGGTGTGCCTGGACAACGACTGGCCCAGCGGGGGCGACGCCTGCAGCAAGCACATCTCCGTGCCCGACGTGACGACGGTGGGACGGCACGTACGGGACCGCACGAAGTGGACCGACCTCATGACTCATGCACCTGACCACCCCGCCGACGACCCTCTCTGCCGGCCCCCGGCGCTCGGCTTCCGGGTCCTGGGACCGCTCGCCATCGTGGACGGCACCGACGAGGTCGTCCTCCAACCCTCCAAGCCCACCTCGCTACTGGCCACCCTCCTGCTGCATCCCAACAGTGTGGTGTCCACGGACCACCTTCGGCAGAGCATCTGGGGGGAGCGTCAGCCTTCCACGGCGAATGCGGCCCTGCACACCTGCACTCGGCGGCTGCGAAGGGTCTTCGTCCGCTACGGGATAGCCGACCACACCATCGAGTACGTCCCCGGCGGCTACCGCATCGCGGCCGTGCCGGAGAGCCTGGACCTGCTGCGGTTCCGTTCCCTGGTCCGCACGGCGCAGGCCCGGAAGGCATCGCCGGACGAGGTTGGTCTGTTGCGTGAGGCCCTCTCGCTGTGGCGCGGCCCGTTGCTGGCCAACGTCCCCTCGGACGCCCTGCACCGGGACGAGGTGCCGCAGCTCATGGAGGAGCGGTTGTCCGTCGTGGAGCGGCTGGCCGACCTCGAACTCTCCGCAGGACGCTGCCTGGAAGTGCTGCCCGACCTGCGGGCGGTGATCCGCTCCCACCCCGGCCGGGAACGCTTCTGGGAGCAGCTCATCGAGGCCCTGCACCGCAGCGGCAGGCAGGTGGACGCGCTGACCGAGTACCGCAGGGTCAAGGAATATCTGCGGGATGAACTCGGTGTCTATCCGGGCGCCCGCCTGCAGAGGCTGGAAATGGCCATCCTCCGCGGCCACGACCTCGGCCCCCCGGCCCTCTCCCGACATGTTCCGACCGCCTTGCCGGCGGATCCGGCGCCGGGCCGGTCCCGACGTTCGCCGTCGCTGCCGCTCGTCCCCTCCTTCCGCGGACGCGAGGCTGAAAGCAGCGCGATAGCAAGGGAACTGACGAGTACGCAGTCCGAACCGGCTCTTGTCGTGCTGTCGGGTGCGCCGGGAATCGGCAAGACCGCCCTCGCGCTCCACACGGCCCACCGGGTGCGCGAGACCTTTCCCGGCGGCCGCGTGCTGCTGCGGATGAGCCGGGACGACGGGGCACCGCTTCCGACGGTCGAGGCCGCGCACGCCTGGCGGGAGGCCCTGGCCGGCACAACCGGCCCTCGGCATCCAACGGGTGGAGAGGCCCACGAGTCGCTGCCACCGGTACCCGCGGGCATGCTGCTCCTTCTCGACGAGGTCGTACGCACGGAACAGGTGCTGCCGTTCCTTCCCACCGAACCCGGCAGCGCCGTCGTCGTGACAACCCGGTTGCGGCTGGCAGGCCTCGCGGCAGGACACGGCTGCCGGGTGCACCGTCTTGGCACTCTCGCGCCGGACGACTCCTTCGCCCTGGTGGCCGCGATGCTGGGCGGCACGCGGGCAGAACGGGAGCCGGGGGCCGTACGGGCACTCTCGGAGGTCTGTGGCCACTACCCCCTCGCTCTGCGGATCGCGGCGGCCTTCCTGCTCACCCGCCCGGAGCTGACGGTCGAGGAGGGCGCCGACTGGCTCCGGCAGGACCCGGTCTCCCGGCTCTCGCTGCCGGACGACGCCGCGCTGTCCGTACGGCATGTCTTCGGCGGTGCCCTGGCCCGCCTCGACCGGTGGTTCGCCGAGCAGTTCCTGCTGATCGCCCGGTCAGCGCGGCAGCGGTTCTCGGCCGACGACTGCGCTTCCGCACTGGGCGTCGCCAGCCGGACTGCCGGGGCTGTCCTGGAGCACCTGGCCGAGGCCGGGCTCCTCGAAGGCGGGCCGCGCCACTACACCATGCACGGTCTGCTCCGTGCCTTCGCCTGCCATCCGGAGGCCATCGGTCCGCCGGAGGCGAGAGATGTGTCCCCCGCCGGCTCGGACAGCGGACCGACCACTGCCTGGCCGGTCCACCCGCGCCGTCCCTGAATCGGGCGGATGAGATCCGCCCACGAGAGAAGTGTGACAATCCATGGCTTCAGCCTACGAAGCGGTCGCCGACACCCGGCCGCGGATCCAGCGGGACGTGCTCTACACCGAGACGCCGCGGGGCGTGCTGTTCCACAACGCCCAGGGCGGGTTCCATCTACAGGCCGCCTCTGCCTATCGGTTCACCTCCCTGATCGTGCCGTTCCTCGACGGTGAGAACCGCGTGGCGGACCTCTGCGCGGGGCTTCCCGAGGACCGTCGCGGCATGGTCGCCCGGCTGGTGAGGACGCTGTACGAGCACGGGTTCGCCCGCGACGTACCCCCGGGCGACGACACGTCTGCAGGGATGGACCCTGCGGTGGTCGGCCGCTTCGCTCCCCAGATCGCCTACATCGACCACTACGCGGACGGCGCGCACCGGCGCTTCCAGCAGTTCCGCAACACCGCGGTGGCCGTGCTGGGCGACGATCCGGTGGCCCGCTGGTGCGTGGTGAGCCTGCTGCGCAACGGATGCGCCACCGTCGGGGTGCTCCCGGACATCGACACCCCCGAGAACGCGTTCGCCGAAGTGCGGGCGGAGGCCGTGCGGCTGACCCGCGAAGCCTGCCCCGCCGAGCTGGCGACGATCGACACCTCAGGCGGCCCGCTTTCCTGGTCGGACCTCGACGGGTACGACACCGTCGTGGTGACCGGCGGTCCGAGCGGCCCGCACCGGATCCACGCCCTGCTGGAGGCCGGCGTACCGGAGGGGCGAACCCTGCTTCCCGCATGGACCTTCGGGGACCGGATCGTTGTGGGGCCCACGATGGGCCGGGGCACCGCGGGGTGCTGGGCGTGCGCGCTGCTGCGGCTCGGCGGCAACGGCGGGGCCAGGGAAGCCGCGGACGTCTGGAGCAGTGTCTGCCTGGGCCGGGAGACCGGGCCCGACCGGGCCGCTCCCAGCGGACCGCTCGCCGCCATGATCGGTAACCTGCTCGGCTACGAGATCTTCCGGGCCGCCAGCGGAGCGCTCCGGGCGGAGACGGCCGGTCAGGTTCTCATCCAGGACATGGCCTCCCTGGATGTGGTCTCCGAACCGCTGCTGCCGCATCCCCGGTGCCCCTTCTGCGCCTGCGCACCGGCGTCGCCCGACCTCTCGGCCTGGACACCCGGCGCACCGGACCCGGCCGTGGCCGCCGCGTCGGGGCCGGGATCCGCAGAGAAGGACAGCGGGGCAGAGACGGTGATGGAGGAACTGAACGCCCGAGCCGCGCTGGTGCAGCCGGGCACGGGGGTGTTCCGCTCCTTCGACGACGAGTCGCTGACCCAGACGCCGCTCAAGATCAGCACACTCCGGCTCTCGGTCGGCCACCGGTCCCTGCGCCGTATCGCCGCCTTCGACGTCCACCACGTCGCGGGCGCCCGGATGCGTGCGCTGCTCTCCGCGGCCGAGCTGTACGCCGACCATGTGGTCCCCACCCACGGAGTACTGACCCGGGCCGGGACGGAGGCGGAACAGGCGCCGCCGATCCGTGTCGAGGTCCCGGCGCTGGCCACCGCGCAGGGCGCCGCCACGTCGGCCGCTCCGGAGGTATCGGCGTGGATGCGGGCCACCTCGCTGGTCACCGAGCGGCCGGCGCTGCTGCCCACGGCCGCCGTGCACCCCTTCGGCCCGTACAACCGCGACGCGGTGTTCACCGCCACCCGGGCCGGGACCGGAGCGGGCACATCGCCCGCGGAAGCCGCCCGGCGGGGGCTGCTCTCGGCCCTGTCCCACGACGCTCTGCAACGGGCCGTCCGCGACGGCAGCGGGGTGCGCCGGGTCTCCTTCCGGCCGACCGAGGCGGACCCCGAACTCACCTTCCTGAGCCGGACGGCGGACAACCTCGGAGTCGAGGTAGAGCTGCTGGACCTCGGCGAGGCCGGCCGTTCCTCGGCGCACGTCTTGCTGGCACGGACCAGGAACGCCGACAACGGGCACTGGGAATGGGCCCTCGGGTCGGACTTCAGCCCGCATGCCGCGGCGGTCGGTGCCGTACGCGACCTCCTCGGGGGCGTGCAGCTGGCACGCGAACTGCCCGACGGGGAGCGAGTCGACACCGGTGATCCACTGATGGCCGCCTTCGACGCCGGCACGCTCGTCTGCGGGGGAGAACAGGAGGACCTGTCGGCGGCCGACGGTTCGTGGCGGAGGGTGCTGCGAGGACTGCACGGGAGCGGCCGCGACGCGTGGATCGTTCCGACCACGTCCGCCGACCTGAACGGGTGCCGGATCACCACCGTCCGGGTGCTGCTCAGCAGTGAGGACGGCCGTGACTGCTGACCTGCTGCCGCTCCGGACGGCAGCGTCCGAGGCGGGCCCGCCAGGCGGCCCGTGGGCTGGTATGTCCGCCCTGCTCGGCCCGAGTCTGACCGCACACGGCTTGGTCCCGGACGCTGCTGGTATCTGCCTGCTGGGCGTCCGGGACGAACTGTCCGTACCTGCTGACGAGTCAGCACCACCGGCCGGGGAGCGACCCGTCGCGATCCACCTCTACGGTCACCACGCCGTCGTGGGTCCACTGCCCCGTCCTGGCTCGGGCGGCCCCGGCTGTCCGCGCTGTCTGGCGCGCAGATGGCAGGCGGTGCGCTCGTTCTCCCTGCGGGACGCCCTGGAACAGGGCGGGGAAACAGCTGCTGCCGGCCCGTCCCCGTACCGTGTCCCGTTCGCCGCCGACACCCTCGCGGCGCTGATCGCGGCGCACCTGGAACGCAGGGGAGGGCCGGGCGAAAGCGCGCCGCCGGGGAGCGGGGACGGGGCGAGGGAGGGGAGCGCGGAGGGGGCCGGGAGCGCCGCCCTCTCGGAGATCTGCCTGGTCGACCTGGAGCGGCTGACCGTACGGAGCTACCCACTGGTGCCCGATCCGGAGTGCCCCGCGTGCGGACGCAGCGTCCCGGACACCGCGGAGGGGGCACGTCTGACGCTCAGTGCCGCGCCGAAGCACGCCCCCGGTTCCTTCCGGCTGCGGGGGATCGACGACTACGACCTGGATGCGGATGCCTTCGCCAACCCTGTCTGCGGGGCGCTCGGGCCCTCCGTCGTCCACGATGTCGCCTCCAGGACAACCTCGGCCACCGTCGGCTGCTTCACCCTGCGGTCCGGCAACTATCTGCGCGAGACGTTCTGGGGCGGGCACGCCGACAGCTTCCGCCGCAGCACACGGATCGGCGTCCTGGAAGGGCTGGAGCGCGCTGCCGGTATGCGGCCGCGGGCGAAGCGGACCGAGGTGGTCGCCTCGCTGAACGCCCTCGGCGACCGGGCACGGGTCGACCCGCGGGAGTGCGGTCTGTACTCCGACGCCTTCCACCGCGACAACCCGCAGGTGAAGCCGTTCTCACCCGACCGGGAGATCCCCTGGGTGTGGGGGTGGTCCCTGCGCGACGAACAACCGGTGCTCGTACCCGAAGTCCTGACGTACTATCACGCGCCGGGCGGCCTGGAGAACCGGTTCGTCCAGGAGAGCTCCAACGGCTGCGCTTCCGGCGGCTGCCTCGAAGAGGCCCTCTACTTCGGGCTGATGGAAGTCGTCGAGCGCGACGCGTTCCTCCTCTCCTGGTACGGGCAGGCGCGGCTTCCGGAGATAGATCCGCGGACCAGCGCCCGGCCCGCCACCCGTCGGATGGTGGACCGGCTGGCCATGTACGGCTACGAGGCCCGGTTCTTCGACACCAGGATCACCTTCCCGGTTCCGGTGGTCACCGCGGTCGCCGTCCGCCGGGACCGGGGCATGGGCACTCTGTGCTTCGGCGCCGGCGCGGGCCTCGACCCCGAGTCCGCACTCGACTCGGCCCTCTGCGAGATCGCCACCGACGCGGTCAACCTGGTCGACAGGACCCTGCAGAACGAGGCCCGGCTGCGCCGGATGGCCGCGGACTTCGACCGGGTCGAGGTCCTGCACGACCATCCATTGCTCTACGGGCTCCCGGAGATGGCGCGGTACACGGACTTCCTGCTGGCCGAGCCCGGCAGATCCCGCCGGCCGCGCCGGTCCATGGCGGACCTCTACGGCAACGGGTCCGTACCGCCGGTCTCCACGGACCTCCGGGACGACCTGCGGCAGTGCGTCTCCTGGGTGACCGGGGCGGGCTACGACGTCGTGGCCGTGGACCAGACACTCCCCGAGCAGCGGGATCTGGGACTGCACACGGTCGGCGTCATCGTTCCGGGCCTGATCCCCATCGACTTCGGCCGACGGCGGCAGCGCGCT
The DNA here is from genome assembly GCF_055591085.1 of Streptomyces sp. NPDC041713. NCBI lineage: Bacteria > Bacillati > Actinomycetota > Actinomycetes > Kitasatosporales > Streptomycetaceae > Streptomyces > Streptomyces sp. NPDC041713. The sequence goes on from NZ_JBVIZY010000008.1 coordinate 96,386, forward strand.
CCCCATATGCCGCGGATGCGTACGGCCCTGCGGGAGGCGGGGCTGCGGGACCACGACCTCCCACCCGAGGAGGTCAACCCCGCTCCGCACCCCTTCCCATGAACCGGCGGTTCGCACGGCGCGTGCGCCGAGGGATCCACCGCCCACGAACGAGAAAGGAGGGACGTCATGGGATTCGCTCATGACTATCTGTCCGCTGTTCTTCAGCGCGCCAGAGTCCCCATGGAGCCCGCCCGGTTCGAGCCGGACTGGTCCGACCGACCGCGCAAGGGCAAGTTCTACCCGGGGGTGGATTCCTTCCCCCTGCCCGACGCGGGACCACTCACCGGTGCGACCCTGGAACAGGGCCTCTACCCGCCGCCCGCGATGCCGGAGAGCCGCTTCAGTCTGCCGCTCCTCGGCGACATGCTGCTCCATTCATACGGACTGATGGGCCGTCGGCTCGGGGTGCAGAGCAACTCGGACCTGCCCGCCCTGCCCTTCTACACGGAGGCCAACTGGTCCCGCGGTACCGCTTCCGGAGGAGCCCTGTACCCCGTCAGCACCTACTGGGTGTCGGGGCCCGGCGGCCCGATGACGCCCGGTGTGCACCACTACTCCACCACGCATCACGCCATGGAGCGGCTGCTGACCGGGGATGTGTCCGGGATCGTCCGGGACACACTGGGCGGGCTGGAAGCGGCCCAGCACACCGACCAGTTCCTCGTGCTCGGCGTCAAGTACTGGACCAACTCCTTCAAGTACAACAGCTTCTGCTACCACGTCGTCAGCATGGATGTCGGTGCCCTGCTGCAGACCTGGCGGCTCTGGGCGCGGGCCCGCGGGCTGCGCATCGAGCCCGCTCTGTGGTTCGACGAACGCGAGTTGGGGCGGCTGCTGGGATTTCCGGACGGCGAGGAAGGGGTCTTCGCGGTCATCCCGCTGACCTGGGAGGGCCCCGGAGCCACCGGCGGGGCGGAGCCGGTGCAACGGCACACCCCCACCGGGGCGCCGGCGGCGCGGCGTGCTGCTCCGGCAGCGAAGTCGCGCCGCGGCGACAACCGGCCTGCCGGGGCGACCGTCCGGTATCGGGACAGCGAGCGCTCCCGCCGGACTCAGCGGTTCGAAGCGGTCCAGCGGATGCACGAGGCGACCCTCGACGGTGCGGCGGACCGGCCGGAGCCCACCGCGCTCGCCCCCGCCGCGGCGACGAGTGCTGCCGCCGGAATGGGACGCAGGTCGCTGCCCGCGCCCCTGCCCGTCGGCATGGAGGTTCGGCAGGCACTGCGCGAACGCCGCAGCAGTTTCGGACGGTTCGACGCACGCCGGCCCATGAGGGCGGAAGAGCTGTCGACCGTGCTGTCCGCGCTCGCGGCGGTGTCGCTGGACAGCGACGCGACCGGTGCCGGCGGTCCGACCCTGCTGAAGGTCTACGCCTTCGTCAACCATGTGCGGGACATCGAGCCCGCCGTGTACGCCTACGACAGCGTGGACCGCGACCTCCGGATCATCCGCCCCGGAGACTCGGGCGACTTCCTCCAGCGCAACTACTTCCTCTCCAACTACAACCTGGAGCAGGCGGGCGCCGTCATCGTGCCCACCATCCGAGCGGAAGCAGTGCTGGACGCCGTAGGCGACCGCGGATACCGGCTGGTGAACGCAACGGTTGGGGCCCTGGCGCAGACCCTCTACACGGTCGCCGCCGCCCTGGGCCTGGGCGGCGGTGTGGCCCTGGGCTTCGACAACTGCTCCTACATCGAGGAGCTGCGGCTCTCCGGAACAGGGGAGGCACCGCTGCTGATCACGATGATCGGCCGCGAGGACCCGCGCGCTGCCGACGTCCGCTACGAGATCGCCTGAGCCGATGGACCGAAGAGGAACAGTGACACACGACGTTTCCGAGGCATCCCGGGAGCCGGTCGGCGCCGGGGGTCGCAGTGCTTCCTGGGCGCTGTCCCGCCACTGCATGTTGCGCCTGGCGGGGCTGCCCATCGAGATGGTGCAGGCCCTTCGCTGCCCTGACACCCGGCGCTGGGCGGACCTGGTGCTCGACGAGGAGGAGCGGCTGACCGCCGCTGGAGCGGACCTCAGCGAGCTGCTCCACCCCCTCGTCAACAGACACCCGGACGACCAGGCCCGCCGGGAGCTGCTGCGGTTGCGGCGGGACCTGTTCAACAACCGGATGCCGGCCACCCCGGACGCGGACCTGGCGCTTCTCACCTTGATCAGCGCGTCCGCGGCGGACGGGGTGGCGCTCTGGCTCGACGCGCGGCGAGCCCTGGACGAACTGCGAGCGGAGGGCGCCGGTCTGCTGGAGCGCGAACTGACCGCGACCCGGGCCGAACTGCGCGTGCTGGCGGGGGAGGAGCGACTTCGGCTCGGACTGCTGCTGGCGTCGCCGACCCTGGAGGCCCAGCTCGACCGTTTCGTCCGCAGCGATTCCGCGCGGCCGGACAAGCGCGGACGAAAGATCGAACGCTCTCTGCTGGCGTACCTCTACCGCACCGCGTGCAAGACCAGCCCCTTCAGCACCTTCACCGGAGTGGCATTGGGGGAGTTCGCCCCGCCCACCTCGGACGATGCCCTCGGCCTGGAGGTGCCGTCCACCTGGTCCAGCCATCCGCGGCTCAACACCGTTGTGCTGGGCCGCTTCGCCGACCGGATCGCCGCGGACCCCGTGCGGCGGGCGGATCTGCCGCTCGCACCGGCCTCCGGCTGGGTCCGCGACGACGACCGCGTGCGGTATGTCCGCCGCTGGGTGGCCGCGGGCGACGACACTGCGGCCGTCACCTTCGACGCGGTACGGGACCAACTGTTCTTCCTTCGCCGCAGCGGCACCCTGGAACGCATGCTCGCCCGGTTCGAGGAACGTCCCACGATGCGGTACCAGGAGCTCGTGCAGTGGCTCGGGACCGACGCGGGAGCGGAACCGGAGGAGTGCGAACGCTATCTCGCGGCCCTGCTGGACCTGGGCATGATGCAGGTGCCCGCCCTGCACACCGACGTCCACAGCCCGGATCCGCTGACGTCCTTCCGCGACGCCGTGAGTGCCCTGGACCGGCCCTGGGGTCGGCAACTCGCGGCCGCGCTCGATGTGCCGATCGCCTGCATCGACCGCTACCCGGCGGCCGACGCCGCGACCCGCCGGGCGCTGCTCTCCGACCTCAGGAGCGGACTGGAGGCCGCTCTGGAAGCCGCCGGGGAAGGCGGCGCAGAGCTCCCGCAAACCCTGCTGTACGAGGACGTACGGGTCGGCGACGAGCCGGTGCCGGTGGCCGGCAGCGCTTGGGAGAAGGCGGTCGCGGACCCGCTGCGCCGTCTGGAGGCGGCCATGCCTGCGTTCGACCTGACCCTGGCGCAGCGCATCACCTTCACCGGCTTCTTCGTCGCACGCTACGGCCGCGGCGGCCGGTGCGACGACCTGCTGAAGCTGGTCCACGACTTCCACGAGGACTTCTTCGACCAGTACCTCACCGTGGTCTCCCGCCGGAAGAGGCTCGACGACGACGGCAACCACCTGGCCGAGGAGAACTGGCTCGGGCTGCCCGCGATCACCGCCTTGGACCGGGCTCGTGAACGCTTCGTCGAGGGCATGCGCCGAGCGTGGGACGGTCGTGAGGACGGTGACGACGAGCTCCTCCTCGATGCGGCCCTGCTGGCTGAAGTGGCGGCTGAACTGGGCCCCCAGAAGGCGGAATTCACGGCACAGACACACTTCCTGCAACCCGCCGCGCGGGACGGGGAGCCGCTCCTGGTGCTCAACCAGTCCTTCGGGGCGCTGTCCTTCCCCTTCAGTCGCTTCACCCACTGCTTCGACCCGCCGGCCGGCGCCGGCAGCCCTGAGGACGCCGGGGCCCGGAGTCCGTCGCTGAGCGACGCACTGCGCCGTTCGGCTCGGGAACTCCAACCGGAGGGAACGGTGTTCGCCGAACTCACCGGCGGCCCCGTCAGCAGCAACCTCAATCTGCACGGGCGGCTGGCCGACTACGAGATCGTCTGCCCGGGCGAGACGAGTTCGGTGCCGGAGGAGAACCGCATCCACCTGGACGACCTCTGCCTCCGGCACGACGAGGAGTCGGACCGCCTCGTCCTGCACTCGACGAGGCTGCAACGGACGGTCGTGCCGCTGTACTTCGGGTACCTGGTGCCCATCGCGCTGCCCGAGATCCCGCGGACGCTGCTCCTGCTCTCGCCCACCTCCCGTGCCCGGTTCGACCTCTGGGACGGTGTGCCCGAGGGGAGGCCCGACCGGGGGGTGACCTTCCGGCCGCGGGTGCGCCACGACTCCATCGTGCTGAGCCGACGGAGCTGGACGGCGACGGTCCGGGACCTCCCCCTGCCGACCCCCCACACGGCGGAGGACGAGGCCTTCCTCGCCTGGAACCGCTGGCGTCGCGGTCACCGGATCCCCCGCCGGGTGTTCGCTTCCTTCACCCAGGGAGGGGCGAGCGGCTCCAAGCCCCAGTACGTCGACTTCGACAGCCCTCTGTCGCTGGGCGCCTTCCACAGCCTGGCCAAGGACCCGGGGGCCACCGTGGTGCTCAGGGAGATGCTCCCCGACGAGGACAACCTGCCCGCCCGCTCCGGACGCGGCCGCCATGTGGCCGAGATTGCCGTCGAGACCTTCACGACTCGGACTTCCTGACATGACAGCGACGCACCAGCCGCAGACCACGCGCACCGGCGAGCCCGGCGCCTGGCAGGCCTTCCACATCTTCTACGCCGCCAATCCGCAGCCCCTCCTCCTCCAATGCGTGAAACCCCTGGTGGACTCGCTCACGGCGGACCGGCTGCTCGCCGGCTACTTCTTCATCAACTACTGGCTGGAGGGACCGCACGTACGTCTGCGGCTCCGGCCGGTCAGCGAGGCGGCCGCCGACGAGGTGCGCGAGCGCACGGAGCGGGCCGTCGAGGGCTTCCTCCGGGCGCGTCCCGCGCTCTACGAGGTCGGCCCGGGTTTCCTCAACGAGCTGTACAACACCCTGTTCGACCTGGAGATCCCCGAGGACGACCGTCCCAGATTCCTCGGCGCCGACGGCCGGATGCAGCTGCGGCCCAACAACACCTGCCACCGCGAGGTGTACGAGCCCGAGTTCGACAAGTACGGCGGCCCGGCCGGGATCGAGCTCGCGGAGTGGCACTTCCGCCACTCCAGCGACCTGGTCATCGAAGCACTCCGCACCAAGAACCTCCATCTGCGGACCGTGCTGCTCGGCACATCGTCGCAGCTGATGATGGTCATGGCCGCCACCTTCGTGGACGGACCGGACGCGCTGGCGGACTACCTGGACCGCTACTACACCTTCTGGCACGAGGCGTTCCCCGACACCGGGTTCATCGGGACGCAGGAGTACGACCGCACCTACGACCGGATGGCCGAGCAGCTGCGCCACCGCTTCACGGTCATCCGCACCCGCATCGCCGACGGTGCCACCGCGGATCTGCCGTCCTTCCTGCGCGGCTGGGCAGCGCACTGCGCGGAGCTCCGCGAGCGGGCCACGGCTCTCGCGCTCCGCGGCGAGCTGGTCTTCGCCCCGCGCGACGGCGCCCCCGGCGGGACGATCACCGACCCGCGGGCCGCGCTGCCGCGGCTGCTGTCCCCGTACATGCATATGACGAACAACCGGCTCCATGTCACCATCCGCGACGAGGCGTACCTGGCGCACATCCTCGGCCGCTCGCTCCGGGAGACCCTGGAAGAGACCAGTGCCTCCGGTGGCGGCGATGGATGAGCCCGGGCCCGCCGGGGGCGTCGCGTACGCGGGCGGGCGGCCCGCCCTGCGGCCGGACATCCTGATCAGCCCGGCCCTGCGGCGTGGGGCGGTCCGGGTGCACATGCTCAAGGACCCGTGCAACGGGCGCGCCTTCCGCGTCGGCGTGAAGGAGCACTTCATCATCGCGCGGCTCGACGGGACGCGAAGTCTCGCGGAAATCGAGCAGGCTTACGCCCGGGAGTTCGGGTTCGCACTGTCGCAGGCCCACTGGCGGCGGATGCTCGGACTGCTCCACAGCCGCGGACTCCTGGTCGGTTCGCCGCCGGGGCGGCCGGGCAGCGGGACGGTGCGGCCCGCCGGGCGCCGAGGTGCGCACCGGCGCAACACCCTCCTGCGGGGCGACGTTCGTCTCGTCGCCGACCCGGTGGCCTGCGTGGAACGCCTGCGCCGGTTCACCGGCTTCGCCCGGACCCCGCTCTTCCTCGTCCTCGCACTGGTGCTGGTCTCCGCGATGGAGATCGGGATGGCCCTGCGGGGGAGCGAACTCGGCAGGGAAGGGCTGCGGGCCGTGCTGCACCTGCCGTCCCTCGTAGCGGTGGTGGTCCTGCTCTGGGTGAGCCTCGCCCTGCACGAACTCGCGCACGGTGTGGTGGCCGGCTGGTTCGGCGGATCCGTCTCGAAGGTCGGTCTGCGCTGGCGGCTTCCCATGATCATCATGTACTGCGAGGTCGAGAACTACATGTATCTCCCGCGCCGCCGTCACCAGGTGGCGACCGCCGCCGCCGGCGCCGCGGCGAACTTGCTCTTCCTGCTCCCCTTCTACCCGCTCTGGGCTCTCCTGCCGTCATGCCACCCCGTACGCGACGCCACCGCGGCCCTGCTCCTGGCCGGTACCGGCCAGGCGCTGCTGAATCTGGTCCCGTTGCCCCCGCTGGACGGTTACCAGATCCTCAGCCATGTCCTGGGGATGTCGGACTATGCGGCCGAGAGCCGCAAGTACCTGCAATTGCTGACGAAGCGTCAACAGATCGCCAGGTCGGCCCCATCCGGCTACCCCCGCCCTGTCCGGCTCGCCTATCTGGGCTACGCGATCGGCTCCGCGCTGCTGGTCCTCGGCGCCTGTACGGGAGGGGTGCTGCTGTGCCGGCACTTCCTGACCGACCGGTTCGGTGCGGCAGCCACGGTCGTGCCGACCGTGCTGCTCGCACTGATGGTGGCGGCCACGGTCGCACGGCCACGAGGAAGGACGGCAGAGCCCGGGTGAACCCGCAGCACCGCGCAGCAACGGAACGAATGGATGAGGTGAGCGGAGTGGACACCACTTCGGGACCGGCCCTGATGCTCGACGGCGTCAGCAAACGGTACGGGAAGGTGCAGGCCCTCGAACGGGTCTCACTGGAGGTCGAACGCGGCGAGTTCTTCGGCGTGCTCGGCCCCAACGGCGCAGGGAAGACCACCCTCGTCGAAATCATGGAGGGGCTGCGCATCGCGGACTCCGGCGAGATCTCGGTCCTGGGACGGAAGCCGTGGCCCCGCAACCCGGCCCTGCTGCCGCGGATCGGGGTCCAGACGCAGAAGTCCGCCTTCTTCCCCCGGCTGACGGCCCGGGAGCACCTGGTCACCGTCGCCGGGCTCTTCGGCTGCGAGGCCACCGCCGCTGACGGAGCGCTGTCCCTGGTCGGGCTGGAGAGCAAGGCCGAGGAACGGGTCGAGGACCTCTCCGGCGGCCAGCGCCAGCGGCTGGCCATCGCCTCCGCCCTCGTCCACGGGCCGGAGCTGGTGTTCCTCGACGAACCGACCGCCGCACTGGACCCGCAGGCGCGCCGCGCCCTGTGGGAAACCCTGCGCACGCTCAAGGCGATGGGCCGCACCATCGTCTACACCACCCACCACCTGGACGAGGCCGAGGCGTTGTGCGACCGGGTGGCCATCGTCGTCGACGGCTCGGTCGTCGCCCTCGGAGCCCCGCACGCCCTGGTGGGCGAGCACTCGGGCGCCACCAGCCTCCTGGTTCCGGCAGAGCGGCTCTCGGTGGAACGCGCGCAGGCCATTGCCGGTGTCGAGCAAGTCACCGTCGAGGGCGGCGCGGTGGTCCTGCGGACCCGCAGCACCGGCCCCGTTCTCGCGGAGATCGGCGAGATCGCAGGGCTGGACGGAATCCGGACCAGGTCCACGACGCTCGAGGACGTCTATCTGCAACTCACCGGAACGAGGGACCCCTCATGAGCGCCTACTCCGTCCTGACCCGGGCCACCTCCCGCGCCGCCTCACGCGACTGGACCGCGCGGTTCTTCACCTTCGTCTTCCCCCTCGTCTTCCTCTGCATCTTCGGGCTGCTCTACCGGGGGCAGGAGGTGTCGGGGAACGGCGGCGCGTACATCGACAACATCGCTTCCGGCGTTCTGTCGTGGGGCGTGGCCAACGCCGCTGTCTTCGGTGTGGGCTTCACTCTCATGCAGTGGCGCAACAATGACCTGCTGCGGCTGATCAGGATGTCACCGGCGCCGTTGAGCTCCGTGCTCGGTGCCCGCTACACCGTGGCACTCCAGGTCGCCGGCTGGCAGACCCTGCTGACCGTTGCCGTGGGCGTTCTGCTGGGCCTGCGCATCAACGGACCCTGGCCGCTGCTCGTCCCCGTGATGATTCTTGGTGTCACCGTTTTCCTCGCCATCGGTGCCGTGATCGGCTCACTCGCCAACACGCCCGAGGCGGTCGCGGCGGTCGCCAACTGCCTGATGGTGCCGATGGCCTTCCTCTCCGGATCGTTCCTGCCCCTGGAGTACCTGCCGCCATGGATGCGGACGGTGTCGCACATCCTGCCGTTGCGTCCCATGAACGACGCGGTGGCAGGTGCGCTCACCGGCCGCCACGACCTTGCGGGCATCGCCGTGTCCTGCGGTGCCCTGGCCGTCTTCGGGATCGTCTTCTCCGTGATCGCCGCCAAGACCTTCCGCTGGAGCAACTCAACATGAACACTGAATCGTCGACTCTCGCAGCCGATCCCCCGCTCTCGGCGAACGACGCGAGAACGCCACTGGAGACCGCCCGGCGCACCCTGCAACGGGCACTGGCCGACCGTTTCGCCGCCTCCCCGTCAGCCGGCCCGCCCGGCACACCAACGCCCCGGGTCGCGGCCCTGGGCGCGGCCGACGCGCTCGACACTGCGGCAGGGCAGGACATCGCGCTGCGCCGCGCGGCCAACGTTCATCTGACGGCCCAGGCCGTGCTCGTCGGCCCCTGGGGCGGTGGCGCGTCCGAGGCCTGCGGTCAGTGCCTGGCGATGCGCTGGCAGCGGCTGCGTTCCCGCTCTGAGCGGGACGCCCTGGAGACGGGCGGCAGGACCCGACTCGCCGCCCCACACGCCGCCGCGGCACAGGGACGGCAGCCGGCCCCCTGCACACCGCCGGCCGGCTGGCCGCTGTTCCCCGGATACCTCGTGGACGCGGTGTGGGACCTGTACGAGGCCGTCGTCCTGGCGCCGGCCACGCCGGCGGAGCAGGTCGCCGGGCACTGGGGACCGGGAGACCGGGGGCTGCCGCGGGTCTCCCGGATCGACCTGGAGACACTGCGGGTCCGGACCTTCCCCCTGCTGCCGGAACCCCTCTGCCCGGCCTGCGCTCCCCTGCACCCGGCGGCGGAGGCGACCGAACCCGTGCTGCGCTCCCGGCCCAAGCCCGCAGAAGACACCTACCGGTTGCGCCCGGTGACCGCCTACGAGCTGCCGAGCCTCGCGCTGGCCAACCCCGTCTGCGGCGCGCTCGGCGCCGGCACCTGGATCAATGTGACGTCACCGACCACCTCCCCGGTGGCGGGCAGCGTGTTCGTCCGCGGCTACGCGGGCCTCTCCGACGTGACGTGGAGCGGCCAGGCCAACTCCTTCGCCACCAGCAGGGGGTTGGCCTTCCTCGAAGGTCTCGAGCGGTACGCCGGTACCCATCGCCGCCGCAGGGGGCCGCTTCTGGTGGACTCCTACGACAACCTGGCGGACGAGGCCCTCGACCCGAGGAACTGCGGGGAGTACAGCGAGGAGACCTACCGGGACGACCCGATGGTCAGCCCCTTCGATCCCGCGGCAGCCATCCCGTGGGTGCAGGGGTACTCGCTGCGGGACGAACGGCCGATCCTGGTGCCTGCGCGGCTGGCCCACTACAGCGCCGGGCTCGCCGCCGACAACTTCGTCTTCGAGTGCTCCAACGGCTGCGCCATCGGCAGCTGTCTGGAGGAAGCCGTGCTGCACGGGCTCCTCGAACTCATCGAGCGGGACGCCTTCCTGCTCGCCTGGTACGGCCGGGCGGAACTTCCCCGGATCGACCTGGACACCCTGGACAGCACCGTCATCCGGGGCATGGTGGACCGTGCGGCGCTCCTCGGCTACGACATCCACGCGTTCGACAACCGGATCGACCTGCCCGTACCGGTGGTCACCGCCTTCGCCTCGCGCCGGGACGGCGGTCCCGGGAGGCTCTCCTTCGCCGCCGGCTCCGCGCTCGAACCCGAACTCGCCGTCGGCGCGGCCCTCTCCGAGGTCCTCACCTACATCCCGCACCTTCCGGGGCAGGTCCAGGAGGAGCACGACGCGCTCGAAGCGATGGCGAACGACTTCTCCCTCGTCCGGAACCTGAGCGACCACCCTCGGCTGTTCGGGCTGCCCGAGATGGCCGGACACGCTCCGGAGTACCTCACACCCGCGCGCACGCTGCCGATGGCGGAGCTCTACGGGACGGGACGGACGCGCGGCGGCACCGGCGGCCGGCCGGATCTGCTCGACGACGTACGGCACTGCCGCGACGCCCTGGTGGACGCGGGGTTCGACGTCGTCGTCGTCGACCAGACGACACCGGAGCAGGAGCGCATCGGGCTGCGGACCGTCTGCACGATCGTGCCCGGGCTGCTGCCCATCGACTTCGGATGGTCCCGGCAGCGTGCCCTGCGGACGCCGCGACTGCGTTCCGCCTTTCGCCGGGCGGGGTGGCGGGAAACCGATCTCTCCGACGCCGAGATCCGTCGTGTACCGCACCCCTTCCCCTGACCGGGAACGGATCACCGGGGGCGTACGCGGCGCCCCGTCCGGCGGAACATGCCGTACGGACGGGTGTGCCGCAACACGCCGGACGGGCGCCCGGCACCGGTTTCCCGGCCCCGGACGCCCGCGGCGTCACTGCTCAGGCGCTGCAGCTGGTGGTGCTGGTCGTGCTGCTGGTGGTGCTGGTGCTGCTGCAGCTGGTCGACCCGGCGAGGAGGACCTCGCTCTCGTCGGAGTAGTCCGAGATCTCGAAGGTCTCGGACTCCAGCTCGAGGATCTCCTGGGCGAGGGAAGCCAGTTCGCTCTTCGGTGCCATGTCGTCTCCATCGGTTGTGGACCGGCCGCAACGGTGTGCCGCCCGTCGTTGATTGACGACTCCATTCCAACGGGCCCCGCTGTCACGGACGCAGTCATTCCGCTGTCACACCTCTGTCCTCCACCACCCGATCGACACGGCATCGACAAGGGCCGTGGGAACGGACGCAGTTGATGCCGCATCAGAAAAATCGGTACGAGACCGTGCTGACATCCCTTCCAGACATTCTGTTGTCGGCGACCACCTTCTACCTCGACACGCACCGGCATCCCGAACTGTCGGGCTGCGAGGAGCGGACCGCGCGGGAGTTCGGTATGCGGTTGCGGTCAGAAGGCTATGAAGTGACCACGGGGATCGGCGGCCACGGAGTGGCTGGTGTCCTGCGCAACGGTGACGGCCCGGTGGTGCTGCTCCGCGCGGAACTCGACGCCCTGCCCGTCGAGGAGCGCACCGGGCTGGCGTATGCGAGCTCGGTGACCGTTCCCGGGCCCGACGGCGGGCGGATCCCGGTGATGCACGCCTGTGGGCACGATCTGCATCTGGCCGCCGCGGCCGGAGCGGCGGCCCTGCTGGCCCGGTCGGCGGGTCGGTGGCGTGGCACGCTGATGGTCGTGGGCCAGCCGGCGGAGGAGACCCTCAGCGGGGCGCGGGCCATGCTGGAGGACGGTCTGTACACCCGCTGCGCGGCTCCCGACGTGGTGCTCGCCCAGCACGCGGCGCCGTACCCCTCCGGCCTGGTGGCGCACGGGACCGGACCGCTGATGGCCGGCAGCGTGTCGCTGGAGATCGTCGTCCACGGCCGCGGAGGGCACGCGGCCACCGCCCATCTGGCAGTGGACCCGGTGCTCACCGCCGCGGCCGTCGTCCTGCGTCTGCAGGGTGTGGTCGCTCAGGAGACCGGCCCTGCCGAGCCCGTCACGCTCACCGTCGGGTCCCTGCATGCGGGAACCAGCGTGAACGTGGTGCCAGAGCGCGCGACCCTGGGGCTCACCGTCCGAGGATTCTCCGAAGCCGTGCTCGACCGCATGACGAACGCGGTCCGCAGGATCGTACGGGCGGAGTGCGCGGCCTCGGGCTGCGAGAACGACCCGGACATCCGCGTCGTCTCCCGGTCTCCGGTGAACGCCCCCGATCCATCGGCCTCCGCGGTCGTGCGAGCCGCCCACGAAGCCCACTTCGGCGTGCGACGGGTGGTCACTTCGCCGCCCTCGATGGCGACCGAGGACTTCCCGCTCTACGGGGACGCGGGGCACTCCCTGCATGGGAGGAGCGGGGTGACGAGCGCCTACTGGATGCTGGGTTGCGCCGCACCGCCGCCTGCCGCCGGTCCGGTTCCGGCGGAGCGGGACCGGGAGCACGGCCCGCCGCCCAATCACTCCCCGAGGTTCGCACCGTATGTGCGGACCGCGCTGCCGACCGGGATATCGGCCCTGACGGTGGCCGCCCTGGCTCATCTGGACGCGCGCCGACCGCCGTGCGGAGCGGGTCGACGGCACCCCGGAAGCGACCCGGGGCCGGTTCTGCGCGGCTGAGGACGCCGTGGCCCGCCGTGGTCGTCGGCCGAGCAGCCCCAGCCCGCCGGTGTTCTCCGCCACAGGCTGAACCTGGGCCCGTTGGTGGTGAGGGGGCGGCCTCAGGTGGTGCAGGTGCGGGTGCCGGCGCTCAACTAGGAAGCGAGGCGCCGCCATTGGGAGTGCGGATCCATTGACATGCGCCTGCCCGGCGTGGTGGTGTGGCTCAGCCACTCAGCCACTGACGGATCGCATCAGGGAAGGCCCATGAACACACTGCCCCGCGAGACCATCGTCGACGTCCTGGAGAGCCGTCTCCGGGAGGACATCTTCACGGGGAAGCACCCCATCGGCGGCTATCTGCCTCCTGAGCGGGAACTCGCCGACGGATACGGAGTCACCCGCACGAGCCTCAAGCACGCTTTCGGCCGCCTCTTGCAGGCGGGACTGCTGGAGACCCGGCACGGGGTCGGGACCCGAGTCCGTGACTACGCTCGGCTCGGCGGGGCGGATCTGCTGCCCATGCTCGTACGTCACAGCTCCGACTGGATCGAGGAAGTCTTCGAAGTGCGGCGCGGAGTCGGCACGCTCATCGCCGAGCGTGCCGCGGACCGAGCCACGGGGCGCGACCGCGATACGTTGGCCGATCTGCTCGATGCCGTGCGGGTGGCCGCAGATGTGGACGCCGTGCAGCTCGCCGACGCCGAGGTACACCGAGCACTGGCCCGAGCCACCGGCAACCGGGTGTACGTCCTGCTGACCAACACGCTGTTCAACGCGTACCTGCCCGTCCGATCGGCCCTGGCCGGCGCCTTCACCGATCCGGCCGCAGCGCACGATCGGCTGGCCCCTCTGGTGGGGGCTGTCCTTGCCGGGGACCGAGAAGGCGCGCGGGCGGCCGCCGACGCGTATCTCACCGCCACGGCGCGGATCATGCTGGAAGACCTCGCATGACGGCGCGCGGCACCTCGTTCACCGAGACGCTGCTCGGTACCGTCCGACTCGACGGGGAGGACCGTGACCGGCCGGTGCGACTGGACCTGACCGTCACATCCGACACTCTGGTACGGCTGGCCGCCACCACTCGTGCCTCCCTGTCCGGGCGGGTGAGGATCCAGGGACGGGCGGACGACGAGGGCGCCGAGGGCGAGCTGGAGATATCCCCGCTCGCTCGCCGCCGCATCCGCTACCGGCTCGGGTTCACCGTCGCGGGCCGCAAGCTCTCCCTGGACGGCTGGAAGTCCATCACCGCACTGCGGCCGCTGCGTTCCATGACCGTCATGCCCTTCACCCTTTACGAGGACGACGGTTCACGGGCCGGCGTCGGGACCCTGCGCTTCTCGGTCGCCACGGGGCTGCTTCCCTTCCTGCGGAGCGTCCGCTTCCCTAGGGCCGGGGCTCCCGCCCACCCGCACGCCCCGCGCTGGGCCGGCGAGCCGGGCCGCATAGAGGTCTGGTACACGTCCGTCAGCGACCCCGCGACCGGTGCAGGGCTGTGGCTGCACCACGAACTCGTCTCACCCGCCGACGGCTCCGCGGCCTACGTCCACGGCTGGATAGCCGCCTTTCCGGCCGCAGGTGCCGTGTCACACGCCAGGTTCGGACCGGAGCCGTGGCAGGGCACCACCGACGGTTTCATCTCTCATGACGTGGTCGCACGTGGAGGCCGACTGGCCGGTGAGGCGGGGGACTTCGCCTGGGACATCCGTGAACGTGCCGCGGACGGCGCGATGTTCACCTTCCCGCAGTGGTCGTGGCGACGGCAGGTGCTCCCGGCGGCACACATGCTGCCGGCCGCGCGCTCCACGTACGAAGGGACCGTCACCTATCCCGGCGGCACCATCGAACTCGCCGGTGCTCCCGGCGCGACCGCCCGGATCTATGGTCGCGGGAACGCACGCCGCTGGGCCTGGCTGCATGCCGAACTCGAAGGCGGCGGGGTGCTGGAGATCGTCGCCGCGGTGTCCACCCGGCCCGTCCTGCGCCGTCTGCCGCCTCTGGTGTTCCTACGGCTGCGCCAGGGCTCTCGGACCTGGCCTCGGCGTGCCGAGCGGTCGGCGTTCGGCTGGGTCGGCCTCGGCAGGTTCCGCGCCGACATCGGAACACCGGAGTGGACCGTGCGTGGGCGGGCCGGAACGCGACGCATCCGGGTGCGGGTCACGCAACCCCCGGACCGGACCCTGGCCCTTGAATACCAGGACCCGGACGGCAGTACGAACGTGTGCCGCAACAGCGAACGCGCCGACGCGGAGATCACCGTCGAACGCTGGTGGGGCAGGTGGCGCAACGAGCGGACATGGGTCCTGGCCGGAACAGCGCATGCCGAGGTGGGCGGCCGGTGATCGCCTCCGGAGTCGTGGCAGCGTTGCTGGGGACCGACGAGCGTGACGCGGGATGGGCGGACAAGGTGCCGCGCCGCCTGCACACCCTCCTGGCAGCGATGCCCGTGCCGGCCCGGGCCGGCCTACACGTGGGGGCCGCGGCGGTCGAGGCGTACGCCTTCGCCCGTACCGGTCGCAGCCTCGGCGCGCTGGATGCCGACAGCCGTGAGGACGTGATGCGCGCCCTGGTCGGCCGGCCGGCCGTCGCGGCATTGCTCGACCTCATCAAAGTACCCGTGCTGCTGGCCGCCGGTACCGAACGAATGCTGGGGCACACAGGGGATCCGGGGCCGCTCGACGCGGCCGGCGATCCACCGCTGAACTGCATACCGGCCACCGAGTGGCCCACGCGGACGACGGCGGACGTGGTCGTCATCGGCTCCGGAGCGGGCGGCGCCGTCGCCGCGCGCACGCTGGCCCGAGCCGGTTTGCGGACTGTCGTCGTGGAGGAGGGGGAGCACCACACCACCGCCTCGTTCGGACGACGCACACCACTCGACCGGTTCGGCGCTCTCTACCGCGACGGCGGCGCCACCGCCGCCTTCGGCCGTCCGCCCCTCCTGCTCCCCACCGGCCGAGCCGTCGGAGGAACCACGGTGGTGAACTCCGGTACGTGCTACCGCACTCCCGCCCACGTGGTCCAGCGATGGCAGCGCCGGTACGGCTGCTCTCTCGCCGAAGGTTTCGCCGAGCACCTCGACGAGGTCGAACGCACCCTCCGCGTCGCGACCCAGCCCCTCGACGTACTCGGCAACAACGGCCTGCTCGCGTTGGCCGGCGCGCGGGAGCTCGGGTGGAAGGCCGCTCCACTGCGCCGCAACGCGCCGGGGTGCAAGGGCTCCTGCCAGTGCGTCGTGGGCTGTCCGACCGGCGCCAAGCAGAGCGTGCAGCTCTCCGTGCTCCCTGACGCGTGTGCGGCGGGCGCACAGATCGTGACCAGTGCTCGCGTACGACGGATCCTCGTGGACCAGGACCGGCCTGGCGGCTGTGCGGCCGCCGGCGTGGTGGTGCGCCGGGCCGACGGCAGCGAACTGGAAATCCTCAGCCCTCTCGTGGTGGTGGCAGCCGGAACGCTGCAAAGCCCACCACTGCTGCGGCGATCGGGGCTGGGCTCCCATCCGGGCACCGGCGCCAACCTCAGCGTCCATCCGGCGACCAGTGTCGCGGGCAGGTTTCCGGGACAGGTGACCGCATGGCAGGGGGTGCTGCAGAGTGTCGGAGTCGAGGAACTGCACAGCAGTGGTGTCCTGATCGAGGCCACCGCGACCCCGCCGGGCATGAGCAGCTTCGTCCTTCCGGGCGTGGGCCGACAACTGAGGGGCGAACTGGAGGACGCCGGGCGGCTCGCCACGCTGGGAGCCATGATCGCGGACCGTGCTTCCGGAAGAGTCCTGGGCCGCGACCGCACCTTGATTCGCTACGACGTCCATCCCCGGGACGCGGGACGCCTGATGGCCGCCGTCCGGGCCATGGGCCAGGTACTGTTCGCCGCCGGCGCCGAGGAGGTACTGACGGGGATCGCGTCCGCGCCGCGCGTGCGGAACCTCGCCGCCCTCGACGAGGCGCTGGCGGGAGGAACGGTACGTGGGCTCCACCTGTCGGCCTTCCACCCCACCGGCACGGTCGCGGCGGGCGCGGACCCGGACCGTTTCCCCGCCGATGGCGTCGGCCGACTGCGCGGGGTTCGCGGGGTACTGATCGCCGACGGATCCGTTCTACCGAGTTGCCCGGAGGTGAACCCCCAGCTCAGCATCATGGCGGCCGCACTGGCCGTGACCGAGCGGTGGGTCCAGGAGTCGGGGGGCGAGGGGGCGGCCCGCGAGGTGGGGTGACGCGTTCCGTAGGGACCAGGTGGCGCTCACGATCAGCCGATCGGGGCCCGTTCGGACCGTTCCGCTCCCCGGAAGAGCAGCTGGTGCACGCTCGACCCGGCCCCCCGGGACGACTCCGCCCCGGGGCCGGGCACGGACGCAAGAGGAAAGTGACGTGGGATCCGTCAGCGGCGGTGTGTCGACTCTGCTCATCGACGGCCCAGCCGGGGTGGGCGATGCCGCTTCGCGACGGAGTGCCTGCGCCGTGCCGAGCAGAGTGGTTACGCCGCCGAGGACCACCTCGTATTCGTCGAGCCGACGCCGGTCGCAGAGGACGACAAGGCCACACTGCACTTGGAAGAGCACAACGGGCAGTTCACCCTTCACAGTTCACGAGAGTTCAGAGACTTCGGCGGCTCACGGAAACACCCCACTACCTCAGTCACTGAACGAGAGGGCGCCGGAGTGCGCCAGCAAGAGGCCGACGCGCCGCACGGCTGACGCCCACCTTCCTTCCCAGGACCCGCCGGTGACGGTCGTGTCGGGCGTCTGCTCGCCGCAACGGTCCCTGACCCTGCACCCTGTCGATCAAACTTGGATGACACACGCTCAGGGTTCGCCGGCACAGAACATCAGAGAGCCCGACCATCGTAGGACTCCGACCGTGCACTCTCGCTGTCCAGCCAGCAACTTCAAGCGGCTACCGCCGTTCTCCTTGACGGACGCGAACATCAGATCCGTGAAGGAGTGGCGCAATGGTGGCCCGCATGTCGGTGGCGCGCGCGCGATGGGTAGCGCTTGGGGCTGTGCTTCTAGTGGCCGGTGCGGCCTGGTTGATGCCGGTCTCGATCGCCGCGTTCGGCAGGGACGGGACGGTGATCGAGAACACGGAGGCGGTTCGAGCGCGGCACGCGGGAGAGCGCCTGGGGGCTTTGCCCGCTGATCTGGTCTTGACGGTCACCGGTCCAGGACGGAGCGGGCGGAAGGCGGTGCTGGCTGCTCAGGCCGTCTCGGCTGCCCTTTCCCACGAGTCCGGCGTGCGCGCCGTGTGGTCCGGCGAGAGCCGGGATCAGTCGTGGCTGCGTTCTCGTGACGGCGCTGACGTGTTGGTCCTGGCCAGGCTGAAGGGATCTGTACACGACCGGGAGAAGACGGCCGACCGTCTGGTGGAGCGGGCGCGAGCCGTGGTGCCCGCGTCCACGGTCCAGGCCGGCGGGCCGTCTTGGACGCTGGGCCGCGTGGACAGCCGTATCGAGCACGACTTGCTGCGTGTCGAACTGCTGGCCGCTCCCGTTGTGTTCGTGCTGCTGCTCGTCACCTATGGCTCGTTCGTGAGTGCTCTGATGCCGGTGGTGGTCGCCGGGGTCGCGGTGGCCTGCACCATTCCGTTGCTCGGTGGAATTGCGCGGTTCGTCGACATTTCGTCGTTCGCGGTGAACGCTGCTCTTGCTATCGGGTTCGGCCTTGCCGTCGACTACACGCTGTTTCTCCTCGCCCGGTACCGGGAAGAACTCGCCAACGGCTCGTCCCGTGTCGAGGCATTGGCCGTCGCTGTCCGGACCAGTGGACGCTCGCTGGTCTTCTCCGCCGCCGCGGTCACGGTGTGCCTGGCCGCAACGACTGTCATCCCGGTCCCTCTGGTCCGGGCGCTCGCCTTGGCGGGGGTGACGGTCACGCTCCTATCGGCCACTGCAGCGCTGCTGCTGACACCTGCCTGCGTGGTCCTGCTGGGGCCGCTTTGCGAGAGTGGTGACCCCTTCCGCCGCTGGCGGCGCACCAGGCTCGGCCAGGGCAGCCCTTTCTGGCGCCGGACGGCGCAGTTGGTGACCCGGCGGTGGGCTGTGGCCGGCGGGGTTGCCGTGGTGCTCCTGGCGATGCTGGCGTGGCCCTTCGTTCACGCTCGGCTGGGCATCATGGACTACCGCGTGATGCCCGCTTCTTCACCTGTGGCGTCCGCCGGCGAACGGGTCAGAGCCGAGTTCGTCGGCGCGCCGGAGCAGGTGGTCCCGGTGGTGTTGTCCGGGTCGGTGCCAGTGGAGAGGCTGGCCGGGTACCGGCACGCGCTGGCTGACGTTCCAGGCGTGGCCGACGTGCGGGTGGCGGCTGGTTCGCCCAGAGCGGGAACCGTCCTCGCCGCTGCGACAACCGTGCGGGCAGGAAGCAGCAGCGCCGCTGCTCTGGTCAAGGGAATCCGGGCGGTTCCTGCGCCGGGGCCGGTCATGGTGGGCGGGCGAGCCGCCGAGGTCGAGGACACGCTGTCTGCAGCCAAGGAGGCGCTGCCCTGGGCCGTGACGTTGCTCGCCGCGGGGCTCGCACTCCTCCTGGCGCTGTTCACCCGCAGCGTCGTCGCTCCCCTCAAGGCGCTTGCCGTGGCCGTTGTCAGTCTCGGCGCGAGTCTGGGAGCGGTGGTCGCTGTCTTCCAGGAAGGGAAGGCTCGTGGCACCCTGGGCGGATTCACGGTCACGGGGACACTTGACATCTCGCTGCTGCTGTTCACCTTGGCCATCGCCCTGGCGCTGTCGGTGGACTACGAGGTCTTCCTGCTGGGGCGGATTCGCGAGGAGTACCAGCGCACTGCGGACAACCGGGCCGCCGTGGTGGAGGGCATCGCCCGCACGGGGCGACTCATGACGTCCGCCGCGCTGGCCGTGGCGATCTCCACGTCAGCCATGGTCGCCTCCTCCGTGTCCGTCATCAAGATGATCGGGGCAGGGGTGGCCCTTGCGGCACTTGTCGACGCAGTCTTGGTCCGGGGCGTTCTGGTACCGGCCGTGATGGCGGCACTCGGTCCTGCCAACTGGTGGCTTCCCGCGCGAGGACGTCGGTGCAGCCACCTGTCTGTCCGGTCGGAAGCAATCTGACCGGAGCGGGTTCTGGTGGTGGGCTTCCTGCCGAAGAGGCGGCTCAGCAGCGTTACCCGGTGTTCTGTATATGGAGGATGCAATGGGTGATGGCGGCCCGCGATGGTCTGCAGCATGTGCACGGATGCGCGATGGCCTTCTCGGCGATCAGACCGAGGCGTGCCCGCTCGTCGTGTCACATGAGAGCCGTGGCGATGGCGAGAGGTGCGCGGCAACCGCCTTCCGTCCTGCCCCGGGCAGGGTGAGCGTGGGCACCGCATGACAACGCACCCAGCTCCTGTCGCCGGGCCCGTGGACCGAGTCCTGTTGGGGACCGGCACAACTTGCGGCTACGTATTGGACTTCGAGGGGCGGGCCCCCCACCCCGAGAGGTTGGTCGAACGTGTGCTTCGGCGGGCGGCTTCGCTCACGTCGCTGCGACTGCTGCCTCCTTCTCCGGGTCGGCACCGGTGGAGGAGGCAGCCGGAGCCGTTGAGCGGGGATGCGCATGTGCGGACGCGTGTCTGTTGCCCGGAGCCGGGCGGACTGACCGAGGCGACCGACGCTCTGATGAACCAGGCGCTCGCTGGATACCCGCACCCGCCTTGGGACGTCTGGCTGCTGCATGCCCCCGGCCGGGAGACGTTCCGTATCGTCTACCGCGTCCACCATGCCCTCCAGGACGGTGCGAGTGCCGCGCATGTCATGCTCGACCTTCTGTCCGACCAGGTGACCGCTGGGCCACGGCCCCACCGGGCCGCGGTACCCACGGTGAGGGGTGCACTCCTCGCCGGACAGTCATTCCTGACCGCTCTGCGTTCCGACGGGACATGGCCGGTTCTGCGCGCGACGCCGGCTCACCGCACCCGCTGGATCCACACGGACGTGAGCGAAGTCCGTCTGCGTGAGCTGGCGGTTCGGCACGATGCCACCGTGAACGACGTGTGTCTGGCCGGACTGGCCTGTGCGCTCGGGCACTGGTACCGCACGGTGTCCGGCGCGCTGCCCGACCCTCGGGAACTGGCGGTGCTGGTACCCATGTCCGTCCGTCAGGACAGCGAGCGGTACGCGGTCGGTTCCCGGGTCACCGCCCACCATGTCGGACTTCCCCTTGGGCTGCCCGACCTGGGGCAGGCCGTCCACAGCGTCCGAGGGCAGACACAGGCCGTGCGCGCCCACCGGGTCCGGGACGCCTCGCGTCTCGCACTGGAACTCCTTCCGCCGGCACTCGGGCGCCGCATGACCGGCATGACCCTCGGCCGGACAGCGGCTCCCGTGCTGGCCAGCAGCATCACCCTGCCTTCTCGGTTCACCTGCTTCGATGGGCGGTTGAGCGCGGCGTCTCTGGTGTGCGACCTCTTCGGGGGTCGCCTGTGTTACGTCTCCTTCACCCGCGCTGCTGGAGTGCTGCGGTGCGGGATCGTCGCCGACGAGGCATTGCCCGAAGCCCAGGATCTACCCGGCCTGTGGCGCGATGCCGTCACCGCCGTGAACAGTCGATCAGATTCGTAATCATGTGACTACACACGGTTTTGACTCAATGTGCACCGATAGATCATGCTGAGCGTCGTGACGGTTCTGCTGACCGGCGCCACCGGGTACCTGGGATCCCGTGTCGCTCATGCCCTGCTCACCACTCGCGACGAACGAGTCATCGCCTTGGGCCGCGGTGCAACCGCGCTGCTACGTGGTCGCGTGCTCGACGCGTTGAGCACGCTCGGCGACGGGGCGGCCGGGGCGAGCCGTTCCGGTCGGCTGCGCTGCGTGAGTGGTGATGTCGCCGAACCGTGGCTGGGCCTCTCTCCGGCGCTTTACGCTCGTATCGCCCGGGAGGTGGACGCGGTGTGGCATTGCGCCGGGGACATCGCCCTCACCGGCGAGCGTGACCGGTTGTTCCGGGTCAACGTCCAGGGCACGGCGAGGATGCTGGAATTGATGGACCTGACGTCGGCCCACTGCCGGTTCGTCCACCTGAGCACCATGGCTGTGGCCGGGGCACGCCCCGACGGACGCGTCATGGAGGACGACCTGTCGGACGAGTACGGATTCGAGACGCACTACGACGCATCGAAGTTCGAAGCGGAAAGAGCAGTACGACAATGGGCCGACCGGCACGGGAGGTCGGCCGTGGTGCTGAGGCCAGGGATCGTCGCCACGGACCGACCGCAGCCGGGCGCCGCGGCCGGTCATCCACTGTCCGTGCTGGGCTCGATGATCGAGGCCGTGGCGCGCGGCGGCGCCCCCGGCATTCCAGCGCAGCGGTCCGACGGCCCGCCGGTGCACCTGCGCCTGGCCGCCTCGCCGACGGCGACGCTCAACATCGTTCCCGACCGTCATGCCACGGAGGCGATGATCCGGATCGGATACGACTCGCCTGACGAGGGAACGGGAGGCGTTCGGACATTCCACGTGGTGCACGGGCGCAACATCACGATCGAGGCCCTGTTCTCCGTACTGGAGCAGCAGTACTCGGGCCTGCGTATCGAGTGTGTCGGGGATGAGCCGCAGGGCGCCACGGAGGCCGAGCGGCACATCGCCACCCATCTCACCGGATTCCTCAGCTACTGCCGTCACCGGCGCACCTACGATCGCTCCCGCGCTCTCGCCGCCACACCCGGGCTGGACGAGCCGGGCCCCATCGACCCGGCGTTCCTCCGCGGGGCGCTCGGCTTCTCGCTGCCGGTCGTCGACTCCGTCTGACCGTACTTGCCCTCCCCGCCGACAGAACACCGTCGCTCCTTCCTGCCCCTGCACGTCTTCGGAGTCGTTTCGTGTCCTTGCACCTGCCCTTCTGGTCGGATGAAGCCGTGGCCGTCGTCGGAGCGGCGTGTCGGCTACCCGGTGGCATCCACACTCTCGACGATCTGTGGGCCGTGCTGTCCGCGGGCCGGGACGTCGTCGGCGAGGTACCCGCCGACCGCTTCCCCGCCGGTGACTTCGTGGATACCGCACGCCGGCCGGGATGGTCGTACACGGCCGCGGGCGGCTTCCTGGAGGACATCGCGGGCTTCGACACGTCGTACTTCCACGGTGTCTCCCCGCGGGAGGCCGCGCGGATGGACCCGCAGCAGCGGCTGCTGCTGGAGATGGCGGTGGAGGCTCTCGACGACGCGGCCGTGGACGCCGGCGAGCTGGAGGGCACCGACACCGCCGTGTTCATCGGCTGTTCCAGCCGGGACTACGGCGAACTCCAGTCCTGCGCACCCGAGTCGGGCAACGCCTACACGGTCACCGGGATGGCCGGTGCCATCGTCGCCAACCGGCTCTCGCACTTCTTCGACTGGCGCGGGCAGTCCGTCATGGTCGACACCGCCTGTTCCTCTGCCCTGACCGCCGTCCACCAGGCATGTGAACACCTGCGCGCCGGACGGGCCAGGACCGCCGTCGCCGGGGGCGTCAACGTCCTGCTCAACCCCCAAGGTTTCACCGGGTTCTCGGCGGCGTCCATGCTCTCGCCGACCGGCCGGTGCCGCGCGTTCTCGGCGCACGCCGACGGGTTCGTGCGTGCCGAGGGCGGGGGGCTGGTGCTGCTCAAGCGGCTGTCGGACGCCCGCGCGGACGGGGATCGCGTCCACGGGGTGATCGTGGCGAGCGGAACCAACAACGACGGCCGTACGCCCGGGCTCGCGCTGCCCAGCAGCGACGCCCAGGAGGCACTGCTGCGCGAGGTGTACGACCGGGCCGGGCTGGTCCCCGACGACCTGTCCTACCTGGAGGCGCACGGCACCGGCACCCCGGTCGGCGATCCTCTGGAAGCGCTGGCCATTGGCAGGGCTTTGGGCACCGGGCGCAGCCGGGGCGCGCTCCCCATCGGGTCGGTCAAGACCAACATCGGTCACCTGGAGGCCGCGTCCGGCATCGCGGGCCTGCTGAAGGCGCTCCTCGTGCTCCGTCACCGGGAGGTCCCCGCCCTGCTGCACGCGGGTGAACTCAATCCGGCCATCGACTTCGACGGGCTCAACCTGCGGCCCGTCACCCGCCCGCAGGCGTTGGGAGGCGGCGGTCTCCCCGTCGCGGGTGTGAACTCCTTCGGGTTCGGCGGGGCCAACGCGCACGTCGTGCTGGCGGCCCCGGACAACGACGGGCCCGGCCGGTCCGACCAGAATGGACACGGCGCGGAACGGCCGCTGCCCGTCGTCGTCTCGGCCCGAACGCCCGAGGCGCTGCGGGCGTCGTGCGAACGCTTCGCGCAACACCTGCAGTTCACCGAGGACGCGGACTTCCCCGATATCGCCCACACCGCCACGGGGCGGCGGCGCCGGCACGAACACCGCGCCGCCGTGCTGGCCACCACTCCCGGCGAAGCGGCGGACGCCCTCTTCGCCGTGGCCGCGGGGCGGGAGAGCGAGCGCGCGGTCATCGACGTGGCAGCTCGGCCGGGCAAGCTGGCCTTCGTGTTCAGCGGCAACGGTGCGCAATGGCCGGGCATGGCCGTGGACCTGCTGCGTGACGATCCCGTCTTCGCCGCGGCGGCACGCCACGTCGACGCGGAGATGGCACCGCTGCTGGGCTGGTCGGTCATCGACGAGCTCGCCGCCGGCGCGCCGCGGCTCCACCTCACCGAGGTCGCACAGCCCCTGCTCTTCACCGTGCAGATGGCACTGGTCCGGTTGCTGGCGTCGTACGGCGTCGAACCGGACGCCGTCACGGGCCACAGCGTCGGCGAGATCGCGGCGGCCTGCACGAGCGGATGCCTGGACCTGGCGCAGGCGTGCCGGGTCGTCGTGGCCCGCAGCACCGTTCAGGCGCTCACCAAGGGGACGGGACGCATGGCAGCCGTCGGCCTCGGTCCCGAGGCGGCACGGAAGGAACTGGCCTCCCGCAACGGACGCATCGAACTCGCCGGCGTCAACAGCGGTCACGACGTCACGCTCGCCGGTGATGCCGCGTCCCTGGCTGAACTGGGACGAGAACTCGCGCACCGCGAGGTCTTTTTCCGCGAACTCGACCTCGACTACGCCTTCCACAGCAGGAGCATGGACGCGGTGCGCCAGGAACTGGCCGACCGTCTCGGGCGGCTCCGTCCCGCCGCGCACCGGTGCGACTTCGTCTCCACCGTCACCGGCGGCCACGCGGAGGGCGAGCTGCTCGACGCCGGATACTGGTGGCGCAATGTGCGCGAGCCCGTGCTGTTCGCCGACGCCGTACGGACCCTGGCCGACTCCGGCTGCACCCGATTCGTGGAGATCGGGCCGCACGCCGTGCTCGCCGGTTACCTGCGCCGACTGGTGGGTGCCGATGCGACAGTGGCACTGTGCCGTCGTGACCAGGACGCCGTCGCTTCGGTGCGCCGTGGAGCGGCCCGTCTGATCGCCGCGGGCGACCGGTCCATGGGTTCCTTCCCCGCGGGCAGCCGCGTCGTGTCGCTGCCGCCCTACCCGTTCCAACGCGAGCGCTGCTACAACGGCAACCCCGACTGGTGGGTGTCCGTCCCCCAGGACAAGACTTTGGTGCACCCGCTGCTCGGCCGGCGTGCCGCGGTCGCCGAACCGTCCTGGCACCAGCACCTCGGCACCAGCCGCCTCGCCTGGCTGGCCGACCACGAGGTGGACGGCAGTGTCGTCCTGCCCGGTACCTGCTACCTGGAAGCGTTTCTCGCCGCAGGCCGCGCCGCCTGGGGCACCGGCTGCGAGGTAACGGACCTGACCATTCTGCGCCCGCTGACGCTTCCTGGTCCCGACGACCCGGGCACCGTCACCGTGCAGACGTCGCTGTCCCCGGATGACGGCATCGTCTGCTTCGCCTCGCGAAGGGGCGCCGCCGGGGACTGGACACCGCACGCCCGTGGGCGGGTCCGGCGCAGTCTGGCACCGGTTCCCACACCGCTCGACACCACCGCGGTGCGGGCACGCCTTTCCGGGCCGACCGTCGAGGCCGCCTCCCACTACGAGGGCACGCGACGAGCCGGACTTGCCTACGGCGCCGGGTTTCAGGTTCTCACCCATGCGTGCCTGGGCGATGCCGAGGTGCTCGGCGGACTCCGCCTGCCCCACATCGCCGACTGCTCTGCCTTCGAGGCACACCCGGTGATCCTCGACGGAGCGCTTCAGGCGCTGGCGCCCCTGCTCGCCGCAACGGCCGGCGAACGGATGTTCCTGCCGACCGGCTTCTCGACCGTCCGGGTGTGGCGGCAACCGCCCCCGGAAGGACTCGTGCACGCCCGGCTTCGCGAACTGGCCGGGCCGGACGCGGTGGCCGACATCAGCGTCACCACCGAGGACGGCACCCTCTGCGTCGAGCTGACAGGGTGCCGCCTGCGCGGGGTCGAGGCGGCAGCCGCGCACCCGGCCGGGCCGCAGGAGCTGACGCAGGTGTTGCGTGCCGCGGGCGGCCACCGCGGACCTGTCGGTGAGTGCTGTCCCTGGCCCGCGACGGGGGAGGTCCTGGCCGCCACCGAGGAGCAGCGGGCGCTGGCCGAGGCGGAGAACGCCGACGGCTATTCCGCCTTCGCCCCGCAGGTGAAGCACGCCGTGGGGCACTGGGCGGCGGAGGCCTTCGCACAACTGCTTCCGCACGGCGGGTCCTTCGGTGCCGACGAACTGCTGGCCGCCGGCGTGCGGCCCCACCACCTGCCGTACACCCGACTGCTGGCCGGACTGGCCGAGCGAGCCGGCCTGCTGGAACGGGTCGACGCGGCGGACCCGCGCGAGCCGCGGTGGCGGCCGGCCGGCCGGGCGGAACCCCAGGCGCTGACCCGGCGCCTGGCCGACCGGTTCCCCGACTGGATCACGGCCATCGCCGTCTACGTCCGGTGCGGCACCCACCTCACCGCCGTGCTCGCCGGACGCACCGACGCGCGCGAGTTGCTCTTCGGTGAAGCCGACCGTCACCTTGCGGAAGCCTTCTACACGGACAGTCCACAGCTGCGCCTGCACGGCCGCTTCGCCGCACTCCTGCTGGAACGCATGCTCCGCGACTGGCCCGAGGGACGGCCCCTGCGGATCCTGGAGGTCGGCGCGGGTACCGGTGGCCTGACCGGCCACCTGCTTCCGCTGCTGCCCGGCCACCTCACCGAGTACGTCTACACCGACGTCTCGGCCGGCTACTTCCCACGCGCCCAGGCCCGCTTCGCCGACCACGACTTCCTCACCTACCGCACCCTCGACCTCGACGCCGATCCGGCGGCCCAGGGGTTCGACACCGGCGGCTTCGACCTCGTGGTGGCCGCCAACGTGCTCCACGCCACCCGCGACGTACGTGCCGCGTGCAGCCGTATCGCCGGCCTTCTGGCACCTGGTGGGCACCTGATGGCCCTCGAAAGCCACGACGAGGACATCCTGGGCCCCTGTTTCGGTCTGCTGAAGGAGTTCTGGTCCTTCACAGACACCGACCTGCGCACGGGACCACTCCTGTCCCGGGACACCTGGCCCGGAGTGCTGGCGGGCTGCGGTTTCGAGGAGGTGAGCCGGACAGGTGCCGGGCAGGCCGAGGCCGATGAGGACTACTCCCTGTTCCTGGCCCGCCGTGCCGCCCCGGCGCAGGTCGCTTCCACGCGGCAGGCGGAGACGCCCGTGCCCGCCGGCGTCGGTACGGGGACCTGGCTGCTGGTGACCGACACCGGCGGACATCCGGTGGCCCACCACGTCCGTCAGGTGCTGGAAAGCTCGGGGGCCATGGCGCGCCTTGCGGAGGCCGGCCCGGAAACGTCTGTCCTGGACGCGCCCCAGGCCGCTCCCGGCCCGGCCCGCGCGGTCGTTTTCCTGCCGGAGCCCGCCAACGACGATGGGCAGGACTCCACCGACCGTATCGCCCGGTACGCAGACCTGATCAAGACGGCTGCCGGCCTGTGCACGCCGGCGCCCGACGGCACCTACGCCCTCTGGCTGGTCACCGGTCCCACCGGGCTCTTCCCGGCCCCCGAGACCAGCGCGCCGACCTCCCCCCTGCACGCCGCCGCCTGGGGCATCGGGCGCGTCCTCGCCAACGAGCGACCGCTCCTGACCGTACGTCGGATCGCCCTGCACGCGGCAGACACCCCTGCCGAGGATGCCGAACGCCTCACCAGCGAACTCCTCGCCTTCGCCGACGAGGACGAGGTGGTGCTCACGGCGCACGGTCGATTCGTGCCACGGGTGACCGCCTGCGCGCCACCGGAGTCCGCCGTCCGCCCGGAAGAGTGCTACCGCCTGCACCTCGAACGCCCCGGCCGCACACCGGTTCTGGCCTGGGTACCCACATCCGACCGCAGCCCCGGGGCGGGCGAGGTCGTGGTGCGTGTCCGGGCCGCCGCCCTGAACTACCGCGATGCGCTGCTCGCCCAGGGCCTGCTCCCGTCCGATGCCGAACCGGCTCATCCCGGTGGCCCGCGACTGGGCCTGGAGTGTGCTGGCGACGTCGTCGCGGTCGGCCCCGGAGTGACCTGCCCAGCCGTCGGCGACCGGGTCTACGCCTTCGGCCACGGCACCCTGGCCTCCCATGTCACCGTGGACGTGCGGCAGACCGGGCACGTTCCCGACACCATGGGGTACGCGCAGGCCGCGACGCTGCCCGCGGTCCACCTCACCGTCCAGCACTCCCTGCAGCGGTGCGCGCGCCTGACAGCGGGAGAGACCGTCCTGGTACACGGCGGAGCGGGCGGCATCGGACTGGCCGCACTGCAGCACGCCCGTCACATCGGCGCCCACGTCATCGCCACGGCGGGCAGCCCCGCCAAACGGGACCTCCTCCGTGCCCTGGGTGTCGAGCACGTCTTCGACTCGCGCAACCTCACCTTCGCGCACGACGTCGCCGCACACACGGACGGAGGCGTCGACGTCGTCCTCAACTCCCTCGCCGGTGAGGCCGTCAGCCGCAGCCTGGAGTGCCTGCGTCCCGGTGGCCGCTTCGTCGAACTAGGCAAACGCGACATCTACGGCAACAGCCCGCTGCTGCTCTCCCCGTTCCGCAACAACCTCGCCTACTTCGCCGTCGACATCACCCGCCTCATCGCGGACACCCCCGACACGGCGGCCGCCGCCTTCGCCGAGGTGACCGCACGTATCACGGACGGCGTCTACCGGCCACTGCCCCACCAGACCTACCCCGCCGGCCGCATCGGCGACGCCCTGTCCGCCCTGCGCCACTCCCGCCATCTGGGAAAGGTCGTCATCACCTTCCCGACGACGGAGCCGATCATGCTCACCCGTCCCGGTGGGGTACCGGAGCTCCAGCCGACGGCGACCTACCTGATCAGTGGCGGGCTGAGCGGACTGGGAGCGGCCACCGCCCGCCACCTCGCCTCGCGCGGCGCCCGGTCCCTGGCCCTCATCGGACGACGCGGGGCCGCCTCCCCCGAAGCCGCCCAACTGCTGGACGAACTACAGCAGCAGGGTGTGGATGTGACCGCGCACGCGGCCGACATCACCGACGGTGCCGCCGTCGCAGCCGTGTTCGACGAGGCCGAGAGGGAGGGACGGCCGGTGCGCGGCGTCGTGCACGCCGCCATGCAACTGGACGACGCCCCCCTGGACGAACTCGACACCCCCCGGGTACGCGCAGTGCTGGCGGCCAAGGTACGGGGCGCTGAGGTCCTGGACGAGCTCAGCCGTCACAGTGTGCTGGACTTCTTCGTCGCCTATTCCTCCGTCGCGGCTCTGATCGGAAACATGCACCAGGCGCCCTACGCCGGCGCCAACCTGCACCTCGAAAGCCTGATGCGTACGCGGCGAGAGCAGGGCCTGCCCGGGCTGGCCCTGGGCTGGGGCGGAATCAGTGACACCGGCTACGTCGCCCGGACCATGCTCGACGACACCATCGCCCGTTCCGGCATCGGGTTGATCAGCCCCCGGACCGCGATGGCCGCACTCGACCGGCACCTCGGCCGCGGCACGGAGGCGGCCGTCGCGATCGGCGTCATGGAATGGGCGCGCCTCGTCGGCATCCTCCCCTCACTGACCCGCCCCCGCTTCAGCACGCAGCTCCGGCGCACCGCCGGCGCAGCCGCTCCCGAAGCCTCCGCGGATCTGCGGCATCGACTCGCGGCGGCGGGCGACGACGCGGAGAGGCTCGCACTGATCACGGAGGCTCTGCGGAACATGACGGCCGCGACACTCCACACCACGCCCGATCGTGTGAACTGCTCGGCCGGACTCGCCGACCTGGGACTCGACTCACTCATGGCGGCCGAACTCAAGGTGCACCTCCAGCAGACCTTCGGCTGCGAGCTCGGGCTCATGGAGTTCATGGCCGCGGGCAACCTGAGCGGCGTCGCCGAACGCATCGACCGCGCCCTGCGCCGGTGACGCCCGGCGCCCACCAGGACGGTTGGACCAGGACATCCGGGGATACCGGGCAGCCCTGGCCGTCTCCTGCCCGGCCCTTGGAAAGCCCCGGCCAACGAACGGCTCCGGCTCACTTACAACATGAGGCCGGACCGGCGCCACCAGTGGTGTTGGCGGCCGGTGATGAGGCCGATCCCGGCCAGGAAGGGGATGAGGCTTTCCCCGAGCCTGGCCTGCGTCTCCTTGGCGTGACGGCTTTCACGCACCTGGCGAACGGCCTGAGCGGTGTCGAGTCCCACTTCCTCGTAGACCCGGGGACTGATGCGCGCCGGCGCGCCGAGGGCGGCGGCGAACCCGGTCAGTTCACGGTGAAAGGCGACGCGGGCGGCCGACGCCTCCCGGACGGCTTCGCGGAGTTCGGCCCGGGCGAAGCTCACGTGTCGAGCCTCCTCGGCCACGTGGATCGAGAACACCTGACGGACCAGAGGCTGCACGCGGTCGTCGCGAGCGCTGATGCGCTGTACCTGGTCGGCCGACTCCTCGAAGACAAGGGCGAGGGCGAAGGTGCTCACGTCCTGGAAGAGCAGTTCACCGACGGGAAACAAGCGACGCACCCTGGGCGGCGGCGGGTAGAACGGACACCCGCACACGTCGAGCAGCCGAGCGAACATGCGCATGTGCCGGGTTTCGTCACCGACTTCGGTGAGGGCGTAATGCGTGCGTGGATCCATGGGGTCGCGCCCGTTGAGGTAGCGGGAAAACATGCGCAGAATGGCGAGCTCCAGCCACCAGGCCGCGCTGAAGTAGCTGGCCATCTCGTGCCGGGAGAGCTCTCTGCGCTGGCCTTCGTCCATCTCCTGCCAGAGTGGCGTGCCGTAGAGAGAGACCAACTCCGGCGACAGGAACCAGAGCTCTTCATCGAGTGGCGCGGTCCAGTCGATGTCCTGGTCCGGGTCGTAGGAGTGGGTGGCGGACGAGCGCAGTAGGCGCCGCGCCACGGTCGCCGGCGGGAGTGTTCGAGACGAAGGCCGTTTGGGCTCCTGCACTCGGCTTGATGTCATGGGTGTGCTCCTGACAGTGGTACTTTCGCGTGCCCGTCTTCCGCGGTCCCACGGGCCCGGGCGGATCGTTCGCATCGCAGCGAGATCAACGAGTCGACGGTGCTGCGGATACGACCGCGACTGTTCGGGGGCGGGGCTCGGCGTACCTGAGAGCGCACTCCCGGTGTATCGAATGCTGTGGGTTCCTGCGGGTCGAGCCGGCGGTCCCACGCGCGCCTGCGGGAAGAACAGCTCCGCGGACGCGCCGCCAAACCCTGGACCACTCGCCCACACGGCTGACGCTACGCGGGGACCGGACGGCCCTGGACCAGCAGACCGCCTACAGCACCCAGTCACCTGCACGGGACAGACCCTCCGTGTGGGGCCGCCACCGTGCCACGGCCCATCCCCTCCCCGTCACCTCCGACCTCGATCTGCCCTCGTCACCCTGCATCCCTATCACGCTACTTCTCGAATTCCGGATGTTCGTATCGACGCCATATATGCCCCGTTCAAGCAGCTGGCCGGGTGGTCGCGCTACAACTCTCCACAGCACCCAGCACGGACGAGATCTCGACGAGGTAGGCGTTCGGCACCTGGCGAAACGCTGTCACACCCTGGTCGGCAAACCAGTTGAGCACGAATTCGAGCGCGGCATTGAACTCGTTGCGATCGTGGTGACCCAGGCCCTCGTGCCGTTGGCGCCGCGCACAGGAGGCGGGGCTGCAGACGTCATTTGACTTGGCGAGTCTGCGGTGACATTTGAGGGTTGCGGTGAAGGCGGTCGCGTCAAGCCGATGCCGACCAGCGCCCGAAGAGCTTCAGGAAGCCAGTTATCACCAGGACCGTCAGGAACCATGGCACTCTGTCGCGAGCGAGTTTCACCAACAATGGCGATACCGTCGACTGCGCGCCGAAAGTATTGCCCGTCGCCCAGACGAAACTGGGTACCGCGAACAAGCCCCCCTGCCGCAGCGGCTTGTCCGGCCCATCTCCTCCAGTGGAGGAAGACTGCTCGACGTGGGACGGGACGCACTGTCCCGTCCAGGAAACGCATGACCGACATGACTCGATCGTGGTCCGAATAGCGACGACGTGCGTCATCCGCATGGATAATCCACCTCCACCACGAGGGCTATCTCTCGGCGCCCGAAGTGTGAGCGGTCCGACGGACCTGAAACTGAGCCTTTTCCAACCTCAGGGTGAGGCGTGACGAGGGGCGGGGATGGTCTTCACGGTGGCGCTGACTCGGTTGGTGCTGCAGCGGAGTTCCCGGGGGAGGCACCAGCCCTTCAGGGCGGCCATGGCTTGCTCGCCGAGGCAGCTGATCCTGGCGTGGGTGCTGTTTCGCCGACGTCGCCGCAGCTTGAGATGCAGGTTGCGGAAGGGCCCCGGGGTGATGCTGTCGCCGCCTTGATACGCCTTGTCCGCCCAGCACTTCACCTCCGCGTCGCGGGGGCGTAGTCGCCGGCAGCCCCC
Source organism: Streptomyces sp. NPDC041713 (assembly GCF_055591085.1). Classification (NCBI taxonomy): domain Bacteria; kingdom Bacillati; phylum Actinomycetota; class Actinomycetes; order Kitasatosporales; family Streptomycetaceae; genus Streptomyces; species Streptomyces sp. NPDC041713. The sequence goes on from NZ_JBVIZY010000008.1 coordinate 128,679, forward strand.
TGTCGTGGCAAGCACCGGGAACGGTGGGTGAGGCCCACAGCAGTGGACCTGCCGCATCGGCGATGACCTGCCACTCGAGCCGGGCTCGTCGGACATGGCGGCGCCGACCGGGCTGAGAGCTGCCGCGGAGCTGCGCCCCGACCGGTGAGCGGACGGTGCGGGCCCGGTCTACCGGTTCGTGGCTTCGCGAGAGGCGATCGGGTTCGTGCGACCGACCGCGCGGCCCACCGCGTTGCGCGCCGCGAGGCCCGGCCGGGTGCGGGGCACCATGAGCCTGGAGAGCAGACCGACGCGTCGCTGCCGCGGACCTACCTCACGACGGAGCCGCGACTCGTAGGCGGCGAACGCGCGGGCGTGATCACCAGGGTGGGCGGCGAGCTCTTCTGCGAGGGTGTACGCGCCCGCCATCGCCATGCTGGACCCGTCACCCAGCAGGGCCGTCGCCGCCGCCGCGTCTCCGAGCAGTACGACCCGTCCGCGGGACCACGAGGGCACCCTGACGGTGGTCAAGGGGTCGAAGAACGGAGCCGGGTGGTCGAGGAAGGCTGCCACGAGTTCCGGTGCCCGCCACCGCACGTCGGCGTATGCGTCGGCCACGGTCTGCTTGTGAAGGGCGATGTTCTTGCGGTCGTGGGGCGCCGGCTGTGCGGTCCGGAAGGTGAAGATAGCGAGCGGGGTGGTGCGCGAGGGGTGGAGGACCAGCATCCGGTTCGGCACGGTCAGCATCGTCATCTCGGTCGGGTCCTCGATGGCGTCGGGTTCCAGCGGGACGGTCGCGCCGTACAGGCCCAGGTCGCTCGAGAACTGTCGCTCGGGGCCGAATACGAGGCGCCGTATGGTGGAGTGCATCCCGTCGGCTCCGACGACCAGGTCGAAGCGCCGTGGCGCGGACCGCCGGAAGGTGACGTCCACCCCGCCTTCATCCTGGTGGAGAGCGGTGACCGTGTCGTCGAACAAGAACTCGGCCTCGGTCTGCGCTGACCGGTGGAGCACCTCGGACAGGTCGGCTCGGGTCACCTCGACCGTCGGCGCCTTGTCCGAGGTGAGCGGGAGTTGCAGGATTCGTCTGCCGTCGGGGTCGAGCAGGGTCAGCGACCGATTGCGGGTGGCGAGTTCGCGGAGCTGCGGGAGGATGCCCATGCGGTCGGCGACCGGGATCGCGGGCCCCTTCACGACGATCGCGCTGCCACCGGAGCGCAGCTGCCGGGCGTGTTCGACGACCGTCGGCCGGTAGCCGTTCCGGGAGAGCCAGTACGCGAGTGCGGGCCCTGCGATTCCGGCACCGACTATCAGCACCTCGGGCTTCTTCATGACGATGACCTCTCGGAGTGTCGATGACCAGGTCCGCGGCGAGTGCCGGGTCGGGTCTGGGGGACGCGGCGGCACGGGGCGGTGCAACCGGATCCAGGTACGAAAAATTTCGTACCTTAGGGAAGCATGCCCTTCAGGTACGATGCAACTCGTACCTGAAGGAGGTGCCGCATGGCCGGGAGGAACCTGGACGGCCCGGAGGCCGATGCACTCGATCTGGGTGCGGTGTTCCGTGCCCTCGCCGACGAGCACCGTCGTTCGGTGATGACGGAGTTGGCCACCGACCGCAGCGACAGCGAGCGGGGCTGCAACTCGTTCGACCTTCCGATCTCGAAGCAGACCCAGACCCACCACTTCCGGGTCCTGCGCGAGGCAGGTCTCATTGACGAGATCGACTACGGCAACCGAAAGGGCGTCCGACTACGACGCGCGGACATCGAGAAGCGATTCCCCGGGCTCCTCGCGCTCCTGGGAGCAGGGCCCCCGGCCGATACCGCTCCCGCTGAGCACAACTGAGGGGGGTCCGATCCGGCCCTGAGCCGCAAGTTCGACCGAGTCCGGCTCGTGCCCGGCTCGCAGGTAGCCGGGCACGAGGCGGGCACGAAGGGGATCGGTGTCGCTTCGATCACCGCCCCGCGCTCGTGATCGGCGCCGAACACTTCCGCGCGCGCTCCCTCACGCCACCACCCACTGGGGTTTCCTCAACCTGCGTGCGGAGCGGGGCCACTGGGGTGAGGGCGGGGTCCGGGCGTAGAGAAGCTCCTGGTAGCCGGGTGCGTGTCGAGTCCAAGCCATCCTGCCAGGAGCTTTCCGCATGCTCGTCCACCCAGCCGGGGTCGATCTGTCCACCTCCGCTCTGCGCTTCCTCACCCGTGAGCTGACCGCACGTCGTCTTGCGCAAGTGACACGATGGCGCCGACTGGCCGCCGGACGGCAGGCGCTGCTCGTGCTGGCTCGTCTACGACGCGGCCATACACCTACGCCCAGCTCGCAGCCGGATTCGGCGTGGGCGCTACCACCGCCTAGCGGTACATCACCGAGGCCGTCGACATCCTGGCCGCTCTGGCTCCAACCCTCGCCGAGGCGGTGAGGACAGCCTCCGGCAAGCCGTTCCTGATCCTGGACGGTACGTTGCTTCCGATCGACCGGATCGCCGCCGACCGACCCGTCTAATCCGGGAAACACAAGAAGCACGGCATGAACGTGCAGGCGATTGCGGAACCGGCGGGACGGTTGCTGTGGCCTCGCCCGCGCTGCCCGGATCTGTCCACGACATCAAGGCCGCGCGAACTCACGGCATCATCGGTGCCCTGGCGGGGGCCCGGGGTGGAATGCTGGGCCGACAAGGGCTACCGGGGCGCCGACGGCACCGTGCGAGTTCCCTACTGAGGGCGCTGGGAGACTCTCTCCCCTGGTCAGCGGACCGTCAACTGCTCACACGCGAAGAGCCGTGCACGCGTCGAACAGGCCATGGCCCCCCTCAAAACCTGGCGGCTCATGCGCAAACTGCGATGCTCTACCAGCCGCATCACCAGCCTCGTCCACGCCGTCCTCACGCTGCACCTGACATGCTCAAACTGACGTTGGAAAAAACTCACTGAAGCGACGGGCGGCGAAGACGACCAGGCCCGTGCCCATCCCGCCTGTGGTGGTGCGCATGCTGCGTGAGCACATAGAGAGTTTCGGCGTTGCACCCGATGGGCGTCTGTTCCGCAATGGCGCGGGGAACTACGTCGATACCTCCGCGTACAACGTCACATGGGGGCGTGCGCGTGAGGCGGCATTGACTCTCGATGAACTTGTCCTTGAGTTGGCGATAGGCCCCTACGATCTTACGCCACGCAGGGACCTCGTTCTGGCTTGCCTCCGGTGTCGACCCCGCGGAGTGTGTGCGCCGCGCTGGGCAGAGCATCCAGGGTTCTCTTTCGCTGCTACGGCGAGTTTCTGGCCGCGGCGCGGAATCACGCCAGCAGTCTGTTCGAGGACTCGATGCGCAGGTGGGAGGGGCAGGACCGCAACGTAAAGAGCACATGAGCCGGGCCTTGGCCCGGAAATGCCCCGGAACAGCTGGTCAATGGCGAGATAGTAGTGGGAGATATCGGGAGTTACCTCGCGATCCCCCTCACGGCCTAAGGTGCGCCCAGGGAGGGCGCCTGACAGGTGAAACGCCTGGTCAGGCGCCCTTTTCTGCTGCCTAGAAGAATCCCAGTTTCTTCGGCGAATACGACACCAGAAGGTTCTTCGTCTGCTGATAATGCTCCAGCATCATCTTGTGCGTCTCGCGGCCGATACCGGACTGCTTGTAGCCCCCGAACGCCGCATGGGCCGGATACGCGTGGTAGCAGTTCGTCCACACGCGGCCCGCCTGGATCGAACGGCCCGCCCTGTACGCCGTGTTGATGTCACGCGTCCACACCCCGGCTCCCAGACCGTAGAGCGTGTCGTTGGCTATCTTGATGGCGTCGTCGAAGTCGTTGAAGGACGCGACCGAGACGACCGGACCGAAGATCTCCTCCTGGAACACCCGCATGCGGTTGTCGCCCTCGAAGATCGTGGGTTGGACGTAGTAACCACCGGCCAGCTCGCCGTCGTAATCCACGCGCTGACCTCCCGTCAGGATCTTTGCGCCTTCCTGCTGGCCGATGTCCAGGTAGGAGAGGATCTTCTCCAACTGGTCGTTGGAGGCCTGTGCGCCGATCATGGTGTCGGTGTCGAGCGGATGCCCGGCCTTGATCTGTTCGGTGCGCGCGATCGCCGCCTCCAGGAACTCGCCGTAGTGTCCGCGCTGCACCAACGCCCGCGACGGACAGGTGCACACCTCTCCCTGATTGAGGGCGAACATGGTGAAACCCTCGAGTGCCTTGTCCCGGAAGTCGTCGTTCGCGGCCCACACGTCGTCGAAGAAGATGTTCGGCGACTTGCCGCCCAGCTCCAACGTCACCGGCTTGATGTTCTCCGAGGCGTACTGCATGATCAACCGCCCCGTCGTCGTCTCCCCGGTGAACGCGACCTTGGCGACGCGCGGACTGGAGGCCAGTGGCTTGCCCGCCTCGACACCGAACCCGTTGACGATGTTGACGACCCCCGCCGGCAGCAGGTCGGCGACCAGGCTCATCCAGTAGTGGATGGAGGACGGCGTCTGTTCGGCCGGCTTGAGGACGACGGCGTTCCCAGCGGCCAGCGCCGGCGCCAGCTTCCACGTCGCCATGAGGATCGGGAAGTTCCACGGAATGATCTGCGCGACGACGCCGAGCGGTTCATGGAAGTGGTACGCGATGGTGTCCTCGTCGACCTCGCTCAGCGAACCTTCCTGCGCGCGGATGACCCCCGCGAAGTAGCGGAAGTGATCGATGGCAAGCGGAATGTCGGCTGCCAGGGTCTCGCGGATCGGTTTGCCGTTCTCCCAGCTTTCGGCGACCGCGAGCTGTTCGAGGTTGGCCTCCATCCGGTCGGCGATCTTCCGCAGTACGTCCGCGCGTTCGGTGACGGAGGTGCGCCCCCAGCCGGGCGCCGCCGCATGCGCCGCGTCGAGGGCGCGCTCTACGTCTTCTGCGGTGCCCCGGGCTATCTCGGTGAAGGGACGGCCGTTGACCGGGCTCGGGTTCTCGAAGTACTGGCCGCGAGCGGGCGCCACGTACTCGCCGCCGATGAAGTGGTCGTAACGCGACTGGTAGCCGACGATCGCGCCCTCGGCGCCGGGCGCTGCGTAACGGGTCATGGTGGCTGGCCTCCCGGAAAAGGCTGCCCGCCGTCGGACAGCTCTCGCCCGGAGGCTAGGAGCACGGAGGTTGCATCGACGTTGCAAGCATCCGCGGGGTGCGGGGTGCGGGGTGCGGGGTGCGGGGTGTTGGGTGGCGGGTGCGGCAGAGCCCTTTCCGATAGGCGGCGCGCCACGCGCGGCGCATCACGTGCGTGCTGTGCGCCGTCCCGGTGCCGGTGTATTTCGCTCACACGCCGCCACCATCCGCCCGTCGGCTACGCGAACCCGTGTCCCGGCGAGGCAAGTTCGGCGTCGAGCTCCCTCAGGCGGGCCAGTACCGGCGCGGTCGGACGCAGCGCGGCCAGCGCCCGCCACACCGTGAGATCGTCGTCCCCCCACGGTGTGCGCACCCAGTCAGCAAGCAGGTCCGGGTCATTCCGGTCGACGAGTGCCGCCCGCACCTGATCGGCCAGTCGTCGGCGCATCCGCACCAAGGCCGGGGCCTGCGAATGTGGAAGCAGCGGCCCCGCGTACGCAGCAGCAGCCGCCGTCACCGCTCCCGCTCCTAGGCGGCGCTCGACGACATCGACGTCACACTCGACGGGCGCCGCCAGTCGATACGGCCGTGAGCGCAACAACTCGGCCCCGAGGATCCGCCGCAGCCGGGCCATCTCGGCCCGCAACGTCACCTGCGACACAGACTCGTCCTCGTACAGCGCGCACAACAACTCGTCCCCGGTCAGCCCCTCAGGGTGACGGGCCAACAGCACGATGATTTCGCTGTGTCTCCGGCTGAGCCGAACCTTGCGCCCACCGGCGATCAACAGCGCCTCATCCCGGCCGAGGGCAACCAGCTCCACGGCCTCGTCGGCAGCCACCGGTGGTGCCAGCAGGGCAAGTTGCGACTCCGCGGAACGTGCGACAGCCTGCACGAACGCCAGGCTGTGCGGATGTGCCAGACCGTCCCCACCCGTGATGTCCACCGCGCCGACCAGCCGCCCCGTGCGCGGATCGTGTACGGGGGCCGCCGCGCACGTCCACGGCTGGACCTGCCGCGTAAAGTGCTCGGCGGTGAAGACCTGCACCGGTCGGTCGACGGCGACCGCCGTCCCCGGTGCGTTCGTCCCCATGGCGGACTCCGCCCACCGCGCTCCTGGCACGAAGTTCATCCTGCCGGCCCTTCGCCGCGTCAGCGCATGGCCCTCGACCCACAACAATCTGCCCTGCGCGTCACACACGGCGAGGAGGTGCTCTCCGTCAGCCGCGAAGGTACCTATCAGCTCACGGAACAGTGGCATTACCCGCGCCAGCGGATGCTCCGACCTATAGGTGCCGAGGTCACCGTCGGTCAGCTCCACCGGCGCGCCATCCGCCTCTGGGCTGACCCGAGCCCTGGCCGACCTGCGCCAGGAGTCGGCCACTACTGAACGCACCGGCAAGGAAATCGTCCCTGCCTCCGTGAACCTTGCATGCGCCCGACGAAGCATCCTCGTCCGCTCGGCCGGGTCAGCGCCCGCCTCCAAGGCCACCCACGGCTCGGTCAAAATGGCCTCCCGGGACGGCGATGCGGTGCTGCCATCGTCGCCCCGGAACCGTGAGCCGACAAGGATGCGGTACGCAGGTGGGCCAGTGGGCCCTGAGATCGACGAGCCACCGACTTCCCTACGCTGGCGGTCCCGCAGCCACCATCGTGATCAGGCGAAGTTGACGAGGCGTAGATAGCGCGTCCAGTCCCAGTAGGGGCCGGGGTCCGTGTGGTCCGCTCCGGGAACTTCACTGTGTCCGATGATGTGCTCGCGGTCCTTGGGGATGCCGTACTTCGCGCAGATGGCGGCGGTCAGCGCTGCGGACTGCTCGTACATCGCGTCGGTGAAGTACTCGGGTTTGTCGACCCACCCTTCGTGCTCGATGCCGATACTGCGTGTGTTGTAGGTCCAATTGCCCGCATGCCAGGCGACGTTGCGCTCCCGTACGCACTGGGCGATGTGGCCGTCCTTGGAACGCACCACGTAGTGGGCCGAGACCTGTTTTGCCGGGTTCTGGAAGATGCCGATGGCATCTGCGTACGTCTCCTGTGTGACGTGGATGACCACGTAGTCGACGGGATAAGTGCTGGGGCGACTGGCGGCTGTGTAGTTGGAGCTGCTCGCCGGCTTCCATTCGGCCAGGGGATAGTCGACCGCACGTGTCTGGGCGGTCGCGCGGACGGCGGGCAGGAGAGCCGCGGGCGCGGCGACGGCGGCCGCGCCCTGCAGCAGTCGACGTCGGGAGGGGAAGCGTCTTGCCTGGTCCATGACTTGCCTGCCTCTCGGTGGGGGGAACGGCTGGACTGGCGCTGTACTTGAGGGATCAACTGCACCGATGGCGCCCTGGTTCGGGTGGGCCATCACATCGCAGTAGCAGCAGCGCCGGACAGGGGGTGGGTAGGGTGTCGCCCCCGCCGAAAGGCGCTGGGTCTAGGACGTGTACGAGGTCGATCCAGGGGGCAGCGTGGCGGCCGATTCCCGCAGCTGCGCGTGCAGCCCCCGGTGAGTTTCCCGCTTCGGCAGCCATTCCTTGCGGATCTTGGCCACGCATGTGTAGTTGGTGTCGCAGACGTTGGCAACCGGGGACTCGACGGTCTGGGTTGCGAACTGATAGGCGTCCATCTCGCTGAAGCCGTAGTCACGGACCAGCCACTGCACCAGGTCGAGCTGGGATATGCGGAACGCGTCCTCGAGCGGCCGTGCCGACCCGGTCGAGATGATGTGGGTGTCGGACTCCAGTCGCGGCCAGGGTGTGGTCACCCCCTTGAGCAGCTCGACGATCACCACGGTGTTCATGGCGCACTCCACGGCGACCCCGCACGTCTCGCCCTCGCCCTGCCGGGCGTGCCCGTCGCCGAGACTCAGTAGCGCGCCTTCCACATTGACGCCGAGGTAGCAGGTCACGCCGGCGCGCATCTCGGGCGTGTCCATGTTGCCGCCGTGCGCGTCGGGCACGAGCGCCGAGCGCACCTCCAGGTTCGCGGGCGCGACGCCGACCGTCCCGTGCATGGGGTCCATGGGCAGGTCGATGTGAAAGTCCCCGTCCCTGGCACTGAACCGCGCCGTGCGACGGGCCCGGTCCAGCTGCCAGATCCAGACGGCTTCCGGCAGCGGAGCCTGGAGCGAAGCGGTGGAGTGGGTCGATGTGAGGGCGCCGAACAGAGGGACAGTCGTGGAAGCCGCCCAGTCGCGGGCAGGTTCGATGGACACGAAATGCACGGCGACGGTGTCGCCCGGCTCCGCTCCTTCCACGTAGAAGGGACCCGTCTGCGGATTCAGGAACGGAAACTCGCGGACTTCGGAGACCAGATCCTTCTCCGAGCGCACCCTCCCGGCGAAGCAATCCTCCGTGAACAGGTCGAGAATGGTGCCCGGAGCGATGCGGGCCACGGGCGGGGCGCCGCCGAAGGTCCAGGCGTACTCGCCCGGTTCGGGTCGCAGGGTCAGGACTCGGGGTTCGCTCATTTCGGTATTGCTCCACTCTGGCCGGTGGGCCATCCGCTCGGCCGATCGGGCCGTCGTGGTTGCACGTGTTCCTCGGGGTGCGAGGGCCGCTTGCGCCGGTGACGCCGTCTCAGCTTCGGTGGCGGGGACGGCTGGCCTCACGTGAATTACGGTACGTCGCTTGCCGGTTGAGGCGGAAGGCGGTGGTTCTGATCTGTGTATAGCCGCGTGGTTGTGGATATCTCCGCCACCCGATCGGGGGAGGGGTGGCCAGCCCCGCCCCCACAGCTGGCGTGGGTCAGGCCCCGCAATACCGACCGACCAACGGTTATCGACAACCGCCGACTATCGACCTGTCCCCGCGCTCGGCCCCGCCCCGGCACCCGCGCTCACGCCCACCGGATCGTCGAGCACCGCTCGCGCCACCGAGTGCGCCGCGCCCAGCAGCGGGCCATCCGAGCCAAGACCGGAGACCGTAACTCCGCAAGCCCGGCCTGCCGTGCGGTCCGTCAATTCGTGCTGCAGAGCGGGCAACAGCCACGGCGCAAGGCGCGACAGCGCCCCGCCGAGCACCACGGCCCGCGGGTCCAGCAGGTTCACGGCACCGGTGAGAGCGATGCCCAGGGCCTCCCCGCCTCTGCGCAGCGCTCGGTGTACCGCAGCGTCGCCTGCGGCAGCACGCTCGGCGAGCAGTTCACTCCGCTCGGCACCAGGGTCCAGGCCCGCCGCTCGCAACACGGCTTCCTCACCTGCGTACTGCTCCAGACAGCCATGCCCCCCACAGGGGCAGGCCGGACCGTCCGGCCGTACGGGCACATGTCCCAGCTCGCCGGCGAAGCCGTGTGTACCTCGCAGCACCTGCCCGTCGACCACGAGCGCGGCACCGATGCCGATCTCCGCCGAGACATGGAGGAAGTCGTCGGGGGTCCCTTCGCCGAGCCACAGTTCCGCGAGCGCGCCGAAATTGGCTTCGTTGTCCACCGTCAGCGGCATCTCGGTGGAGACGAGCTGGCCCAGATCGATGCCGTGCCAGCCCAGGTTGGGTGCGCGAACGACTGTCCGTGTGCCGCGGGCCACAAGCCCCGGGACCGCCACCGCGAGCCCCGCGGGAGTCATGCCGGCCGCTCGGGCCTCAGCGCTCACCTGCTCCACCAGGAGCATGAGTTCTTCCAGCACCGGTAGGGGCGACCGCCCGCGGTTGAGGGCGGGGCGCACGACACGGGCGCGAACTTCTCCGCGCAGATCGACTGCGCATGCCGCGAGATGGTCGACACCCACTTCCGCGCCGATGCCGACCGGCCCCCGCGCGCTCACGGCGAGGGCGGACCCGGGGCGCCCCACTCGCCCGGGGCGCTCCGGACCCAGCTCGTCCAGCAACCCCGAGCGGATCAGTTCGTCCACCAGCGTGGAGACCGCAGCACGCGTCAGCCCGATGTGCGAGGCCACGGCGGCACGGGACAGGGGCCCGTGTGCGGCCACGGTGTGCATCACCCGGGAGAGGTTGCGCCGACGCATCCCCTGCTGGGTGTCCGGCAGCCGCGCACCGGAGGATGTCCGGCGCTCGTCGTGCAGCGGTGCGGTCATGCCTCGGTCAGCCCTCACTCCCACGGGGCGCCCGGTCCAGGAGCGGCGCCGCGTCGGAGAGTACCCCGGAGATCCGGGCCAGCGTTGCCTCGTCCCGTTCCATGGGGTCGAGCACGGGACCTCGGGCCGTGTCCCAGCGTCGCGCGACCGCGCTCGGATCCTCGCCGGTCAGCACGCCCGCTGCCTGTGCAGCCGCGCCGAGCGCGACCAGCTCCTGGGCCTCCGGGATCTGCACGGGGCGCCCGGAGAGCCGTCGTACTGTCTGCTGCCAGGCAGCGCCGCGTGCTCCGCCTCCGATGAGCAGCAGCGGTGACGACCGGTCGGCGTCCGGGTCGAGGACCCGGTCCAGCGCGCCGAGCAGTGAGTGCACCGCTCCGTCGTACGCGGCCTGCAGCAACTGCCCTGGTGTCGTGTCGTGCCGCAAGCCGTGCAGGAGACCGGAGGAGTGGGGCAAGTTCGGGGTGCGTTCGCCGTCGAGGTAGGGCAGGAGCGTGACCGAGTTGCCCGGCTCGACCGCCTCGCGCTCCAGGTGGAGCAGTTCGGCCACACGGTCGACGGCGAGCGTGCAGTTGAGGGTGCAAGCCAGTGGCAGCCAGGCGCCGCGCGCGTCGGCAAATCCCGCGACGGTTCCGCTCGGGTCCGCCGGACGGTGCTCCGAGACCGCGTAGACGGTGCCCGATGTGCCGAGACTCAGCACGGGCGTGCCGGGGCGCAGTCCGAGTCCGAGGGCGGCGGCCGCGTTGTCACCCGTGCCGGGGGCGATCAGCGTGCCCTTGGAGAAGGGCAGTTCGCCGTCGCCCCGCACTGTTCCGACGACCTCGCCCGGCCGCGCGACACGCGGTAGAAGGGCCGGGTCGAGGCCCACCATGTCGAGGATGCCCTCGTCGTACTGCTCCGTCCCTGACGCCCACCAACCCGTTCCCGAGACGTCGCCGCGGTCAGTCGTGCCGAGCCCGGAGAGCCGTTCCGTGAGGTAGTCGTGGGGCAGACGGACAGCAGCTGTGGCGCGAGCGGCGGCGGGTTCGTACTCGGTGAGCCAAGCCCATTTCGTCACGGTGAAGGACGGCCCCGGCACGCTGCCCACCCTGTCGGCCCACACCTTGGTACCGCCCAGACGGTCGACCAGACTCCGCGCTTGCGGTGCCGACCGCACGTCGTTCCAGAGGAGGGCAGGCCGCACCGGCACTCCTTCCTTGTCCAGCGTCACGAGTCCGTGCTGCTGACCACCGATCGACACCGCGGCGGCCTCGTGTGCGGCGGTTCCACACTGTCGGAGTGCGGAGCACAGTGCGTCCCACCACTCCCGAGGGTCGCTCTCGCGGTGTTCACCGGTGCTGACCCGGTGCGGAGCCTGACCGCTCGCGACGACCCGGCCGGTGGCGGCGTCGACGACCAGGGCCTTGGTGGACTGGGTGGAGCTGTCCACACCCACGACGAGCGGGCCCTGGGCTGTGGGCGCTGATGACATGACGGTCTCCGTTCCTGGGGTCCTTCCGGGTATGCCCCGGAGTTCCTTCCTCTTCCCAGCGGCGCCCTCGGATACTAATTTGTAAACGGCCATGACGAAATAGGTGAGGGAGCCGCACATGAACTATCAGCCCACTCCTGAGGACAAGTTCAGCTTCGGCCTGTGGACCGTCGGGTGGCAGGGGAGGGACCCGTTCGGGGACGCGACCCGGGCGGCGCTCGATCCTGCCGACTCCGTGCGGCACCTCGCCGAACTGGGCGCCTACGGAGTGACGTTCCACGACGACGACTTGATCCCGTTCGGGGCCTCCGAATCGGAACGCGAGGGGCACCTCAAGCGTTTCCGGCAGGCGCTGGACGCGACAGGTCTCGTCGTGCCGATGGCCACCACGAACCTCTTCACTCACCCCGTCTTCAAGGACGGCGGGTTCACGGCCAACGACCGTGACGTGCGCCGGTACGCACTGCGCAAGACGATCCGCAACATCGACCTCGCGGCCGAACTGGGGGCGCGCACCTATGTCGCGTGGGGTGGCCGGGAAGGGGCAGAATCAGGCGCCGCGAAGGATGTGGGCGACGCCCTCGACCGTATGAAGGAGGCCTTCGACCTGCTCGGCGAGTACGTCACCACCCAGGGCTACGACCTCCGGTTCGCGATCGAGCCGAAGCCGAACGAGCCGCGCGGCGACATCCTGCTGCCCACCGTGGGCCACGCCCTTGCCTTCATCGAGCGCCTGGAGCGGCCCGAACTGTTCGGCGTCAACCCTGAAGTGGGCCACGAACAGATGGCGGGTCTGAACTTCCCGCACTCCATAGCCCAGGCGCTGTGGGCGGACAAGCTGTTCCACATCGACCTCAACGGCCAGACCGGCATCAAGTACGACCAGGATCTGCGGTTCGGCGCGGGGGATCTGCGCAGCGCGTTCTGGTTGGTGGACCTCCTGGAGAGGGGCGGCTACGACGGTCCCCGGCACTTCGACTTCAAGCCGCCGCGCACAGAGGATCACGACGGCGTCTGGGCCTCGGCCGCCGGCTGCATGCGCAACTACCTGATCCTGCGGGAGCGAGCGGCGGCCTTCCGGGCCGACCCCGAGGTGCGTGAGGCGTTGCGTGCCGCGCGTCTGGACGAACTGGCGGTGCCCACAGCCGACGACGGTCTCTCCGGCCTGCTCGCGGACAGGAGCGCCTTCGAGGCCTTCGACGTCGAGGGGGCCGCGGCACGTGGTATGGCCTTCGAGCACCTCGACCAGTTGGCCATGGACCATCTCTTGGCGGCCCGCCCCTGAAGGCCTGTCACCCGGTTCCTGGGGGCACCGGCTGTTGAAGCTGCTCGACGTACGTGCTGCAGCCAACAGCGCGGCGGATGCCGACGCACGGGCGGCGCCTCCCGCGAGGGGCAGGAGGCGCCGCCGGCAATCATCGGGCCGATCAGCATCCGAGGGACGCGGTGCCCGGAACAAACCCCCTTCATATAGGTCACGCTGACGGAGCTGCCATGCCCGATCCCCACTGAGAGGGCCTTGGTGGGCCCTTGCGGTCAGACCTCCCTGATCCGACGGGATCCACGCTCGCCGATGGGATGGGCGCGCTCAATCGCTGACCGGAGGGAGCGCGTGCGTCGGTGTTCCCGGCGCACGGACCGCAACCGAGAACACGCCGGTGGGCGCCGCGCGTGTTTCGGCCATCTGCCACCATTCGCGCCTGCATTGCCCGGTGGGCGCCGCGTGCGGTGTCCTCGTTACTCGGCTCCAGTAGCCACTGCCAGCGCCGTCGCGGGGTCAGGGGCCGCCGACCCGACCGGCGCCCACCGGCCGTGTTCCCTGCGGTACGGCCACCACCGACCGTCGCGCCCATGGCGTAGCTGCACATCGGTGCCGGCCACGGTCCAGCGGTTGTTCGCCGCGTGCAGGCGAGGCCGCTCCTCGTCGTCCCACGCGGCGTCCAGGGCGGCACGCGCGCGTGCCAATGTCTCGTCCTTCGGCGTCCACTCTGATTCGAGTATGTAGAGCGCGGCGCGGCCCCCGTATCTCCAGGCCCGCACGGCGAGAGCGAGACCGTCCTGACCTCGCTCCGATACCGCCGCGAGCCGCGCCTCGACCGCAGCGAGAGGCTGTCCGGCGGCCAGGCGCACGGCGTCCTCGCTGTCGGTCAACTCGTCCTCGACCGGCAGGTCTGCGTGGCCGGGAGCGAGCGCCTCCGCCAGCATCCTGTGGGCCTCGGCGGCCGCTCGCGCGGCCAGGAACTCGATCGCCGTCACGTCGAGACCGGACGCGGGCTCGGTCTCCGTGTCCAGCGTCGGGGGCGTACCCGGCTCCGTGGGCAGCTGAGGCAGTGCCGGGAGCGGCGGGAGGATGCCACCGTCCGCATAGGCCTCCGCGGCGCTGACGCCCTCTGGAGCGGCCTCCTGGGCCTCTTCCTGGAGTTCCTGCGACCCAGCCGCCGTACTGACGCTCCGCACCTGCAGTTCGTCGAGGAGCGCCCGCTCCCCACGTCCCCGCATCAGCAGCAGGACGAAAGGGTCCTCGTCGAGCAGGCGAGCCACCTGGTAACAGAGCGCGGTCGTGTGTCCGCAGTGATCCCACGCGTCGCAGTCGCACTCGGGCTCCAGGTCGCCGATGCCCGGCAGGAGTTCGACACCTGCCGCCGCGGAGTCCTCCACCAGATGCGGCGGCATCTCGCGGTCGAGGAGCGCCGCGATGTGCCCGGATCGTTCGACCGTCATGCCCAGGAAGCGGTCCCACGCCTCCGGGCTCAGTTCCTGCAGCAGGACATCGGAACGGTGCGGGGTGCCGTCGCGATCTTTGACGATTGCGGTGATCCGGCCCGGCCGCACCGAGACCGCCCCCACGGCGCCCGCGCGCGCGAGCCTGCGCCCCACCTTGAGCTGCTGGAGGTCGAGCGCCGTGTCCTCGAGCGCCTTCATCCAGGCCTGACCCCACCAACTCTGCGCGAAGCCACGGCCGTGCGCCGGTGGCAGCGGCGCGAACGTGCGCTCTTCGGGCTGCGTCCCCGTGTGCGGACGGTCGTCCCCGGCACCGAACACCTCGTCGTGGATCTCACTCATCGCGTGCCCCCTCGCAGCTCCACCAGATTCGACAACTCGGCGTCGGTCAACTCGGTCAGAGCGGACTCGCCGGAACCGAGGACGGCGTCCGCCAACTCCCGTTTGCGCAGCAGCATGTCGGCGATGCGGTCCTCGATCGTGCCTTCCGCGATCAGCCGGTGCACTTGCACCGGCTGCGTCTGCCCGATGCGGTACGCCCTGTCGGTGGCCTGGGCCTCGACGGCGGGGTTCCACCAGCGGTCGTAGTGCACGACGTGCTCGGCCCGGGTGAGGTTCAGGCCTGTTCCCGCCGCCTTCAGCGACAGCAGGAAGACCGGTACGTCACCGTCCTGGAAGCGCTGCACCATGGCCTCCCGCGCCGCGACAGGCGTACCACCGTGCAGGAACTGCGAGGCGATGCCGCGGGTCGCCAGATGCCGCTCGATCAGCCGAGCCATCTGCACGTACTGGGTGAAGACGAGCACACTCGCGCCCTCGGCGAGGATCGTGTCCAGCAACTCGTCCAGGAGTTCCAGCTTTCCCGAACGCCCAAGGATGCGAGGCTCGTCCTCCTTGAGGTACTGCGCGGGGTGGTTGCAGATCTGCTTGAGCCCCGTGAGGAGTTTGACGATCAACCCCCTGCGGGCGATGCCGTCGGCACCGGCGATTTCCGCGAGCGTTTCCCGCACCACGGCTTCGTAGAGGCCCGCTTGCTCCGTGCTGAGCGAGACCGCGCGGTCGGTCTCCGTCTTCGGTGGCAGCTCGGGCGCGATGCCCGGATCGGACTTGCGGCGGCGCAGCAGGAACGGACGCACGAGCTGCCCGAGCCGTTCGGCGGCGCCGGGATCGGTGCCGCCCTCCACGGCCTGGGCGTAGCGCGTACGGAAGGTGCTGAGCCTGCCCAGGAGGCCAGGTGTGGTCCAGTCGAGGATGGCCCACAGCTCGGAGAGGTTGTTCTCCACCGGAGTGCCGGTCAGCGCCACGCGCGCGCGTGCGGGGATGGTCCTGAGCTGCTTCGCGGTGGCCGAGTACGGGTTCTTCACGTGCTGGGCCTCGTCGGCGACGACCATGCCCCAGGAGGCCTGTCCGAGCTTCTCCGTGTCGAGTCGCATCGTGCCGTACGTCGTCAGCACGAACTCGCCCTCCTCCAGGCCGTCGAGGCTGCGCCGGGCACCATGGAAGCGACGGACGGGGGTGCCGGGAGCGAATCTCTCGATCTCGCGCTGCCAATTGCCCATGAGCGACGTCGGGCAGACCACCAGTGTGGGCCCCGCTGTCTCCGGCTGTGTCTGACGGTGCAGATGCAGCGCGATCAACGTGATCGTCTTGCCGAGGCCCATGTCGTCCGCGAGGCAGGCGCCGAGGCCGAGCGAGGTCATGCGCGCCAGCCAGTTCAGCCCGCGCAACTGGTAGTCGCGCAAGGAGGCGGCGAGTGCTTCGGGTTGGCCGACGGGCTCCATGCCCTCGGGGTCCGCGAGGCGCTCACGGAGGGCGGCGAGCCAGCCTGTCGGCTGCACGTCGACGCGTTCTCCCCCGACCTCCGCCGTGCCGGTCAGCGCGGCGCTGAGCGCATCGATGGGAGTGACCTTGTGATCATGCCGGTCGCGGACGCGGCGGGCCTCATCAGGGTCGATGAGGACCCACTGATCACGCAGGCGCACCAAGGGACGGTTGGCCTCGGCCAACTGCTCCAGTTCCGCGCGGGTGAGCTGCTGGTCTCCCACCGCGAAACGCCAGTTGAAGGCGAGAAGCGCGTCGGCCGACAGGAAGGACGGCGTATCCGATGCGAGTTTGTCGGGCCCCTTGTGGTGACCGTCGCCGTCTTCGTCGGGAGGACCGACGACCGCACGAGCGGTGAGGCTGCGAGCCAACTCCTTGGGCCAGTGCACGTCGACGCCCGCGACGGCCAACATGCGGGCACCTTCGCCCAGGAGGGAGCTGACATCCTCATCGGCCAGCTCTACGGCATCGGGAACCGAGGCGGAGAGCAACGGGGCAAGCGGCGGCCACGCGCGCGTGGCACGACGGAGCGCGAGCAGGACGTCCATCCGCGCGCGCGGCCCGAACGCCCGCTCCGAGAGCGTGGTCTCCGCCCACACTTCCGCCGCGTCCGCGACGAAGGAGGGGTCGCTGACACTGTGCACCTGCAGGACCGCGCGGAAGGGCAGCCGGGTGCCGTCCTCGACCACCGAGGTGAGTCCGGGGATCTCCAGCCGCAGCGAGATCCGGACACCGGCGTCATGCCCGGCCGCCACGTCCAGGGCCCAGGCGCGCTGTTCGGGGATGTCCTGGGGCTCCGGCGCGGCGAAGACGGGCCCACCCGCTGCCAGAGGCGCCGCGGGGGAGCGAGGGAGCGTGTCGGCCACGGCGTCGAGGAACTGGCGCAGCAGGCGCTCCGGTTCGGGCAGTCGCAACGGATCGCCGTGGTCCAACGGCAGGGCATGAGCGGCCGGCGGCATCGCGGCGGCCAGATCGCGCAGCCGTTGCACGTCCTCGGTACCCAGCGGCCCGGCACGCCACGCGTCATGGTCATCGGCGGTCAGCCCCGGCAGCAGTAGCCCCCGAGCCGCCAACTGCAGTGCCAGCACGCCTGCCGTGCCCCAGAAGGCACCGGTCGGGTGCGTCGCCGTGGCGGCACGCGCGCGCGTGAGTACGGGCAGCGCGGCACGTACAGGAAGCAGTACGGCGGGAATGTCGGCCAGCTCGACGCCGTCGTCACGCGGCACGGCGAGGGCCAGCTCCTCGTAGGTGCCGGAGGTGACGGCCGGAGGCTGGGTGCCGTCGGCGCACCAGAAAGCCACGCGGCCGGTGCGTGGAGGGTCGCACGGCACGAAGAGCACGGAACAGCGGGACAGTTCGGAGATCTCGGAGGGGGACACGACAGGGGGCCTGTGCACAGCGATGACGCATTCCTCAAATTTGACTACTGACACCGGAGCGGCCGAGAGTACAGCACGAAAAGGCAGTGGGGGAGTGAGAGCCGAGTGATTCAGGTCACTTCTCGCGGAGGGTGTAGCCAGCCCCCCTGTCGAGCGGTGCTGACCCCCGACCGCACACGGGTGGTGCCGCCATGGCCGCCCTGGGTCACCGATCCGTACGTTCTATGAGGTCAAGCCACTCACGAGCACCGGAGACCCACCATGCCCCAGGCTGCCGCAGTCGCGGAACGCTCCCCAGTTGCCCTCGGAGGACCGGCCCCCGGAAGCGACTTCGCGCCCCTCCTGCGCACGGTCAAGGAGAGGGGGCTCCTGAACCGACGCATTGGTTGGTACGCGCGCACGATCGCGGTCAATGCCCTCGCGCTGGTCGCCGTCGGTACCGGGATGTTCCTCATCGGGACCTCGTGGTGGGTGCTGTTGCTCGCCCCCGTGCTGTCCGTCCTGTGCGCCCGCACGGCGTTCATCGGCCACGACGCGGGCCACTCCCAGATATCCGGAAACCGGTCCGTCAGCCGGGCCATCGGTCTGGTGCACGGCAACCTCCTGCTCGGGATGAGCTCGGCCTGGTGGAACGACAAGCACAACCGGCACCACGCCAACCCCAACCACATCGAGAAGGACCCTGATGTCGCCGCCGACGTCCTCGTGTGGACCAGCAAGCAGGCCAAGGTCCGCGTGGGCTTTAGGCGCTGGCTCACCCGCAACCAGGCCTGGCTCTTCTTCCCGTTGACGCTTCTCCAGGGCATCGCGATGAAGATCTACGGCTTTCAGGACCTGCGTCGGCAGGGGCAGCGCGAGCGCAGGGTGGAAGGGCTTCTGCTCGTCGCTCACCTCGCCGGCTACGTCTCGCTGCTCCTCCTTGCCATGCCCGTCGGTCATGCCATCGCCTTCGCCGCGATCCACCAGGCCCTCTTCGGGCTGCACCTCGGACTGGCCTTCGCGCCCAACCACAAGGGCATGGAGATGCCCGACCCGAACGGCGAGCGGTGGGGGCACCTGCGACGCCAGGTGCTCACCTCCCGGAACATTCGTGGCGGTCCGGCAACCGACTGGTTCCTCGGTGGCCTCAACTATCAGATCGAGCACCACCTGTTTCCCAGCATGCCGCGTCCGCACCTCCGGCTGGCGCAGCCTCTCGTACGGGCCCATTGCGCCGAGGTAGGCATGTCCTACACGGAGGCAGGGTTCGTGGACTCCTATCGCCAGGTGTTGCGCCACATGTACGAGGTCGGCGAGCCGCTCCGGGTCGAGTAGGGCCGGAGTGGGTGACCGGTGGGGCGGGGCCGGACCCGTGGTTCGGACCGGTGTTCCAGCCCAGTAGGGGTGAGTCTCAGGGCTCTATCAGGGTCGAGCCCAGGAACCGTAGGGCGCCGGGTTCCGTTCCCAAGACAGAGAGCGGCAGAAGCCGTGAAGGAGGCGATGAACATGTCGAAAAGCGCGAAGATCGCCGCAGGTGGTGTGGCGGCCGGCATCATCCTGTTGATCTGGCTGCCATGGTGGGCCGCACTTCTGATCGTGCTCGGCGTCCCTGCGGCGGCGTATCTGACCCTCGATCCCAGTCAGCGACGCAGGCTGCGCCGGACCTCCCGCAGGGAGATAGGCCGCTGAGACGAGGTGTGCCGTACCGATGCGGCACGTGGTTGATCAACGTCCCCC
This sequence comes from Streptomyces sp. NPDC041713, assembly GCF_055591085.1. Taxonomy (NCBI): domain Bacteria; kingdom Bacillati; phylum Actinomycetota; class Actinomycetes; order Kitasatosporales; family Streptomycetaceae; genus Streptomyces; species Streptomyces sp. NPDC041713. The sequence continues at coordinate 147,849 of NZ_JBVIZY010000008.1, forward strand.
CTCAGGAGGGGCGGACCGCCATCTTGTCCAGAGCCTCCAGGAGAGCGGGGAGCGCTGGTCCACGACCCACCGGCAGTACCTCTCCCGGTTCCTCGTCCAGCAGGACGAACGCGATGTCATCGGTCCTGGCCACCATGGACCAGCCCGGACCGTCGGCTCGCACGGTGCGAGCGTCACCCGAGGCGAAGGACGACCGCACCCGGCCCATCGGTGGGGGAGTGTCCACGTACGCGCGGGCCTCCGCCAGGACCCGACGTACACCGGCCAGGGGCTCCTCCTCTACGCGGTCCGAGGAGACGGCCGCGGGGGCGTCCGTCGCGAAATCGGCGTCATCGATCTGGGCACGCCAGACGGCCCACTGCAGCGCTATCTCGTCCGCTCCGAGCCGCCGCTGAGCTGGGCCCCATGTGTCCGATGCCGGTGGTGCGAGCGGCGGTCGGACACTCTCCTCCGAGTCGGGCCCGGGCTCGGGGTCGTGCGGGGCCGGCACGCCGGGGGCTGCCACGGCGACGGCGAGCGGCCAGCCCGGCAGCGCGGTGACCACGGTGCGCTCGTCGGGGGACAGGTCGTACTCCATGCCACAGTCCCAAGAAGCGATCGCCACGGCCACAAGGGAGACGTCATCCACCACAACCGTCCAACGGGCGCCGTCCCTGTCCTGGCCGAGCACCAGTCCGTACCCCGCGGCGAGCGGCGCGAGACCGAGCGCCGCGCATGCCTCCGGATAGTCGTCGCCCAACACGCTGGGGAACTTCGCGGGTGTCAACAGCACCGCAGTCAGCACGTACAGCGCGTCGTCCTCGGCGGCGACAGCGTCGTCCGTCCCGGCCATGCCAGCCTCCCCATCGTTCATCTGTCGGCGCACCCTAACCATTGGCCACAGAGATCGTCGAGAGGTGGGTGACCAGGAATTTCAGCGGCGGACCGCCTTGTTCGAGGTGCCGATGCGCGTCGTGGTCTCAAGCGGCGGGCAGTCCCAGGAGAGAACGGGCCACGTCGCGCGGCGACTCGTCGCGTTCGCGTGCGAGAGCAATCACGGCCCGACAGGCGAGCTCGCTGACGCCGAACGACAACGCCTCCGGTGAGACCCAGCCGGCGGCTTCGTCCATCTCGTCCTGATCGTCCTCAGCGCACGCCGACACATAGACGGCAGCTGCTTCGAAGAGGTTGTGTGTTCGCTTCGGGCTGCCCTGACCTTGCGCGCGCTGGGCTTCGCGCCGCGCCGACTTGTCGGTGCCCCAGAACTTGCGGAGTGCATCGAACATGCGGTCCACCTTCCCCCGGGTATGGCTGCCACCGTAGACCGCTCAGTTGTCGGCTCCCAACGTAGAGTTAGGGGCTCCGCTGCAGAAGGGAGAGCATGCGTTGAAGCGTTTCGCGCGGCTCGAGCAGATCCGGCGCCTCGATCCGGAGCAGGACTTCCTCGCGATCTACCGGCTCACCACGACATTCGAATTTCCGTGGGACTACACACGCGCACTCGAACTCGCGCTCTACCGCACCTACGCGGTTCCCAGCATCGGTCGACTGCTCGCGCAGACCGCCGAACTGACGGAACGTACGCAGAAGAGATACGACGACACCGCGCTCCTCCTGGACGCCATCGTGGAGCACGGTTTCACCGGTGAACGCGGCCGCACGGCCATCCGCCGGATCAATCAGATGCACCGCAGCTACGACATCAGCAACGACGACATGCGGTACGTGCTGTGCACCTTCGTGGTGGTGCCGAAACGGTGGATCGATGCCTACGGCTGGCGCAGGCTCTCCCGACACGAGGCGGCCGCCGCGGCTGCGTACTACCGCACGCTCGGCCGGCACCTGGGCATCAAGGACATCCCGCGCTCCTACGAGGAGTTCGAGAAGTGCCTCGACGACTACGAAGACGCCAACTTCGGCTGGGACCAAGGGGCGCGCGAGGTGTCGGACGCGACGCTGGACCTGATGGCGTCGTGGTATCCGCGCCCCCTGGCCCCCATGCTGCGGAACGTGACCCTCGCGCTGCTCGACGGCCCGCTCCTGCGGGCATTCAGGTACGAACGGCCGGGCGCGGTCACTCGTTCCCTGGTGAGGCGGGCCGTGCGGATGAGAGGCCGCGCGGTGCGCCTGATGCCGCCGCGCCGTAAGCCGCACTACGCCCGACAGAATCGGGAGATCAAGGGCTATCCCCACGGGTACGAGGTCGCCGAGCTCGGATCGTTCCCCGTGGCGGTCATTCGTGGATGCCCGGCCCCGCACCAGGGTGACTCAACCGCCGCTCCCCTCGAGTGATGCCAGCGTGTCGCGCAGCCAGGTGAGTTCGGCTCGGCTCGTCGCGCGGGCGATCGTGAGGATGCCGCGCCGGAATGGGTCGTCGAGCTCTTCGGCTGACAGAGGGCGCTCGCCGTCGTAGAAGAAGCTGGCGGGCTCCTCCAGGAAGGCGAGCCGGCGCCGCAGCACCGCGGCCTGAGCTCCCTCGTCGTCCAAATGACGGAGGAAGGCGAGGAGCGTGAACCAGCGGTTCTCGTCGGAGATGTCGCCGCGCGCCGGCTCCGCGAGTCGCCTGCGCAGTTCCCGCTTGCCGTCGGACGTCAGGGTCAGGACGTGGCGTGGCGCTGCCACGGCGCCGGGCTGCGTCTCGCGGGCGAGCAGGCCGGCCTTCTCCAGGCGCTTGATGGCGGGGTAGAGCGTGCTTTCGGCGACCGGCCTGACGTGCCCGGTGAGCGCGGTGATGCGCTTGCGCAACTCGTAGCCGTGCAGGGCGGTGTCATAGAGAAATCCGAGGATGGCCAGTTCAAGCATGCCTGCATTCTGCCGTACCGACTACGTCGCGGGCGTACCTCTGCTGCGCAATACATCGGGGCCGATGTATTGTCTGCGTACCGGCAACGCGAGCAGACCAGCAGGCGACACCCTGCGGGGCGACAAGGGGAGCGGAGAGATGACGATGCGCGAGGTGCGGTTCGATGCGCGGGGAAGTCGCGTGCGGTGGACCGAGGTGGAGGGCGCCGAACCTGCCCGGGTATACGTCCACGGCCTCGGCGCGAATTCCACTGCCTATCACGCGCATATCGCCGCACGGCCCGAACTGGCGGGACGGCGTTCGCTGTTCGTGGACCTCCCCGGGCACGGCCTCAGCGACCGTCCGGCGGACTTCGGCTACACACTGGAGGACCATGCCGGAGCGCTGGCCTCCGTCCTTGATCAGGCTCGGCGGACCGGCGTGGAGGTCGTGGCCCACAGCATGGGCGGGGCTGTGGCCATCGTGCTCGCGCACCGTCGCCCCGACCTGGTGTCGCGGTTGGTCCTGACGGAGGCCAACCTCGACCCGCACCCTCCTGCGACAGCGGGCAGCAGCGGCATCGCCACATATACCGAGGAGGAGTTCGTCAGGGGCGGCGGCTTCGCACGCGTGCTGGAGCAGGTCGGCACGGAGTGGAGCGCCACCATGCGTCTCACGGACCCGCTGGCGCTCCATCGCAGCGCCACCGGTCTCGTCGCGGGCACGCATCCCACGATGCGTCGGATGCTGCTGGGGCTCACCACCGAACGTGTCTACGTGCAGGGAGAACTGAGCGGTGAGCTCGCCGGGGAGAGTGAGCTGACGGCATCCGGCGTGCGGGTGGTGACCGTGCCGGATGCGGGGCACAACGTCATGTTCGACGACGCGGAAGCGTTCGCCGGCGTGGTCGCCGGGCGCCTCTGACCGACAATGGTCGGAGCTCGGTCGGCTCAGCCCTCGCGGGTTGCCATGGCCAGAAAGCGGTCGTCCTCGTCGACGTAGGACGTCATGAGCCAGCCTGAACCGGCCAGCAGCGGGCCGAGGTTGGCCTCCGCCCGGGGGTCGTCGGGTGTGATCTGCCGCCCTTGCCGTGCCGCGAGTGCCGCCCTGCCGATGGGGTGGAAGAGAGCGAGCAGCCCTCCCGGGCGAACCACCCGCCGCAACTCCCGGAGGTTGTCCTCCGGGTTGGACAGGTGGCTGATCAGCCCGGCGCCGAAAACCGCGTCGAGCGTACGGGCGCGCAGGGGCAGGCGTGCAACGTCGGCGAGCAGCAGATGCCCGTCGTGATGCCTGCCCGCGCGCGTGGCGGCCTCCAGCATGGCCGGCGTCAGATCGGCGCCGAGAACCATGCCCGAGGGCCCTACGGCCTCTCTGAGCGCCGGCAGCGCCCGTCCCGTCCCGCATCCGGCGTCGAGCACGGACGAACCCGGGCGGAGCGCGAGCTCGGCGACGGCGGCCCGGTAGGCGGGCCCGTCGTCGGGGAAGCGGGTGTCCCAGTCGGCCGCGCGGGCGGTGAAGAACTCTTGGACCTTCGTGTGGTCGTGGCTCATACGAGCCATGATCCCGCACGGAGTCGCACGTGCGTTGGGCGCACTCGTTCGAGCGTGACGCGGTCGTTCAGAGCCGTCTCTCTGTCATATTCCATCAGCTTTCGAAATGCGCCCCCCTCATGCGCCCCGTGCCGGGCTAGCGTCCCGAGGCCATGGGACACCTGGACCACGCCACCTTCGGCTGGCTGACCCCCGTGCTGTCGTACGCGATGGCTTGCATCGGCGCCGCCCTCGGGCTGCGCTGCACCGTTCGTGCGCTGGGCGCCACGGGCCGCTCGCGCAGGAACTGGCTCATCACCGGTGCCTCCGCCATCGGAACGGGCATCTGGACGATGCACTTCGTCGCCATGCTCGGCTTCGGAGTCACCGGAACGGAGATCCACTACAACGTGCCTCTCACCATCCTGAGCCTTGTGGTGGCGATGGTGGTCGTGGGCACCGGTGTCTTCGCCGTCGGATACGGACGGGACCGCGGACGCGCCCTGGCCCTTGGCGGCCTCACCACAGGGCTGGGCGTCGCGAGCATGCACTACCTGGGTATGGCCGCGCTGCGACTCCATGGCGAGGTGCGGTACGACCCGGTGCTCGTCGGGCTCTCCGTAGTCATCGCTGTCGTCGCCGCGACCGCAGCCCTGTGGGCCGGTCTCAACATCCGGTCGCCGCTCGCCGTGGCCGGAGCGTCGCTTGTCATGGGCGGGGCGGTGAGCAGCATGCACTACACCGGCATGCTCGCGGTGAGCGTACGGGTGGCCCCCTCCGAAGCCGCCCTGCCCGGGGCAACGACGATGCAGTTCATCTTCCCCCTCACCGTCGGCCTCGGGTCCTACCTCTTCCTGACCTCGGCCTTCGTCGCACTGTCCCCGACCTCGGGCGAACGCGAGGCCTCCGTGTCGGCACAGCGGCCGGTCGAGGACGCCGCCACCCCGTGACCAGGAGCCGTAGGGCGACACGACCGCACCCACCCCCGGCGAGGAGGCCATGGACACTCCCCGAAGCACCACCGAATCGTTCACAGGTACAGCACCGGATCCTCCGGAACGCTCGGCGCGCGGCCGCAGGGCCCACGCAGGTGCACCCGCCGACGAGCACGCAGACGGAGAAGGCACGTTCAGCGCTTCTCCTGCCACCAGGCCTCCTGGACGCGCGGGGTGGTGGCGCGTTCGCCCACGCACCGTGCGCGCGAAGATCGTGTGTCTGCTGATGGTGCCCGTGGTATCACTGCTCGCCCTGTGGGGATACGCGACCGTCAGCACGGCGCAGGACGTGGCGCATCTGCGACAAGTGCAGCAGGCCGACACCTACGTGCGCACGCCCGTCGAGGCGGCTGTCGACGCCCTCCAGGCCGAACGGGTCGCCGCAGTGCGCTATGCGGCCGAGCCCAGTGCCGAGCGGCGTGGCGCAGTGCAGACGCAGGCCAGGCGGACCGACCGTGCGGTGGGCGCGTTGCGCCTGGGCGGCCATCGGACGGTCGCCGACGGAGCGGGACTGCCCGAAGGTGTCGCAGCCCGGCTCAGGACCTTCGTTTCCGGTGCCGCGGGCCTGCGCTCCTTGCGTACGCACGTGCTGGACCGCCGCACGGGATGGGACTCGGCGTACGGCCAGTACACGAAGACGATCTCTCAGGGGTTCGCGGTGAGCGGTGCGCTCACCGGCATGCAGGACACCGCGCGTGGGTCCCACGCGCGCGTGCTACTCGAATTCTCCAGGGCAGGGGAGATGCTGGCCCGCGAGGACGCCCTGCTCGCCGCGGCCCGGCTGGACGGAACGCTGCAAGGCGAGCGGCTCAGGCTGTTCACCGGAGCCGTCGACACCCGCCGGACCCTGACGGAATCGGCGGTCCCGGATCTGCGTGGACCCGAGCAGTCCGCCTGGCACGGCCTCGAGAGCGGTCGAGCCTACGAAGTCGTGCGCACCGCCGAGGACAAGGTGTTGCTGGCCGAGCCCGGCCGCAAGGCCCTTGCCGCGGCTCCCTCGGGCGCCTGGGACAAGGCGTACAAGGACGTCAGGGACGGACTCCACGCGATCAAGGAAGGAGCCGACCGCAGCGCCGCTGACCGCGCCGATCCGCTCACCCACGGGGTGCTCACGCCGGCGGGAGCCGCGGTTCTTCTCGGACTGGTCGCCGTCGCCGCGTCACTGATCATCTCTGTCCGCATCGGCCGAGGGCTCGTGGTAGAGCTCGTCAGCCTGCGCAACGGCGCCCTGGAGATCGCCCGTCGCAAGCTGCCGCACGCCATGCGGAGGCTGCGAGCCGGTGAGGAAATCGACATCCGCGCGGAGGCGCCCTCCGGACCACCAGCGGAGGACGAGACCGGGCAGGTCTCCGAAGCGCTCGACACGGTCCACCGGGCGGCGCTGCGTGCGGCGATCGACCGCGCGGAACTCGCCAGCGGCATCTCCGGAGTGTTCGTCAACCTGGCTCGCAGGACCCAGGTGCTGGTCCACCGGCAGCTCAGCCTTCTCGACAGCATGGAACGGCGGGCGGAGGACCCGAACGAGCTCAGTGACCTCTTCCGGCTCGACCATCTGACGACCCGGATGAGACGGCATGCGGAAAGCCTGATCATCCTCTCCGGTGCCGCCCCCGGGCGGGCCTGGCGTCTGCCCGTATCCCTCACGAACGTGGTGCGCGCCGCGGTGTCCGAAGTCGAGGACTACGCGCGCGTGGAGGTACGGCAACTCCCGGCAGCCTCGGTCGTCGGAACAGCCGTGGCCGACCTCACCCACCTCGTGGCCGAACTGGTCGAGAACGCCGCGCAGTTCTCTCCGCCGCACACCAAGGTGCGGGTCAGCGGTGAACCGGTGGGAAACGGTTACGCGCTGGAAATCGAGGACCGTGGACTGGGCATGGGCAAGGAGACGCTCGCCGAAGCCAACCGTCGCGTCGAGCAGTCGGAAGCGCTCGATCTGTTCGACAGCGACCAACTCGGTCTCTTCGTGGTCAGCAGGCTCGCGGCCCACCACAGCATCAAAGTGCACCTGCGCACGTCCCCCTACGGCGGGACCACCGCGGTCGTACTGCTGCCCACCGCGCTCCTGCACAGCGGGCCGGCGGAAGGTATGGACACGCAGGGGACGGAACCGCACCCTGGCGGTCGCCGGCCCGAGGAGCACGCGCGCGTGCAGGACACAGCGCACCACCGTGCACACGCCAACTCGGTGCCGGCTTCCGCGTCGCGCCGCGCGCTGGCGGCATCGACGGAAACACCCTCACAGTCGGGCGTCACCCTGCGCCTGCACCATGGCCGGGACACGCACCCCGGTATGTCGGCAGGCCTGCCCGGCCCCGGCCCCCGCCCTCTCCACGACACCGGAGCTCCGGGTCTCGGCGTCCACGACGACCGTCCCAGTGCCGCCGACGCACTGGATGTCGCGGGCGCCGACGCGCAGGCAACCACGGACACAAGAGGAGCCCCGGCCGCCCAGAACACCCCGGTCGACCAGGACGCCTCGGCCAAACTTCCCCGCCGCGTCCGGCAGGCGAGCCTCGCCCCTCAACTGCGCGAGCACCGCCCCGCGGACCAAGTGGGCGCGGCTGGACCGAGGCGGCAGGACGAACGCAGCCCGGAGCTGGTACGCGACCGCATGACCGCCTACCGCGAAGGCTGGGCACGCGGGGGCGGCCCGCTCCCCGGCACCGGCGGCACGCCCCCGGCAGGCTCGGGGTCAGTACCGGGCAGAGACAGCAGCAAAGGAGACCCCGCATGATCCGCGACCAGAGCATTCCCGCCGGTAGAACCGGAGAACTCGACTGGCTGCTGGACGACTTGGTGCTGCGCGTCGGCGAGGTGCGGCACGCGGTGGTGCTGTCCAACGACGGACTGCCGGTCGGCGCTTCCACCGGGCTCGGCCGCGAGGACGCCGAACACCTCGCCGCGGTGGCCTCGGGCTTCCACAGTCTCGCCAAGGGGGCGGGGCGGCACTTCAGGGCCGGCGGTGTGCGCCAGACCATGGTCGAAATGGACGACGCCTTCCTCTTCGTGGCTGCCGCCGGGGACGGCTCCTGCCTCGCGGTTCTCACGTCCGTGACGGCCGACATCGGACTCGTCGCGTACGAGATGGCGCGCATGGTCAAGCGCGTGGGAGAGCACCTCGACACCCCCGCGCGCTTCGCGGAACAGCCCCCGGCCGCCGGATGACCGCGGGCAGCCAGAACCCCTGACCGAGGACGGTCGAAGCGCATGACCGAGGACTTGAGCAGCTTCCCGGACGCACCGGGAAATCTCCCCGGCCCGCCGGGCAGCCAGTGGTACGACAACGAAGCCGGGCCGCTGGTCCGGCCCTACGCGATGACGGGCGGCCGCACCAGGCCGGGACCGCGCGGTGTCCGCTTCGACCTGATCGCCTTGGTGACGCTGGACACCAACGCGCCGGGGCCTGGTGACCGCTCCGCGCTCGGCCCGGAACACCGAGCGCTGATCGAACTGTGCCGCACGGAGACGCAGTCCGTCGCCGAGCTGGCCGCCGGAGCCGATCTGCCCGTGGGCGTGGTCAGAGTGCTCCTCGGTGACCTGCTGGAGATGGGCGGCGTCAAGATCAGTCGACCGGTGCCGCCCGCTCGGCTTCCCGACGAAAAGATTCTCCGAGAGGTGATCGATGGGCTCCGAGCGCTCTGACGCCATGGCGGCCGAGACCGCCGCCATGGCGCTGAAGATTCTGGTCGCGGGTGGCTTCGGGGTGGGCAAGACCACCCTGGTGGGGGCGGTCAGCGAGATTCGTCCGCTGCGCACCGAGGAACTGCTGAGCGAGGCGGGCCAGTCGGTGGACGACACCGAAGGCGTCGGCCGGAAGACCACGACGACCGTGGCCATGGACTTCGGCCGCATCACCATCAGGTCCGGGCTGTCGCTGTACCTGTTCGGCACACCGGGGCAGGACCGGTTCTGGTTCCTGTGGGACGAGTTGTCACAGGGGGCTCTCGGCGCCGTGGTGCTCGCGGACACCCGGCGCCTCGAGGACTGCTTCCCTGCCGTGGACTACTTCGAACACCGGCGTATCCCGTTCGTCGTGGCCGTCAACTGCTTCGCCAACACCCGTACGTTCGGCGCGAGTGACGTGTCGCGCGCCTTGGACCTGGACCGCGGAACGCCGGTGGTGCTGTGCGACGCCCGGGACCGCGATTCGGGGAAGGAGGTGCTGATTCGGCTCGTCGAGTACGCCGGGCGGGTCCACACCGCCCGCATGCTCGACTCCGTGGGCTGATTCCGGCGAGTCGGACGCGGTGTCAGTCAGCGATGCCGGTGTACCCCGACACCTTCTCGATCCGCATGCGGACCAACAGCTCCCCGGGGACGCCGTTGCGCTTCCCGAACTCCTCCGCCCGACTCTCACCCATGTAACGAGCACCGATGCGGGCCGCCCAGTGCTGGAGGTCGTCGAGGTCCTCGCTCACTTCGACGCGGCCCTGCAGGATGACGTAGGAGAACGGCGGTTGGTCGTCGTCGACGCACAGGGCCGCGCGCCCGTCCCGGGCGAGGTTGCGGCCTTTGACGGTTCCCCTTCCCGTGTTGAACACCACTTCGTCACCGTCGACCAGAAACCAGATCGGCGCGACGTGCGGGCTGCCGTCCGCCCTCACGGTCGAGAGCTTGGCGGTTCGTGTGCCATGCGAGACGAAGGCCCGCCATTCGTCCTCGGTCATCTTCTGTGCCATGTCCCCATCATGCTTGCCCGAGCCTCGGTCGTGGGGAAGGCTGGCAGGTCAGATCCTCCAGCCAGGGGGAGCGGACACGGGGAGACGAAACATGGGGCAGGGAACGGGGCTCGGCTGGCTCTTGGACGACCTGACGCAACGAATGGAACACGTACGCCACGCGCTCGTGCTGTCCAACGACGGACTGGTCACCGCCGCCAGCACGGATCTGCAACGGGAGGACGCCGAACATCTGGCCGCGGTCGCATCGGGGCTGCACAGCCTGGCCAAGGGCTCGGGGCGGCACTTTCATGCCGGGAACGTGCGTCAGACGATGATCGAGTTCGATGACGCGGTCCTCTTCGTCACGGCGGCGGGGGACGGAAGTTGCCTGTGCGTCCTGAGCTCGGCAGAGGCCGACATCGGCCAGGTCGCCTACGAGATGACGTTGCTCGTGAACCGGGTCGGCGAACACCTGGGAGTAGGCGCCCGGCAACCGGAACGCACGCCCACGGTCGACCTCTGACCTGCGCTGACAGCGTCCTATCAAGAGTTATCCACAGGCTCAGCGAGGATCGCGGTGATCGGGCTACGGTTTTTCCCGAAAGCAACCACATCTCACGGGGGAGAACCACCATGACCGGTGGCACCATCACGCAATCCGTCCACACCACGGCCCTTCCGCCGACCGTCACACCAAGCCGGGCCGCCAGGGAACTGGAGTTGAAACGGGGCGAGTTCGATCTGGCGGTGATGCTGGGGCGCGTCCGCACCATCGGGGAAGTGTCGAGCGGTCAGCGGCGGGTCAGCCGCGAGGAGATCGAGCGCGTCCGTGGGGCGGAAGGATTTCCTGAGTCCCTGAGGGAGAGTGTCAGGGCCGTGGGGACCACGGAGGGCGCGGCCCTCATGGAGATCGCCCCGGCCCGTCTCACTCGCCTCGCCCGCCTGGGCGTCGTGACGCCCGTCAAGGTCTACCTGAATCGGTACCGCGCGGTCGTCTGGCTCTATCTCGCCGAAGAGCTGCGACATTTCGCCGAGTCCGAGGTCAACCGCACCTTGCTCACGGGACGCCTGCCGGAGTCGATGCGCCGTCGGCTCGACGAGGGCCAAGACCTTCGGGCCCGCAACTGGCGGGGGCGGTACGCAGGGTTTCTGCTGCGCCAGGCCGACGACGCCTGGGAGCGCGCCGCCGCCATGACGTCACTGCTCGACCCGGTACAGATCGCGGAGATCGTCAAGGACCCCTACGAACGCGCCTACCTCAACCGGCTCAAGCCCACACCGCGTACGCACGGATCACCTGACTCGCCCGGTTCGCAGCTTCTGCAGAAGATCATGACCGCGGACGACCCCGACGAGATCCGATGGCTGCGTTCCAGCCTGCTGATCGGTCTCGTCCAGGCCCGAGCCCAGCGGCCGGCACCGAGGCCCGGACAGCAGTGGGTCGCACCCGAGCCGACCCTGCCCGCTGCGAAAGCCGATCCGATGGGGGAGGACGACACGGTCCCTCCGGGCGGCACACCTCCGCAGGAACCGGGAGGCTTGATGAGGTGGCTGCGTCGTAGAAGGGCCTGAGGCGCAGGGCCGCATCGCGCGGGAGCGACCCGTCCTTACATCGTTGCGTCCAGGTCTTTGGCGTACTCCTCGATGGCGGGACGGTAGCCAGTGATCTCCGGATCGCTGCTCGTGGCGGCCAGCAGCCTCAGCAGCATCTCCATCGCGTCGTGCGTCCGGCCGGTGTTGTACAAGGCCATGGCCAGGAACGTCTTGAGCGCGTTGTCCTCGGGGAATTCGGCTGCCGCGCCTCCCAGTGTGGCGACGGCTTCTTCGTAACGCCCCAAAATCCGGTACGTGCTGCCGAGGCCCAGGAGAGCTCCTCTGCGATCGGTGGCCGACAGACCGGGCTGATTGAGGGCGCGCTCGTAGTGGGGCACTGCCTCGGCTTCGAGGCCGAGCGTGTCGTGAACCCAAGCCGTCTGGTACGCCACCTCCGCGTCGTGGGGGAGCGCCGCCGAGAGCGCGACGAGGCGCTCCTTGGCCTCCTCGCCTCGGCCCGCCTCGCGCATTCGCACTGCTTCCGCCAGCAGGCGATCTCTGTCCCCGTCAAGATTCGTGCGCACGTTCCCGTCCCCTTCGCAGCCCACTCGTCGCGCCGTCAGTCAGGCCCGACCACGTCGTCGATCACTCACTATGCCGAACGGAGGGTATGCATGCTCATGGGTTATCAGAGTCGGCGCATTCCGTGGCCGTCACCCGGAGGCCAGTTCGTCCTCGAGCCATGTGCGTCCACGGGTGCGTGGCGTGAGCCGTACGCCGGCCAGGCGCGAGGTGAGCCGCTCGGCCTCAGTCTGCACCGCACCCCTGGCGTCGGCACCGACGTCCTCCAGGAACCTGCACACGACGTCGCCGTTGCCGTCCTGCGCCCAGCCACCGACGATGCGTCCGTTCCACCACAGAGAGGGGCCGATATTGCCGTTCCTGTCGAAGAGACGCGGGCCGTGCTCCCCGAGGAACCAGCCGCGGTGCTGCCAGCCCATCGGAGAGGAGTCGAGTGCGGGCAGCAGGGCGGCCCAGGGCTCGGGAGGGGGAGTCTCCTCGATGTCGTCCGGGAGCAGCAGTCCGGCTGTTCCCGCCAAGTCGACCTCAACGGGACGCAGTTCGGTCAGCGCCCGCTTGGTCTGAGTCTTGGTCCACCCGGTCCACCAGCGCAGGTCGTCCGCGGTGGCCGGGCCGAACGCCCGCAGCCAGCGCCGGGCGAGCTCAGTTTCGGCCTTCTGCGTGTCCCAGTCGGCGAGGCCACCGGGCAACCAGTCCGACAGAGGCGCCCATCGGTACTGATGGGAGGTCCACGTGCCGCGTGGCCTGCCCCGAACCACGTGCCCCTCAGCAGCGAGCAACAGAAGAAGCCGACTGGCCAGCTTCTGTCGTCCCTCGTAACTCTTGCCGCGAGCCATGACGAGTTCCGTGCTCAACCGGGGGTCGTCGACGGCGAGTTCAGCCGCCGTCGCCTCACCTCGTTCCTCAAGGGCTCGCAGGGCCGCCCCTTCGGCTTCTGCCAGCCATGCCTTCACACCCGCCTCGTCGTCGGCGACCCCGGACTCGGTGAGCATGCGCAGGACGAGACGGCGCTCCCGCGCGGCGACCGCCCGCGAACAGGCGGCCTGCAGCACCGGAGCCACGTCCAGAGAGGTCACGAAAACGGTGCGCCGCATTCCCAGCAGCCGGATCAGCGACCGATCCTCGTACAGGGCGCGCTGCACGTCCGCCACGTCGCCGTTCCGCATGCGCGCCCAGGCGCCCACATATACGGACGACGGATCCGTGCCGTGCAGGGCCAGCAGGGAACGCGCAACCTCGACGGGGTCGTCCGACTTGGTGCTCGTCGTCAGCCGGTGCCGCAGCGCCAGTCGTGCCCGCCGTTCCGCCACATCGATGCGTCGCACCACGCCCCCTGCCCGTCCTTCTCGTGGATCACGCGCCCGCCGTCGGACTGTCCATGTGACGCTCCCCGTACGGACGGAACAGCCCTTCCTGCACGACCGACACCAACATGCGGCCCTCGGTGTCATAGATCCGGCCGCGAGCGAGACCGCGGCCCCCCGTGATGATGGGGGACTCCTGGTCGTAGAGGAACCACTCGTCGGCACGGAAGGGGCGGTGGAACCACATGGCGTGGTCGAGGGAGGCCATGTCGAACCCGCGCGGCCCCCAGAGCGGCTCCACCGGGATGCGGACGGCGTCAAGGAGCGTCATGTCGCTCGCATACGTGAGCGCGCACGTGTGCACGAGGGGGTCGTCGCCCAGCGGGCCGACGGCGCGCATCCACACGGCACTGCGCGGCTCGGCGTCCTTGATCTCCTCGGGGGTCCAGCGCAGCCGGTCCACGTAGCGGATGTCGAAGGGCTGGCGCCGGGCCATGCGTTCCAGTTGCTCGGGAAGGGCGCCGAGGTGCTCCCTGATCTCCTCCGCGACCGTGGGCAGCGACTCCGGGTCGGGGGCCGTCAATCGCGGCGGAAGTTGGTGTTCGAAGGCGCCCTGTTCGGGCTGATGGAAGGAGGCGGTGAGATTGAAGATCGTGCGACCCTGCTGGACCGCAGTGACGCGGCGCGTGGTGAAGGAGCGCCCGTCCCGGACTCGTTCGACCTGGTACACGATGGGGACGCCGGGGCGGCCCGGACGCAGGAAGTACGCGTGGAGCGAGTGCACCGGCCGGTCGCCTTCGGTGGTGCGGCCGGCCGCCACCAGGGCCTGCCCGGCGACCTGGCCGCCGAAGACACGCTGCAGGGACTCGTTCGGACTGCGGCCCCGGAAGATGTTGACCTCGATCTGCTCCAGGTCCAGCAGGTCGACCAGCCGGTCGGCGGGGTTGTTCATGACCGTTCTTCGACTCCTGTCCGGGGTGCGTGGATCTTGGGGGTGGTCAGAGCTGGCCGACGTCCGTGATCCGGACGATGGCACGGCCCTCCTCGTCGGAAGCCGCGAGGTCGACCTCCGCGCTGATGCCCCAGTCATGGTCGCCGTTCGGGTCGGCGAACGTCTGGCGGACGCGCCACAGACCGTGCTCGGGATCCTCCTCGATGAGCAACAGCTTGGGGCCGCGGGCGTCGGGACCGGTGCCGAGATCCTCGTACTCGTCCCAGTACTTGTCCATGGCTTCGCCCCAGGCGTCCGCGTCCCAGCCGGCGTCGGCGTCCAGCTCGCCCAGCTCCTCGACGTGGTCGAGGGCGGCCAGCTCGACCCTGCGGAACATGGCGTTGCGCACCAGGACACGGAAGGCGCGAGCGTTGGCCGTGACCGGCTTGACCTGGTCGGCCTTCTCCTGGGCCTCCTCGGCCGTCATGACCTCGGGGTTGGCCAGCTGCTCCCATTCGTCGAGGAGGCTGGAGTCGACCTGGCGCACCAGCTCGCCGAGCCAGGCGATCAGATCCTCCAGGTCCTCGGACTTCAGATCGTCCGGGATGGTGTGCTCCAGCGCCTTGTACGCGCTCGCGAGGTAGCGCAGCACGATGCCCTCGGTGCGGGCGAGCTCGTAGAAGGACGTGAATTCCGTGAAGGTCAGCGCCCGTTCGTACATGTCCCGGATGACGGACTTCGGGGACAGCGGATGGTCGCCCACCCACGGGTGGCTGGTGCGGTACGTGTTGTAGGCGTGGAAGAGGAGCTCCTCCAGAGGCTTCGGGTACGTGATGTCCTGGAGCCGCTCCATCCGCTCCTCGTACTCGACACCGTCCGCCTTCATGAGCGCCACGGCCTCGCCGCGGGCCTTGTTCTGCTGGGCCGCGAGGATCTGACGCGGGTCGTCGAGGGTGGACTCGACGACGGACACCATGTCCAGGGCGTACGAGGGCGACTCGGGGTCGAGGACCTCGAAGGCGGCGAGGGCGAAGGTCGACAGCGGCTGGTTCAGGGCGAAGTCCTGCTGGAGGTCGACCGTCAGACGCACGATGCGGCCGGTGGCGTCCGGTTCGTCGAGCTTCTCGACGACGCCGCCGGCGAGCAGCGAGCGGTAGATCGCGATGGCCCTGCGGATGTGCCGCAGCTGCTGCTTGCGCGGCTCGTGGTTGTCCTCGAGGAGGTGACGCATCGCTTCGAAGGCGTTGCCGGGCCGGGCGATGACGGACAGCAGCATGGTGTGCGTGACCCGGAAGCGGGAGGTCAGCGGCTCGGGGTCGGAGGCGATGAGCTTCTCGAAGGTGCTCTCCGACCAGGCGACGAACCCTTCGGGTGCCTTCTTGCGGACCACCTTGCGGCGCTTCTTGGCGTCGTCACCTGCTTTGGCGAGCGCCTTCTCGTTCTCGATGACGTGTTCGGGCGCCTGGGCGACCACAAGGCCCGCCGTGTCGAAGCCCGCACGGCCGGCGCGTCCGGCGATCTGATGGAACTCCCGGGCGCGCAGGGTGCGGACGCGGCTGCCGTCGTACTTGGTGAGGGCCGTGAAGAGCACTGTGCGGATCGGGACGTTGACGCCGACGCCCAGGGTGTCCGTGCCGCAGATGACCTTGAGCAGCCCCGCCTGCGCGAGCTTCTCCACCAGGCGGCGGTACTTGGGCAGCATGCCGGCGTGGTGCACGCCGATACCGTGGCGCACGTAGCGCGAGAGGTTGCGGCCGAACTTGGTGGTGAAGCGGAAGTTGCCGATCAGGTCGGCGATCTTGTCCTTCTCCTCGCGCGTGCACATGTTGATGCTCATCAGCGACTGCGCCCGCTCGACCGCCTGGGCCTGGGTGAAGTGCACGATGTAGACCGGCGCCTGCTTGGTCTCGAGGAGCTCGGTGAGCGTCTCGGTGATGGGCGTCAGGCGGTACTCGTAGGACAGCGGAACGGGCCGGGTGGCGGAACGGACGACCGAGGTCGGGCGGCCGGTGCGGCGCGTCAGATCCTTTTCGAACATGCTGACGTCGCCGAGCGTGGCCGACATGAGGATGAACTGCGTCTGCGGAAGTTCGAGCAGCGGAATCTGCCACGCCCAGCCACGGTCCGGCTCGGCGTAGAAGTGGAACTCGTCCATCACGACCTGGCCGATGTCGGCGTGCTTGCCGTCCCGCAGCGCGATGGAGGCGAGGACCTCGGCCGTGCAGCAGATGACGGGGGCGTCGGCGTTGACCGACGCGTCACCGGTCAGCATGCCGACGTTCTCCGTGCCGAAGAGCTTGCACAGATCGAAGAACTTCTCCGACACCAGAGCCTTGATCGGTGCTGTGTAGAAGGTGACCTTGTCCTGGGCGAGGGCAGTGAAGTGGGCGCCCGCGGCGACCAGGCTCTTGCCGGAGCCGGTCGGCGTGGACAAGATCACGTTCGCCCCGGAGACCACCTCGATCAGCGCCTCCTCCTGGGCCGGGTAGAGAGTGATGCCCTGGTCCTCGGCCCACGACGAGAAGGCTTCAAAGAGGGCATCGGGGTCGGCATCCGGCGGCAGCTGATCGATAAGGGTCACACCCCCATCTTGCCTTCCTTCTCACCCGATGAGGGAACCGGAGGGCCCCACGAAGATCACGAACGCTACGCTGTGTCGCCAACGGGGCGTCAGAACAATGGAAATGGGGCGGGCAACAGCAATGATGGGACCGGCACACTCGCTGTCGGGGGCGGCAGCCTGGCTGGGGGTCGGCGCCGCTGCGGCGGCCGCGGGGCACACGATGCCCTGGCCGGTCCTCCTCGTGGGGGCTCTGATCTGCGCGGGAGCGGCGCTCGCGCCCGATCTCGACCACAAGTCGGCGACCATCTCGCGAGCCTTCGGGCCGCTCTCCCGGGGCGTGTGCGAGATTGTCGACAAACTCTCGTACGCGGTCTACAAAGCGACACGCAAGCAGGGGGACCCCCGCCGCTCGGGCGGGCACCGCACGCTCACGCACACCTGGCTGTGGGCCGTGCTGATCGGAGCCGGAGCCTCGGCCCTGGCGATCTTCGGCGGCCGCTGGGCGGTCCTCGGGATTCTCTTCGTCCATATGGTGCTCGCCATCGAGGGCCTGCTGTGGCGGGCGGCCCGCGGCTCGAGCAGCGACGTGCTGGTGTGGCTGCTGGCCGCGACGAGCGCCTGGATCCTCGCCGGTGTCCTGGACAAGCCCGGCAACGGCGCGGACTGGCTGTTCACGGCGCCCGGCCAGGAGTATCTGTGGCTGGGACTTCCGATCGTGCTCGGTGCGCTGGTGCACGATGTCGGCGACGCGCTGACCGTCTCGGGATGCCCGATCCTGTGGCCCATCCCCATCGGACGCAAGCGTTGGTATCCGATCGGACCGCCGAAAGTGATGCGGTTCCGGGCCGGCAGCTGGATCGAGCTCAAGGTGCTCATGCCGGTGTTCATGCTGCTCGGGGGAGTGGGCGGCGCGGCCGCACTCAACTTCATCTGAACCATCACTCCCCCAGGGGC
This sequence comes from Streptomyces sp. NPDC041713, assembly GCF_055591085.1. Classification (NCBI taxonomy): domain Bacteria; kingdom Bacillati; phylum Actinomycetota; class Actinomycetes; order Kitasatosporales; family Streptomycetaceae; genus Streptomyces; species Streptomyces sp. NPDC041713. Next base: position 165,662 of record NZ_JBVIZY010000008.1, read on the forward strand.
TACGTCCCTCGCGGGGGCGACGCCAGCTCAGGTGGTGTTCGGCGGCTGCCCGTGCCAGGAGCGCCAGAGCGCCGCGTAGGCGCCGTCGGCCGCCACGAGGTCGTCGTGGGGGCCGAGCTCGGTGATCCGGCCCTCCTCCATGACCGCCACCCGGTCCGCGTCGTGGGCCGTCTGCAGACGGTGGGCGATGGCGATGACGGTGCGCCCGCGCAGGACGGCGGCCACAGCGCGTTCGGTATGCCGTGCAGTCGTCGGATCCAGGAGCGCCGTGGCCTCATCGAGGATCAAGGTGTGAGGGTCGGCGAGGAGGACGCGGGCCAGTGCCAGTTGCTGGGCCTGGGCGCCCTGCAACCGGTGGCCTCCAGGGCCAATCTCCGTGTCGAGTCCGTGCGGCAGGCCGTCGTACCAGTCCGCGCCGACCGCCGCCAGGGCTCCTTCGAGATCGGTGTCGGGGGCGGACTCCGCCGCGATGCGCAGGTTGTCCCGGACAGTGCCGAGGAAGACGTGGTGCTCCTGGGTGACGAGGACGACCTGACGGCGCAGCCGGTCGTGCGCCAGCTCGGCGATCGGCACGCCGCCGACGGTGACGGCACCCGAGGTCGGAGCGTCGATGCCGGCGAGCAGACGGCTCAGTGTGCTCTTGCCGGCACCGGAGGGCCCGACAATGGCCAGACGCTCGCCGGGCCGTACGGACATGTCGACACCGCGCAGAACCTCGGCCCCGCTGCCGTAGGCGAAACGCACGCCACGCAACTCGATGCGGTCGTCCTCGGGCGCACCGCCTGGGGCGGGGACGAACAAGGCAGCAGCCGGTGCGGAGGCGTCGGCCACGGCGGGAGCGTCGGCGGGGCCTGTCGGCGCGGCGGCCAGGCCCTCGACCCGGGCGAAGGAGGCGCCACTGCTCTGCACCTGTTCGACCTGCTGCAGGATCGTGTCGAGGGGCTGGGAGAGCTGGCGCAGATACAGCGCCGAAGCGACCACCGTGCCCAGGCTCACGGAGCCCTCTCCGTGCAGAGCTCCACCGACGAGCAGCACGGCGACGACCGGTACGGCGTACGAGGCGTCGATGGCAGGGAAGAGCACGCTGCGCAGGAAGAGCGTCCGGTCATGGGCGGCGACGCACCGTTCGATCTCCCTCTCGCCGTCGGCGATGCGGCGCTCGCGCAGACCGAAGGCCTCGACGGTGCGGGCCCCGGACGCGGTGGCGGCCAGGACCTCCGCCAGCGCGGAGTGCGCCGCTCCCTGCTCGAGGTAGGCGGAGTGCGCCCGGCGCAGGTACCAGCGGGTGGCGAACCAGATGCCGGTGAGACCGAGCACACCGCAGACGCCGAGCAGAGGGTCGAGGAGGAAGACCGCGCCGAGGATGAACAGGGCCTGCACGGCTGCGACGAAGACGTCGGGGCCCGTATCGCGCAGCGCCTGCCCGGCCGTGGCCACGTCGGTCGTGCCGCGGGCAGTCAGGTCCCCGGCACCGGCGCGCTCCACGACCGAGGCGGGCAGCGCGAGTGCCCGGTCGACGAACCCCTCGCGGATCCGGGCGAGGGTCCGCTCACCGAACCGGTGGGCGAGGTAGCGGGCGTGGCGTGCCAGGAGAAGCTGGGCGATGGCTCCGGCGAGGATGCCGAGCGCGAGGCCGTCGACGGCGGCGACGCCCCCGCCGTCCTTGACCGTGTTGATGATGCGTCCCAAGAGCCAGGGGCCGACCAGGCCGGCGGCCGCGGCGAGGGCGTTGAAGACGATCATCGTGGTGAAGGCGGTGGTGTCCTTACGTATCAGACCCACGGCGGCCCGACGGACCTGGCGGCGGTCGGCCACGGGCAGGAGTCCGGGAGCGGCATCGGAGGCGTCACGATGTCCGGGCGGTATGGCATGCGTCATCGGAGTGCCTCATGACCCGGTTCGGCGGCGGAGTGTCGCGATGGCGCGTGACGGGGTGGTGTGGGCGGCTTCTCCGTCTCGTCACCGTTCTCGTCGCCGGGCGACACCAGGCGCCGGTAGTCGGGGCGCTCGGTCAGGAGATCGCGATGGCGGCCGACGGCGGTCACTCGTCCGTCGACCAGGTAGTACACGGTGTCGGCCTGGTCGAGGACGAGCGGCGACGTACTCGTCACCAGGGTCGTACGGCCCTGGCGCGCGGCGCGCAGCCGGGCCGCCATGGTCGCCGCTGTGTGGGCGTCGACCGCCGACGTGGGGTCGACCGCCAGGAGGATTTCGGGGTCGGCGAGGAGCGCGCGGGCCAGGCGGATGCGTTGGCGTTGCCCGCCGGAGAGGTTGTGGCCGTGGGCTTCGAGCAGCGCGTCGAGGCCGTCCGGCAGGCCGAGCAGGATGTCGCGTGCCGCAGCGTCCTCGACCGCGCGTGCAAGTGCGTCCTCCTGCGGAGACCACCGTCCGGAGATCGCCGCGCGCAGCGTGCCGGCGAAGAGGTCGGCTTCGTTGTCCGCCACCAGAATCCGGGAACGGACTTCGTCGAGCGCCATGGCGTCGAGTCGGACCGAGCCCCAGGTGGCGGGGGAGGGGGCGAAGCGGCCGAGACGATCGACGACGTCGGCGCCGTCCGACGAGTGACGGGTGGCGAGCGCGGTGAGGACACCGGGCGCGACCTCTACACCGGATTGCGGGTCCCGCAGCGCGGACGGCGCCTGAGGACCGCGTACCGGGCGCGCACCGGGGCCCGTCCCGCCAGGCGACACACCCGAGCGCTGTCTTCGGCCCGCTGCCCCGGCCGCTACCTTCGCCAAGCCCCCTTCCGCCAAGCCCCCTTCCGCCAAGCCCTCTTCCGACATCCCCAGTTCGGCCAAGCCTCGTCCTGCCGAACCCCGTCCCGTCGCCTCCTGTTCGGGCGACCCTCGCTCGGCCAAAGGCTCCGCCAGGGCGCCGTTCAGACTTTCCGGTTCCAGGTTCAGGAAGTTCACGACCCGTCGCGCGGCGACCAGGCCCCGGCCGATGTCGTAGCCCGCCTCGAAGAAGAAGGTCACCGGTACCACGAGCACGGCGACGTAACCGTAGACGGCCACCAACTCGCCCACTGTTATGGATCCCTGAGCGGCCATGCGTGCGGCGAGCCACGTCACGGCCGCCAGGAACAAGGCGGGCAGGCCGAGGCCGAAGGCCTGGATCCAGCTCATGCTCGATCCGACGCGGTATCCCTCGTCCTGGAGCCGACGAGAGCCGTCCCGGTAACGGGCCGCGAACACAGCTTTGCCGCCCAGGCCGTTGAGGACGCGCAGCCCGCCGGCGAGGTCGCCGAGGGTCGCCGCGAGAGCGCCCTGGCGTTCCCGGTAATCCGTCTCCGCTCCTTGCAGCCGACTGAGAAACGGTCCGACGAGCATGGCGAGCAGTGGCACGCCGACCAATACCACCACGGCAAGCAGAGCGGAGACGGAGAAGAGGAGTGCGGCCACTACGACGTAGGAGAGCACCGCGCCCACGCCGGGCCCCGTCACGGTGAGGGTCTGGCTGATCACGCCCACGTCGGAGTGGCCGATCGTCACGACGTCACTCGCGGAGAGTCGACGCGGCAGCGTGGCGCCGAGCCGGGTCGCGTGGTCGATCACGACGCGCACGGTGCGAAAGTAGGCGTCGAGACGGACACGCGTCATCGTGCGATGCCGCATGATCGCCAGCCAGGCGTTCAACACGCCGATGCCGAACAGAACCGCGGACCAGGTGAGCAGGGCGGACCGGTCGCCGGGCCGCAGTCCGTCATCGATCGCGTGCGACAGGACGTACGGGGGAAGCGTGAGGCAGATCATCCACGCGCTGCCCAACAGGGCGCCCAGGGCCACACGTCGGGGCTGGCAGACGGTCACCCACCAGAGGTAGCGGGCCGGCCCGCGGTGGTCGGGGGTGCCGGGATCCGTGGGAGATACGGCCATCTCCGAACCCTAACTACCTCTGCTCGCAGCCTGACAGGGCGCCTTGCGTCCACCCCGACCACCCACCCGAGCGCCGCGTGCGAGTTCAACAGGCCTGCCAAGCAGACGAGTTCGCGTCCGGCCCCGCCACCCCTACCCGTGCCAGGACCGCCACAGGGCTGCGTACGCGCCGTTCGCCGTCACCAGTTGGTCGTGGGTGCCCAGTTCGCTGATCCGCCCTTCCTCTACCACCGCGATCACGTCCGCGTCGTGTGCCGTGTGCAACCGGTGGGCGATGGCCACGACCGTGCGGCCGTCGAGGACTCTGGCGAGGGAGCATTCCAGGTGCCGGGCCGCACGCGGGTCGAGGAGGGAGGTCGCCTCGTCCAGGACCAGGGTGTGCGGGTCGGCGAGGACCAGGCGGGCCAGGGCGATCTGCTGCGCCTGTGCCGGCGTCAGTGCGAAGCCGCCGGAGCCGACCTCGGTGTCGAGGCCGTCTTCCAGGCTCTGAGCCCAGTCGGCAGCGTCCACCGCGCCGAGTGCGGCCCAGAGTTCGGCGTCCCGCGCGCCGGTGCGTGCCAGCAGGAGGTTGTCGCGCAGGGACCCCACGAAGACGTGGTGTTCCTGGTTGACCAGGGCCACATGGGCGCGCACCTCCTCCGCGGGCATGGCCGTCAACGCCGCACCGCCCAGAGTGACATGGCCGGTGCGCGGCCCGTAGATGCCCGCGAGAAGCCGTCCGAGTGTGGACTTGCCCGCGCCCGACGGGCCGACCAGGGCGACGCGAGAGCCGGGTTCCACGGCCAGGGACACCTCGCGGAGCACGTCCACGCCCGCGCGGTATCCGAAGTGCACGTCGTCGGCGAGGACACGGCGGCCCTCCGGAATGACGGACGAGTCGCCGGCGTCCGGCTCGATGTCGCGTACGCCGACGAGCCGGGCCAGCGAGACCTGCGCGACCTGAAGCTCGTCGTACCAGCGCAGGATGATCCCCAGCGGATCCACGAGCATCTGCGCGATCAGCACGCCGGTCGTCAGTTGCCCCACGCCGATCCACCCCTGGAGGACGAAGACGCCGCCCATCATCAGCGTCGAACAGAGGACCGTCACATGGGTGAAACTGATCACCGGGAAGAGGACCGACCGCAGGTAGAGGGTGTAGCGCTCCCAGGCGGTCCACTCCTTGATGCGACGTTCGGACATCTCGATGCGGCGGGGGCCGAGGCGATGGGCCTCCACGGTGCGTCCCGCGTCGACGGTCTCGGTGAGGGCGGCCGCGACGGCGGCGTATCCGGCGGCCTCCGAACGGTAGGCGGCAGGCGCCCGCTTGAAGTACCAGCGGCAGCCCACGACGAGGAGGGGTACGGCGATGAGTACGGCGGGCGCCAGCGGTGGCGCGGTCACCGCGAGTCCGCCGAGCAGCAGGACGACCCAGACCACGCCGATGGCGAGCTGCGGCACCGCTTCGCGCATGGCGTTGGCGAGTCGGTCGATGTCCGTGGTGATGCGCGAGAGCAGGTCGCCGGTGCCGGCGCGCTCCAGGACACCGGGCGGCAGCCCGACGGAGCGTACGAGGAAGTCCTCGCGCAGGTCCGCCAGCATCTGTTCGCCGAGCATCGCACCACGCAGCCGTACCTCGCGCACGAAGTAGGCCTGGACGAGCAGAGCGAGGGCGAACATCCCGATGGTGAGTTCCAGATGGAGGGCGCGGGCGTCGTCCGAGACCTTCTCGACCAGGTTGCCGAGCAGATAGGGGCCGGCCATCGAGGCGACGACGGCGAGCGTGTTGACCAGGATGAGGAGGAGGAAGGGGCGACGGTGACGTCGGAAGAGTTCGCGTACGTAGGTGCGTACGGTCGCGGCCGACCCGACGGGCAGGGTCTCCGTCGTCGTGGGGGCCGCCGGATCGTACTCCGGGGGCGCCAGGCCGATCATGCCGTCTCCTCGATGTCGAAGTCCGTTGTGAAGTCTGGGTCGAACTCTGTCCGTGCGTCCCGTGCGTCCCGTGCGTCTCGTGCGTCCCGTGCGTGCTGTGGGTCCCGTGCGTGCTGTGGGTCCCGTGGGTCCGCGGCGACGCGCTCGGCGTCGGTCTCGCGGGTGACGACCGCGCGGTACCGCGGTTCGCTGTGCATCAGTTCACGGTGTTCGCCCACGGCCGCGACTTCGCCGTCGGCCAGGAACACGACGCGCTCGGCGCGGTCCAGGAGCAGCGGCGAGGAGGTGAGCACCACGGTGGTGCGTCCCCGGCGCAGTTGCCGGATGCCGTCGGCGACGCGGGCCTCGGTGTGCGAGTCGACGGCGGAGGTCGGTTCGTCGAGCACCAGCGCCCCCGGGTCCGTGACCAGCGAGCGGGCCAGGGCGAGGCGTTGGCGTTGGCCGCCCGAGAGGGAGCGGCCGCGTTCCGTGAGGTGGGCGGTCATCGGGTCGTCGTCGACGGATGCCTGGGCCAGTGCGTCGAGGACGTCGGCGCACTGGGCGGCGGTGAGGGCCGCTTCCGGGCTGACGGCTCCCGACCTCGGAACGTCGAGCAGGGTGCGGAGCGTCCCGGAGAGCAGAACAGGATCCTTGTCTTGCACGAGGACCGCGGTGCGGGCGGTGTCCAGGGGCACATCGTCCAGGGGCACGTCACCCAGCCGTACGGAGGGCAGGTTCACGGCGTCCTCGAAAGCGGGGTGGCCGCCGAGACGTTCGGCGAGCCGTCCCGCCTCGTCCGGGTCGCCGCAGACCACGGCGGTGAGTCGGCCGGCCGGGGCGAGCAGGCCGGTCGCCGGGTCGTACAGGTCGCCGCCAGGTCCGGCGGGGGTCTCCACCGATTCCACCGATACGGACTCCACCGGCAGGTGCGCGCGGACACCTCCGGGAGGGCCTGCCTCGGCCCCAGCCCCAGCCCCAGCCTCGGCCTCGGCCTCGGCCTCGGCCCCGGACCCGGCATCGGCATCGGCATCGGCATCGGCCTTCCGCTTCTCCGCCATCCGACTCAGAGAGAGGACGCGGGCCGCCCGCTTCGCGGAGGGGCGTGAGAACGAGTACGCCATGGCGACCTCTTCGAAGTGCCGCAGCGGGTAGTTGAGCATCATGATCGCGCTGTAGACGGTGACGAGTTCGCCCACCGTGATGCGGCCCTCGCGGGCGAGGTGGACGCCGTACCAGACGACGGCGATCAGCAGCAGGCCGGGCATCAGGACCTGGATCGCCGAGATCACCGCCCACATCCTGGCGCTGCGCACCGCTGCGGTGCGGACCTCCTGCGACGCGCGGCGGTAGCGGTCGAGGAAGAGCTCCTCACCGCCGATGCCGCGCAGCACCCGCAGTCCGGCGACGGTGTCCGACGCCAGCTCGGTGGCCCGCCCCGCCTTCTCCCGCTGGAAGTCCGCCCGGCGCGTGGCGCGGGGCAGCAGCGGGAGCACGGCGAGCGCGAGCATCGGGATGCCTACGGCGACCACGGCGCCGAGGGCGGGCTGGTAGACGACGAGCCCGACGCAGACCAGGACGACCGTGAGGGCGGCCGCCGCGAACCGCGACAGCGCCTCCACGAACCATCCGATCTTCTCGACGTCGCCGGTGGAGACGGCCACGACCTCACCGGCGGCAACGCGTCGGGTGAGCGCGGAGCCGAGTGCGGCCGTCTTGCGGGCGAGCAGCTGCTGCACGCGGGCCGCGGCCGTGATCCAGTTGGTGACCGCGGTGCGGTGCAGCATCGTGTCGCCCACCGCGATGCCGACGCCGAGCAGGCCGATCAGCGCGCCGGCGAAGGCAAGCCGGCCACCGGAGCGGTCGAGCACGGCCTCGACGGCGACGCCGACCATGTACGGCAGTCCCGCGATGCAGGAGAAGTGGAGCAGGCCCCAGGCGAGGGACTTGAGTTGTCCGCCGAGCTGGTTGCGGCCCAGCCACAGCAGGAAGCGCGGCCCCGACCGGGCATCGGGTACGCCGGGGTCGGGGAACGGAAGGTCGCGAATCTGCATGACGTCCCAGGGCTCGGTGCGGCGGCCGTCGCTCCGGACCATGACCGAGGGAGCGGACAGCGGTTGCAAACCGTGAAAGGTTCACCTCGCGCGGCACTCCGAGGCAAACGGTTTTCCGCCTCGGGGTAAAGAATCGGCCCTGTCCCGGAGTGGGCCGTGGGGCCGTGGGGGAGTACCGCGGACCAGGTGCGACCATGGGCGGATGCGTATAGCCGGTGTGGTGCGAATCGGGGTCGCGGCAGCGGCCTGCGGTGTTCTTCTGACGTCCTGCGCGAGCGGGAACGACGACGGTTCCGGAGACGGCGACGCCGGTCACGGCAAGGGCGCCCAGGGCAGCGGCAAGGGTGCCGCCGCCGCTGATCTTCGGCGCATCCCCGACGTGGGCGACGGTTTGCAGTCCAAGATCCCCGAGAACTCCCGCCAGGTGGTCGCGGTCTACGGCGACGGCGTGAACTCCGCCGACTCGACGGTCGTGCTCTACACGAAGTCGTCGGACCAGGACAAGACCTGGGAGAAGGCCCGAAGCTGGCCCGCGCACAACGGAAAGAAGGGCTGGACCACCGACCACCGGGAGAACGACAAGCGCAGCCCGGTCGGCGTGTTCACGCTCACCGACGCGGGCGGGGTGCTCGCGGACCCGGGCGCCAAGTTCCCGTACACGAAGTCGGCGTCCATCCAGGCCCCGCACTACTGGCCCAAGACGCACTGGCACGACTTCGACTACGTCATCGCCATCGACTACAACCGCGCCAAGGGCACGCCGCCGAACGACCCGACCCGGCCGCAGGGGCAGGAGAAGGGTGGCAGCATCTGGCTGCACATGGACCACGGCAGCGGCACGTCGGGCTGTGTGAGTCTGTCCAAGTCGGGCATGGAGTCGCTGCTGCGCACGCTCGACCCGAAGCAGCACCCGGTCGTGGTGATGGGCGACAAGGCGAACCTGCGGGCGTGAACCGTCGGGCAGCACCAAGGGGGAGTGCGGGGTCGGGCGGCACCACGTGGAAGTGAAGCGTCGGACCGAGCCAGGTGGACGTGAAGCGTCGGGCCGCACCATTGCGGTGATCGGGAACTGCCCATAGAAATCCCCCATGAGAAGACGCGTCATGTCCATGCTCGCCGGCGCGGCCCTCGCCGCGAGCACTCTCCTCGGCGCAGGCCCGGCCACCGCTGACGGTGCCGTCGATCGCCCCACGGCCGACACCGCCCGGCCTGCCGCGACGCCCCCGCCCGAATTCGGTTCCGACTGGCACGATCCGGTCACCGCGGCCCCGCCGGTGCCGAGACCGCACACCAGGTCATGCGAAGTGACCGTCGCGGAGGCCCAGTTCAAGGACTTCACCCCGTACGAAGGGACCTACTCCCCTCCGAAGAAGTGCGGTGCCGGGCGCTGGGGCAAGGTGGTCCTGCGCCTGGACGGAAAGGTGAAGGGACGGCAGTACGACCGGCTCGGCTACCTGCGCATCGGCGGCGTCGAGGTCTTCCGCACCTCGACACCGGAGCCCTCGGCCGACGGCATCACCTGGTCCGTGGAGAAGGACGTCACCCGCTACAGCGAGACGTTGAGCCGGGGCCAGCAGGTCGAGATGCTCATCGGCAACGTCGTCGACGACACCTACACCGGGATCATCGACGTCAAGGCGACGCTGACGTTCTACGCGCAGGAGAAGCGCCCCGCCACGCCGCAGGCGACGCCCGACCGTGTCATTCCGCTCGCGGACGGCACGTCCCTCACCACCCCGCGCAACAGCGAACGCATCGTCGCCGAGGTGTACGCCACCGGCTCCGGCGGCGGCTGCGAGGAGTACTGGTACCTGACCGTGCCGGACGCCGCGCCCTACTCCTGCAAGGCCGACAAGGGCCCCTACCGCGAGGTTCAGGTCACGGTCGACGGTCAACTGGCGGGCATCGCCGCGCCGTTCCCGACCGTCTGGACCGGCGGCCGGTCCAACCCCTTTCTCTGGTATGTGATCCCCGGGCCCCGCGCCTTCGACATCAAGCCCGTCGAGTACGACCTCACGCCCTTCGCCGGCATCCTCAACGACGGCCGTCCGCACCGGGTGGAGGTCTCCGTCGTCGGTGTCCCCGAGGCGCAGACCGGCTGGAGCACCCCGGTCAACGTCCTGGTCTGGCAGGACGAGAAGAGCGAGCACGTCACGGGCCGGCTGACCCGCCACCAGGAGGGCGCGCCGGTGAACGAGTCGACGTACAAGCCCGGTTCCGGACAGGACCCGCACCGCTTGGACACGACGGGCGGCCACCGGCTCAGCCTCTCGGGGTACGTGAACACCTCGCACGGCCGCGTGACGACGACCGTGAACCGCACGCTTGCCACCACCTCGGTCCACCGCTGGACCGACGGCGAGGCGAGGGACGCGCTCGAGGCCACATGGACCGACCGCGAGACGGTCACGACGGGCCGCAGGGCCGTGCGCACCGACCGCACGTACAGCATGGACGGCACGACGACCCTCGGAGCCGGTGACCGGCTGCGGACCGAGATCTCGCTCGGCGACCGGACGGAAAGCCGCACGAGCCACATGGGCGGCGGTGGGCCGCGCGGCAACGGCAACTGGTCGGTACGGGACGACCGTTACGACGGCGACGCGACGTACACCGCCAATGTCCCGCGCGACCAGCGCCATGCCGTGGGCACGTCGCGCGAGCGCTACCGACTGATCGGCGACACGGGCTGCTACGACCGCACCCTCGCCACGGCCCAAGGCACCCTCACCGAGGACCGCCGGCGCTGCTGACCGGCGGTTGACCGAACAGCACACGGAGAGCCCGGCGGCCGCACGCCGCACGCCGCCCGCCGCACGCCGCAGCGGCACGCCGCACGCCGCAGCCGCACGCCGCACACCACGCGTCCGCCGCGCGGCCGCCGGGCTCGCTACGCCTCCTCCGGCTTCTCCGAATCCATGCCGGGCCGCGCCTTCTTCCACAGGCCACGGGTGAAGTCGGGGATCGCCTGCGGCGCGCCCTTCGCCTTGATCGACAGATGGCTCAGCGGTACGGGCGAGGTCCAGGTCGCGGCGTCGTACACGTCGAAGTCCGGCACAAGGCCGAGCCGCATGGTCTGCATCAGCCGGAAGACCATGATGTAGTCCATGCCGCCGTGCCCGCCGGGCGGATTCGCGTGTTCCTTCCAGAGCCAGTGGTCGAAGTCGGCGTACCGGGCGAAGTCGCCCCATTCGTCGTTCGTGTGGTCCGGCTCGATGTAGATGCGCTCCGGGTAGTCCTCGAAGACGCCGCGCGTGCCGCCCAGGCTGTTGATGCGGCTGTACGGGTGGGGCGTCGACACGTCGTGTTCGAGGCGGATCACCCGGCCCTTCGCCGTCTGGACGAGACTGATCGTGCGGTCGCTCTCGATGTACGTCTCCTTCCAGCTGGGGTCGCCCGCGGGCATGTGCGCCTTGCGGTACTCGGCGAGGCCGAGCGAGGGCGTGCCGAAGCTGGAGATGTGCGTGACGCGGTCGCCGCGGTTGACGTCCATGTAGTTGGCGACCGGGCCGAAGCCGTGGTTGGGATAGAGATCGCCGCGCAGCCGGGTGTGCCACAGACGGCGCCACGGCCCCTCGTAGTAGTCGGGGTCGAACATCAGGCCGCGCAGATCGTGGTTGTACGCGCCCGCGCCGTGCAGAAGATCGCCGAACTTGCCCGCGTGCGCCATCCGCAGGACGCGCATCTCGTTCTTGCCGTAACAGCAGTTCTCCAACTGCATGCAGTGCCTGCGGGTGCGCTCGGAGAGGTCCACGAGCTCCCACAGCTCGTCCAGGCGCAGGGCGATGGGGCACTCCACGCCGACGTGCTTGCCGTTCAGCATCGCCGACTTGGCCATCTCGAAGTGGAAGTCCCAGGGCGAGGCCACGTAGACGAAGTCGATGTCACCGCGCTTGCACAGGTTCTCGAAGTCGTGCTCGCCCTTGGTGTACGTCGCCGGGGCGGGCTGGCCCGCGGCCGTGACCTTCTTCGCGGCGGCCGCGGTCTTCTCATTGACCGGATCGCACAGCGCCACGACCCGGACGCCGGGTATCGCGAGGAACAGGTCGATCATGCTGCCGCCGCGGTTGCCGAGCCCGATGATCCCGACCCGGACCGTGGAACGCCGCTGGAACGGTACGCCGATCATGGTCTTGCCCTTGCGCGCGGGAGCCTCGGCGGTGTCCGGCACCGAGGCGTCCGCGGCGGTGGCGGCGTCGGCGGTCGCGGGGGCGTCGGCGTGCGCCGTCCCGCCCGTGAGGGCGCCGACCCCGAGACCCGCGCCGGCGAGCCCCGCCGTCCGGAGCACCGCACGGCGCGAGCGGCCGTCTCCCCGCGTGCCCTCGGCGGCGTCGTCGTCGGGGCGGGTGGCGTCGGGAGTCGGTGTCGCGTTCTCGTCGTGCATCGGACCTCCGTAGCTATGGGCGGCTGGTCTCTACCACTGGGGCGGAAGCCACCCTGATGGGGGGAGGGCCGGTGCGCAAGAGGCCGAAGTGGTCGGGGAGTTGGACTTCTGCGTCGTGACGCGAAAGGCTCGCCGCCTTTGTTCGCCGGGGACGTCCTGGTCCGCGCCGGGTGGGGCTTTCGCCGCCCGGCGGAGCCCTACGGCCGCGTCGCACGCTCCAGTTCCAGGAGCACGGAGTAGTAGCCGCGGCCCGTCGCGTGGTCCATGCCGACCTCGCACATGCGATTGGCCGAGAGGTGGGCGTCGAAGGGGCGGGAGGTGACCTCCGCGGCCTCCTTGCGCGTGGCCGACTCCGTGAGTTCCTTGTGGAGCATGCCGCGGTCGCCCGCGAAGGCGCAGCATCCCGCGTCGTCCGGGACGACCACCTCGTCGGCGCAGGCCTCGGCGACGGCGCGCAGGTCCGCCTCGTCGCCCAAGTGCTGCATGGAACAGGTGGGGTGGAGCACGGCGGAGCCGACCGTCCGGCGCACCGTCAGGTGGGGGAGCAGCTCGTCGGCGGCCCAGACGATCGAGTCGACGACGGTCAGTTCCCGGTGCAGTTCGCGGTTGTCCGGGGTCAGATAAGGCACGACCTCGTGCGCGATGCCCAGCGTGCAGGAGGATGCGTCGACGACGAGGGGCAGGCGGCCGCCCGCGGTCCAGCCCCAGGCCGCCTCGACGATGCGGTTGGCCATGACCCTGTTCCCCGCCTCGTACCCCTTGGAGTGCCAGATCGTGGCGCAGCACGTTCCCGCGACATCGTCCGGGATCCAGACCGGCCTGCCCGCGCGCGCGGAGACGGCCACCACGGCCTGGGGCAGGGAGCGGTCGCCCGGGCCCCCGAAGATGCGGTTGACACAGGCCGGGTAGTAGACGGCGGTGACGTCCGCACGCGCGGTGCGCGGCAGCCTGCGCGCGGCGGCCGCGGGGATCTGGGGCAGCCACTCCGGGACGAGGTCGGGGCGGACCGCCTTGCGCGCGGTGCGCGTCACCGCCGTGAGCAGCCGGTCGCTGATCCGGTCGGCGGCGGCCACCGCGAGCCGCGCGGACGCCTCGACCGCCTTGAAGTTCTTCGCGGCGAGCGCTGCCGCCTTCTCCTCGCGGGGCGAGTGCCGGGCGTGCCGGAAGTCCTTCATCAGGGCTCCCGTGTCGATCCCGACCGGGCAGGCGATGCGGCAGGTGGAGTCGCCGGCGCAGGTGTCCACGGCGTCGTATCCGTACGCCGCCACCAGGCCGTCCTCGACCGGCGACCCTTCCGGCTGGCGCATCATCTCGCGGCGCAGCACGATGCGCTGGCGCGGTGTCGTGGTCACGTCCTCGCTGGGGCAGGTCGGTTCGCAGAAGCCGCACTCGATGCACGGGTCGGCGATGAGCTCCACCTTCGGGATGGTCTTGAGGCCGCGCAGATGGGCCTTCGGGTCACGGTCGAGGACGATGCGCGGGGCGAGGACGCCGTCCGGGTCGATGACCTGTTTCGTGCGCCACATCAACTCCGTCGCCTTCGGGCCCCACTCCAGCTCCAGGAACGGCGCGATGTTGCGGCCCGTGGCGTGTTCGGCCTTCAGCGAGCCGTCGAAACGCTCCACGGTCAGCCGGCAGAAGGCGTCCATGAAGGCGGCGTACCGCTCCACGTCGGCGGGGACTGAGGCGTCGAAGGCGAGCAGGAAGTGGAGGTTGCCGTGCGCGGCGTGGCCCGCGACGGCCGCGTCGAAGCCGTGCCGCGTCTGGAGGTCGAGCAGGGCCTCGCAGGCCTCGGCGAGCCGCCCCGGCGGCACGGCGAAGTCCTCGGTGATCAGCGTCGTCCCGGAGGGGCGGGAGCCGCCGACCGCGGCGACGAAGGCCTTGCGCGCCTTCCAGTAGCCGCCGATGGTCTTCGCGTCGCGCGTGAAGGTGTTGGTCACCGAGGCCACGGGCGCGACCAGTTCGAGCCCGTCGAGAGCTTTGGCGGCGGCCGCCTCGTACGCGTCCTGCGCGGCCTGGTCCGGAGCGCGGAACTCCACAAGGAGCGCCGCGGTCGACTTCGGGAGGCCCGCCCAGTCGGCGGGCACACCCTGCACGCTCACCGACGCGCGCAGGGTGTTGCCGTCCATCAGCTCGACGGCGAGCGCACCGGCCGCGTTGAACAGCGGCACAGCGGCCGCCGCCGCGGGCAGCGAGGGGAAGAACAGCAGGGCGGTGCTCGTGTTCCGGTCCAACGGCAGCGTGTCGAAGACGACCTCCGAGATGAAGCCGAAGGTCCCCTCGGAACCGACCATCAGACCGCGCAGGATCTCCACAGGGGTCGCGCCGTCGAGGAAGGCGTCGAGGCGGTAGCCGTTGGTGTTCTTGATCGCGTACTTGGCCCGGATGCGGGCCACCAGTTCGGGGTCCGCCGCGATCTCACGCTTGATCGCCAGCAGACCCTCGCACAGCTCCGGTTCCGCGTGCGCCAGTTGGTCGTCGGCGTCCGGAGCCGCCGTGTCCACGACGGTGCCGGAGGGCAGGACGAAGGTCAGTGACGCCACGGTGCGGTAGGAGTTGCGGGTGGTGCCCGCGGTCATGCCCGACGCGTTGTTCGCGACGACGCCCCCTACGGTGCAGGCGATCGCGCTGGCCGGGTCGGGGCCGAGCACCCGGCCGAACCGGGCCAGTGTGGCGTTGGCCCGCACCACCGTCGTACCGGGGCCGATTCGGGCCCGCTCGCCGCCGCCGAGCACCTCCACGCCCGACCAGTGCTTGCGGACGTCGACCAGGATGTCCTCGCCCTGCGCCTGGCCGTTCAGGGAGGTGCCCGCCGCGCGGAAGACGACGTCGCGGCCGTTGCCGTGCGCGTACGACAGGACGGCCGACACGTCGTCGATGTCCTCGGCGACGACCACGACCTGCGGAACGAAGCGGTAGGGGCTGGCGTCCGAGGCGTACCGCACCAGGTCGGAGACCTTCGTCAGGACCTTGTCCGCGCCGAGCAGCGCGGTCAGACCGGAGCGCAGCGGTTCCGGGGTGCCGGCGGCCCGCCGGTCGGGCACGCGGTCGTGCGACGGGCCCTGGACGCGCGACGCGGGACCGGGGCGCAGGGCGTCCGGCTCGGGCTCCAGCAGTGGCATGAGCGCTCCTCGGCGGTTGCGGTGGCGTACCCGGCGGTCGCGTACCCGGCGGTGGTGCTCGGCGGTGCGGACGGTGGTGCCCGGTGGGCCGGAGGCCTCAGCAGCGGCGGACGTCCGGCACGTCGAACAGCGCGTTGAGGAGCACGCCCAGCTGGGCGCGCTGCTCGGAGTCCAACGGAGCCAGAATGTCCTCGGCGGCGGTGCGGCGCGCGCTGCGCAGTTCGCCGAGCGCCTTGAGGCCCGCGTCGGTGAGCTCGATGCGGATCACCCGGCGGTTGGTGGGGTCGGGCGCGCGTCGTACGAGATCGGCGGACTCCAGGCCGTCGACCAGGGTGGTGACGGCGCGGGGGACGACTTCGAGGCGCTCGGCGAGGTCGGCCATGCGCGGCGGGGTCTCGTAATGCGCGAGGGTGCGCAGCAGGCGGGACTGGGCGGGCGTGATGCCGATCGGCACCAGATGGCGCTTCTGGATCCGCTGCAGCCTGCGGGTGAGCCGCAGCAACTGTTCGGCGAGCAGGCCGTCGGGGTCCGGGGTGTTCATGCGGGAACATTACCAGGACCTTGTGCATTGTGAGTATAGGTAACAGTGAGCTATGCTCCCTGAGTCATCGTCGTCCGAGATCCCGAAGGAGCCCATGCGCCACGACGAACCCACCTGGACGCCGCAGCCCTCTGCCCCCGGCGAGGAGCCGCAGCCGCGCCAGATGCGCCGCATCCTCCGCCTCTTCCGTCCTTATCGAGGCCGCCTCGCGATCGTGGGCCTCCTGGTCTGCGCCGCCTCGCTCGTCTCGGTCGCGACCCCGTTCCTGCTCAAGGAGATCCTCGACACCGCCCTGCCCGAGGGGCGTACGGGCCTGCTGAGCCTGCTCGCGCTCGGCATGATCCTCAGCGCGGTCGTCACGAGCGTCTTCGGCGTCCTGCAGACGTTGATCAGTACCTCCGTGGGGCAGCGCGTCATGCACGACCTGCGCACCGCGGTCTACGGCCGGCTGCAGAGCATGTCCCTGGCCTTCTTCACCCGCACCCGCACGGGCGAGGTCCAGTCCCGCATCGCGAACGACATCGGCGGCATGCAGGCGACGGTCACCTCCACCGCCACCTCCCTGGTCTCCAACCTCACCAGCGTCATCGCGACCATCGTCGCCATGCTCGCCCTGGACTGGCGGCTCACCGTCGTCTCGCTGCTCCTGCTCCCCGTCTTCGTCTGGATCAGCCGGCGCGTCGGCCGCGAGCGCAAGAAGATCGCCACGCAGCGCCAGAAGCAGATGGCCGTGATGGCGGCGACGGTCACCGAGTCCCTCTCCGTGAGCGGCATCCTGCTCGGCCGGACCATGGGGCGCGCCGACTCCCTGACCAAGTCCTTCGCCGACGAGTCCGAGCAGCTGGTGGACCTGGAGATCCGGTCGAACATGGCGGGCCGCTGGCGCATGTCCGTGATCTCGATCGTCATGGCCGCGATGCCCGCCGTCATCTACTGGACCGCCGGCCTCGCCTTCCAGTTGGGCGGCCCGACCGTCTCGATCGGCACCCTCGTCGCCTTCGTCTCGCTCCAGCAGGGGCTGTTCAGGCCGACGGTGAGCCTGCTCTCCACCGGTGTGCAGATCCAGACCTCGCTCGCGCTCTTCCAGCGCATCTTCGAGTACCTCGACCTGCCGATCGACATCACCGAGCCCGAGAAGCCGGTCCGCCTCGACAAGATCAAGGGCGAGGTCCGCTTCGAAAGCGTCGAGTTCCGCTACGACGAGAAGTCGGCGCCCACGCTCCAGGACATCGACATCGCGATACCCGCGGGCGGCAGCCTCGCCGTGGTCGGACCCACCGGCTCGGGAAAGTCGACCCTGAGCCACCTCGTCCCCCGTCTCTACGACGTCTCGGGCGGCCGCGTCACCCTCGACGGGGTCGACGTGCGCGACCTCGACTTCGACACCCTGGCGCGCGCCGTCGGCGTGGTCTCCCAGGAGACGTACCTCTTCCACGCCTCGGTCGCCGAGAACCTCCGCTTCGCCAAGCCGGACGCCACCGACGAGGAGCTCGTGGCCGCCGCGGGCGCCGCCCAGATCCACGACCACATCGCCTCCCTCCCGGAGGGGTACGACACCGTGGTCGGCGAGCGCGGACACCGCTTCTCCGGCGGCGAGAAGCAGCGCCTCGCCATCGCCCGCACCATCCTGCGCGACCCGCCGGTCCTCATCCTCGACGAGGCGACCAGCGCCCTGGACAACGGCACGGAGCGGGCGGTCCAGGAAGCCATCGACGCCCTGTCCGCCGACCGGACCACCCTCACCATCGCCCACCGGCTCTCCACCGTCCGCGGCGCCGACCAGATCGTGGTCCTGGACGCCGGACGCACCGCGGAGCGCGGCACCCACGAGGAGCTCCTCGCGCGGGACGGCCGTTACGCGGCCCTCGTCCGCAGGGAGGCCCAACTGGAGCCCGCGACATGAAGATATGTCCGGAATATAGACATTTGCGGGTTACCGTGCCTCCATGCAGACCAAGATTCCGCGACGGGGCACGATTCGACTGACGCGGCGGGGCAAGATCGCCCTGATCGCGACCGGAGCCGCCGCTGCGGTCACCGCCGTGACGGTGCCGCTGCTGCTTCCTGACGACGACGCGAAGCCGCAGACCCTGACCATCCCGGAAGGGTGGCGTTCGGGTCAGGTGTACGCGGCCGTGGACAAGGCCCTCGGGGTGCCCAAGGGCACCACGAAGAAGGCCCTCCCGAAGGCCGGGCTCAAACTTCCCCGGGACGCCCACGGCAACCCCGAGGGCTATCTGTTCCCGGCCACGTATCCGATCGATTCCCGGTCGACGCCGGCCTCCGTGCTGTCGTACATGGTGAATACGGCCCAGCAGAAATTCAGCGGGGGTCAGGTCACGGCGGGCGCCGACCAAAATGCCGCAAACGGCTACCAGACCGTCACCATTGCGAGCATGATCGAGGCAGAGGCGGGCTCCAAGGAGGACATGGGCAAGGTCGCCCGGGTCATCCAGAACCGTCTCGACCGGGGGATGCCGCTGCAGATGGACTCCACCATCAACTACGCGCTCAACCGTTCCACCCTGGCGACCAGCGAACGCGACACGCAGATCAAAAGCCCGTACAACACCTACGCGCGCATGGGGCTGCCGCCCACGCCGATCAGCAATCCCGGCGAGGAGGCGATGCGGGCGGCGACCAATCCGACCCCGGGGGACTGGCTGTACTTCGTGACCGTGAAGCCGGGGGACACACGTTTCACAGCGAGCTTCGAGGAACACCAGAAGAACGTGGGCGAGTTCAACAAGGCGAAGTAGCGGGAGGCCAGAGGGGGTTCTTTCGGCCGCCGGGCCGGCTTCGCCTTGACCTCGACCGTGGTTCAGGTACAACGCTTTTCACCGACCATACCGCTCAGTATGCAGAGGAGCCGACCGTGGCCGCACCGATATCACGTGCCTTCCCCGACGTCCGGCGCGCGGACGCCGGGACGATCCTCGTCAGCTCCTGGACGCTGCCGGCCCCAGGGGTGCAGAAGCAGGCCGCGGACCTCGTGATCGAGGAGTGGGAGCAGCAGGAGCGCCCGGCGGGCATGCTCTCGTTCACCACGTTCCTCAGCGAGAACGGCCGCGAGGTCCTCAACTACGCGCAATGGACGGACGACGACTCCTACCGCAGGTGGACACGGGCGGCCAAGAGCGCCGAGGACAGGGGCAAGGTCGACCGCATGGTGCTGGGCATCGGGCGGCCCGGCGAGGTGCGCTACGCGATCTACCGCAGCTATGCGCCCGACGAGGGCGCGGACCGGGACCCCGGCGCGCTGGTCACGCCCGTGTTCGAGACCGAGGGCCCGGACAGCCAGCGCGCGTTCGTCGACGGAGTCATCGGGATCCTGGAGCGGACCCGGCCGCCGGGGCTGCTGGCCGCGCACTTCCATACGAGCAAGGACGGCCGGCGGGTGCTCAACCACGCGGAGTGGGCGGACATGGCGTCCTGGCGGCGTTTCAACGAGGGCGGCGGCACCGTCGAACTGGCCATGATGATCGACAGCCTGGAGGGTGTCACCCCGGTCCCCACGCTGCCCGCCGTGCCGCGCTACCTCCCGTACAAGAGCCTGGTCAACGTCGCCGCGCCCTGACCCGGTCGCGCGCCCCGACACCGATCGCCTCCGCCATCCGCCATCCGCCATCCGCCGTCCCCGACACCGATCGCCTCCGCCACCCGCGACGGCGAGCGTGCCGCCGGATCACACCGCGGCGGGCGCCCCCGCCAGCAACCGCTGGATGTCGCGGACCGCCGCACGGCCCGCCCGGTTGGCGCCGATCGTGCTGGCCGAAGGCCCGTACCCCACGAGGTGTACGCGCGAATCGGCCGCGGCCCGGGTGCCCGCGAGACGTACGCCACCGCCTGCCTCGCGCAGCCGCAGAGGCGCGAGGTGCTCGATCGCCGGGCGGAAGCCCGTCGCCCACAGGATCACATCCGCGTCGACGCGGCGCCCGTCGTCCCACGCCACCCCGGTCGGCGTGATCCGGTCGAACATCGGCAGCCGGTCGAGCACGCCGTCCGCCCTGGCCTGCCGGATGGCGTCGTTCACCGGCAGCCCGGTCACGGAGACCACGCTCTGCGGCGGCAGGCCCTGGCGCACCCGCTCCTCGACCATGGCCACGGCCGCCCGGCCCCAGTTCTCGTCGAACGGGCCGTCCCGGAAGACCGGGGGCCGCCGGGTGACCCAGGTCGTCGAGGCGGCGTACGGGGCGATCTCCATCAGGTGCTGTGTGCCGGACGCCCCGCCGCCCACGACCACGACCCGCTGCCCCCGGAACGCCTCGGGCCCCGGGTAGATCGCCGTGTGCAACTGCCGCCCACGGAAGGTCTCCTGGCCGGGATAGCGCGGCCAGAACGGCCGGTCCCAGGTGCCCGTCGCGTTGATCAGCGCACGGGTCGAGAAGGTGCCGGTCGACGTCTCGACGAGCAGCCGTCCGTCCGTGCCGGAGCCGGAGTCGTCCTCCCGGACCCTGTACACGTCGACGGGGCGCCGCACGCGCAGGTCGAAGCGGTGCTCGTACTCCTCGAAGTACTCCCCGATGACCTCCGACGACGGGCGGGCGGGGTCCGCGCCGGTCAGCTCCATGCCGGGGAGCGCGTGCATGCCGTGCACCTTCCCGTACGTCAGGGAGGGCCACCGGAACTGCCAGGCGCCGCCGGGCCGGGGCGCGTGGTCGAGGACCACGAAGTCCCGGTCCGGTTCGAAGCCGACCCGGCGCAGGTGGTAGGCGCCGGACAGACCTGCCTGTCCGGCGCCGATGACGACCACGTCCACGACCGCATCCACGTCCTGGCCCGCCGCTGTGGCGGCCGCGTCTCCTGCCCCGATGTCGTTCACGCTTCTACTAACTTCGTCGGGGTTCGGGATCTTCCCGGAGGAAGGTGTGAGATCCCGCGGGCGGGACGCCCGGGCTCAGCGGCCCCCCGCCACCAGCAGGGGAGCCCCGCCCGGAGCCGACGCCGGGCGGCCGTTCGACGCCGGGACGCCCGCGAGCGGTGAGGCGGGAATCCGCGGCAGCAGCCCGCGCGCGGCCAGCTCCGGAATGACGCCCTCACCGAACCAGTACGCCTCCTCCAGGTGCGGATAGCCCGACAGCACGAAGTGGTCGACGCCGAGCGCGTGGTACTCCTCGATCCGGTCGGCGACATCGGCGTGGGCGCCGACCAGCGCCGTGCCGGCCCCACCGCGCACCAGGCCGACGCCGGCCCACAGGTTCGGAGAGATCTCCAGCTTGTCGCGGGAGCCGCCGTGCAGCGCGAGCATGCGCTGCTGGCCCACCGACTCGCTGCGCCCGAGCGCCTCCTGCGCGGCGGCGACGGTGTCCGGGTCGAGGTCGTCGAGCAGCCGGTTCGCGGTCGCCCACGCGTCGGCGGCCGAGTCGCGCGAAATGGTGTGCAGACGGATGCCGAAGCGGACCGTGCGCCCCTCCTTCTCGGCGAGCCCGCGAATCCAGTTGATCTTCTGCTCGACCTGCTCCGGCGGCTCCCCCCAGGTCAGATAGACATCCGTGTGCCGTGCCGCGACCGGCCCCGCGGCCGCTGACGAGCCGCCGAAGAAGATCTCCGGCAGGGGGTCCGGCGGGAGCGCGGTCAGGCCGCCCTCCACCTGGTAGTGCTCGCCGGCGAAGTCGAACGGCCGGCCGCTCCACGCCCCGCGTACGACCGAGAGGAACTCGTCGGTGCGGGCGTAGCGGCGATCGTGGTCCAAGTGGTCGCCGAACCGCCGCTGTTCCGTCGAGTCGCCGCCGGTGACCACGTTGAGCAGCAGCCGGCCGCGGGTGATGCGCTGGTACGTCGCCGCCATCTGCGCGGCGAGCACCGGGGAGAGCACGCCGGGGCGGAACGCGACGAGGAACTTCAGCCGTTCGGTGTGCTGGGCGAGGGCGACGGTCGTCAGCCAGGCGTCCTCGCACCACGTGCCGGTCGGCGTGAGGACCGCCTCGAAGCCCAACTGCTCGGCGGCCTTGGCGATCTGGGCCAGATACTCGATGTCGGGCGCGCGCACGCCGCTCACCGGGGTGACCCGGGAGCGCGTGATGCCGCCGTCGGTGTAGGCGTGCCGGTCGACGAGGGTGCGGCCGTCGCCGCCGGTCGGCAGGAACCAGTGCAGGTGGACGGTCATGGTCAGGACTCCTTGCGGTACGAGCGCGGCGCGGTGGTGGAGGGCGGCAGATCGCCGTTGAAGCGGGTGTCGACGTAGTCGCCGAAGTCGATGCGGCGCGGGATCAGCTTCAACTCGCTGAAGGTGTCGGCGATCTCCTGTTCGGAGGTGACGACGTCGCGGTCGACGGCCACCGGCACCCGTGTGCCGTTGGTCCGCTTGACCGCGTCGAGTGCGACGCCGTAGGGCAGGCCGGTGTCCTTCGCCCAGACCTTCGCCCAGGCCTCGGGGTGTTTGAAGACCCAGTCCTGGGCCCGGCGGAGCCGCTCCAGGTAGTCGGAGATGGCCTTGGACTTCTTCTTGTCGGCGAGGGCGCCGGGCGCCGCCGCCTGGAAGCCGAGGCCGTTGACCAGCCCGTCGCCATCGGTCAGGACGCGCCCCTTCTTGCCCCGCAGGACCTGCGAGGTGTACGGGTCCCAGACGGCCCAGGCGTCCACCTTGCCGCTGGTGAACGCGGCCAGGGCGTCGGCGGGCTGCAGATACTTGACCTTCACGTCCTTGAAGTCGAGCCCGGCCTTCTTTAGGGAGGCGACCAGCTGGAAGTGCGCCGACGAACCCTGCGCCACGGCAACGGACTTGCCCTTGAGCTCCTGGGGCTTCTTCAGGGGCGAGTCCTTGGGCACGAGGATCGTGTCGCCCGCCGCCGTGCCGTGCGTCGCGGCGACGACGGTGATCTTCGATCCGGCGCCCGCGGCGAAGACGGGCGGGGTGTTGCCGATGGCGCCGACGTCCACTGCCTTGGCGTTGATGGCCTCCAGGAGCGGGGGTCCGGACGTGAAGGTCGACCAGCGGATCTTGTAGTGGAGGTCGTCGAGTTCACCGGCCGCGCGCAGCACGGCCTCCGAACCGCCGCGCTGGTCACCGACGTTGAGGGTCAGCGACCCCTTGCCGTCGGTGCCGCCGCCGGCGCCACCGATCGAGGTACCGGCGGAGGAGGTGCCGGAGCAGGCGGTGAGCAGCAGGGCCAGGGGGAGCAGCAGGAGGGCGGGGGAGAGGGCGGGGCGGGGTGGTCGCATGGCGGGTCCGTTCGGTTCGGTCGGGGAGCGGGGCGGGGCGGGGCTAGCAGGCCGGTCGCGGGGCGGGGCCGGACAGGTCGGCGCGGACTTCGTTCAGAGGGCAGGCGCGTCGGCGTCGACGCCGAGCCGTCGGAGCAGCTCCGCGCGCAGTTCGCCGAAGCGGGGGTCGGCGATGCCGCGCGGACGCTCCAGATCGATCTCGGTCTCGTACGCGATGACGCCGCCGTCCATCACGAGCACCCGGTCGGCCAGGAGCACCGCCTCCTCGACGTCGTGCGTGACGAGGAGCACCGCGCAGCCGCGCCGCTGCCACAGCTCGTCGACGAGCCGCTGTGCCTTGATGCGGGTGAGGGCGTCGAGCGCCCCGAACGGCTCGTCGAGCAGCAGCAGGTCGGGCTCGCGCACCAACGCGCGGGCCAGCGAGGCGCGTTGGGCCTCGCCACCGGAGAGCGTCTTGGGCCAGGCGTCGGTGCGGTGCTTCAGACCCACCTCGGTCAGGGCCTGCTCGGCGACCTCCCGGTCGGGCTTGCCGGGCAGCCCGAGCAGTACGTTGCGCCACACCCGCTTCCACGGCATCAGCCGGGGCGCCTGGAACGCGACGGCCTTGCGGCGCGGCACCAGCACGGTGCCCTCGATGTCGCGGTCGAGGCCGGCGAGGATCCGCAGCAGCGTCGACTTGCCGCAGCCGCTGCGGCCGAGCAGCGCCACGAACTCACCCGGCCTGACGTCGAGTTGAAGGTCGTCGATGACGGGACGGCCGTCGAAGGTGCGGGTCAGCCCGTCGACGCGTACGGCGGACGGCGCGGTGCCGTCGGCGGGGGGCCGCGGGGTGGGTGCGGGTGCGGTCACCGGCCGGTGAACGTCGGTCGCCATTGGAGCAACAGCCTTTCGAGGGTGCGGACGACGAAGTCGGCGCTCAGGCCGAGGAAGGCGTAGACGACGAGGCAGACCACGATCACGTCGGTGCGCAGGAAGTCGCGGGCCTGGACCATGAGGAAGCCGATGCCTGCGTCGGCGTTGACCTGTTCGGCGAAGACCAGGGCGAGCCAGGAGACGCCCAGCGAGTACCGCAGTCCCGTCATGGCCCCCGGGAGCGCGCCGGGCAGGATGACATGCCGTACGAGACCCCACCGCGAAAGGCCGAGCGACTCCCCGGCCTCGATCAACTGGGCGTCGACGCCCCGGATCCCCGCGTACACGTTCAGATAGAGCGGGAAGGAGACGCCGAGGGAGATGATGGCGATCTTGGGCGCCTCGCCGATGCCGAACCAGATGATGAAGAGCGGGATCAGCCCGACGAACGGCACGGTGCGCAGCATCTGCACGCTGGCGTCCACGAGGTCCTCGCCGAGCCGGAAGAGCCCGGCGACGAGCGCGAGCGCCGTGCCGACGACGGTGCCGAACAGCAGCCCGAGGGCCACGCGTTGCAGAGAGACGCCCATGGCGTTAGGCAGGGACCCCTCCCGGATGAGATCACCGGCGACCCGGGCGACGGTCCCGGGCGAGGCGAGCACGTCACTGGCGAGTACGCCGGTGGCGCTCAGGATCTGCCAGAGGGCGAGCAGGGCGAGCGGCCCCGAGGTGCGGCGCAGCCAGCGCGGGACGCGGGTGCGACGGCGGGATGCGGGGACGAGGGCGACGAGGTCGGGTCCTGGTGCGGGGGTTGCGGGGATCGCGGGGGTCGGTCCGGGGAGTGGCTCGGAGCGGGGGTGGGTGTCGGGAGGTGTGGGCTGGTCCTTGACGAGGGAGATACCCGATATGTCGGGCGTCGGTGGCTGTGGCGGGGCATGGCTGATGCGCACAGGTACTCCGTGGAGGCGTGAGGGTGGAGGCGTGAGGGAGGGGTGGCTTTCGGGCCGAGGGGTGCCGGGAGCCGGGATGCGGGGTGGCGCTCGGGCGTACGGCGGACAGGAGTACGTGGCGACCAGCAGGTCGGGCCCGAGAGCCGGCTCTACGGGTCAGGCCCGAGAGTCGGCTCTACAGGTCAGGCCCGAAAGCCGGCCCTGCGGACCAGGTCGATCGAGAAGTGGGCCCGAGGAGCAGGGACACGTACTCCCGCCGGTCCACGCGAGCGACACGAGGCGCCTGCCGGGCAACCGGGCGGAGAGGGAAACGCGAAAGCGGGTGAAAGGGCGTCAGCAGCCGCGGCGACACGCGGAGGAGGCCACCCGCAGCAGGTCGATATGACCGCGCGTGGTGAGCAGGGCTGAACGCAACATGCCGCAGAACGTAGCCAGATCGCGCACGCACGGTCAATGGCGTCTCGAAAGACGGACTCCCGGTATCAGCGGATGGAAGGGCGAGTGCGGGAGAATGGGCGTATGTCCGATGCATTCACCACCCGGGTCCTGCAGGTCACCACCGGTTCCACCGAGGTGGTCGCCGACCTCACCGCCGACGTCGAGGCCTTTCTGCGGGAGGCGGCAGGAGGCCGCGACGGCCTTCTCAACGTGTTCGTGCCGCACGCCACGGCGGGCATCGCGATCCTGGAGACGGGAGCGGGCAGCGACGACGATCTGCTCGCCGCGCTGCACAGCCTGCTCCCCGCCGACGACCGCTGGCAGCACCGCCACGGCAGCCCGGGCCACGGCCGCGACCACGTCCTGCCCGCGCTGGTCCCGCCGCACGCGACCCTGCCGGTCGTCGGCGGACGCCTGCAGCTCGGGACGTGGCAGTCGGTGTGCCTGGTCGACACGAACGTCGACAATCCCGACCGCAAGGTGCGGTTGAGCTTCCTGGGCTGATCGCGTCCGGCCCTCCCTGGTCAGGCTCCGGCCGCGCAGTCCGGGCATCTGCCCCGGAACGTCACCTCCGCCACGGCGACGGTGAAGCCGTACCGCTCGGCGGGCGGCAGCGCGGTCAGCGGGTCGCCGTCGGGATGGACGTCACGGATCGCGCCGCACCCCGAGCACACCAGGTGCTGGTGGGGGTGGTGGGCGTTCGGGTCGTAGCGCTTGGCGCGGCCGTCGGTGGCGACCTCGGCCACCTCGCCGAGCGTGACCAGCTCGCCGAGGGTGTTGTAGACGGTGGCGCGCGATATCTCCGGCAGCCGTTGCGTGGCCTGGGCGAGCACCTCGTCGGCGGTGAGATGGACGTGTTCGCCGGCGAGCACCTCGGCGACGACGCGGCGCTGGGCGGTCATCCGCCAGCCGCGCTCGCGAAGTCGTTGCAGCAGGTCACTCATGACCACCAGCCTCACTGTGCGAAGTCCCGTCGAAAACCGTGCAGAGTCCCGTCGAATGAATGCGCGTGCGCCTGTCTGTCGTATTGACTTGGACTAGGTCCATCGTAGGATCGGTTCCGGCTGACAGCCAAGGGACAGGGCAACAGCAGGGAACTTCACGTGACTTCAGGAGACGGGCCCGCACGGCCCGGCATCCGGATCCGCGGCTCGCGCACCGCACGCCTCGCGAGCGGTCGGTCGGACCTGTGCCCCGACTGTTCCACCACCCTCAGCTCTTGAGCACCGTGATCCGCCCCCTCCGGAAGGATTCCCATGACTGAGAACCACGATGCGATCGTCACCGACCCCAAGCCGGAGGAGACAGGGGGAGGTTGCCCGGTCGCGCGCGCCGCACACCCGACGCAGGGCGGCGGAAACCGGCAGTGGTGGCCGGAGCGGCTGAACCTGAAGATCCTGGCGAAGAACCCCGCTGTGGCCAACCCGCTCGGCGAGGAGTTCGACTACGCCGAGGCGTTCAGCTCGCTCGACCTGCCCGCGGTGAAGCGGGACATCGCCGAGGTGCTGACCACCTCCCAGGACTGGTGGCCCGCCGACTTCGGCAACTACGGCCCCTTCATGATCCGGATGGCGTGGCACAGCGCAGGCACCTACCGCATCAGTGACGGCCGCGGCGGCGCCGGCGCCGGCCAGCAGCGCTTCGCCCCGCTCAACAGCTGGCCGGACAACGCCAGCCTCGACAAGGCCCGCCGTCTGCTGTGGCCGGTCAAGAAGAAGTACGGGCAGTCCCTGTCGTGGGCCGACCTCCTGGTCCTCACCGGCAACGTCGCCCTGGAGCAGATGGGCTTCGAGACCTTCGGCTTCGGCGGCGGCCGCGCCGACGTGTGGGAGCCCGACGAGGACGTCTACTGGGGCCCCGAGACCACCTGGCTCGGCGACGAGCGCTACACCGGCGACCGCGAGCTGGAGAACCCCCTCGGCGCCGTCCAGATGGGCCTCATCTACGTCAACCCCGAGGGCCCCAACGGCTCTCCGGACCCGATCGCCGCCGCCCGCGACATCCGTGAGACGTTCCGCCGGATGGCGATGAACGACGAGGAGACGGTCGCCCTGATCGCCGGCGGCCACACCTTCGGCAAGACCCATGGCGCGGGCCCGGCCGACGCGGTCGGCGACGACCCCGAGGCCGCCCCGATGGAGCAGATGGGCCTGGGCTGGAAGAGCTCGCACGGCACCGGCGTCGGCGCCGACGCGATCACCAGCGGACTCGAGGGCATCTGGACCGACACCCCGACCACCTGGGACAACAGCTTCTTCGAGATCCTCTTCGGCTACGAGTGGGAGCTGTTCAAGAGCCCCGCGGGCGCCTTCCAGTGGCGGCCGAAGGACGGCGCGGGCGCGGGCACGGTCCCCGACGCCTTCGACTCCGCCAAGACGCACGCCCCGACGATGCTGACGACCGACCTCTCGCTGCGGTTCGACCCGGTCTACGAGCCGATCTCGCGCCGCTTCAAGGAGGACCCGCAGGCGTTCGCGGACGCCTTCGCGCGGGCCTGGTTCAAGCTGACCCACCGTGACATGGGCCCCGTCGTGCGCTACCTCGGCCCGGAGGTCCCGACCGAGACGCTGCTCTGGCAGGACCCGCTGCCCGAGGTGACGTACGAGGGCATCGACGCCACCGACGTCGCCGCGCTCAAGTCGCAGATCCTCGGCTCGGACCTGTCGGTGTCCCAGCTCGTCTCCACCGCGTGGGCGGCGGCGTCGTCCTTCCGCGGCAGCGACAAGCGCGGCGGCGCCAACGGCGCGCGCATCCGTCTGGAGCCGCAGCGCGGCTGGGAGGTCAACAACCCCGACCAGCTCGCCACGGTCCTGCACACCCTGGAGGGCATCCAGGAGTCCTTCAACTCCGGCCGGAGCGACGGCAAGCAGGTCTCCCTCGCGGACCTGATCGTGCTCGCGGGCGGCGCCGCCGTCGAGCAGGCCGCCAAGGACGCCGGGTTCACCGTCGAGGTTCCCTTCACGCCGGGCCGCGTCGACGCGTCGCAGGAGCAGACCGACGTGGAGTCGTTCGCCGCGATCGAGCCGGCCGCCGACGGATTCCGCAACTACGTCGGCAAGGGCAACCGGCTGCCCGCCGAGTACCTGCTCCTGGACAAGGCGAACCTGCTCACGCTGAGCGCCCCTGAGCTCACGGTCCTCGTGGGCGGTCTGCGGGTGCTCGGCGCGAACCACCAGGGCTCGAAGCACGGTGTGTTCACCACGAGCCCCGGCACGCTCACGAACGACTTCTTCGTGAACCTGCTCGACCTGGGCACGCAGTGGAAGTCGACGTCCGAGGCGCAGGACACGTTCGAGGGCCGCGACGCGGCCACCGGCGAGGTCCGGTGGACCGGCACCCGCGCGGACCTGGTCTTCGGCTCCAACTCCGAGCTGCGGGCGCTCGCCGAGGTGTACGCGAGCGACGACGCGAAGGAGAAGTTCGTGAAGGACTTCGTCGCGGCGTGGGTGAAGGTCATGAACCTCGACCGGTTCGACGTCGCCTGATCCGGCTCCACGCCGGGTGAAGTGACCACCACGTCCAGGCCGGCCCACCACCACGGGCCGGCCTGGACGTGCGTCGGGCGAGCGGTCGCCGGGGCAGCGCGAGGGTGCTGGTGGGCGGTGGAGGCCGGTGGGCGGAAGCCGTCTCCGTGGCCGAGCAGACTCATAAGGCAGCCTTATGGGGTCATAAAGATGACCCGCCTACTTACTTAGGCATGCCTTAGTTTAGGCTTCCCCTTGAGTCACTCCATCACCGCTCGAAGGGAACCTGAACATGCCTCGCCCTCTGCGGGTAGCCATTGTCGGAGCCGGCCCTGCCGGGATCTACGCCGCCGACGCGCTGCTCAAGTCCGCAGTGGCGGTCGAGCCGGGTGTGTCGATCGACCTCTTCGAGCGGATGCCGGCGCCCTTCGGCCTGATCCGTTACGGCGTCGCCCCCGATCACCCGCGGATCAAGGGCATCATCACCGCCCTGCACCAGGTGCTCGACAAGCCCCAGATCCGCCTCTTCGGCAACGTCGACTACCCGCGCGACATCAGCCTGGACGACCTGCACGCCTTCTACGACGGCGTGATCTTCTCCACCGGCGCCACGGCCGACCGTGCGCTCGACATACCGGGCATCGACCTGGACGGCTCGTACGGCGCGGCGGACTTCGTATCCTGGTACGACGGCCACCCGGACGTACCGCGCACCTGGCCCCTGGAGGCGGAGAAGGTCGCCGTCCTCGGCGTCGGCAACGTCGCCCTCGACGTGGCCCGCATCCTCGCCAAGACCGCCGAGGAGCTGCTGCCCACCGAGATACCGCCGAACGTCCACGAGGGCCTCAAGGCCAACCGGGCCAAGGAGATCCACGTCTTCGGCCGCCGCGGCCCCGCCCAGGCGAAGTTCAGCCCGATGGAGCTCCGGGAGCTGGACCACTCGCCGAACATCGAGGTCATCGTCGACCCCGAGGACATCGACTACGACGACGGCTCGATCGCGACCCGGCGCGGCAACAAGCAGGCCGACATGGTCGCCAAGACCCTGGAGAACTGGGCCATCCGCGACGTCGGCGACCGGCCGCACAAGCTGTTCCTGCACTTCTTCGAGTCGCCGACCGAGATCCTCGGCGAGGACGGCAAGGTCGTCGGGCTGCGCACCGAGCGCACCGCCCTCGACGGCACCGGCAACGTCAAGGGCACCGGCGAGTTCAAGGACTGGGACCTCGGCGCGGTCTACCGGGCCGTGGGCTACCTCTCCGACGAGCTGCCCAAGCTGCCCTGGGACGTCGCCTCCGGCACGGTGCTCGACCGCGCGGGACGGGTGATCGAGGAGAGCGGCGACCACCTGACGTCGACCTACGTCACCGGATGGATCCGGCGCGGCCCCGTCGGCCTCATCGGCCACACCAAGGGTGACGCCAACGAGACGGTCGCCAGCCTCCTTGAGGACCGCGAGAACGGCCGGCTGCACGTCCCCACCTCGCCCGAGCCCGAGGCCGTCGACGCCTTCCTCGGCGAGCGGAACGTCCGCTTCACCACGTGGGACGGCTGGTACCGCCTCGACGCCGCGGAGAAGTCGCTCGGTGAGCCGCAGGGCCGCGAGCGCGTGAAGCTCGTCGAACGCGAGGACATGCTCAACGCCAGCGGCGCGTAAGGACACTCGCTCCGGCCGTCGGCCCCGGCACCCCTGCGGTGCCGGGGCCGAACGGCTTTCGCGACCGTCCGGGGTGGCCCCGGACCGGCGGTGAGGGAGCCGCCGCTTCCGTACGAGGCTCAGGCCACGTGCTTCAGCAGTTCCGTGGCGAGCGGGCCGGCGGACGCCGGGTTCTGGCCGGTGACCAGGTTCCGGTCGACCACCACGTACGGCGCCCAGGGCTCGCCCTCACGGAAGTCGGCGCCGGCCTGCACCAGCCGGTCCTGCAGCAGCCACTTGGCGCGGTCGGCGAACCCCGCCTGGCCCTCCTCGACGTTGGTGAAGCCGGTCAGGCGGTAGCCCGCGACGGACGGGGCGCCGTCGGCCGAGACGGCGGCCAGCAGGGCGGCCGGGGCGTGGCAGACGATGCCGAGCGGCTTGCCGGACTCCAGGGCCCGGGTGAGCAGCGCGCCGGAGGTGGCGTCGACGGCCAGGTCCTCCATGGGGCCGTGGCCCCCGGGGTAGAAGACGGCGGCGTAGTCGTCGAGGTCCACCTCCGCCAGCTCGACCGGGCCCTGGAGCTCGGTGAACGCGGCCAGAGCGGCCTCGACCCGGTCGGCGCCCTCCTGGCCGCCGTTGAACTCCGGGGCCAGGGAGCCGCGGTCGACGGTGGGGACGACTCCGCCCGGGGTGGCGACGACGACCTCGTGGCCTGCGGCCTTGAACGCCTCGTACGGGGCGACCGCCTCCTCGGCCCAGAAGCCGGTCGGATGCCGGGTGCCGTCGGCCAGCGTCCAGTGGTCCGCGCCGGTGACTACGAACAGGATCTTCGACATGCGGTGCTCTCCAATGACGGGCCCCCGTAGGGGCGGGGAGGGGGGAGGGGCGGACGACGCTAATCGGCGTTCTGGCACCCTGACCTACTGACCTACTCACGGGCTGACGCCGGATCTTCGGTGCGGCGATGTCCTCGACGGTAGACCGGACAGGCGCGGCCAGCGAGTAAGCGCATCGAGTAAGGCGGGGAGGCGGCGGAACCCGATGGCGTCCATGGACGGCCCGCGCCGGGCGCACGATCCGTCGTACGAACAACACCTCGGGCACCGGACCCCGCTCCCCGCTCACCCCGACCGGCCCGTCTCCTCCGTACCCGACGTCGTCCGGACCATGCGGCGGCTGCTCGACCTCGATGCCGGTCGCGGGGCGCGCGCCGCCGTGCCCGTACTCCCCGAAGTCGCGCGCACCGTTCCCGAACTCGGCGCGGAACCGGCGCGGCTGGCCACCCTGGACAGTGAACTGCTCGCCGCGCTCGCCGAGTTGTGCGAGGTCATCGGCTGGATCCTGTTCGACGCGGGGCTCCACCGCCGGGCCCACCGGGCGAACGCACGGGCGTTGGCCCTTGCCGAGCTCTGCGGCGACCGCTGGACGGGCCGGCTCGTCCTGCTGAACCACAGCATGCTCCAGGCCCACACCGGCAACCCACGCGGCGCCCTGGCCACGGCATCCCGCGTACCGGGACCGCGCCCCCTGCCGGCCAGGGTCGGCGCACTCGTCCTGATCCGCCAGGCCCACGCCACCGCCATGCTGGGCGCCGACCATGCCGCCACCCGGCGAATCGGCCGGGCCAGGGATCTTTTCCTGGACGGCGTGTCGGCGGGCGACCCGCCCTGGGCCTGGTGGATCGACGAGACCGAACTCCTCGGGCACGAGGGCTGGGTCGCGGCCCGGCTGCACCGCTGGGATCAGGCCATTCCGCTCCTTCGCCGGGCCGCCGCCGTCCCGGACGGCCCCTCGTACCGGGAGCTGTTCACCGCCGAGCTGCTCGCCGCGCTCGTGGGGGCGGGTGCCTGGCGGGACGCCGAGGAACTCATCCGCGAGGTCGCGCCGCGCGCCGCCCGCATCGGGTCGGCCCGCACCGTGCGGTCGCTGGGAGCCACCGCGGCCCTGCTGCTGAGGCGCGGCGCCGGCGTGCCGTCCGCGGCGCGTGACGCGGCGGCTCATCTCTCGGAGTCGCTCAGCGCCCCGGAGCTCCCGTCCGCAGACCGTCCATGACGAGGTCCATGAGCCGGCCCGCCCGGGTCTCCCAGTCGGTGCGCGGATCGATCTGCCAGATGCCGGCGATGGCGAGCAGGAAGTCGTCGGGGGTCACCCCCGGCCGGATCGTGCCGGCCTCCTCGTTCGCCCGCAGCAGCAACGTGATGGCCTCGGTGAGCGGGCCAGGACCCACACCGGCCAGGCTGCCGAGCGTGCTCGTGGCCTTCCGTATCGCGTCGGCCAGACCGGCCTTGGCCATCCCGAACCGGACGAGGCGGTCCATCCACTCCCGCAGCGCCCGGTCGGGGGCGCGGCACTGCAGCAACTGGCAGGCCGCGTCGCAGACCTGCATGACCTCGTAGCGGTACACCTCGAGGACGAGCGACTCGCGGTTGGGGAAGTTGCGGTAGAACGTGCCCTGGCCGACCCCCGCCTTCTTCGCGATCGCGCTGAGCGGCGCGTCGCTCGCGCGCGTCAGCTCCTCCAGGGCGACCTCGAGGATCCGCTCGCGGTTGCGCTGTGCGTCCGAGCGCAGGGGCGCGTTCTTGTGGTGACCCATGGGCTCTCCTTCCGCTCTCGCGCAGCACGGCTTGGTTGCGCCTTGCTGAGCGGACAACTGTCCGCTAGGTTCAAGCACTAACGGACGAGTGTCCGCTTAGACTCACCATAGCGGCAGACATCGCCGCCGGGGACCCCGCCGCCACCGTGCGGGGGAACGTCCCCCTGCACAGCGCCACATCCTCCCGAACTTCCCGCCGAACCGCCTCGTTCGACGCGATTCGCGAAAGAAGGCTGCTCATGGCTCCATCGACGTCCAGTGCCGTCACCCTGAACATCAACGGCGAGAAGCACTCACTGTCCGTCGACCACCGCACCACGCTGCTCGACGCACTGCGCGAGCGGCTCGATCTGACCGGCACCAAGAAGGGCTGCGACCAGGGCCAGTGCGGGGCCTGCACCGTGCTGATCGACGGCCGCCGCGCCGTCTCCTGTCTCCAGCTCGCCGTCGCCGCCGAAGGGCGTGAGATCACCACCATCGAGGGCGTCGCGGACGGCGACCGGCTGCACCCCGTGCAGCAGGCCTTCCTCGACCTCGACGGCTTCCAGTGCGGCTACTGCACCCCGGGGCAGATCTGTTCCGCCCTCGGCGCGCTCCAGGAGCACGCCGACGGCTGGCCGAGCGCCGCCACCACCGATGTACGGCCCGAGGCGGGCGTGCCCGAACTGACCGCCGAGGAGATCCGCGAGCGGATGAGCGGCAACCTGTGCCGCTGCGGCGCGTACATGGCGATCACGCAGGCCGTCGCCAAGGCCGCGCGCGCCGAGGAGGAGACGGTATGAGGGACTTCGCCTACCAGCGGGCCCACGACGTGTCGGGCGCCGTCGCCGTGCTCGGCGCCGACCCCGACGCCCGCTACCTCGGCGGCGGCACCAACCTCGTCGACCTGATGAAGACCGGCGTCGAACGGCCCGGACTCCTCGTCGACGTACGCGAACTGCCCCTGGACCGGATCGAGACCACCGACGACGGCGGGCTGCGCATCGGCGCGACCGTCACCAACAGCGACCTCGCCGCCCACCCCGAGGTGCGGCGGCGCTACCCCGCCCTCGCGCAGGCCGTCCTCGCGGGCGCCTCCGGGCAGCTGCGCAACATGGCGACGGTCGGCGGCAACCTCCTGCAGCGCACCCGCTGCGGCTACTTCACCGATCTCAGCAAGCCCTGCAACAAGCGGGAGCCGGGCACCGGTTGCTCCGCGGTCGAGGGCGAGCACCACAACCACGCGATCCTCGGCGCCACCGAGCACTGCGTGGCCGTCCACCCCTCCGACATGGGTGTGGCCCTCGCCGCCTTCGACGCCGTCGTGCACTACGAATCGGCGCAGGGACCCGGCGAGTTGCCGATCGACGCGTTCTACCTGCCCGTCGGCGACACCCCGCACCTGGAGACCGCGCTGCCGGCCGGCGCCCTGATCACCGGCATCACCCTGCCGCCCGCCCCGGTCGCCGCCGTCTCCCGCTACCGCAAGGTGCGCGAGCGCGCCTCGTACGCCTTCGCCATCGGCTCGATCGCCGCGGCCCTCGACGTCCACGACGGCGTCGTACGGGACGTGCGCGTCGGCATCGGCGCGGTCGCGTCCCGGCCGTGGCGGGCCAGGGCGGCCGAGCGGGCACTGATCGGCGGCCCGGCCGATGCCGAGGCGTTCGCCGCAGCGGCCGACGCCGAACTGGCGGCGGCCCGCGCGCTGCCCGACAACGGCTACAAGGTGACGCTCATCCGCAACCTTGTCGTGGCCGTGCTGACCGAACTCACCGAGGAGGCCGCCCGATGACCACGACCGCCGTGACCGGTGCGGCGACGAGCGCCGTCGGCACCGCGCACACCCGCATCGAGGGCCTCGCCAAGGTCACCGGCGCCGCCCGCTACGCCGGGGAGATCCCCTTCGCGGACCTCGCCCACGGCTGGCTGGTGCTCTCCACGATCGCCCGCGGCAAGGTCCGCTCTGTCGACACCGAACCCGTCCTCGCGATGCCCGGAGTCCTGACCGTCCTGCACCACGGCAACGCGCCGCGCGTCGACGGCGACTACGTCGGCATGCTGGGACGCCCCGACCCGATCGTCGAGATGTTCCAGCACGACCGGGTGCCGTTCGTCGGCTGGCCGGTGGCGCTCGTCGTCGCCGAGACGTCCGAGGAGGCCAGGGAGGCGGCCGAGGCGCTCGTCGTGCACTACGACCAGGAGCCGCACGACGTCGCCTTCACCGCGGGACGCCCGGGCACGTACACGCCGGACGGCGACAGCATGCGCAAGGGCAAGGGCGACCTGGACGCCCAACTCGCCGCATCCGCCCACCTGGTGGACGCCGAGTACACCACGCCCGAGGAGCACCACTGCGCGATGGAGCCGCACGCGGCGACCGCGCGCTGGGACGGCGGCCGCCTCGAAGTCGTCGACTCCAACCAGGGCAGCACCTGGGTCGCCGACGAGCTCGCGAAGCTGTTCTCGCTCGACCAGGCCTCGGTGCGGGTGACGTCCGAGCACGTCGGCGGAGCCTTCGGCTCCAAGGGGCTGCGGGTCCACCAGATCCTCGCGGTGATGGCGACGACCGTTCTGCACCGCCCCGTACGCGTGGTGCTGACCCGCCGTCAGCTGTTCTCGCTCGTCGGCTACCGCAGCCCCACCACCCAGCGCGTGCGGCTCGGCGCCGACCAGGACGGCAGGCTCCTCGCCTTCGACCACCAGGCGCAGAGCCTGTCGTCGACCGTCCACGAGTTCGTCGAGGAGAGCGCCGGGTACGGCCGCTCGATGTACGCGGCCGACGCCCACCACACCGTCAACCGCCTCGTCCGCCTCGACGTGCCGACGCCCACCTATGTACGCGCCCCGGGCGAGGCGCCCGGCTCCTTCGCCGTGGAGTCCGCGCTCGACGAGCTCGCCGAGACGTGCGGCATGGACCCGATCGCGCTGCGGGTCCGCAACGAACCCGACGTCGGCCCCCTCTCCGGCCTGCCCTTCAGCAGCCGCAACCTGCTGGCGTGCTACGAGGAGGGGGCCCGCAGGTTCGGCTGGGCCGACCGCGACCCACGCCCCGGCGTGCGCCGCGAGGGGCGCTGGCTGATCGGCACCGGCACGGCCGCGTCCACCTTCCCGGTGCTCGTCGCACCGAGTACCGCGGCGATCACGGCGGAGGCCGACGGCACCTTCACCGTGCGCATCACCGCCGCGGACGTCGGCACCGGCGCGCGGACCGCGCTCACCCTGATCGCCGCCGACGCCCTCGACGTGAGCCCGGACCGGGTCCATGTCCGGATCGCCGACAGCGACTTCGGCCCGGCGATGATCGCCGGTGGTTCCATGGGCACCCGCTCCTGGGGCTGGGCGGTCAACCTCGCCGCCCGCGAGCTGCGGGAGAAGCTGGTCCCCGGCGGCGACATCCCGCCGGAGGGCATCACCGCGGGAGCGGACACCGGCGCGGCCATCGGCGCGCTCAGCGAGAAGGAACGGCACTCCTTCGGCGCGCAGTTCGCCGAGGTCGCCGTGGACGTCACCACGGGCGAGGTGCGGGTGCGCCGGATGCTCGGCATCTTCGCTGCGGGCCGCATCGTCAACCCGCTGACCGCACGCAGCCAGTTGGTCGGCGGCATGATCTGGGGCCTGTCGATGGCGCTGCACGAGGAGGCGGTCAGGGACGCGGCATCGGGCGGTCTCGTGGGCCCCGACCTCGCGGGCTACCACATCGCCTCCAACGCCGACGTGCAGCAGATCGAGGCGGACTGGGTGGCCGACCCGGACGCGGACGACCCGGTCGGCATCAAGGGCATCGGCGAGATCGGCATCGTGGGCGCCGCCGCCGCGGTCGCCAACGCCGTCTGGCACGCGACGGGTGTGCGGCACCGCTCGCTGCCCATCCGCCCCGACCGCATCCTGCGCGCCGGGACCCGCTCCGGGGACACCACCCGTGCTTGACATCGCCGACGACCTCGACCGGTGGATCAGGGAGGGCCGGGACTTCGCCGTCGCCACGGTCGTCAGCGTCGGCGGCAGCGCGCCGCGCGGTCCCGGCGCCGCCCTGGCCGTCGACGGCGAGGGCACCGTCATCGGCTCGGTCTCCGGCGGCTGTGTGGAGGGCGCGGTCTACGACCTGTGCGTCGAGGCCCTCCAGGACGGCCGGGCCGTCGTCGAACGGTTCGGCTACAGCGACGAGGACGCCTTCGCCGTCGGGCTGACCTGCGGCGGGGTCATCGAGGTGCTGGTCACCCCGGTGGCCGCCGACGCGCCGGACAGGGCGGTCTTCGCCGCCGCCCTGTCCGCCGCGGCCGGCGGCGGTGCGGTGGCGCTGGCCCGCGTGTACCGGGGCCCGGCCGAACTGCTCGGCAGGCCCCTCCTGGTGACATCCGCCGAGCCGTCCGCCGATCCCGACCAGGAAGGGCGGGGCGCGGCGCACCAGGGGACCCTGGGCGGCCACCCCGAACTGGACCGCACAGCCAGGGGCGAGAGCCGCGCCCTGCTGGCGGCCGGCCGCACCGGGGAGTTCGTCGTCTCCGAGAGCGGCGCGCACTGCGGGACCGAGGTGACCGTCCTCGTCGAGTCGAGCCAACCGCCCCCGCGCATGATCGTCTTCGGTGCCGTCGACTTCGCCTCCGCGCTGGTCCGCGCGGGCAAGTTCCTCGGCTACCACGTGACGCTCTGCGACGCCCGTCCCGTCTTCGCCACCCGCGCCCGCTTCCCCGAGGCGGACGACATCGTCGTCGACTGGCCGCACCGCTACCTCCGGGACACCGAGACCGACGGCCGCACCGTCCTGTGCGTCCTCACCCACGACGCCAAGTTCGACGTGCCGCTCCTCGCGGCGGCGCTGCGGATGCCCGTCGCGTTCGTCGGCGCGATGGGCTCACGCCGCACCCACGAGGACCGCAACCGCCGACTGCGCGCGGAGGGCGTCACCGAGGCCGAACTGGCCCACCTGCGCTCGCCGATCGGCCTCGACCTCGGGGCCCGCACGCCCGAGGAGACCGCCCTGTCCATCGCCGCGGAGATCGTCGCGGCGCGGCAGGGCGGCACGGGCCGGCCGCTGACCGGCTCCCGGCACCCCATCCACCGCGACACACCCGGCGGCTCGCCGTCCCGGTCCAGGGTGGTCGCCTGACCGGACACCTCCGGAGAGAATCCCCCATGAAGATCAACGCCCTCATCATCGACGCCGCCGACCCCGAACGCCTCGCCGCGTTCTGGTCCGCACTGCTCGACAGGCCGGTCACCGGCCGCACAGGACCGTACGTATGGCTGCGGCGCGAGAACGGTCTGCTCGTCGGGTTCCAGCGGAACGACGGACCCGCACCGGGCAAGAACCGCCTGCACCTCGACCTGGAGACCTCCGATCCGGCCGCCGAACAGCAGCGGATCGAGGCGCTCGGAGGACGCAGACTCGAGGGGTACGAGGACGGCGGGTTCCTGGTGATGGCCGACCCCGAGGGCAATGAGTTCTGCGTCATCCCCGAGGGCCCGCTCGGGCTCGACGACCAGGGACACACCGACTACCTCCGCTGAGGACCCTTCGGCCGGCCGGCCGACCGTCCGTCGCGTACCGCCTCCGGCACGGCGCTTCACCGAAGCCGTTCCGGCGGGCCGCTCGGATGCGTACCGTGTAACCGTCCCGCCACATCGAGTAGCGGTGCGGCGGGCGGTGCACGGAGGGGGTGCATGAGGATGGACGCGGCTCCTGCCCTGCGGGCCGTGGGGCAGATGAGGCCGGGGGACCATCTCCTCCTCGGCCACCGCACGGACGAGGAACGCGAGGCGGTGCTCGCCGCGTTCCTCACGGACGGCCTGGCCGCCGGCCAGCGAGCGCTGCTCCTGACCTCGGACGAGGCGTCACCGGCCGCCCCGCTGGACTTCCTGCGCCGCGCGGGATGCGACGTGGCGGGCGCGCTGGCCGCCGGCAGACTGCGGACCGGCTCCCGGCCGGGCGCGGCGGGAGCCGTGCGACACCCGGGTGACCTGGTGCGCCGCGAGACCGAGGCCGCGGTGGCCGACGGCTTCCTGGGGCTGCGGGTGGCCCTGGACATGGCGCCGGACGGCGACGACGGCCCGGCCGGCGGTTTCTGCGCGACCGAGCGGCTGCTCGGACCCGCCTTCTCGACCCTGCCCGTGCTCGGCCTGTGCCTGTACGACCGACGACTCTTCGGCCCCCGTGAACTGACCGCCGCCGAGGCCCTGCACCACGGCCACGCCGTCGCCGACGACGTCTGGCAGGACGAACTGCTGCGGATCACCCGGACGTTCGCGCCGCCCGGTCTCGCCCTGTGCGGGGAGATCGACGACAGCAACGTCACCGCGCTGGCCCGCGCCCTGCGCGCCGAGGCCGACCGCGCCGCCGACCGGGCGTACGGGCCGCCCCGTACCCGGCTCGACCTGCGCGGTCTCACCTTCATCGACATCTGCGCGCTGCGCCTGCTCTTCCACACGGGCCTTTGCCTGTACGCGTCGGGCGGCGGCCTGGTCCTGGACGGCGCCGCCCCGCACGTACGCCGGGTGCTGCGCGTCACCGGCTGGGACCGCGCCCCCGGCCTCGGCCTCGGAGCGGGGGCTGAGGAGTCATGACGCGCGGCGGCTTCGTCCACCAGGCGCTCTGCTACGCCTCGGACGACGCGTTCCTGTCCGGCACGGTCGGCTTCGTCCGGGACGGGCTCGCGGCGGACGAGGCGGTGCTCGCTGTAGTCGCCCGGCACAACATCGCGCTGCTGCGGGACGCGCTAGGCGGCGCCGCACGGGAGGTCGACTTCGTCGACGCCCAGGACTGGTACCACTTCCCGTCCCGCACGCTGGGCCGGTACAACGACTACTGCGCCGAGCACGACGAAGGGGGCGCGCGGCGCGTCCGGGTCATCGGCGAACCGGTCTGGGCCGACCGCACGGGCTTCGAGACCCGGGAGTGGATGCGCTACGAGTCCCTGGTCAACGTGGCGTTCGCCGCCTCGCCGCACTGGATCGTCTGCCCCTACGACGCCCGCGCCGTCCCCGACGACGTGCTCGACGGCGTCGCGCGCACCCATCCCGAGGTCACCACGGACACCGGCCGCCCGGCCGCCGACGGCCGCTACACCGATCCGGCCGACTTCTACGCCGAGTGCGACGCCCTCGCACGGACCTCGCCCGCCCTGGCTGATCCGGCCGGCCCGGCCCGTGAAGTCGCCTTCGTGCGGGGCGAGTCGGTGGCGACCCGGATAGCCGTCGCCGAGTACGCCCGACGCTGTCAGGTCGCCGAGGACCGCGCACGCGACATGGTCGCCGCCGTCCACGAGGCCGTGGTGAACGCCGTCCGGTTCGGCGGCGGCCGGGGCACGCTGCGGCTCTGGTGCGACGCCGACTGGGTCGTCTGCGAGGTCGCCGACGCCGGGGCCGGACGACCCGCCGTCCACGCCGAGGGCACGGCGGGCTATCTCGGGCACGTCCCGCCGGACGGCAGGGCGGCGGCGGGCCACGGACTGTGGCTCGTACGGCAGTTGAGCGACCTCGTCACCGAGCGTCTCGGCGCGGAGGGCGCGGTGGTGCGGATGCACTTCCGTCGCTGAACGGCAGCCCGGCTCCCCGGGGCACGCAGCACCCGCACGCCGGTGGCGCAATTCCGGCCCTGTGACGGAGACTTCGCCGGGTCAGCCGTACGCGCACGGAAGGTGGGCCAGCATGACCGACTCGACGAAGACCCCCGCGGACGTGGTCCGCTCGGGTCCGATCCGCTACGCCACCGCGGAGCGCTTCGCCCGCCCCCGCCCGGTGTCCGAGCGCGACACCCGCCCCGCCACCGGAGAGATTCCGCCGCAGCCGCCCTCGCGGCTCGACGCGGTGATGGGCCCGCCCCGCGACGTCCACCCGCAGGGCGAGGACTGCCTCAATCTGACGGTCACCACACCGGCCAGGGACGGGGGAGCCAGACCGGTGCTCGTGTGGCTGCACGGCGGCGCGTTCAGCAGCGGCGCGGGCTGCATGGACTGGTACGACGGAGGGGTCCTGGCCGCCGAGGGCGATGTGGTCGTCGTGGGCGTCAACTACCGTCTGGGCGCGCTCGGTTACCTCTGTCTCGACGGGGTGAGCGAGGGCAACCTCGGCCTGTACGACCAGGTGGAGGCGTTGCGCTGGGTCCAGACGCACATCGCCGACTACGGCGGTGACCCGGCCGATGTCACGGTGGCCGGACAGTCGGCCGGCGGCATCTCCATCCGTCTCCTGATGCAACTTCCCGAGACCCGTGGCCTGTTCCACCGCGCGATCCTGCAGAGCGCCCCGATCGGCACCACCGCACGCCCCCACGAGACGTCCCTCGACATCGGCCGCCTCTTCGCCGACGCGCTCGGCGGGGACCCGCGCACCGCCGGCGTTCCCGCGATCCTCACGGCCCAGACCGAGACGGCGCAGACACATCAACGCAGGGTGGGCCGCGCGATGAACCCCGCCTTCATCCCGGTCGAGGGCATCGCCCCGCTGCCCGCCGCCGAGGACGCGTTCGAGGGGAACGTGCGCGGCGTCGACGTCCTGTACGGCTGGAACGCCGACGACATGAGCGCGTTCGGCGCGACGGACGCCGACCTCGCGGAGCGCACCCGCGAGGTCTACGAAAAGCCCCTCACCCGCTACGGGGCCCAACTCGCGTGCGCCGGGGCCCAGGTGTTCTCGTACCGGCTCGACTGGCGCCCCGCCGGGTCCCCCTACGGCGCCACCCACTGCCTCGACCTGCCGCTGCTCTTCGGCACCCGGGATGCCTGGCAGGGCTCGCCGATGCTGGGGGACACCCCGTGGGAGGAGACCGACCGGATCGGCAGGGCACTGCGCGCCGCGTGGGTCACCTTCGCCCGCACCGGCAAGCCCGGCGCCCTGCCCGCGCCCCTGGTCGACCTGCCCGCGCCCCCGACCGAGGGGCCGGGGCGCGGACTCTCATGAGCCGGGCAGCTCGCGGACTCTCATGAGCCGGGCAGCTCCCGGCGCTCCAGCGGACGGGTCGCCGGGCCCTGGAGCACCGCCCCGTCGGTGGCGAAGCGCGAACCGTGGCAGGGGCACTCCCATGCCGTCTCCGCCTCGTTGAAGGCGACCAGACACCCGAGGTGGGTGCAGCGGGCGGAGACCGCGTGCAGACCGCCGTCCGCGTCGCGGTGGACCGCACAGCGGCGCCCCTCGACGCGGACCACCGCTCCGGCCCCGGCGGGGATGTCGTCCACCGAGTCGACATGGGTCGTACGGAGCCGGTCGCCGATGAAGTGCCGTGCCACCTCGGCCTGTTGGCTCAGCAGGCCGGGCGCCTCCCGCAGGGTGCTCCACAGCCTGCGCGGGTCGTACAGGTCGGCCCACGGGGACTTCTGCCCGCCGATCATCTTGGCGAGCAACTGCCCGGCCATGACGCCGCCGCTCATGCCCCACCCGCCGAACCCGGTCGCCACATAGGTGTGCCGGGCGCCGGGGTGGAAGGGGCCGACCATCGGCACGCCGTCGCTGACGTCGTTGTCCTGCGCCGCCCACCGGTAGAGCGTCTCGCCGACGTCGAAGCGCTCCCGCATCCACGCGTTGAGGGAGGCGAAGCCCGCGACGGCGTCACCCGTGCCCGGCGTGAAGCTGTCACCGGTGACGATGAGGAGCCGCCCGCCGTCACCGTACGGCGCGGTCCGCACCGAACGCTTGCCCTCCTCCTGCGTGATGTACATGCCGCCCGGGTCCTGGCCGGTCAGCGGAGCGGCCACCACGAGTTCACGCCGGGGGGAGAGCCGGGCGAACAGCAGGGCGCGGTCGAAGACCGGGTAGTGGGTGGCGACGACGACGGCCCGCGCGGTGACCGTGTGCCCGGCCTCGGTGGTCACCGTGCAGGGCGAGCCCTCGTGCAGGCCGGTCACCCGGGAGCGCTCGTGGATGACGCCGCCGCGCGCCCGCAGGTCCTCGGCGAGCGCCAGCAGATAGGTGCGGGGGTGGAACTGCGCCTGGTCGTCCACCCGCACCGCGCCCGCCACCGGGAACGGCAGACCGGTCTCCTCCGTGTACACCGCGGGGAGTCCCGCCTCCCGGGCCGCGGCGGCCTCGGCCCGCAGCTCGTCCGTGTCCGCGGCCCGGGTGGTGTAGGTGTAGGCGGGCGCGCGCTCCAGATCGCAGTCGATGCCGAGCTCGGCGGCGACCGACGCCACGTGCTCCACCGCCTGCTGCTGCGACTCCGCGTAGAAGCGGGCGGCCTCAGGTCCGCGGGTGCGGCGCAGCCGCTCGTACACCAGGGAGTGCAGGGCCGTCAGTTTGGCGGTGGTGTGGCCGGTGACGCCGGCGGCGATGCGGTCGGCCTCGAGGACGGCAACGGAGCGGCCCTCGCGGGCCAGCTCCCACGCCGTGCTCAGACCGGCGACGCCGCCGCCCACCACGACGACGTCCACCTCGATGTCGTCGGACAGGGGCGGATGGGACGGCGCCGGGGCGGTCTCCATCCAGTACGACTCCGGGCGGCCCGGCAGCGGATCGGACGCGTTGCTGGTCATGCGCGGCCCCTGACGGTGGACATGGTGACCTCCAAGGTCTCTCGGCATCCGGTGGGTGCGAGTCTCCCGTGACCCGCGGGACAAACCCGGCCGCCGCGCCGCCCGCCGCCGGGAGGCGGGTCAGAGCCAGTCGCGCGGGAGCGTCTCGTTCCAGGTGCGCGAGAAGACCCGGCGCTCGCCCTCGTAGCCGTCCAGCGTCGCGTCGACGAAGAAGTTGTCCTCGTCGCACGTCATCACCGTCCGGGTCCGTACGTGCACGTCCCAGTCGCCCCGCTGGAACCGCATCGTCCAGTCCGTCTCACCGCCGACCGAGGTGAAGTCGTCCCCGGTCGCCGTGTACCGCTCGTAGGCCCGGCAGCCGACGTCGAGTCCGATCTCGTCGTAGCGCACGGTGCCGCGGTCCTTGACGATCTCCAGCGCCCAGTCGTAGCCGATCAGGTCCCGCTTGACCTCCCAGCGCTGGTCCGACGGGGTGATCTGGGTGGTGGACAGGGGCCGGGTGCCCTCGGGTTCACCGAAGGGGCGCCGCGGCGCGCCGTCCGGTTCCGCCGTCGGGCGCACCGGCAGGCGCAGCGCGCTGGTCCCCTCGTACAGGCTGAGCAGCGCGGGCCGGGGCGGGGGCCAGGCCAGCGGCCAGTACGAGGTGGACAGCGAGAGCCGGATGCGGTGGCCGGGCGGGAAGGACTGGGCGACGCCGTTCAGCTGGAGGGTCGCCCGGTAGCGGCGGCCAGGCTCCAGGGGTTCGGGCTCGCCCGTGCCGTCCCTGCGGGTCAGGTTGAGCACGCCGTAGGTGACCCGGGTGGCGCTGCCGTCCGGGGCGACGTCGGAGAGGCGCGCGGCGACCGTGGCCACCGGCTCGCTGACCGACAGGTCGAGCTCCACGGCGGGGGACCCGAGGATCTCCACCGTCTCGGTCAGCTCGGGGGAGTCGAAGACGAGGGAGCCGCCGTCCTCCTCGCGCTGGTCGTAGGGCAGGTCCGGGGGCGCGTTGTAGGAGGCCCACTTTCCGCCGAACTGGCCCACGGAGAGCGGTGACTGCACGGTCATGGCCTCGCCCTCGGCCGCCGCGTCCGCGCCTGCGTCCTGCGCCATCACGATGCGGTGCCGCCGCAGTGGGTGGCTGACCTCGGTGATGTGCGGGGAGGGCCACTCCGGTTCGGCGACCCAGCGGCCCGGGCGTTCCTCGTACGAGGTCGACGGCGGCACGCTCTCCTGCATCCAGGTCTGCAGCATCGGCCCGTCCATCACGCCGTTGTCCTCGCCCTTGAGCCAGTGGTCCCACCAGCGCACCACCTCCTGGAGGTAGCCGATGGCGGGGCCG
Source organism: Streptomyces sp. NPDC041713 (assembly GCF_055591085.1). NCBI lineage: Bacteria > Bacillati > Actinomycetota > Actinomycetes > Kitasatosporales > Streptomycetaceae > Streptomyces > Streptomyces sp. NPDC041713. Next base: position 210,382 of record NZ_JBVIZY010000008.1, read on the forward strand.
GGCTCGCCCAGGTGCGGATACTTGTGCGACCAGGGGCCGATGAGGCCCTTGCGGGGCACGTCGAGGTTGCCGAGCAGCCGGGTCACCGCGTTGGAGTAGCCGTCGGCCCAGCCGCTGGAGGCGAGGACCGGGCAGCGGACGTCCCGGTAGTTCTCGCAGACCGACGCGTGCCGCCAGTAGTCGTCGCGGCGCTGGTGGCGCAGCCACTCGAGCACCCACGGCTTGGCGGCGTCGAGCCGCTCGTGCCACATGTCCCGCCAGCGCTCGCCGACCACCGCCGGATCCGGCGGACAGGTCGCGTAGGCGAACATCGTGCCCGCCTCGGCGAGGTTGTCGGACAGCATCGCGCCGCCCATGTAGTGCATGTCGTCGGCGTAGCGGTCGTCGGTGAACGAGGAAATGACGATCGCGCGCAGGCTCTCGGGCCGGCGGGCGGCGACCTGCAGGGCGGCGAACGCGCCCCAGGAGATGCCCATCATGCCGGTGGCGCCGTCGCACCAGGGCTGCTCCGCCAGCCAGGCGAGCACCTCCTCGGCGTCGGTCTGCTCCTGCTCGACGTACTCGTCGGTGAGGACGCCCTCGGACTCGCCGGTGCCGCGCAGGTCCACCCGCACGCACGCGTACCCGTGCCCCGCGATGTAGGGGTGGTGCATCGAGTCGCGCTGCGAGCTCAGATCCCGCTTGCGGTAGGGGATGTACTCCAGGACGGCCGGCACCGGGGTGTCGTCCGATGACGTGGGGCGCCAGATGCGGGCCGACAGCCGGACGCCGTCGGACATGGGGATGACGACGTGTTCTTCTTCTTTCGTCGCGTACGGGAGATGGTCCACGTGACGCATGGAGCGGTGCCGTCCTCTCGGTTGCCTTCCCGCCGGGCGGGCGGGTTCGTGCGGGGGGTGGGTGGCGGCGGTCGGTGCGGGTGGCCGGGCCGCGGTCAGTCGTTGGTGACGTCGCGTCCGCCGGGCTCGGTGCCGTCGAAGGAGAGCCCGAGCGCGGCCACCGACCGGTCGTACTTGCGGCGCAGGTCCTCCTCACTGTCACCGCCGGTGCTGATGTGCGCCAGCTCGAAGCTGTAGCTGTCCTGGTGGGTGGCGTCGGAGAGCCGCCGTCCCTCCTCGACGCCGACGTCGATCCGCACGCCCGGGATCTCCCGCTCGATCCGGTCGATCTCCTCGCGCGTCGGCACCTCGTGCGCGACGCCGTCGGCGAACCACCGGTAGTACCACTTGGCCGACGCCGCGTACGGCCCCTCGCGGTAGGGGAGCGCGGGGTCCTCGTCGAAGGCGAGGCTGACCATGCAGTGGTGGTTGGGGACGCCGTCGACGTAGGCGAAGAGCTCCGCGTGCGCCTGGGAGTGCCGGGGGTTGATCTCCAGGAGGTTGATGGCGTCGGTGCTCGGGTCGTAGAAGTACTCGATGCTGAACGTCGCCGCGTCCATGCCGATCTGCCGGATCACCCGCTTCGACACGTCGTGCAGGCGCTGCTGTACGGGCTCCGGCAGGGCCGAGGGGTACTGGTGGCGCAGGAAGCAGGACGAGTCGGGGTAGTTGATCGAGTCGAGCACACCGTAGACGGTGACCTCACCGCGGTAGACGTAACCCTCCACGGCGACCTGGATGCCCGAGAGCGCCTCCTCCGCGAGGCAGACCTCGCCGCCGACGCCCTCCATCTCGGGCGGCAGATCCACTTGCTTGAGTATGTACTCGAAGGGCCGGCCGACCCGGCTGATGCCCTCCTTGATGCGGGCGACGGCCTCGCGGAACTCGTCCTCGTCCTTGACGCCGTAGGCCAGCTCGGAGGAGTAGGAGAGCGCGGGCTTGAGCCACATGGGGAACCGCACGCCCTCGGGAGGCTTCGGGTCGTCCGTGTCCAGATCGACCCGGCCGAAGCGCGGATGCTCGTCGATGACCTTCTGCTGCTCCAGCCGGCTCCAGTACTTGTGCTCGCACTTGACGATCGATTCCAGGCTGGTGTGGTGCGTGCCGTACCGCTCGCCCAGGATCGCCACGAGCGTGCTGACCGGGAAGTCCCAGTAGCCGACGATCGCGTCGATGGTGCCGTCGAAGGAGTCGAGGACCGACTGCGCCTTCTCGATCAGCGCCGGCACGGACACCTCGCCGCCCTGGAGCTCCTCGACCGTGAGCAGCGGGTGGAAACGGTACTCATCCGCACGGGGGACGCTCTCCAGGGCGGGCACATTGGCCTCGTCCATACCGATCACGAAAATGTTCCTGCGCTGTACAGCCACGATGCTCCTTCAAATGGGTTGAAGCGGCCGCGTACCCCGCTGCCCGGACAGGCACACGTAGCCGGACCGCGGGGAGATCCATGACTCCCGGCACGCCGATCGGCCCCGTCCGGTCGGCGCGTCCTGGCCGGGGCCCCGATGCTGGGGCCATGACCCCGGGACCGGGCCCGCAGACGACACGCGCAGCACGCCTCGCCGCCTGGTGGACGGCGCTGCCGCCCGCGGCGGGCTCCGCGGTGATGGCCACGGGGATCATCTCCGTGGGCCTGTACCTCCTCGGACACGAGACGCTCTCGCGTATCGCGCTGGTCCTGGCCTGCGCCGCCTGGCTCGGGCTCGCCGCCGCCTTCGCGCTCCGGCTGCTGAGCCGGCGGACCCGCTGGCGGTCGGAGGCGGACACCCCCGCCGCGCTCACCGCGGTCGCCGCGACCGGCGTGCTCGGCACGCGCCTCGCGCTCCTCGGACGCTCGCCCGTCGCCCTGGCCCTCCTGCTGCTCACCGCCGTCCTCTGGCTGGTCCTGCTGCCCGCCGTGGTGCGGCACTGGGGGCACCGCATGCCGGGCGCGGTCTTCCTCGTCTGTGTCGCCACCCAGGCCATCGCGGTCCTGTCCGCCACCCTGGCCGCCGTCCTGCCCGCGCGCCCGCTCTCGGCTGTCGCCGCGGTGTTCTTCTGCCTCGGCCTGGTGCTGTACGGGGCCGCCTTCGCCCGCTTCGACCTGGCGCAGGTCAGCGCCGGGGCGGGCGACCAGTGGGTGGCGGGTGGAGCACTGGCGATCTCGGCGCTCGCGGGAGCGAAGCTGCTCGCCGCGCCGCTGGTCACCGGGGCCCGGCACGACGTGCTGCGCGCGGTGACGCTGATCGCGCTCGCGCTGGACCTCGCCTGGTACGTCGTCCTGCTCGCCGCGGAGGTACGCAGGCCACGGCTTCGGTACGACGTGCGGCGCTGGGCCACGGCCTTCCCCATGGGCATGACGGCGGTCGCCACCCTCTCGGTGAGCGCCGCGACGGGCGTCTCCTGGCTGTGGCAACCGGGGCGGGTGCTGCTGTGGATCGCCGTGGCGGTCTGGGTGTGCGTGTTCGTGGGGACGGTCCGGTCGGTGGCGGGGCGAGTCCGTGGATCGTCGTGATCCACCTCACCCGGAACAACGACGAGCGACAGAGGTAAAGCGATTACGCTTCTTTCGTAGTTCTCGTACTCACGAGGTTCTCGTACGCACGAGCAGAGGAACCTGCCATGGAGACTGTGGAAACGGCGCGGCGCACCCCTGCGGGCCACCGCGAAGACGCCCTGCCCGATCAAGATCCGCGCGCCGCACGCCTGTTGGGCCGCCCCTTCGCCCTCGGCGGCCTGACCCTGCGCAACCGCATCGCGATGGCCGCGGTGACCCGGCGGTTCTCGCCGGACGGAGTGCCCGGCGAGGACGTCGCGGCGTACTACGCGCGGCGCGCCGCCGGGGGTGCCGGCCTGATCATCACGGAGGGCACCTACATACGCCGGGACGCGGCCGCCGCCTACGACCGGGTGCCGCACTTCTACGGTGAGCGGGCGCTGGCCGGCTGGGCGCGGGTGGTCGAACACGTGCACGCGGCGGGCGGCCGCATCATGCCGCAGCTCTGGCACACCGGGGTGCTGCGCACCGGCGCGGCCCCGCACCCCGGCGTCCCCGCCGAGGGGCCGTCCGGCCTCGACCTCGACGGGCGTCCGCACGGCAGGGCCATGACGCTCGACGACATCGACGCGGTCGTCCGCGCCTTCGCCGAGGCCGCCGCCACCGCCGAGCGCATCGGCTTCGACGGCGTCGAACTGCACGGCGCCCACGGCTACTTGATCGACGCCTTCCTGTGGCGCGGCACCAACACCCGTACCGACGCCTACGGCGGCGACCCCGCCTCCCGCGCCCGGTTCGCCGCCGAGATCGTCGCCGCGGTGCGGGGCGCGGTCTCGCCCGGATTCCCGGTCCTGTTCCGCCTCTCGCAGTGGAAGACCGACCACTACGACGCACGGATCGCCGCGCACCCCCGCGAACTGGAGGCCCTGCTCACACCGCTCGCCGATGCGGGAGCCGACGCCTTCCACGCCTCGACCCGCCGTTACTGGCTCCCCGAATTCGAGGGCAGCGACCTGAACCTCGCGGGCTGGACCAAGAAGCTCACCGGCAAACCGTCCGTCACGGTCGGCTCGGTGGGCCTCGACCGGCAGTTCGCGGGCGCGCCGGGGCGCACGCAGCGTTCCGGGGTCACCGGCATCGGCCCGCTCCTGGACCGGCTGGAGCGCGACGAGTTCGATCTGGTCGCCGTCGCCCGCGCCCTGCTGGCCGACCCCGACTGGCCCACGAAGGCGCTGACCGGCCGCCTCGACGAAGCGGTGCCCTACGACGCGGCGCAGTTGAGCACTCTGGTGTGAGGCGCCGCTGCCGGCCCGGTGTGGTCGCGCGCACGCCCGGGCCGGTCGCGACCGACGTGAAAGAGTGAGGGCGCCCCGTACGAACCCCGCGTACGAACCCGCGTACGAACCCCGGAGAGTGATCCACCATGACCTGGCCGGCGACCGAGCGGTACCGCCTGGAATCCGCGCCCGGCGGCCTCGCACTCGTCCAGGATCTGCTCAACACCGTCGCCGCGGGCGGGCCCGCACACCGGGACCTGCTCGCCGATGTGGCGGACGCGCAGAAGTGGACGGACGGGGCCATCGCGGCGTGGGCGGCCGTCACGGGGCGGCAGGCGCCGCGTGTGACGCTGGACGAAGCGGGGTTGCGTGAACTCAGGGGCTTTCGTGACGCACTGCGGGAGGCCGCCGTGCGGGGCGCGGGGAGCCCGGCCGGGGGTCACCCGGAGATCCCGGAGCTCGCGGAGATCCCGGAGCACTCCGGCGAGGCCGTGCTGCGGCTCGGGGGCGACGGCGTCGTACAGCTCGAAGTCCGAGGCCACGGTGGGCATCGGCTCGTCGCGCTCGTCCTGGCCGAGGTCTACGAGGGGCAGCGGGCGGACACCGCGCGGCGCTTGAAAACCTGCCGCAATCCCGAGTGCCGCGTGGCGTTCTACGACCGTTCCCGCAACAACAGCGGGGTCTGGCACGACGTCAAGACGTGCGGCAACACGGCGAACCTGCGCGCCTACCGCGCCCGGCAGCGGGAGCGGTAGGCGTCGGAGCTCCTTCGGCGGCGACCGACCGAGGCGCGGCCGCCGCCCGACGGATCAGGACTCGATCGGGGTCAGGACGAAGAGCGGGATCTCGCGGGACGTCTTCTTCTGGTACTCGGCGTAGTCCGGCCACGCCGCCACCGCCCGCTCCCACCAGAGCTCGCGCTCCTCGCCGGAGGCGACCCGCGCGCGGTAGTCCTTCTTCACGGGGCCGTCCTGCAGCTCCACATGAGGGTTGTTGACGAGGTTGTGGTACCAGGACGGGTTCGCCGGATCACCGCCCTTCGAGGCCACCACCGCGTACTCCCCGGCGTGCTCGACGCGCATCAGGGGGTTCTTGCGGAGCTTGCCGCTCTTGGCGCCGACCGAGGTGAGGACGATGACGGGCTTGCCCTGCATGGTCGTCCCCTCCTTACCGCCGGAGCTCTCGTACTCGACGACCTGCTTGCTCGCCCAGTCCCACGTACCGGGCTCGTATTCACCAGTCAGAGGCATACCTCGCCCAACGCGAGGCGATCCCGTCTTGTTCCGCTTCCGCCACCGCCTCACCCGAACGCGTCCCCCGATCGCCCCACCCGCCCACCCGGACCTGCCGAACGCCCACGGCGACCGATGCGTTAGAAATGCCTCAAATGATTCATCACGGTGACAGCGGGTCATCGCGGCAGTGGGGGCGGACCATGGCGGGGCACGGCATACCCGAGGAGTATCTCGACGGCTATGCGCCGATGCTCGCGGCCGCGGCCGCGACCGGGCGCAGGCCCACCCGCGAGGAGCTGGACTCGCGGCGCGCGCTGGGGGAGCGGGCCGCCGAGGCGGGGCTCGGGCTGCGGGCCCTGGTGCGCGTGCACCTGGCGGCGACCCGTGAGCACTGGCCCGCCGGGGCGACGGGCTCCGTGGACAGCGTGCTGGCCGCGGCCGAGCAGGCCGTGGACGCCCTCGCCGCGGGGTACGAACGCGCCCAGCGCCTGGCGGTCCGTCAGGAGGAGGCCGCCCGGCGGGAGTTCATCGACGACCTGTTGCACGGGCGCAGCGACCTCGGCCTGCTCGCCGAGCGCGCGGAACGCTTCGGGCTGCGCCTCTCGTACGAGCACGCGGTCGCCGTCGCCCAGGGGGCCCGCGAGTACGAGGAGGGCGACGCGGTGGCCCGCGAGGTCGAGCGTGCGCTGATCGGCCGGTTCGGGGACCGCAGCATCCTGGTCACCACCAAGGACGGCCGGCTCGTCTGCATCGCCCCCGGCGACCAGGGCGAGGTGCTCTCCTTCTTCGCCAAGCACGCGTACACCGCCACCGACGGCGGCCGCGTCGTCATCGGCCGCCCGCAGCCCGGCCCCGGCGGTGTGGTCCAGTCGTACGAGGAGGCGCTCAACGCCCTGGACCTGGCCGAACGGCTCGAACTCGACGGGCCGTTGCTGCGCGCCGCCGACCTGCTCGTCTACCCCGTGCTGACCCGCGACCGGCAGGCCATGACCGATCTGGTGCTGCACACGCTCGGCCCGCTGCGACAGGCGCGCGGCGGGGCGCAGCCCCTCATCGACACGCTCGCCGCCTACTTCGACGCGGGCTGCGTCGCGGCGGAGGCGGCCCGCAGGCTTTCCCTCAGCGTGCGCGCGCTCACCTACCGCCTGGACCGCATCCACCGTCTCACCGGGGCCAGCCCGTCGGACCCCGTGCACCGCTACACGCTGCAGACGGCGGTGATCGGGGCCCGGCTCCTGGACTGGCCCGCCCAGCCGTTCTGAGCGGCGACCGCTGCTCCAGCGGTCGCCGACGGCCCGGAACCGGGGCAATTCAGCCCAGTTGCGGGATCTCGATGGCGGGGCAGCGGTTCATGACCATGTCGAGACCCGCGGCACGCGTCCTGTCGTACGCGGCCTCGTCGACCACGTCGAGCTGGAACCACACCGCCCGCGCGCCGGCGGCGACCGCCTCGTCGGCGACCTGGCCCGCCAGCGCGCTGTTCACGAACACGTCCACCACGTCGACCGGGAACGGCACGGCGGACAGGGACGCATACCCCTGCTCGCCGTGGACCGTCTCGGCCTTGGGATGGATCGGCACGACCCGCTTGCCGAAACGCCGCAGGACGGCCGCGACGCCGTACGCCGCCCGGTCCCGGTTGTTGGACAGGCCGACGACCGCCCAGGTGTCACCGGACTCCGTGAGGATCTTGCGGACCGTCTCCTGGTCGCCGTACATGACCTGCCTCCTCGATCGGGCTCCGCGGCCGGGTGCCGTCGGAGCCGTGGGCGCCGCTCGCCGGGCGCCGGACGCGTCAGACGTTCACACCGAAGTCCGACGCGATGCCGCGCAGCCCACTGGCGTAACCCTGACCGACCGCGCGGAATTTCCACTCGGCACCGTGCCGGTAGAGCTCGCCGAAGACCATGGCGGTCTCGGTCGAGGCGTCCTCGGACAGGTCGTAACGGGCGATCTCCACGCCGTCGGCCTGGTTCACCACGCGGATGAACGCGTTGCGGACCTGGCCGAAGCTCTGGCCGCGCGTCTCGGCGTCGTGGATCGACACCGGGAAGACGATCTTCGAGATGTCGGCGGGCACCTGCGCGAGGTTGACCTTCACGGCCTCGTCGTCGCCCTCGCCCTCACCGGTGAGGTTGTCACCGGTGTGCTCGACCGAGCCGTCGGGGCTCGTGAGGTTGTTGTAGAAGACGAAGTGCTGGTCGGAGACGACCTTGCCGGAGTCGTCGCAGAGCAGCGCGCTGGCGTCGAGGTCGTAGTCGGTGCCGGTCGTGGTGCGCACGTCCCATCCCAGGCCGACCAGCACGGCGGTGAGGCCCGGTGCCTCCTTGCTGAGCGAGACGTTGCCGCCCTTGGCCAGGGAAACTCCCACGATGTCCTCCTGAGGTCCGAGTGTGTGTGGATGCCGGATATCGGATGCCGACTCCCCGAAATCTACAGGAATGTAGAAGTGGGGTGTGCGGTGGTGCCCCGTTACGATAGGGCGCTCCCCGTCCGCGGTGGAGTACACGGACGACGGAGGATTCCCGGGCATGACGCACCACGACGAGCGCGACGAGCGGCCGCCGCGGCTGCGCCGTCGCGCACAGGGCGAGCTGGAGTCGCAGGTGCTCGCCGCGCTGCACGCCGCGCGCGGCCCCGTCAGTGCGGCCTGGGTGCAGCAGCGGATCGGCGGCGATCTCGCGTACACGACCGTCATGACGATCCTCACCCGGCTGCTCGCCAAGGACGTGGTCACCCGCGAGCGCGCGGGGCGGTCCTTCGCCTGGACACCGGCCTCGGACGAGGCCGGGCTCGCCGCTTTCCGCATGCGCAAGGTCCTCGACGGCGAGAGCGATCGCGAGGCCGTGCTCGCCAGCTTCGTCACGACGCTCACGCCCGACGACGAACAGCTCCTGCGCGAGCTGCTCGGGCAGGCGGACGCCGAGGCCGACGACTGACGCCCGACGGGGGTTCTCCACTGATGGGTGTGTTCGTCTTCCTGCCGCTCGTGCTGCCGCTGACCGCGTGGCCGATCGCCCGCCTTGCCGAGCAGCATCTCCATCCACGCACCGCCACACGGCTGCTGACCGCCGTCGCCGGTGTGATGGCGCTCTGCAGCACCCTCTGTCTGGCGCTCCTCATGGTCGTCGGCACCGCCCAACTGCCGGGCAACCCCCTGCCGGACGGCTGGTCCGACCCCGAGGTGCGCGCGGCCGTCCCCTACGACGAGGTCGCGGGACGGGCCGCGATCCCCGCCCTGCTCGCCGTCTGGGCCGCGTGCGCCCGGACGCTGTGGCGGCACGCGCGGGTACGGGTACGGGGGCGGCGCGCGCTGGAGGGGCTGCCCGGCAGTTCCGTCGCCGTCCTCGCCGACGAGGCGTCGTACGCCTACGCGCTGCCCTCGCGCGCGGGCGGCCGCGTCGTGGTCACCCGCGGCATGCTCTCCCGGCTCACGGCCCCGGAGCGCCGCGCGCTCTTCGCCCACGAGCGGGCCCACCTGTCCGCGCGGCACCACCGGCACCTGATCGTCACGCAACTCGCGGCCCGCGCCAATCCGTTCCTGCGGCCGCTGCGCACCTCCGTCGCCTACGCCGCCGAGCGGTGGGCCGACGAGGCGGCGGCGGGGGCGGTGCGGGACCGGCGCGTGGTGGCCCGCGCGATCGGCAAGGCCGCCCTCGTGTCGCGCGGTGTGCCCGCGCCGACCCTCGCGGGACTCGCGGCGCCCGGCCCTGTGCCGCGCCGGGTCGCCGCGCTGCTCGCTCCGGCGCCGGCCGTCCGGACCCGCCCGTCCGTGTTCACGGCGGTGGGGCTGGCCCTGTGGTCCGCGGCCTTCGGCACCGCCGTGTCGGCGATGTCCTCGGCCAACTCGGCCGTGACCATGGTCCTCATCCTGCGGGCGGCCACACCGCTGTGAGCGGCGCGGGGGTGCGGACCGGCCCGGGAGGCCGGTCCGCGAGGCGCGTCGGAGGTCGGATCAGAGGTCGAACTCGTGCGGCGGCAGCTCCAGCGCGAAGCACGCCTCGCGCACCACGGCCTGCTCGTCCTTGTCGAAGTCACCGTCGGCGCCGCCGATGACGATGCCGATCTGGATCACCGCGCGGGCCTCCGCCGGCTTCTTCTTCGCCTTGGCGACCTCCTGAAGAACGCTCACCTTGCCGAACGCGAAGTCCGCGGTGAGCTTGTCCACATACGCGTCGAAGCGGCGGCGCAGGTCGTCCGCGGGGAAGTTCTGCAGGACCTCGTTCGAACCGATCAGCTGGGCCACGCGCTGGCGCTCGGACGGGTCGACGGTGCCGTCTGCGGCCGCCACCAGGGCGCACATCGCCATGCTGGCGTCGCGGAAGGCGCCGCTCTTGAGGTCGTTCTTCTTCGCCATCAGCTGGGTCTGCATCGTCGATGCGGATTCCTTGACGCGGTCCCACAGAGCCATGGGGAACTCCATAAACGTATCGATGTGTCGATGTATCAGGGGTGTTCGACGAAGTGCCCGGTACGCTGCGCGCAAGTCCGGGCCCCCGCCAGTTTCTACAGCAGAGTAGAAACTAGCAGCCGGGCCGAGAAGTTCCCGCACAGCGGAAGGTGCGCGCCATGACGCCCACGGCACACGAACTCCTGCGGACCACGGCGGCCCGTCTGGCCCCCGACCCCGCCACGAACCCGCTCGTCCCGCGCATCGCCGACGGCTCGGCGCCGGTGCGCACGATCGCCGTCCTCGGCCTCGAGCAGCGGCACGTCATCCCCGCGGACCGGCGCTCCTTCCAGCACCTTTCCCGACGCGCGGCCGAGGCCAAGGACCTGGAATCCGCCGCGTTCTTCGACACCCTGGCCGACGGGGAGAGCCTCGCCAGGGAACGGCTCACCCCGCTGTTCGACGCCTGCGAGGTGAGCAGGAACGAGGCGGCGACGTACGAGCCGCAGGCCGGCTGCCAGGCCTACCCCTCGTACGTGGCGTGGCTCGCCCTGAACGGCGAGCCGGCCGACGTCGTCCTCGCCCTCACCGCGAACTTCGAGGTCTGGGGCCGCAGTTGCGCCGCGATCGCCCGCGCGCTGCGCGACCACTACGACTTCACCGACGAGGCCTGTGGCTTCTTCGACCTGTTCGCGGAGCCCGCGCCGGACCTCGACCGCCAGGCGCTCGCCGCGGTGCAGGCGGGCCTCGACCGGGGCCGGGTGACGGCGGCACACCTGCGCTTCGGGCGGCTGGTGGCACGGTACGAGGAGATGTTCTGGGAGACGGTCGCGCTGGGCGAGGGGGACAGGAAGGCGTAACGGCGCTTCCCAGACGCTTCCCGCGCAGAGTACGGTCCTGCCAGCTCGGACTGAGAGGCTTCAGCTTTTGGCGCGACCGAAGTTTTCGGCGCATCCGACCTCGGGGGCACGCGCGTGACCACACCGAACTCCTCCGCGTCCCGCGGCCTCAGTGGCGGCGCCATCGGGACCGGGGACCTGGTGTTCTTCGTCGTGGCCGCCGCCGCGCCCCTCACCGTCATGGCCGGGGTCGCGCCGGTGGCCATCGGCATGGCGGGCGGGGCGGCACCGCTCGGCTATCTGATCTCCGGGCTGCTCCTCGTCGTCTTCGCCGCCGGCTTCACCGCCATGAGCCGTTTCGTGCGCAACGCCGGCGCCTTCTACGCGTACATCGCACGGGGGCTCGGGAGGCCGACCGGGGCCGGATCCGCCTACGTCGCCCTCTTCTCGTACAACGCCATCGAGGTCGGGCTGCTCGCCGCCTTCGGTTGGTTCGCCGAGTCCGGGGTCGAGGACCTCGCCGGGGTCCATGTGCCGTGGTGGATCTGGGCGTTGGCCGGACTCGTCGCCATCGGCGTGCTCGGCTACCTCAAGGTGACGCTGAGCGCCAGGATCCTCGGCGTCGCGCTCGTCCTCGAAGTGCTGGTGCTGCTCGTCTTCGAAGGGGGCGTCATCGCGGACGGGGGAGGCCCGCGCGGGCTCGATCTCGGTACGCTCTCGCCCGGCGGCCTCGGCAACTCCGGGGTGGGCGGCATGTTCGTGCTGGCCATCGGGGCCTTCGTCGGCTTCGAGGCGACCGCCATCTACGCGGAGGAAGTGCGGCGACCCGAGCGGAGCGTGCCCCGCGCCACCTGCGTGGCGGTGGCGTTCCTCGCGCTCTTCTACACCTTCACCGTCTGGATGATCATCAACGCGTACGGCTCCGACCGGGCCCAGGCGGTCGCGAACGGGGACGGCGGCACCGACATGGTGTTCTCGGCCACCGAGCGGTTCGCCGGCGCGTGGGCCTCCGACTCCATGCACGTCCTGCTCATCACCAGCGCCTTCGCCGCCACCCTCGCCTTCCACAACGGCGCCGCCCGCTACTTCTACGCGCTCGGCAGGGAGGGCCTGTTGCCGGCCAGGCTCGGCACCGTCTCCGCGCGGACGAAGGCGCCGGCCGTCGCCGTCGTCGTGCAGTCGGGCATCGCGCTGGCCGTGACCGTGCTGACGATGGCCGTCGGAGCCGACCCGTACACGGTGACCTTCCTGTGGACCAGCGGCTCCGGCATCCTCGGCGTGATGCTCCTGCAGGCGCTCACCGCGCTCGCCGTGTACGGCTTCTTCCGCGCGGACCGGCGCGGATTGCCGGCCTGGCGGGTGGTCGCCGCCCCGCTGGTCGCGTGCGCGGGGCTCGCCGTCATGATCGTCCTCGTCTGCGCCGACCTCGACCTGCTCACCGGCGCGTCGACCGGGGTGAATGTCGCCCTGATCGCGCCGCTGCCGGTGCTGTTCGTGGCCGGGGTGGTGCCGGCGCTGCGGATCAGACGACGCGACGCGGCGGCGTACGAGCGACTGACGACGGTGGACGCCGACCGGGTATGACCGCGTGCGTGTGCAGACAGACCTGGAGCAAGGAGCAACAGCATGACGGCGACCACCCTCGTCTTTCTGGGCACGGTACGCACCGGCGGTAGCGGTAGCGGTGATGGTGACAGCACGGCGCTCGCCGTGCGCGACGGCCGGATCGTCACTCTGGGGGACGAGGCACGAGCTCTTGCCACGACGGCGGACGAGGTCGTCGACATCGGGACCGGACTGCTGATGGCCGCCTTCGGGGACGGTCACGCCCACCCGCTCTTCGGCGGCCTCGAAAGCTTCGGACCGCAGATCAAGGAGCTGGACTCCGTGGCCGCGATCGTCTCCGAAGTGGGGCGGTGGGCGAAGGAGAACCCCGATGCGGAGTGGATCGTCGGCGCCTCCTACGACCCAGCGCTCGCCCCCGACGGCGCGTTCGACGCGCGCTGGCTGGACGCCGCCGTCCCCGACCGGCCCGTCGTCCTGCGCGCCCACGACCACCACACGGTGTGGTGCAACACCGAGGCGCTGCGCCGGGCCGGGGTGACCGAGGCGACCCCCGAACCACGCCTCGGCTGGATCGTGCGCCGCGCGGACGGCAGCCCTCTGGGGACGTTGCGCGAATGGCACGCCTGCGACCTGGTGCTCGAGCAGGTGCCCGCGCGGGCCACGGACGACCTCGTGGAAGCGGTGCGCAGGGCCGGACACGCGTACGCGCGCGCGGGCATCACCTGGGTCCAGGACGCCTGGGTCGAACCGGAGATGGCCGAGGCCTACCTCGTCGCCGCGCGGAGCGGAGCCCTCTCCGTCCGGGTCGACCTCGCCCAGCGGGCCGACCCCGACCGCTGGCGCGAGCAACTCGCGCCGTTCGCCGCGACCCGCGCGCGGGTGGCCGCCGACGGCGGGGAACTGCTCACCGCGCGGACGGTGAAGTACTTCAGCGACGGCGTCATCGAGGGCGGTACGGCCGCCATGCTCGACCCCTACCTCGACGCGCCCCACAGCTGCGGCATGCCGGTCTGGGAGCCCCGCGCGCTCGCCGAGGCGGTGCGGGCCTTCGACGCCGAGGGGTTCCAGACCCACATCCACGCCATCGGAGACGCGGGCGTGCGCGCGGCGCTGGACGCCATCGAGTCCGCGGCGGCCGCCAACCCCGCCTGGGACCGGCGTCCGGTGATCACCCACGTCCAGGTCGTCGACCCCGCCGACCTGCCGCGCTTCGCCGCGCTCGACGTCATCGCCAACTTCGAGCCGCTGTGGGCCCAGCCGGACCCGCTCCAGACCGAGCTGTCCATCCCGCGCATCGGCCCGGAGCGCGCCGGGCGGCAGTACCCGATGGGGGAGCTGGCACGCGACGGCGTGCGGCTGTCGTTCGGCAGCGACTGGCCCGTCAGCTCGCACGTGCCGCTGGAAGGCATCCAAGTCGCCGTCACCAGGCGTACGTTCACGGGGGAGCCGGCCGGCTGCTGGATCCCGCACCAGCGGCTGACCGTCGACCAGGCGCTGACGGCCGCGACGACCGGCGTCGCCCACCAGGCGGGCGCCGACGACCGCCTGGAACTCGCGCCGGGCGCCCCCGCCGATCTGGTGCTGCTCTCCGCCGACCCGCGGACGGCCGACCCCATGGAGATCCGGCACGCGCGCGTGCGGGGCACCTGGCTGGGCGGCCGCGCCACGTATCGGGCTGCCGGGGAGTGAGCGCGCGCCCTCCTGCGGAGTCCTTCCTAGGGAGGCGTAGCGGTGCCGCGCCTCACGCCACCGGAAGCGCGGAGGTCACCGGCAGGACGATGGCCGTGGCGGCGATCCCGTCCCGCACCGCCCACCGGCCGGAGAACACCGTCAGCTCGGCGCCTTCGACCACCGGCCCCTCGACCAGCAGCCGTGCCGTGAACGTCCCCTCCGCAGTCAGCTCGACCCGGGCGTCCTCGAAGCCGAGCCAACGCCGGGTGAGCGGGAACCACGTCTTGTAGACGGACTCCTTGGCGCTGAAGAGCAGCCGGTCCCACGGGACGGCCGGGTGCCGGACACCGAGCGCTCCCAGGGCGGCTCGTTCCGTCTCGTCGGCCACCAGGTTCAGGACCTCCGGGTCGCGCAGGCGCTCACCCGGCTCCGCGTCGATGCCGACCGAGATCACCTCGCCCGCGCGGGCCACCACCGCGGCACGGTACCCGGCGCAGTGCGTCATGCTCCCGACGACCCCGGCCGGCCAGCCCGGCGCGCCGCGCTGTCCCGGGAGGATCGGCGCGGGCGGCACACCGATCCGGGCCAGGGCGGTGCGCGCGCAGTGCCGCACCGTGGTGAATTCGTTGCGCCGCTTGGCCACCGCCTTCGCGACGACCGCCTCCTCCTCGGGGAAGAGCACGGCGTCGACGGGGTCCTCGTGGGTCTCGACGACGGTGACGGGCACGTCGGCGAGCAGACTCGCCAAGGGTCCGGCGGGATCCGGCACTTGGCGCACGGGTATCGAAGGTGACGTCACGAGAGATCACCGTACCGGCCGGCGCACGCGCGCGTGCGGGCTGTGGCCCACGCCACCCGGCCGCCCTCCCGGGTGCGGCGGGCCGCCGACGAGCGCCTACGCTGGCGTGATGCAGGACGAGTACCGCACAGTGGCCCGCGAGGGCGTGCACGAGACCGAGATCAACCGCTCGCGCTTCCTGTGCGCCCTGGCACCCGCGGCCACCGAGCGGGAGGCCCAGGACTTCGTCGCGCGCGTCCGCAAGGAGCACCCGACCGCCAGCCACAACTGCTTCGCGTACGTCATCGGGGCCGACGCCGCGGTACAGAAGGCGAGCGACGACGGCGAGCCCGGCGGCACCGCGGGCGTCCCCATGCTGCAGATGCTGCTGCGCCGCGACATGCGGTACGTCGCCGCGGTCGTGACCCGCTACTACGGAGGCGTCAAGCTCGGCGCCGGCGGTCTGATCCGTGCCTACGGAGGCTCGGTCGGCGAAGCCCTCGACGCCTTGGGGACCGTCACCCGCCGCCGCTTCCGCCTGGCCACCGTCACGGTCGACCACCAGCGCGCGGGCAAGGTCCAGAATGATCTGCGCGCGGCCGGACGCGAGGTGCGTGACGTCCGCTACGGCGAAGCGGTCACGATCGAGATCGGCCTGCCCGACGCCGACGTGGACGCCTTCCGGGGCTGGCTGGCCGACGCCACCGCGGGCAGCGCGATCCTCGAGCTCGGGGGAGAGGCGTACGGGGACGCCTGACGAGCACCCGACGTTCGCCTGACGAATGCCCGACGAGGGCTGGGCGCTCCGGGACAAAGCGCATGGGTTGGGGCAAAACGGCTGAAGGCTCTGCGTGGTGTGAGGCCCCGCAGGGAGCAGTTGCGGGAGTGGCCGCCCGTGATGTCCGACCCGCCCGATAGTCTCGTGAATCATGAGGCTGCTGCACACGTCCGACTGGCATCTGGGGCGATCGTTCCACCGCGTGAACATGCTCGACGCCCAGGCCGCCTTCATCGGTCACCTGGTGGCGACGGTGCGCGAGCGCGACGTGGACGCCGTGGTCGTGGCCGGCGACGTGTACGACAGGGCGGTGCCGCCGCTCGCGGCGGTCGAGCTCTTCGACGACGCCCTGCACCGGCTCGCGGACCTCGGCGTGCCGACGATCATGATCTCCGGCAACCACGACTCGGCACGCCGCCTCGGAGTCGGCGCGGGACTCATCGACCGCGCGGGCATCCATCTGCGCACCGCCCCCGCCGCCTGCGACCGGCCGGTGATCCTCGCCGACGCCCACGGGGACGTGGCCTTCTACGGCCTGCCCTACCTCGAACCCGCCCTGGTGAAGGACGAGTTCGGCGTGGCCAAGGCGGGCCATGAGGCGGTCCTGGCGGCCGCCATGGAGCGGGTGCGCGCCGACCTCGCCGCCCGGCCGCACGGCACGCGTTCCGTCGTCCTCGCTCACGCCTTCGTCACCGGGGGCGAGGCCAGCGACAGCGAGCGGGACATCACCGTCGGCGGAGTCGCGTCCGTACCGTCCGGTGTGTTCGACGGCGTCGACTACGTGGCACTCGGCCACCTGCACGGCAGCCAGACCATCGACACGCGCGTGCGCTACTCCGGCTCCCCCCTCCCGTACTCCTTCTCGGAGACGGGCCACCACAAGAGCATGTGGCTCGTCGACATCGACGCCGAAGGGGGCATCGAGGCCGAGCGCGTCGACTGCCCGGTGCCCCGCCCCCTCGCACGGCTCCGTGGCACGCTCGACGACCTGCTCGACGACCCCGCCCTCGCCCGCCACGAGGAGGCGTGGGTCGAGGCCACCCTCACCGACGCGGTGCGACCCGACGACCCGATGGCCCGGCTCTGCGCGCGCTTCCCGCACACCCTCAGCCTCGTCTTCGACCCGGACCGGGCCCCCGACGACCCGGACGTCTCGTACGCCCAGCGCCTTCAGGGCCGCAGCGACCAGCAGATCGCCGTGGACTTCGTGACCCACGTGCGGGGGGCGGGCCCCGATGAACGGGAGCAGGAAGTGCTGCGTTCGGCGTTCGACGCGGTCCGTACCGACGACACCCTGCGCGAGGTCGCCCGATGAGGCTCCACCGGCTCCGCATCACCGCCTTCGGGCCCTTCGGCACCACCCAGGACATCGACTTCGACGACCTCAGCGCCGCCGGGCTCTTCCTGCTGCACGGCCCGACCGGCGCGGGCAAGACCTCCGTCCTGGACGCCGTGTGCTACGCCCTCTACGGCTCGGTGCCGGGCGCCCGGCAGGGCAGCGGGCAGGGCGTGACGCTGCGCAGCGACCACGCGCAGCAGGGCACCCGCACGGAGGTGTGCCTCGAACTCACCGTCGCCGGACGCCGCTTGGAGATCACCCGCCAGCCCCCGTGGGAGCGCCCCAAGAAGCGCGGCAAGGGCACCACCATGGAGAAGGCGCAGAGCTGGCTGCGCGCCTACGACGCCGGGGCGGACCCGGGCGGCTGGAAGGACCTGAGCCGCTCCCACCAGGAGATCGGTGAGGAGATCACCCAGCTGCTCGGCATGAGCAAGGAGCAGTTCTGCCAGGTCGTGCTGTTGCCGCAGGGCGATTTCGCGCGCTTCCTGCGCGCGGACGCGGAGGCGCGCGGCAAGCTGCTCGGGCGGCTCTTCGACACCCGCAGGTTCGCCGCCGTCGAACAGCGCCTCGCCGAGCAGCGGCGTTCCACCGAGGCGGAGGTCAAGGACGGGGACGCGGCGCTGCTCGCCGACGCGCACCGTATGCAACAGGCCGCCGGTGACGACGGCCACGGCGCCGAACTGCCCCTGCCCGACGCGGCCCCGGGCGACCCGGGTCTCGCGGACGCGGTCCTCACCTGGGCCGCCGTCGCCCGCGCGGGTGCCCGCGAACGCCTCACCGTCGCGCGGTGCGCGCTCTCGGCCGCCGAATCCGCCCAGGCCGCCGCCGAACGCCGGCTCGGCGAGGCGCGAGAACTCGACCGGCTGCAGGCCCGGTTCGCCGAGGCGCAGTCGCGCGCGGCGCAACTCCACGCGCGCGAGTGTGAACAGCGCGAGCTCGAAGAGCGTCTGGAGCGGGCCCGCAAGGCGGAGAAGGTCGCGCCCGCCCTCGGCCTGCGCGACACCGCCGACGCCGACCACCACCGCGCGGCGGAGGCGGAGGCACGCGCGCGTGGCCGGCTGCCCGAGACGTTCGCGGCCTCCGGCGCGCCGGGCCTCGCCGCCGCCGCACGTGCGGCGGCCGAGGAACTGGGCGGCCTCGCGTCCGCGCGCCGCGCCGAGCGGCGGATCGCCGAGATCACCGCCGAACGCGCGACGCTGGACCGCCAGGAGCGCGCGGACGACGAGTTGCTCCAGGAGGCGGCGGCCTGGCTCGACGGCTGGGAGGCGCACCGGGCCGCGCTCCAGGAGCGCATCGCATCCGCCCAGGAGGCCGCGACCGACGCCGAGCGGCTGGCGGGCCGTCTCGAACCGGCGCGGGCCCGCCTCGACGCGGCCCGCCGCCGCGACCGTCTCGCCCACGAGGCGGCGGAGGCACAACAACACGCCCTGGCCGCCCGCGAGTCCGCCACCGCCGCCCACGAACACTGGCTCGCGCTCAAGGAGCAGCGCCTCACGGGCATCGCCGCCGAACTGGCCGCGCACCTGACGGACGGCGAACCGTGCGCGGTGTGCGGGGCGACGGAGCACCCGGCGCCGACCCCGAAGGTCGCCGGCCACGTGGACCGCCGGACGGAAGAGGCGGCGCTCGCCGACCACCGGCGGGCGGACGAGGCGCGCCAGGCGGCCGAGCGGGCCCTGGGCGACGTACGGGAGTCGCTGGCGGCGGCGACGGAGGCCGCGCGAGGCGCTGGCCCGGCGACGGATCGGGGCGAGGAGACGGCCGGGGGCACGCCCACCGCGGGAGGGGGCACGGACGCGGACGCGGGCCGGTCCGCCGAGTCGGTCGACCGGACCACCGACGAACTCGCCGCCGCCGTCGATGCGTTGAAGCACGCCTACAACGAGGCCCGCGACCGTGCCTCCGGTCTGCACGCCGCGAGGGAGGCCCTGGCGCAGGCCGAGCGGGAGTACGACCGCAGGCTGGCGGGTCAGCAGGAGGCCGCGCGGCGCGCCGCGTCCCGGACCACCCTGCGGGATGCCCTCGTACGGGAACAGGAGTCGCTCGACCAGGAGTTGACGCGTGCGCGGGGCGAGAGCGGCAGCGTCGCGGACCGGGCCGCCCATTTGGAGCGGCAGGCGGCGCTGCTCACCGAGGCGGCGGACGCCGCGCGCGCGGCTGCCGACACCGCCGAGCGGCTCAAGGACGCGGACGCGCGCCTCGCCGACGCGGCCTACCGTGCCGGGTTCGACACGCCGACCGCCGCGGCCGCCGCCCTGCTCGACGACGCCCGCTACCGCGAGGTCCAGCACCGCATCGACGCCTGGCGCAACGAGGAGGCCGCGGTGCGTTCCGTACTCGCGGAGCCCGAAACGGCAGCGGCGGCGCGGCAGCCCGCCGTCGACCTGCCGGCCGCGCGCGAGGCAGCCGAGGCGGCGGACCTGCGCCTGCGGGGCGCGACCTCCGCGCGGGACGCGGCCGAACGGCGCTGCGCCGAACTCGACCGCCTCTCGGCCCGCTCGATCGCGGCGATGCGCAGGCTGGCGCCCTTGCGGGATGCGTACGACAGGGTGGCCCGGCTCGCCGGCCTGGCCGCGGGCACCTCGGCGGAGAACGAACGCAGGATGCGCCTGGAGTCGTACGTGCTCGCCGCCCGTCTGGAACAGGTGGCGGCGGCCGCGACCGTGCGGCTGCGCAGCATGTCGTCGGGGCGCTACACCCTCGTACACTCCGACGACCGTACGGGGCGCGGCCGTTCGGGCCTCGGCCTGCACGTGGTGGACGCCTGGACGGGCCGCGAGCGGGACACGTCGACGCTGTCGGGCGGCGAGACGTTCTTCGCCTCGCTCGCCCTGGCCCTGGGCCTCGCCGACGTGGTCACCGACGAGGCGGGCGGCGTCCGCCTCGACACGCTCTTCATCGACGAAGGCTTCGGCAGCCTGGACGACCAGACGCTCGACGAGGTTCTCGACGTCCTCGACTCCTTGCGCGAGCGGGACCGCAGCGTGGGCATCGTGAGCCACGTGGCCGACCTGAGGCGGCGGGTGTACGCGCAACTGGAGGTGGTGAAGGGACGAGCCGGGTCGTCGGTACGGCAGCGGGGCGGGGTCTGAGGGGCCGGCGTCGAGGGCGATGGAAGGCGTTGCCGAGGACGGGGTGTGTCAGAGCCAACCGGCCCGCACGCCGGTGATCGCTCCCGAACCCCCGTCCGCTTCGGGACGGCCGAGCTCGCCGGCCCACACCCGTTCCAGCACGCGACGGACCGTGTCCACGATCTCGGGCGCCGCCGCGCGCAGGCTGTCCGCGTCCGCCGCGGGGATGTCGTGCGGTGCGATGCCGGTCTCGGTCAGCAGGCTGGAGATATCGGTGAGCCTGTCGCTGAGCCACCCGAGCGGATCGTGGGACAGCTCCTCGACGAACGTCCGTGGGCCGGGTTCCCAGCCGACGATGTCGCGGTGGTGATGCGTCCGGTCGAAGGTGTTGGGGGCGGCGTCCGCGTCCTGCAGGAGATCCACCCGCCACAGCGGGCGGCCGATCGTGATGGGACGGGCCGAGTAGATGGACCCTGGCAACTCGCCGCTTTCGAAGACCCGCAGTTCGAGCCGCGCCCCGCGCTCGGGGCTCTCCTGGCCGTGCACCGGATGCGGATTGAGAAAGTAGAGGTCGCTCACCACGACGCCGACCTGCTCGAAGGCGAATGCGTACAGCACGACGACCCCCAGGGGTTACTCGTGGGACGGGAGAATACGGCTCCGTCGAGCGTACGGAAGGCGACCCCCGCCAACACGATCCAGAACCGGCCAACGACGTAAGCCTGCGGGCGACATGATCGGCCGCTCGGCGGTCCGCGCGCCCTCCTCACCAGGGTGGGGCCGCCGCATGGCCGCGCACGGCACGGGTGTTAGCTTCCTGCCCATGTCGGATCACCAGGACGAGACCAAGGCGGCCTACGACGGGGTCGTCGACCTGTACGCGTCGCTGTTCGCCAACCGGCTGGAGACGCAGCCGTTCGCACGGAACATGATCGGCACCTTCGCCGAGGTGGTGCGGGGCACGGGGAACCTGCGCACTGCCGACGTCGGGTGCGGGCCCGGTCATCTCACGGCCATGCTGCACGAATGGGGGCTGGACGCCTTTGGGCTCGACCTCTCCCCGGCCATGGTCGACCACGCTCGACGGGCCCACCCGGCGCTGCGGTTCGACGTAGCGCGCATGGAGGACCTGCCGGTCGAGGACGGCTCGCTGGGCGGTGTGCTGGCCCACTACTCGATGATCCACACCCCGCCCGGCGAGTTGCCCGCGCTGCTCGCCGAGCAGGCGCGTGTCCTCGCACCGGGGGGCCTGCTCCTGGTGTCCTTCTTCGGAACCGAGGGGCCGGAGCCGGTCCGCTTCGACCACAAGGTGGCGCCCGCCTACAGCTGGCCGGTGGAACGGTTCGTCGAGTCGCTGACCGGGGCCGGGTTCGTCACGGTGGCTCGGCTGCTCCATGACCCGGCGTCCGAGCGGGGCTTCCTCGACACCCACGTGCTGGCCCGCCGACCGTAGGGAGCGCCACGGGGCCGACGGCGCGGGCAGGCGTTCACGAGGACATCCGGGACCGCAGTACGTCGACCTCACAACCTGGCGCCATCGGATCGAAGCCGTGCTCGACCAGCCAGCGAACCCCCAGCAAGCTGCGCAACGACCACCACGCGCGGATCACGTCGAGGTCGACGTCGACGTCGGTGCCGTATCCGGCGACGAGGTCGCCGAGATGCTCCTCGTGTCCGAGCGTCAAGGTGGCGAGGTCGTACAGGGCATCGCCCTGGCCGGCTTCGGACCAGTCGATGATGCCGGTGACCTCGTCGTCGTCGACGAACACGTGGGCGATCTGCAGGTCGCCGTGGGTGAACACCGGCGTCCACGGCCGGAGCGCGGCCTGGGCGATCCGGCGGTTGTGGGTGACCAGGTCGGCGGGCAGGACGTCGTTCGTCACGAGCCACTCGCACTCGCCGTCGAGTTCCGCCGCCAGCTCGTCGAGGCGGGGGCCCGCCCGGCCGGGCCGGGGCGGCAACGGGGCGTCGTGCAGAGTGCGGATGGCCGCGCCCGCCGCGGCCCACGCCGCAGGCGACGCGGTAGTCGGCTCGCCGAGGCGGCCGAGCGCCGCCCCCGGGACCGCGGCGATCGCGAGCACGGGCGGCTTGCGCCACAGTACCTCCGGAGTGGGGACCGGCGCCGAGGCCATTGCCTCGACCTCGGCGTCGACGCGGGCCTGATCGGCGTCCACCTTCAGGAACACGTCGCCGACGCGCAGGGTCGCACGCTCGGAGTGCGCGACGACGACCCTGACCTCATCCACGATGCCCATGGTGACCAGTATCCGGATACGGCCGTCGACAGCACCGGTATTTTTTCTCGGGCACCGCGCGACCGCAGACGAGAGGAAGGCCGAGCCGACCATGATCCTCCCGAAGGTCAGGGACCCCCGCTTCGTGACGATCCGCCGAGGTGGGACCCTCACTGATCCGGATCACCATCTCCTCGCCCTCTGGGCGGCGGCGTGCGCGGAACACGTCCTCGGCCACTTCGAGTCGGTGCGGCCCGAGGACCCACGGCCACGCCAGGCGATCGAGCACGCTCGCGCCTGGACCCGCGGCGAGGTCAAGATGATGAAGGCGCGTGCGGCGGGCGGCCACGCCATGGGCGCGGCCCGGGATCTGCGCGGCGCGGCGCGGCACGCCGCCTATGCCGCCGGTCAGGCCGCGGTCGTCGCACACGTCGCCGCGCACGAGCTCGGGGCGGCTGCTTACGCGATCAAGGCCGCAGGCGCTGCCGCGCCAAAGGGCGAGAGCGAGACCGCGAGGCGACTTGAGTGCCGGTGGCAGCGGGAACAACTCCCGGAGCCCATCCGCGAACTCGTGCTCGACGACCAGCGGTTGCGGAACGACATCTGCTGGTCGGTGTTTGACTGCTGAGCGAAGCGCCGGAGGTCAGCGGCGGGTGGCGGTGGTGGAGGGAAGTTCGTTGAAGCGGGCGCGGTAGTCGTCGGCGAAGCGGCCGAGGTGCGTGATACCCCACCGGTACGCGATGGTGCCGACGGTGTCCGTCGTCGTGAGGATGTCCTGACGGATCCGGTCCAGGCGCAGGTTGCGTACGTACGTCATGGGGGAGGCGTCGAGCCGGTCGCGGAACGCGGAACTCAGGGTCCGCGGGGCGCAGTCGGCGGCTTTCGCGAGGTCGCCGAGGGTGATGCGCTCGGCGAGATGGGCTTCCACGAACGCCAGGGCCAGGCGCAGGGTACGTGGGTGGGCGGGCGGAGGGCCGTGACGTAACGCGGCGGTGTGCGAATGGGGTTGGGCCAGGAGCAGGGCGGTGACGATGCATGCCACTTGGCTGCGCTGGAGTTCGGCGCGCCGGAACAAGGGGTCGCCCGAGTCCAGTAGCTCCACGAGGGAGTGGACGAGGAGGTGTACGGCGCGGCCTTCGCGCCTGGCCAGGTCCAGGGTGAAGTCGAAGCGGACGGTGCCGCTCGGTGGGGCTCCGGTCAGTGCCGCGTACTGCTGATCGACCAGGGCCGCGTCGATGCGAAGTCCCACGAAGCGTGCGGGTGTTGGGTGCACGGCGGGGCGTAGTTCCTGGCTGTCGCCGGGGTTGACCACCCCGGCCGTGGCGGTGTCGAGGGTGGCGTTCAGACCGTCACGGGATGCCGCGATCGCACCGGACACGCCCATGTTGACGAAGTAGGAGCCGGGCCCCACCGTCGATGCGACACGCACGCCGAGCGGTGAGGAGAAGTAGCCGACGGCGAAGTCCGGTGCGGCCACCCCGCGCACTTCATGTTCCCCGACGCACAAGTCGCCCAGCGGCGCGGTGGCGATGGAGCCACCGAACAGACGGGTGGCGGCGTTCAGGAAGTCGACGGGGTTCCGGTTCCGGGCATGGGTGAGGGGAAAGTCGCGCAGTGGGGTCGGCGACGCGTTCATGGTTCATGCCCTCCGTGGCTACCCGGGCTCCGGTCGGCTACGCGGGCTCCGCCATGCGGCGGTGACAGGTGTCGACCAGCGGATACGTCTTGTCGTGGCGCTGAGCCTGTTCCAGACCGATGATGGCGACGGAGGTCTCCACCACCGTCCGGCACCGCTCGGCGCGTCGGTCCACGAACGCCTTGAGCGCCGCATCGACCGACGCGTGCCGTCCCACCTCTTGCGCCAGTATGAGGCCGTCCTCGATCGCCAGTGCCGCCCCGCTGGCCATCTGCGGTGCGGGCGCGTGGGCGGCGTCGCCGATGACCAGGGCGCTGCCGCGGCTCCAGGCGCCCCGGAGGAATGTGGTCTGCACCGGACGGCGGACCACGGAGGCGGGCCGTTCATCAGCGGATGCAGACGGCTCCGGTGATACGGATGTGGATGTGGATGCGTGTGCCGATTCGGACACCAGCGCGGCGAGCTCCGCGCCTCGGCCGCCGGCGAAGGGTGAGAGCAACTGCTCCATGTGCGGGGTGAGTTGGGATACGGGGAGGGCGCCCCGCTCCACCCCGTTCTCCGTCAAGAAGATGTACGCCTGGCTCTCCGAGAGGGGTATGAGCCCGGCCGTATGGGGTGTACCGGCGAAATGATGGATGCCCGTGGCCCACGACGGCCGCCGCACCCGCGCCCGCCACACCATCTGTCCGTGCCGGTCGAGCGAGGTACGGAGTCCCAGCAACTCCCGCGTCGTGGAACGGATCCCGTCCGCCCCGACGATGAGCGCGACCCGTCGCTCCGTCCCGTCCGACAGTCGCACACGGACCCCTTCCGCTTCCTGGCCCAGCGCCGTCACGGTCAGTTCGTGGCGCACCACCACGCCGCGCCGCTCGGCTTCCGTGAGCAGGACACGGTGCAGTACGGGGCGTGCGATGCCGACCATCGCCGGCCGGTGCTCCCCGATCAGACGCGGCAACTGGACTTCGTCGGCGTGCTCGCCGTGCACATCCACATGCGTGATGGCGCTCATGCCGTATCCCTCGGCGAGGCACGCGTCCGCGAGGCCCAACTCGGCCAGCGCGCGCAGCGAGGGCCCGGTCAGGCACAGCCCCCAGCCGGACGTTGCTCCTGACGCGCTGATCTCGACGACCTCGACCCGCCATCCCGTCCGTGCGAGGGCCGTGGCCGCCGTCAGACCGGCCACTCCCGCGCCCACGATCAAGGCCGTCCGCCCGCCGCGGTTGCTGTCCATGTATGCCTCCAGAGCATCGACCTGCTCCGGAACCGTAGGATCCGTCGGCCCGCCGCCTTGTCCACATCGGGCGCCAACTATCCGTTCTTGGCTATCAGTTGCCCTATGTCGTACCAGGCGCTTGGCTACTCGTACGCCTATGGACTCGCCAGCGAAGCCGTCACGACCACCGGCGCAGGCCGTCCCACCTCGCGCAGAGCCTCCGCGGTCATCTCCACCAGCCACACCGCCATGTCCGGCGACCACTCCCGTGTGCGGCAGCCGAGCCGTACGACCTCGCGCATCCCGTGCGTGTGCACCGTCCGGTCGAGATCGAGGTCCAGCCCCGGGAGCCCGTCCACCGTCGCGGGCGCGAGGGCCTCCGCATCAACGGCTCCCTGCGATCTGTCCCGTACCGCTTCGACCAGGGCGAGCGCGTCGTGTTCGCCCGGCCCGCCCTCGCCAGGACGGCAGGACACGGTCACCGTCACCTCATGACGGGCGTCCGGATCGGCCAGCTCGAACCACGGTGCCAGCTCGATCTGGTGGAAGGCCGTGTCGCGCTCGGTCGCCTGGAGAGGAAGCAGCGCGTGCAGGCCCGTGAACGTCACCGTTCCGACGCGGGCCAGGGTGTCGGACAGCACCAGGGCGATCGGGCGGACGGGGATCCCCGGCCGCGGAGGGTCCGTGCAGACTCCTGCGCCCAGCCACGCCAGTTGGTGCACCTCTCCGTCCTGGGTCCAGTCACCCCCGGCGTCTTCGTGCGCCCACGCCGTCGGCTCGTGCTCCGCCGTGACCTCGCCGTTCTCGTGCAGCAGACGGCCCACGGTCCGCCAGCCGTAGGCACCGGCCCGGTCCACGGCGAGGAAGAGGATCTCCTCCTCTACGCGGCCCTTGCCCCCGAACCCGCGCCCGCCTTCGGACCGTTCGAACCAAGGGTGTAGCCGCAGGGTCCCGTGCAGACCGACGACGACGGAAGGGGGAAACACAGGCGGATACTCCCGGGAGGAATCGCAGGCGGTGCCGGAGGATCACCTTTACATAAGCTAGCGGCATGTCCGAGGAATCCCCCCTGATACGAAGCCTGCGCGCGGCCGTCGACGCAGCGCCGCACGACATACCGCTGCGGCTGCACCTGGCCGAGTTGCTGCTGGACGCGGGAGCGCAGCACGCCGCCATCGCCGAGGCGGCCGTCGCCCTGCAACACGCTCCCGGCGACACCAACGCCCGCGCACTGATGACTCGGGCCATGGGCGAGGCCGTTCCCGCAGGCACGGAGGGGACGCGGACGCCGGACGACCCCACGGAGGCGCCCCCGGCACCCGCACCCGAACCCCCGACGCCCGCGCCGGCGCCCGCGCCGGAGGAGCACGCCACCGGTTTCGACTGGCGCGCCGCCGCGGACCAGGTGGGCGACGTGATCCCGCCCCGCTTCATCGGAACCGGAACCGGAACCCAAGCCGGCGTCGGGATCGAAACCGAACCCGCGCCCGACGCCAGGGCCAGGAGAGAGGCCCCCCTCGCTGCCGACGGCACCGGCGACCCCGCAAACACCTCCGCCTGGGACGTCGACGCCCCCGGCACACTCCGCCTGGCCGACGTCGGGGGCATGCGCGAGGTCAAGGAGCGCCTGGAGGCCGCGTTCCTCGCGCCGATGCGCAACCCCGAACTGCGCAAGCTCTACGGCAAGAGCCTGCGGGGCGGCCTGCTCCTGTACGGGCCGCCCGGCTGCGGCAAGACGTTCATCGCCCGCGCCATCGCCGGCGAACTCGGCGCGAACTTCCTCTCCGTGTCGATCGACGACGTCCTCGACATGTGGATCGGCAACTCCGAGCGCAACATGCACGAGATCTTCCGGACCGCCCGCCGCAAGGCCCCCTGCGTGGTGTTCCTGGACGAACTCGACGCGCTCGGCGCCAAGCGCAGCCGCACCCAGCACAGCGGCCTGCGCAACACGGTCAACCAGCTGCTCAGCGAGCTTGACGGGATCGACTCCGCGGCCAACGAAGGCGTCTTCGTGCTCGCCGCCACCAACGTGCCCTGGGACGTGGACATCGCCCTGCGCCGCCCCGGACGTCTGGACCGCACCCTGCTCGTGCTGCCGCCGGACGCCCCCGCCCGCGAGGCGATCCTCCGCTACCACCTGCGCGAACGGCCCGTCGAGAACGTCGATCTGGGCAAGTTGGTCAAGGCTACGGACGGCCTGTCGGGCGCCGACCTGGCCCACGTGTGCGAGGCGGCCGCCGAGAGCGCGCTGCTCGACTCGGCGCGCACCGGCACGGTCCGCATGATCGGCATGAAGGACCTTCTGTCGGCCGTCAAGCAGATCGTCCCGTCCACCGAGCCCTGGTTCGCCGCCGCGCGCAACGTCGCCATGTACGCGAACGACGGCGGCATGTACGACGACCTCGTCACCTACCTGAAGAAGAAGCGGAAGCTGTGAGCACGTTGCACCACACCGTCGAGCAGGCACAGGCCCTGATCGAGCTCGAACGCCATGACCAGGCCCGGGAGTTGCTGGCCCGAAGACTCGCGGAGGACCCCGGCGACGTACGCGCATGGGTCAAGATGGGCTACTGCCATCTGAACGCCCAGGACCCCGCCCAGGCGGCGGCCGCGGCCGACGAGGCCCTCAAACTGGACCCCGAGGACTACGGGGCCCTGCTGCTCCGCGCCGACGCGCTGGTCCGTGACAACGGCTGGCTCACCGTCCAGCCGATCCTGCGCGAGGCGATCCGTGTCGCGCCGCACGAGCCGCACGCCTATGCCATGCTCGCCGACGCCGTGTGGCGCGAGTCGCTGGTCCGGTTCGCCAAGGAGACCGGAGCCCGCGAGCTCAGCACCCGTGACATGGACCGCATCTCGCGTGACGCGGCAGACCTGGCGATGGAGGCGCTGCGCCTGGGCCCCGAGCACCTCTACGCCCACGAGATAGCCCACCGCATCGCCAGCGCCGCGGGCAACGGCACAGTCGCCGACCAGCTCGACGAGGCCATCCTCCGCATCGACCCCGGCCACTCCGAGGCGCTCGCCCGCCAGACGGCCAAGGCCGCGCGTGCGCCGGGAGTCGGGGCCGCCCAGGCCGCCGAACTGTACGCGGACGCGCTCGCGACCGAGCCCGCCTCGGACACCATGCGCCGGCAACTCGACCACGCCACCTACCGGTTGCTGCGAGGCACCCGGTGGCTCGCGGTGCTGTGCGTGGTCCTCGCGGGCGCCATGGTCGACGTCTTCCCCTCCGAGGACGAGCCCGCCCCGGAGCTGCCGGTGCCGATCGGCCAGCGCCTGTGGTGCCTCGTGCTGATGGCGGCGGTCTGGGCCTTCGGCGCCTGGCGCCGCTACCGCCGGCTGCGCACCGGCGTCCGCCTCAACGTCCGCTCGCTGCTCCGCCGCGGCCGCTGGGCCCGCGTGGCCGTCGCCCAGGCGACCTGGGCCATGCTCTGCGCCCTGCTGATCGCCGAACTCCCCTGGACGGACCTGTCCATTCCCCAGCTGCTCTTCTGGGCCGGCTTGATCCCGACGGCCGCCACGATCTGGTTCGACCGGAAGAAGCAGGGCTAGCCGCCGACGAGCCCTGGCACGCACGATTACGTGTACGTATCCGTGTACATGTCGCCGTGCCAGGGCCTCCTTCCCGCGTCTCCGCTCAGGAGAGGATCTCGACGTACCCGTCCGTCCCGTGGACGCGGATCCGCTGACCGTCCCGGATGAGCCGGGTCGCCTGTTCCACGCCCACGATGGCCGGCAGACCGTACTCGCGGGCGATCACCGCTCCGTGCGTCATCAGGCCGCCCACCTCGGTCACCAGGCCCGCGATGCCCACGAACAGCGGGGTCCAGCTGGGGTCCGTGAAGGGCGTGACCAGGATGTCTCCGGCCTCGAGATCGGCGTCCGCCATGTCGAGGACGACGCGGGCCCTGCCCTCGACGGTCCCGGCGGACACGGGCAGACCGGTCAGGGCGCCGGCGGGCACGTCGTCGCGCCGGTACGCGCCGGTGACGGCCTCGCCCTCCGACGTGAGGACCCGCGGCGGCGTCAGCGCGCCGTACGAACGGAACGCCTCCTTGCGCCGCTCGATGAGTCCCTCGTCCACCTGACGCGAGCGGACGGCGTCGTGGAACTCCTGGAACGTGAGGTGGAAGACGTCCTCGGCCTCACGCACCACACCGGCCCGCACCAGGCGTTCGGCCTCGGCCAGCAGGGCCCGCTTGTAGACGAAGTAGCGGCAGACGATGCCGTACTTGGGGTACTCCCGGTATCCGACGAAGGCGCGGACCTGGTCGATCATGCGCTTGGCCGCGTCGGCCTTCCGCTCCCCGTCCGGCAGCGCCCGCAGGCGCGACAGGACGTCCTCCTCCTTCGCCAGCGCCTTCTGCCGCCCCTGCTCGAAACGCAGCTCCGCGGCGCCGGGCGCGAAGTTCCTGACGTTGTCCAGGAGTACCGGCACGAGCGTCGCGGGGCGCTCGCTCCAGCGCGGCCTCGTGATGTCGATCTCCCCGACGCAGCGCATGCCGTACCGGTTCAGATAGGCCTCGATCGCCTCACGCGCCTCGGCGCCGCCCGCGACCTTCGTCAGTCCGTCCAGGAAGTCGTCGTCCTCGACGCCCTGCAGATACGCCACGACCTCGGGGTACGGGCGGACCACGTCGGCGACGTCGAGCAGCTCGAGCCCCATCTCCGACGTGATGTTGTCGGGAGCGGACAAGGTGAGCGTGTCGGCCGCGTTCTTCTCGCCCAGCCACTCCAGGAGCTTGTCGTTGATCCACCAGGTGGCCTCCATCCCCGCCATGATCGCGCGGAAGTTCAACGGGTCACCGAGGACCCGCTTGTGTTCCTCGAAGGCCTCCAACAGGAAGTCGAAGAGCTCCGGTCCGGTCTTCGTCCGGATGTCGCGCTGCAGGGCCGCGACGGAGGTCTCGCTGCGCTCGATCAGCTCGGCGACGATGGCCGGGTCGGCCACCTCGGGGGTCGACACGTCGTCTCCGGACCCCGAGGCGGCGAGGCCTCCGCCCGGAAGGGTTCCGTCGAGCTCCGCGTGGGGCAGCGCGGGGATGAAGTCCACGCGGTCGATGACCGTCTCCAGCGCGTCCCTGATCAACGGGTCGCCACGCCCCATCAGGTCCAGCAGAGCGGTTCGGCTGTCCGGCGAGGCGAGGCGCTGGGTGACGTCCACGAAGAGCCGGCCGCCGGCCTCGTGCATCGGCACCATGGCCGTCAGCTGCCACATGGAGTACCCCAGCGGCTTCATGGGGTCCGTCATCATCTGCTGATGACCCACGGAGACGTAGACGTGGTTGTCCTGGTCGCCGGTCTCCGGGATCGGGAAGAGCGTGGTGATCGGGCGGGACTGGACGATCTGGAAGCCCTCGTCGGAGAGGCACCACTCGATGTCCTGCGGACGGCCGAAGTGCGCCTCGATGCGCCGCCCGAGCCGCACGAGCTCCACGGCCAGGTCGTCCGACAGCGTCGCCTCTTCCTGCTGCCGCGCGTCGACCGTCACCTCCCGCGTTCCGCCCCCGGCCAGCGCGTGTACGGCACGCTGCTTGGCGGCGATCGTCCTCTCCACGACGCGGTCGTCCCGCACTTTGAAGACGTCCGGGTTCACCAGGCCGGAGACCAGGGCCTCGCCGAGACCGAAGCCGGCGTCCACGGTGGCCAGCCTGCGGTTGCCCGTGACCGGGTCGGCGGTGAAGAGGATGCCGGAGACGTCGGCGAAGACCATCTGCTGCACGACCACGGCCATGTGGACCGTGCGGTGGTCGATGCCGTTGCGCCGGCGGTAGATCACGGCACGCTCGGTGAAGACCGAGGCCCAGCACCGGCTGAGGTGCCGGAGGATCGCCGCAGGACCGACGACGTTGAGGTACGTGTCCTGCTGGCCGGCGAAGGACGCCGTCGGCTGGTCCTCCGCGGTCGCGCTGGACCGTACGGCATAAGCGGCTTTGTCACCGGCCCGGCTGAGGGCGTCGGTGATCTCCGCGGCGAGGTCGTCCGGGACGGCGACATCCTCGATGACCTCGCGGATCTCCGCGCTGAGCGTGCGGATCGCCTCGACGGCGCCCGGGGCGTCCGGGTCCAGGACCGACAGCTGGTCGAGCAGTCCGTCGAGGGACGGTGCCTCCGCGACGATCCGCTGGAACGCGCCGGTCGTGACGCAGAAGCCCGCAGGCACGCTGACGCCCTCGATCCGTGACAGGGCGCCCAGATGCGCGCCCTTGCCGCCGACGACCGCGACCTGTTGCTCGTCGACCTCGCGAAGGTCCAGTACGTATCGCTCACTCATCGACATCGACGCCATGACAGGCACGCAGTGCTCCAATTTCCGCAGGTGGTGGCTTCGGCGGACGATTGTGCGCCACGACCGGGGCCTTGCGGCAAGCCCCCCGGTGAGCTATAAGTTAAGAGTGGCAAGGAGAGATCTCTCCTTGCCTTTGCTGTTTTCGCCTCGGGTGCGGGGGACTTTCACCCCTGGGCGCGGTCGAGTTGGTCGGCCAGGTCGGTCAGGTCGTCGACGTACAGGTCGAAACGGTCCGTGGACGTGGGCGGGTCGCCGACGGGGCGGGCGACATAGGCGGTGCGCAGACCCAGACTCTGTGCCCCGCGCAGGTCCCAGGCATGGGCGGCGACCATCAAGAGGCGCTCCGGCGGTCGCCCGGAGACCGTGAGGGCCAGGCGGTAGACGGCGGGATCCGGCTTGTACGTCCGGGCGTCCTCGGCGGACAGTGCCTGGTGCCAGCGCAGCCCGGCGTGGGCGTTGAGCCCGAGGAGTGCCGTCCGGCTCGCGTTGGAGAGCCCGATCAGCGGGAATTTCGCGGCGATGCGGGCGAGCCCCGACACGGTGTCGTGCCACGGCGGCAGTCTCCGTCCGGACCGGGCCAGCTCCGCCACCGCGTCCGGCTCACTGGTGCCGGCGGCGTCGGCGACGAGCCGGGCGGCCTCCAGGTCGAGGGCGTCACTGGGCAGATAGGACCGGTCGCCGTCGAGGATGCGCTGCTGCTCCCGCTCGATGTGCTGCTGCCACAGCGACAACAGCTTCTCGACCCGGGCGTCGTCGAGCGACGGGTCGAGGGCACGGATGCCGGCGCGGAGGCCGGCGGGTTCGTCGACGAGCGTGCCGAGCACGTCGAACACGACGGCGTCGATCTGCGGCACTGGCATGGAAGGGTTCTCCTCACGTCTTCAGCGGCCGAGCGGGCGGCGGGGGAGGGGAGAGGAGTAGACGACGCTCGTCGTCACCGAACCCAGTGCGCCGATGCGTCCCGAGACCTCCTCCAGATGCTGCATCGACCGTGCGGTGACCTTGATGACGAAGCAATCGTCGCCCGTCACGTGGTGCGCCTCGAGGATCTCGGGCGTCGTCTCGACCAGGTCGTGGAAGGGCTTGTAGTTGCCGTTGGGGTACCGCAGCCGTACGAAGGCCAGGATGGGCAGGCCGAGTCGCTCCGGGTCGATCACGGCCGCGTACCCCTGGATGACGCCCGCCTCCTCCAGGCGGCGCACCCGCTCGGTGACGGCGCTGGCGGACATCGAGACGGCACGCGCCAGTTCGGCGTAGCTGGCGCGGCCCTCGCGCTGGAGGACGTCGAGTATGCGCCAGTCGGTGGCGTCCGTGGAATAACCGGTCATGTCCGAGAGGTAACAGGGAAATCCCCGGCCGATCAAGAGGTGGGCCGGGGTGAACAGGGCCGGACTCGCGTGAGGCCGTCCGCAAGGGGGCGTGGACAAAAGGGGTATGGGCATCGGCCGGCGGAAGGCGGCCGGTCCCGGGCGGCGGGCGGCGAGATGCCCGCCCCTCCCGAAACCGGCGCCCTTCGGGGCCGAGGGTTCGTCAGACGCCCGCGATGCTCTGGATCCAGGAGCGGTACGCCGTCACGTTCGTGTACGCCGTCGTGGTCTGACGGTCACTGGTGGAGGCGACGCCCACCTGCGCGCCGTTCGCCGTCATGGGGCCGCCGGAGTCGCCGCCCGCGGTGATGCCGTTGCCGCGCCGGGCGCAGATCGCCTGGCCCTGGTACGCGTCGCGGCAGCCGCCGGTCACCACGACGTTGGCGACCTTCAGGAGCCGGGACTGGCAGTTGATCTCCTGGCCGCACTGGGAGGTCGCGCCCCAGCCGTACACCTGGACGGTCTGGCCCACCGAGACGGAACCCGGGCTGCCGAGGCGGGAGTAGGTGCCGGGTACGGAGCGGTCCAGCCTGACCAGTGCGAGGTCGGCGCTCGGGTGGGTCTGGACGCCGATGCCGTTGGCCGTGGTGCCGCCCGATGTCTGGTCCAGGCTGCCGATGCGGAACGACAGGCCGCCGCCGCTGACGCAGTGCTTCGCGGTGAGGATCCAGGTGGGCGCGATGATCGTGGAACTGCAGGTCTGCTGGCCGTTGGAGAAGAGCCTGGCCGCCCAGGGCGCGTTGCTCGCGTAGCCGCCGCCGATGATCGGCTGGGGGGAGTTGACCGCCGCCGTGGGTGCTTCGCTGCTCGCGACCGTCCGGGCTTCTGCCTGGGCCGTTGCCTGGGCCACTGCCGTAGGGGCGAGGCCCAGAACGGCGAGGGCGGTGGCTGCGAGCGCGGGTACGAGTCTGGATATTCGCACGTTCGTCTCCATTGTGTGGGGAAGGGGCGTCCTGGTGAGGACGACTGCATAGGTATGCAGTGAGGGCCCGGGCGGAGGCGGGTATCTCCTGTCGCGGGCATGCCATTTCAGCTGGGGGAGAATCTGGCAGAGGAGTTCAGGGGGCGCAAGAGTCCGGGCGGTGTCAGTGATGCGGAGGGGAGGTGGGACCGTGGCGGGTAACGGCCGTGCTCATGCGTGAGATTGCCACTGACTGCATGATGAAACGGATGCTGGTCTGGGCCAACTCCCCGGTCGGACCCCGGGGGTCACCGCGCATTCGACGGTCGAGCGGTCGATACGCCGGGGATCGTCCCTTCAGGCATCAGGACCGCGCCCGTAGATTTTTTGCCATGAACAACACGCAGAACAGCACGCACACGATGAGCACCACGGACACCGGTCGGACCGCGAGCGCGCCGCTGACCGACAACCCCGTCCTGCGGGTCCCGCCCGCGTCACCGGCCGCGGCCGCCGCGTACTTCGGGGCGAGCCTCGCCTTCCACGCCGACGTCTCCGACGTGGCAACCGCGCTCGCCTCCGACGGCGACCCCGGTTTCGTCGTCATCGACACCCGCTCCACCGCCTCCTGGGACCAGGGCCACGTCCCGGGCGCACTCCACCTGCCCACCGCGCTGATCCCGGACCAGGCCGAAACGCTGCTCGACAAGTCGGTGCCCGTGGTCACCTACTGCTGGGGCCCCGGCTGCAACGGCGCGACCCGCGCGTCCCTGGCGCTCGCCCAACTGGGCTACCAGGTCAAGGAGATGCTGGGCGGCTTCGAGTACTGGGCACGCGAAGGCTTCGCATTCGAAACATGGGAGGGCCGCACACAACGCACCCCCGACGCCCTGACGGCACCGGTCGACGCGGACGACTGCGGCTGCTGAGGCGGCGGCGTTCGGCGGAGGGGAGCGCACCCGACGTGACGACGGGGCTCGAACTCCGCTCCCGCGCCCCGGACCGGATCCCGGCGGTCAACGGAATCCCGGATGCGCGCCGAAGCCCGGGCCCGCATCATGAGGCGGCATGACACACCCTGCGCGTCCCTCCCCGCACCCCTCCCCGCACCCCTCTCCTGACCAACTCCGCCGCGACCCGCTCCCGTTGCGCGGACGCACCGCGCTCGTCACCGGTGCGAGCCGGCGCGGCGGCATCGGTTACGCCGTCGCACGTCGGCTCGCCGCGTACGGTGCCGGGGTCTATCTGCACCACCACATCCCGCACGACGCCGCGATGCCGTGGGGCGCCGACCGCCCGCAGGACGTCGTCGACGGGGTACGGGAGGCACGCGGCGACCCGGCCTCGGCGGTCTGCGCCGGGCCCGGCGACCTGACCGAGGACGCCGCACCGGCCCGGCTGATCGAGACCGCGGCCGACGCGCTCGGCGGGCGGATCGACGTCCTGGTCGCCAACCACGCGCTGAGCGGTCGTGACGGGACGCTCGACCAGATCGACGCCTGCATGCTCGACGCGCACTGGGCGGTGGACACCCGCTCCGTGATCCTCCTCGTCCAGGCCTACGCCCGACTGCGTGCACACCTTCCGGAGCGGACCCCGGGCGGGCGGGTGGTGATGATGACGTCGGGGCAGGACATCGCGGGCGGCATGCCGGACGAGATCGCGTACAGCCTGCAGAAGGGCGCGCTGGCATCGGCGACCCGGAGCCTCGCGACCGCGCTCGCCGACCTGGCGGTCACGGTGAACTGCGTCAACCCCGGCCCCGTGGACACCGGTTACCTCACCGGTGACGCCCACGCGCGGATCGCGGGGCTCTTCCCCGCGGGCCGCTGGGGCATGCCGGACGACCCGGCCCGGCTCATCGCCTGGCTCGCGACGGACGAGGCCGCCTGGATCACCGGCCAGGTCATCGACTCGGAGGGCGGGATCCGCCGCTGACGCGTGTCGTGCCCGGCGGGGGCGGCGGGGTGCCTCAGCTCGTTTCCGTCCCGCCGCCCCGCGCCATCACAGCTTCGACAGCTCGTCGACCAGGTCGTCCAGGCCGAGTGAACCCTGTGAGAGTGCCGCCATGTGCCAGGCCTTGGCGTCGAACGTGTCGCCGTGGCGGCGTCGTGCGTTCTCGCGGCCGAGGAGCCAGGCGCGCTCGCCCAGTTTGTAGCCGATCGCCTGGCCGGGGATCGTCAGGTAGCGCGTCATCTCGCTCGCCACGTAGTCCGTGGGGCGGCTGCAGTGCGCGTCGTAGAACTCCTGGGCCAAGTCCGGCGTCCAGCGCTCGCCCGGGTGGAAGGGCGAGTCGGCCGGGATCTCCAGCTCCAGATGCATGCCGATGTCGACGATGACCCGCAGCGCGCGCATCATCTGGGCGTCCAGATAGCCGAGCCTGCGCTCGGGGTCGGTGAGGAAGCCCAGCTCGTCCATGAGCCGCTCCGCGTACAGCGCCCAGCCCTCGGCGTTGGCGCTGACCATGCCCACGCTCGCCTGGTAGCGGGAGAGGTCCTCCGCGACGTGCGCCCACTGGGCCAGTTGGAGATGGTGGCCCGGCACGCCCTCGTGGTACCAGGTGGAGACGAGGTCGTAGACCGGGAACCGGGTCTCGCCCATCGTCGGCAACCAGGTGCGGCCGGGGCGCGAGAAGTCCTCGGTCGGGCTCGTGTAGTAGGGGGCCGCCGCGCCGCCGGGGGGAGCGATGTGCGACTCCACCTTCCGTACCCGCTCGGCGAGTTCGAAGTGCGTGCCGTCCAGCGCGTCGATCGCCTCGTCCATCAGCTGCTGCAGCCAGACCCGCACCTCCTCCACCCCCTCGATGTGCGCGCCGTGCTCGTCGAGATGGGCGAGCGCCACCCACGGCGTGGCCGCGCCGGGCAGGATCTTCTCGGCCTCGGCGCGCATTTCGGCGAGCAGCCGGTGGAACTCCGACCAGCCGTACGCGTACGCCTCGTCGAGGTCCAGGTCGGTGCCGTTGCACTCACGGGACAGCCGGGCGTAGCGCTCGCGGCCCACGACGTCGGGGGCGCCCTCGATCGCGGGAGCGTAGACGTCCCGCATCCAGTCGCGCAGCGCCACCACCGACGCCGTGGCGGCCCGCGCCGCGGTGTCCAAGTCGGCGCGCAAGGTGTCGGGGCCAGCGGACGCGAAGTCCTCGAACCAGCCGCGGCCACGCGCGTCCCCGCCGACCTCGCCCGCCCACTCGGTGAGCTGCCCGATGAAGGTGGCCGTCGGGCGCGGCGGCCCGAACAGCTTGCGTTCCAGGCCGAGTTCGAGGCAGGCGCGATAGCCCTCCAGAGCGGCGGGCACGGCACGGAGCCGCTCGGCGATCGCCGCCCAGTCCTCCGCCGTCTCCATGGGGGTCACGGTGAAGATCTCCCGCACCTGGTGCGGGACCGTGTGCAGATTGCCGACGGCGCGGAGCCCTTCGTCCGCCTCGTACACGGCCAGCTGCGCGGTGAGCC
Organism: Streptomyces sp. NPDC041713; assembly: GCF_055591085.1. Lineage (NCBI taxonomy): Bacteria > Bacillati > Actinomycetota > Actinomycetes > Kitasatosporales > Streptomycetaceae > Streptomyces > Streptomyces sp. NPDC041713. The sequence goes on from NZ_JBVIZY010000008.1 coordinate 247,778, forward strand.
GCTCGCGCAGCAGCCGGCCGCAGCGGCGCTCGACCTCACTGTCCGCGCCGGGCCTGCGCTCCGCCTCGTCCAGCCGGGCCAACGTGGCGCGTGCCACCCGGGCCAGGGCCTCCTGACCCTCCGGAGAGGTGTCGGGAAGCCGGCTGTTGCTCTCCTGGACGCCGAGATACGTGCCCGTGATGGGGTCGAGGGCGATGAGCTCGTCGACGAAGGCGTCCGCGACGGCGCGGGGCAGGGGACCGGTGTTCGCATGGGAGGTACTCGTGGCTGACATGCGGACATCCTCGTACGGCGAGGGGGCGCGCGTCACCATGATTCACTGACCGGATCCAGCACTTCCCCGGCCGCCGCGTCGGGCGGGAGCAGCGGACCGCAGGCCCACTGCTGGAAGATCAACCGCGTCTCCACGCGCGCCACTTCGCGCCGCACGGTGAACTCGTCGAGAACGAGCCGCTGGAGATCCGCAGGGCTCGCCACGGCCACGTGCACCAGGAAGTCCTCGGGCCCGGTGAGGTGGAACAGCGACATCGACTCGGGAAGGGCCCTGACCCGCTCCACGAACGGCCCCACGAGATCGCGGCGGTGCGGCCGCACCTGCACGGACAACAGCGCTTCGAGGCCACGGCCGAGCTTCGCCGGATCGAGCCGCAGCTGGTGTCCGAGAATCACCCCCGAACGCCGCAGCCGCGTCACGCGGTCCAGACACGTGGAGGGCGCGACGCCGACCTGCGCCGCGAGATCGCGGTACGTGGTCCGGGCGTCGTTCTGCAGCAGACGCAATATGTGGAGGTCCACCGGGTCCAGTGCGACGGAATCGGCCATCGGCCGAACGTAGCACGGTGATCCGTCGCCGGTCCCCGGCGGATGTTCAGCCTGAGCGGCATGGAAGCGAACACCGGGACAGCCCCGCACGAGCCCCTCGTCGGCACCACGTCACCGCTGCGCGCCCTGGCCACCGAGGCCGTGCACGCGGGCCGGGACGATCTGGCCGAAATCGGCCTGCACGCCCCGCCGATCGATCTTTCCACGACCTACCCCTCACGGGACAGCCGCGCCGAGGCCGCCCGCATCGACGCCTTCGCCGCCGAAGGAGCCCTCGACGACGGACCGCCCGTCTACGCACGGCTCGGCAACCCGACCGTCGCCCGCTTCGAGACCGCCCTGGCCCGGCTCGAAGGGACCGAGAGCGCGGTCGCGTTCGCCAGCGGCATGGCCGCGCTGACCGCCGTCCTCCTCATGCGGGGCGCCGCCCGCCTGCGCCATGTCGTGGCCGTCCGGCCGCTGTACGGCTGCAGCGACCACCTGCTCACCGCGGGCCTGGTCGGCACCGAGGTCACCTGGGTGGACCCGGAGGGCATCGCCGACGCCATCCGTCCCGAGACGGGCCTGGTGATGGTCGAGACGCCCGCCAACCCCACCCTCGCCGAACTCGACCTCGGCGCGGTCGCGCGGGCGTGCGGCACCGTGCCGCTGCTCGCCGACAACACCTTCGCGACCCCCGTGCTGCAGCGGCCCGCGGAGAGCGGCGCCCGGCTGGTGCTGCACAGTGCCACGAAGTACCTGGGCGGCCACGGCGACGTACTGGGCGGGGTCGTCGCCTGCGACGAGGAGTTCGCGCGCGGGCTGCGCCAAGTGCGGTTCGCCACGGGCGGGGTGCTGCACCCGCTCGCCGGATATCTGCTGCTGCGCGGCCTGTCCACCCTGCCGGTCCGGGTGAAGGCGGCGTCGGCGACCGCGGCGGAGCTGGCGCGGCGCCTCGCCGACGACCCGCGGGTCGCCCGCGTCCACTACCCGCGGCTCGGCGGCGCCATGATCGCCTTCGAGGTGGAAGGCGATCCGCACGAGGTGATCGCCGGCGTACGGCTGATCACCCCGGCGGTGAGCCTCGGCAGCGTCGACTCGCTCATCCAGCACCCGGCGTCCATCAGCCACCGCGTCGTGGACCCGGCGGACCGGCGCTCGTCCGGCGTGAGCGACCGGCTGCTGAGGATGTCCTGCGGCCTGGAGGACGTCGAGGACCTGTGGACCGACCTGGACCGGGCGCTCGGCCCGATCTCGGGCGGCGCCCCCGCCGCGGCATCCGTCACGACGACGGTCAGCGCTCCGCCTGCCCACGGTGACCGACCCGGTCGTCGCGATGCCGAGTGGAGTCGTACGGCAGCCGCGAACTGACCGGAGTCGCGTCGAGGCGGGCCGTGATCACCAGCGTGCCCTCCTCGATCTGGTAGTCGAGCGGCAGCCCGAGGCCCCGCATCGCGGCCACCATGCCGGTGTTGGACGCCTGCGTCACCGCGTACACGCTCTCGCAGCCGGCCTCCACCGCCATCGTCACCAGGCGGCCCAGGAGTTGGCCGCCGATGCCGCGCCGCTGCCAGTCGTCCTCGACGAGCAGCGCGACCTCGGTCTCGTCGCCGTCCCAGAGGAGGTGCCCGAGGCCGACGATCCGCCCCGAGGCAGTGCGCACCGCGAGCGTGCGGCCGAACCGAGGGCTGAGCAGGTGGTGGAGGTAGCGGTCGGCGTCGCGCACGGGACCGTGGTAGCGCAGGTCCAGCGTGCGCGGCGAGCAGCGCTCGTGCATGGCCTTCGCGGATTCGACGTCGGCGGTGTCGGCGCGCCGCACGGTGATGGAGTTGCCCTCGGGGAGCGTCAGGACGTCCTGGCTGTGCGGAATGCGCGGGCCGAGCCGCGTGTCCAGCTCCACCAGCGCCCGGGCGCGCGCGAACTCCGTGGGGGTGAACGGCAGATACGGCCGCTCCACGGTGATGACCTCGCCCTCCGGCCCGTTCAGCCGCAGCACCGTCCCGTCCAGTACGCCGTCGCCCGGTGCTCCCTCCGGGGCCGCGGCCTCGTCCCCGCGCGCCACGGAACGCGCGGCGGCGGGCTGCGAGCGGATGGTGCAACGGCCGAGCAAGTGCCGCAGGGCAAGCGGGAGTTCGGCGGCGTCGAGCGCGGTACGGGTGGCCAGGCCGAGGATGCGGGTGGGGGCGTCCACCAGATCGTGGGCGTCGGCGCGCTCGATCCAGGTGCCGGTGCCGCCGGCCCGGGCGATCGACCGGGTGATGTCGGAGCCGGACAGCTCCGCGGGGGCGCGCAGCAGGAACTCGTCCACGGTGCCGTCGGCCAGCGGGTGTGCCTGCAGGCTGAGGATGTCCACGCCACGCTCGGCGAGTACGACGCACAGCGCGGCGAGCGATCCCGGCTCGTCCCGCACGGTCGTACGCATCCGCCACAGCGTGGTCGCCTGGGATTCCCCGGGAGCCGCGGGGGAGGGCGTCGCGGGCCCGGCCTGCACCGCGTCCGCGGGCGGCCGGGCGCCGGTATCGTGCGCCGCCGGCGGGGCGTGGTTGTGGCGCCGCGCCCACCATGTGTGGAAGCCGACCGTGGCGAGGAGCACCACGGCCGACATCACCAGGAGGACGGGCCCGTCCGGGCCGTGCCCCACCATGTTCGCCACCGCGTCGGCCACCGCCACGGCGGTGAACAGGGCGGCCAGTTCGACCACGTCGCGCCGCCAGTGATGGACGGGGCGGCCGTGCTTGGTGCGTCGTGTCACGTCAGACAGGTCGGTTCTCATGTGGCCACTGTGCTCGACCGGTGTTGCGTGGTCGCGAACGCCCTGTGACTGATGGGTAAAGAGGCCGTCTGACCCTTTTGGCGGGTGTGTTCCCGTGGGGGCACGGGGTGTGCTCCCGTGCCCCCACGGCTCGGGTCACCGCCCGAACCGTCCCGGTCGGTCACTGCCCCTGCCGGCCCGGCCGGTCACTGCCCCACCCGTCCCGGCTGCAGCACCTGCGTGAACAGGACGTCGCCGCCCTCCTGCCGCAGTCGTACCGTCAACTCGCCGCTGCCGCCGTCGATGTCGACCTCGCCGAAGTACTGCGGGGTCTCCACCGGCGAGGTGTTCGCCCGGCTCGGTGCCTTGATGAACTTGTGCTCGGGACCGAACGTCCCGTCGAGCTGCGTGGCCGGGAAGCCGCCGGCCGCCAGCGGCCCGGACACGAACTCCCAGAACGGTGCGAAGTCCTTGAAGCCCGCGCGCGAGGGGTCGTAGTGCTGCGCCGAGGTGTAGTGCACGTCGGTGGTCAGCCACAGCGTTCCCGTGATCCTGCCGTGCTTGATGTGCCGCAACAGCTCGGCGATCTGCAGCTCGCGGCCGAGCGGGGCGCCGGGGTCGCCCTGCCCCACGGCCTCGAAGTTCACCCGGCCGTCCGACACGACGATGCCCAGCGGCATGTCGGAGGCGATGACCTTCCACACGGCCCGCGAGCGGGACAGCTCGCGCTTGAGCCAGGCCAGCTGGCGGGCGCCGAGGATGCCGGTGGTGTCGTCGGGCTGTCTGCCCGGCGAGTTGGCGTTGCGGTAGGTGCGCATGTCGAGGACGAACACGTCCAGGAGCGGCCCGTGCCGCATGACCCGGTACACCCGGCCGTCCTCGTCGCCCGGCGGCAGGGTCGACACGGGGAAGTACTCGCTGAACGCCCGCAGGGAACGGCGCGCGAGGACGTCGACGCTCTTCTCCGTGTACCGCTGGTCGTCCAGGATCTGCCCCGGGTACCAGTTGTTGTGCACCTCGTGGTCGTCCCACTGCACGATGGACGGTACCTGCGCGTTGAACCGCCGCAGGTTCTCGTCGAGCAGGTTGTAGCGGAACGCGCCGCGGAACTCCGCGAGGGTCTCGGCGACCTTCGACTTCTCCTCGGTCGTGACGTTCCGCCACACGCTTCCGTTGGGCAGGGTGACGCTGGGCAGGACGGGGCTGTCGGCGTAGATGTTGTCGCCGCTGCACAGGAAGAAGTCCGGGTCGCGCCTGCGCATCTCCTCGAAGATGCGGTAGCCGCCGCGGTCGGGGTTGATGCCCCAGCCCTGGCCCGCGATGTCGCCCGACCACAGGAAGCGCACGTCCTCCTTGCGGCCCTTGGGTACCGTCCGGAACGTGCCGCCGACCGGCCGGCCGGTCCGCCGCGGATCGTCCGGGTCGGCGAGCAGCACCCGGTAGTGGATCTGCTCACCGGCGGGCAGCCCGTGCAGGCGGGTCGTCCCGGTGAAGTCCGTGTCCGGGCCGAGCAGGGGGCCGTGCCACCGGCGGGGATTGCGGAACGACTCGGTGGCCGATGTCTCCACGATCATCCGGGCCGGACGGTCGGACCTGGTCCAGACGAGCCCCGCGTGCGCCGTCACGTCCCCGGCCTGCACCCCCCACCCGGCCTCCGGGCGTCCCGCGAGGGCGAGCGAAGGGGCCGCCCCCGCCAGCGCGGGCACGGCGAGCGCCGCCGGCACGGCGAGCGATCCGCGCAGCACGCTGCGGCGGCGGGGCGACGGGCTGGGCTCACGTTGCGACATGAATGCGCCTCCAGTTGACGGGTGCGACCAGTGTGCGGGCGCCCGGCCGGTACCGCGCCACAGCGTCCACGCGAACCACAAGTGAACAACTCCCGTCATGCACGGGGGAACCGCCGCGCGGGAACGTCCCCGAAGCACGCGGCATGGAGAGAGGGCGCGTGGAGCCCCCGCCCCGGTGCGCGTGGAGCCCCCGCCCCGGTCCACGGTCCTACGTCCTGCGGCCGGACCCCTGGGGACGTACGACCGATGGCCACAAGATCCACACCCTCCTACGCTCGGCACCGGAGCGCGCCACCCCGGCGTGCCGCGCCGAAGGGGGAACCTCGTGCCGGTCAACGGTCACAGTCACATCCGCATCGCCCGCCCGAGCCGCGACCTGGCGACAGCCGAACGCTTCTGGGTCGACGGACTCGGGCTCTCCGTGCTGTACCGGGCCGAGAGCCACGGCGTGCCCGGCGAGCACGATCTGCTCATGGTCGGCTGGCCCGACGCCTCCTGGCACCTCGAACTCGTCTACGAAGCAGACGCCCCGGTCGACCCCCGCCCCACCGAGGAGGACCTGTTGGTCGTCTACGTCGACGGAGAGGTGCCCGGGGAACTGGTGGCCCGGCTGGAGGAGCGCGGCGGGAAGCGGGTGACGTCCCCCAACCCCTACTGGAACGAGTGGGGTGTCACCGTCGAGGACCCGGACGCCTACCGTCTGGTGCTCTGCACGCGCGGGTGGTCCAACTCCTGAACCGCCGCCCGTGTGGGGTCCAGGTCCTGAACCGCCCGCGCCAGCAGCCCCACCCCCTCGCGGATCCGGGCCGTCGACAGATGCGCGTAGCCGAGGACCAGGCACACCTCGTCCGGAGCCGCGGACGCGGTGCCATGGGCCGTCACCCCCTGTTCCCTCGGCGCGTCGTAGTCGCTCAGCGGCCGCACCGCGACGCCGGCCGCGGCGGCCCGTGCCAGGAAGGCGTCCTGCGGTCCCCAGTGGCCGGGCAGCCGGGCGATGACGTGCAGGCCCGCCGCGATCCCGGTGACCCGCACGCCCGGAAAGTGCTGCTCCAGCGCGGCCACGAGTGCGTCCCTGCGGTCGCGGTAGGCCCGCTGGCAGCGGCGCAACTGCCGGTCGTAGTCGCCGCGTTGGACGAAGCGGGCCAGGCAGCTCCTGGTCGAGGGAGGGGTTGCCGAGGTCCATCACGCGCTTGCGTTCGACGACCTCCTCGGTGAGGCCGTCCGGCACCAGGAGCCACCCGAGGCGCAGCCCCGGGGCGAGTGATTTGCTGACCGAGCCGGTGTACGCGACGTGTTCGGGGTCGAGTCCCTGGAGGGCGCCGACCGGGGCACGGTCGTAACGGAAGTCGCCGTCGTAGTCGTCCTCGATCACCAGCCCGTCGACGGACCGCGCCCAGTCGAGGAGTTCTGCGCGCCGCTTCGCGGAGTAGGCGATGCCGGAAGGGAACTGGTGGGCCGGTGTGGTGACGACGGCACGCACCTCGCGCTCGCGCAGGGCCTCGGGGAGCACGCCCTCGTCGTCGAGAGGGACGCCGACCGGGGTGATCCCGGAGGCGGCGAGGAGTGTCGCGTGCTCGGGGCTGCCGGGGTCCTCGACGCCCGTCGCGGTGTGCCCGCGCGCGCGGAGCGCCAGCGCCAGCAGGGTCATGGCCTGGGCCACTCCGGAGCAGACGATCACGCGCTCCGGCTCGGCGACCACACCGCGGCGCCGCGCCAGGAGGTCGGCGAGGACCGTACGCAACGTGGGCAGCCCGCGCGGATCCGGATAGCCCAGCATGTGGTGCGGCAGTTCGGCGAGCACCTGACGGTGGGCGGTCGCCCAGGCGGAGCGCGGGAACAGCGACAGGTCGGGAACGCCGGGAAGGAAGTCCACGCGCGCGTGCCCGTCGCGCGGCGCCAGGTCACGCACCGCGGGCACCGCCGCCCGCGCCGCGTCCCCCACCCACGTCCCCGCGCCCCGGTCGCTGCGCAGATAGCCCTCGGCCGTCAACTGCTCGTACGTCTCCGTGATCAGGCCGCGCGAGACGTCCAGGTCGGCGGCGAGCTCGCGACTCGAGGGCAGCCGCGTGCCCGCCGTGAGCCGCCCCGAGCGGACGGCCTCGCGCAGGGCGGAGCGCAGGCTGCGGCCACGGGTGCGCGCGGGGGCGGCCGCGGCAGGCAGCAGCAGCTCCCACGCGGCGTGCCACTCCGCGCGGTCGTCGGCGCTCTGTGCGGCCACCGGGAATCCCTCCTCGATCGGGGACGGATGGACGAACGGGCGGTGGTGTGCGGTCGGTTCGGGGCAGTCGCTCCGTGTCGTCGCGCGGACCCGTGAGGAAAGTGGTCCCCGAACACACCGTGGAAGTGGACCTTAAGGGGGACCGCCGCGCTTCCTAACGTCGGGGCATGACCACGAACTCCTCCCGCGGGGCACTCCTCGCGGGCCTCGCCTGCCTCCTCGTGGGCGGCTCATTCACCGCCAACAGCCTTCTGGGCGCATACCCGTACACGGGCGGCCAGTTCCTCCGCTACGGCCTGGCCTGTCTGCTCCTCCTGCCCTGGCTCGGCGCCGGCGGCACCGCCCCGCTGCGCCGGCTGCGGCCCTCCCAGTGGGGGCGCCTCGCGCTGCTCGCGGCCGTGGGCATGGTCGGCTTCAACATGGCGATCCTGGCCGCCGAGCAGTCGGCGGAGCCGGCCGTACCGGGTGTCTTCGTAGGCTGCGCCCCCGTTGTCGTCGCCCTCTTGGTGCCGCTTCTGGACCGGCGCACTCCCCAGCGGGCCGTCCTGCAGGGCGCCCTCCTGGTCGCCGCCGGGGCGTTCGTCGTGCAGGGATGGGGCCGTACGGACGCGGCCGGGCTGCTCTTCTCGGTCGGCGCCCTCGCGGGCGAGGTCGGCTTCGCGGTGCTCGCCGTGCCCGTGCTGCGCCCCCTGGGGCCCAGGCTGCTCGCCGCCACCGTATGTGCGGTGGCCGCCGTCGAGTCGGCCGTCCTCGGGCTCGTCCTCGACGGCGGCGGGTTCCTCCGGTGGCCCGACCGCACCGAAGGGGCCGCCCTGTTGTGGCAGGCGGTGATCGTCACCGTGGTCGGCTTCGTGCTCTGGTACACGGGCCTGCAGAGCATCGGCGCCGAGCGGGCCACGCTCTTCTCGGGCCTCATCCCGGTCGCGGCCGCCTGCACGGCTCCGCTGGTGGGCACGGGCACGTACGGGGCACCCCAGGCCGTCGGCAGCGCGCTCGTCGGCGCAGGGGTGGCCCTGGGCTCGGGAGTGCTCGCCCGCCGTCCGTCAGCGGCGGCAGGTGTCGAGGATGACGCGGGAGACGAGCGCCGGGTCGTCGTTCATCGGGACGTGGCCGCAGCCGGGGAGCCGGATCAGCCGCGCGCCGGGGATGGTGTGCTTGGCGCGGATCCCCTGGCGGCGCAGCAGCAGCCGGTCCCGGGTGCCCCAGGCGACGGTGACCGGGACATCCGTCACGTCGTCCCGGAAGAGGACGTCGCGGCCGGCCGCCAGCGTCGCGTCGAAGGCCGTCGCGTCCCGCAGCGCGAGCGTCTCGGCGACGACGGCTCCCGGTGAACGGCGCCAAGGGCGGGCGTAGATGGTGCTCGTGAGGGCGGCACGGCCCGCCGCGCTGCCGGACAGTCGCTCGATGGCGGGAAGCGGCAGCACGCGCGCGCCCTGCCGCATCCCGAGGAGGGTGGCGAACGCGTACCGGCGCTCCGCGGGCGTCCAGAAACCGGCGGGGGACAGGGCGGTGACGGAGCGGACCAGCTTCTCGCGGCCCAGTTCGAGGGCGAGCAGCCCGCCCAGGGAGTTGCCCGCCACGTGCGGGCGCTCCACGTCGAGCGCCTCGCAGAGCGCGCCGAGGACCGGCACGACCGTGGCGAGATCGTGCGCGAAGCCGTCCGGCAGGTCGGGCGAGCGCCCGAACCCCGGCAGGTCCACCGCGATCACGTCGTGCTCGGCGGCCAGGATCTCCAGGACCGGATCCCAGGCCTGCCGGTGGTGGCCTATCCCGTGGAGCAGCAGCAACGGCTCGCCCGCGCCCGCCCGTTCGTAGGAGACCGTCACGGTGCGGGTGCCGTGGGGCGACGCGACATCGAAGGACACCTCTGCGGCCATGACTGCTCCTGTCCCCGCCGTCGGGCGACGGCTCCTCGGTACGTTAGACACGCTGTCAGCAACAATTACCGCTCAGTAGGCCGCAGTTCAAGCCCCCGCACGAGGTTCGGTCCACCCGGTGCCGTACCCGCTCCACCTGGACACCCGCACCCCGGTGGGTTGGGATGGAAGGGTGGCTACCGACAGCATGACCGACGTCTTCGAAGAGCACCGTTCCGTCCTGATGGGCGTCGCCTATCGCATGCTCGGCCGCGTGGTCGACGCGGAGGACGTCGTCCAGGAGGCCTGGCTTCGGTGGTCGACGTCGGACCACGACAGCGTGCGCGAACCGCGCGCCTACCTGGTGCGCATCACGACGCGCCTCGCCATCGACCGCCTGCGCCATGTCCAGTCCCGCCGTGAGGCGTACGTGGGGCCGTGGCTCCCCGAGCCCTGGGTCACCGAGTTCGGCCCCGCGGTCCCCGACACCGCCGAGCGTGCCGTGCTCGCCGACTCCGTATCCCTTGCGGTGCTCGTGGTCCTGGAGTCCCTCTCGCCGTTGGAACGCGCGGTGTTCGTGCTCCGGGAGGCCTTCGGGTTCCCCTATGCGGAGATCGCGCTCACCCTCGAACGCAGTGAGGCCGCGGTGCGCCAGCTCGCGGGGCGCGCCCGCAAGCACGTCGACGCCGGTCGGCCCCGCTACAAAGTGGACCCCGCCGAGCGCCGCGACCTGACGGAGCGGTTCCTCGCCGCGGCGAGCGAGGGCGACCTGGACGGGCTGATGGCGCTGCTCGCGCCCGACGTCCGGCTGATCGGCGACGCCGGGGGCAAGAACAAGGCTCCGCTGCGCGTCCTGGAGAGCGCGGACAAGGTGGGCCGCTTCCTGCACAGCACCGCGGCCAGTGTCATCCGGGCCGCCCGCGAGGTGGAGTTCCGTTTCCTGGAGGTCAACGGAGCCGAGTCCGCGTACCTGATCATCGACGGCAAGCCCGACAGCGTCTTCCAGCTCGACGTCGGCGACGGGCGCGTCCAGAGCGTCTACATCATCCGGAATCCGGACAAGCTCACGAGCCTCGCCCGGTAGAGACCCGGCGCCCCGCCGCGCTCGGCGGCACGTCCACGCAGTGCAGAGCCCCCGTCCGACCGGGCGGGGGCTGTGTCGTGCGGTCGTCCTCGGCCGTTCACCCGACCGTGGCCGATTACGCCCGCTTGGCCGCACGCGAACTCCGCGTGAATGCTCTGTGGCATCACCCCTGTGCACCCTGTAACCGAACGAGGATTGGTCTTGACCAAGGGTGGGAGCGGCTCTATGGTCGCAGAGATAGTGCAGGAACCTTTAATAAACAAGGGCGCTAAAACGCCGCCGGTTCAACGGCGATTGCGGAGGACAGGGTGGGGACCACGCAGCTCGAAACGGTGCCGGAGCCGAAGTACTGGCACCTGAAGACGGTGCTCAGTGAGGCGCTCGACTCCGAATTCGCCGTAGGGGAGATCCTGCCGAACGAGCGTGATCTCGCTGCCCGCTTCGGTGTCGCCCGCGCCACGCTCCGGCAGGCGCTGGAGCAACTGGAACTCGAAGGCAGGCTGCAGCGCCGCCGTGGCGTGGGCACCACCGTCGCCCCGCCGCGCATGGGCGTGGCCGTCGGATCGGCGCAGGGCACCTGGCCCGGCGCGGCCGGCGACGCCTGGCAGCTCGCGGACTGCGCGCCTGCCGTCCCGCCCGCGGACGTGGCCCGCATGCTGGAGACCGTCGCGGACGAGCAGGTGCACGTGGTGCGCCGCTCCCGCGTCTCCGAGGGCCAGCCCGTCGCGGCCGAGCTGCTGTACGTGTCGACGTCGGCCGTCGCCGAACTGACCGGCATGGACGAGCCGTCCGGGGCCGCACGCGCGCGTGTCGTCCTGCGCGAACTCGCCCGACTCGGCCTGGAAGGCCAGGACCGGGCCGTCGAGCTCGGCTCGGCCCGCGCCGACGACGCCCGCGCCCTCGACCGTCTCCCCGGCGCGCCGGTGCTTGTCGTGACGACCCGCTTCTTCGCCGAGGGGCGCACGGCCGCGGTCTCCGTGGCCACCTACCGCGCGGACACCTGCAGGCTCACCTTCGGGGACGCCGGTGGCGTGGAGATCCGCCACGAGCGGCACGCCTCCTGATCACGCGGACCGGTGCCCGCCCCGGCACCGGTCATGACCCGCGCCCGGCACGCCACGTGCCGGGCGCGGGGCGTTTCCGGCTCCCGGCTCACCGCCGCGCGGTGACCGTCCCCTCGACGGCGAACAGCTGCTCCTCGACATGGTCGAGCGCCAGCCGCAGCGCCCCGGTCGCCACCACCGCGTCGCCGAGCAGCGACAGCGCCACCCGCGGCGGCCGCAGACAGTAGCGGGCCAGCTCACGGTGGAGCGGTTCGAGGACGCCGTCGAGCCCCGCCGCCCAGCCGCCGACGACGACCAGTTCGGGATCGAGGGCGAGCACGAGGGCCGCCACGTCGTGCACGAGCCGCTGGATGAAGCGTTCCACGGCGGCCCGGGCCCGCTCGTCGCCCCCGCGCGCGTGGGCGAAGACCTCCGCGACCGCCTGCTCGTCGAGGGGGTGCAGCGGCTCGTCCGTGGTGGAGAGCAGCGTCTCCGGAGTGACCTCACGGCCGAGGAGGTGCAGCGCGCCGATCTCCCCCGCCGCGCCCCCGTACCCCCGGTGCAGCCGCCCGCCGATCAGCGACCCGGCCCCCGGGCTCAGCCCCGCGAGGACGAACACCACGTCGTCGGTGTCGGCGGCCGCGCCCTTCCAGTGCTCGGCCACGGCCGCCGCGTTCGCGTCGTTCTCCACAAGCACCGGGCACTTGAACGACCGGCGCAGCCGTTCGCCCAGCTGCAGGCCGTTCCACTCGGGCAGCGCGGTGCTCAGCCGCACCGTGCCGTCCGCGTCCAGGATGCCGGGGCTGCCGACCCCGACGGCGCGCAGCGAGCTGCGGGCGACCCCGGTGCGGCGCAGCAGATCGGCGACCACGGTGCGCACGCGCTCCAGCCGGTCGTCCGCGGAGGCCTCCTCGGAGACGCTCTTCGACGCCGTGCCGAGCACCTTGCCGTCCAGATCCGCGATGACGGCGGCCACCCGGTGCGGGCCGATCTCCAGGCCGAGGAGATGCCCCGCCTCCGCGCGGAATCGATACTTCCGTGCGGGCCGCCCCTGACGGCGGGCGCCACCATCGTCGGCCGCCGACTCCACCACGAGCCCGGCCTCGATGAGCCCCTCGACGACCCCCTCGACGGTGGGCCGGGAGAGCCCGGTCACACGGGTGATCTCCGTGAGCGTCGCCAAATCCGCGGCGCGCAGCGCGTGCAGCACCACCGCGGAGTTGATACGCCGCAACAGAGAGGGGTCCCCGCCGGTCAGCCGCCCCAACGTCCTACCTTCCAGCTCGTGCGCATGATGGCCGGATCGTACTCGCCGCACGGGTCCGCGGCGAGTGCCGGGCCCGCATTTCCCCTGCGTACGGCCGTCATCCGGGCGAGACGAAGCCGGACTCGTACGCGACGATGACCGCCTGCGTCCGGTCGCGCGCCGCCAGCTTCGCCAGCACGGAGCTCACATGGGACTTGACCGTCTCCGTGCCGACCACCAGGCGGGCGGCGATCTCCGCGTTCGACAGGCCGCGCGCCATCAGCCGCAGCACCTCCGCCTCGCGCTCGGTCAGCGCCGCCCGGTCGAGCGCGGCCCGCGCCTCGGCGTTGCCCCGCTCCTTGCCGTGCTCGCCCGCCAGTTGCCGGACCGCCGCCGGGAAGAGCAGCGACTCACCCTCGGCGACCAGCCGCACGGCGTGCACGATCTCCGCGGGGCGGGCGCGCTTCAACAGGAACCCGTCGGCACCGGCGCGCAGCGCCTCGTACACGTACTCGTCGTTCTCGAAGGTCGTCACCACGAGGATCTTCGGCGGGTCCTGCACCGTGCGCAGCACGGCCCGGGTGGCCTCGATGCCGTCGAGCAACGGCATCCGGACGTCCATCGCGACGACGTCGGGCCGCAGCTCGCGGACGAGGGGGATCACCGCCGCGCCGTCCGCCGCCTCGCCGACGACGTGGATGTCCGGCTGTGCCTCCAGGACGGCGCGCAGACCCGCGCGTACGAGGGGTTCGTCGTCGACCAGGAGCACTGTGACCGGCATCCGGCCAGCGTAGATCACCCGAGGGGCAGCTCGACGTGCACCTGCCACTGGCCGTCGTCGAGCGGTCCGGTGGTGGCCCTGCCGCCGAGCAAGGTGGCCCGCTCCCGTATGCCGCGCAGGCCGCTGCCGCCGCGCCCCGTCGAACTGGTGGCGCGGGGGAGGGTGTTGCGGACGTCCATCACCAGGCGTGCGTCGTCGACGGTGATCCGCAGCCGGACCGGGACCGGACCGGAGTGCCGCAGCACGTTCGTCAGGGACTCCTGGAGCATGCGGTAGCCCTCGCGGGACACGGGGCCCGGCAGCCGTTCGACCGGTCCCGATATCTCCGCGTCGACCTCGGCGCCCGAGGCGCGCGCCGAGTCCAGGAGCCGCTCGGCGTCGGTGAGTGTCGGCCGGCCGCTCGCGGGCCGCCCGTCCTCGCGCAGCACCCGCAGCACCCGCTCCAGGTCCTCGAGGGCGGCCCGGCCGGTCTCCTCGACGGCCTCCAGGGCCCGGTCGGTGAACTCGGGGTCGGCCGCGGCCCGCGCGGCGCCCGCCTGGACGACGGCGACGGTCAGCGCGTGGCCGATGGAGTCGTGCAACTCCCGTGCGATGCGGTTGCGTTCGAGGAGCTGCTCGGTGCGTTCCTCCAGGGCGGTGAGGCGTTCGGCGGGGGAGGGGCCGAGGAGGCGGGGCGCGGCCCAGGTGATCACCCGCCCCGCCGCGACGAGCATCAGCACCTCCGCGAGCACCAGGAGCAGCGCCAGCGGCAGTCCACCCCAGCCCAGGTACGACACCGGCAGGATCAGCCCGTCGCTCTCCGGCGGCTCGTCGGTCGCGCCGAGCACCATGAAGACGGAGCCGATGAGCTGCCCCGTGAGCAGGACCGTCGCGCACCCGACCTCCAGGCGGAGCACCAACCAGGCGGCGGTCCTGGCCCGCTCGCGCCACGAGGCGGACGCCGCTACAGAGATGCCCGGATCCGTCTCGTCGCCCTCCCCGCGCGCGTGCGGACCGGGGAACAGCATCATCCGGGCCTGCAGTCCCTCGGCCCGCCGCATGGCGGGCACCATGCCGGCCACCACCATCAGGGGGATGGGGTCGAGCACCACGAGCAGCCAGCCCGTCGGCGTGGGACTGCTGAGCCCCGGATAGATCGAGGCGCAGACCCACACGACCCCTGAACCGATGAGGAGATGCAGCCACCGCGTGTAGGTGACCGCACGCGTCAGCGGTCTCAGGAAGCCGGACATGGCGCCATCGTGCCAGGCCCGCGCCGCCGCACGGCTCCCCCGCACGGGGGAGACGATCTCCCCGCGCGGGGGAGGCGCACCGGTGCGTACGGCGGCCAGGCTGACGCCCATGACCAGCATCGACGTCCAAGACCTCACCAAGGAGTACGGCACGACCCGGGCCGTGGACGCCCTCACCTTCAGCGTCCGCCCCGGCCGGGTCACCGGCTTCCTCGGCCCCAACGGCGCCGGCAAGTCGACCACCATGCGGCTCGTCCTCGGGCTCGACCGCCCCACCTCCGGATCCGCCACCGTGGGCGGCCGCCTCTACGCGTCCCTGGAGGACCCCCTGCGCCATGTCGGGGCGCTCCTCGACGCCCAGGCGCCCCATGGATCCCGCACCGCCCGTGACCACCTGCGCATCCTCACCGCGACCAACCGGCTGCCGGAGGACCGGGTGGAAGAGGTCCTCGACGAGACGGGGCTCGCCTCGGTGGCGGGCAGGCGGATCAAGGCGTTCTCGCTGGGCATGCGGCAGCGCCTGGGCATCGCGGCGGCCCTGCTCGGCGACCCCGAGGTCGTGATGCTGGACGAGCCCTCCAACGGCCTCGACCCCGAAGGCATCATCTGGATCCGCGAGTTGCTGCGCCGGCTTGCGGCGGAGGGCCGCACGGTCCTCGTCTCCAGCCACCTCATGAACGAGACCGCCACCTTCGCCGACCACCTCGTGGTCCTGGGGCGCGGCAGGCTCCTCGCGGACACGTCCATGCGCGACTTCATCGCGGCACACAGTCGCCCGAGAGTGCGGGTACGGGCGGCGGATCCGGAGCGCCTGCGGTGCCTCTTGAGCGACCGGGGATACGTGCTGGGGGAGGCGCACGACGGACGCTGGACGGTCGACGGGGCGCAGGCCGCGGAGATCGGCGCGCTCGCCGCCACCGCGGGCATCCCCGTCCTCGAACTCGCCGACGAACACGCCTCCCTGGAGCAGGCCTACCTCGCCCTGACGGCCGACGAGACCCCGTTCGCGGCGGCCGCCCCCATCCCCCGCCAGGAGGCCTGACGATGTCGCACACCGCCGCCCCCGCCGCACTCCCCGTCGCCCGCGCCGAGTGGCTCAAGATCAAGTCGCTGAGGTCCAGCCTGGTCTCACTCATCGTCGTCTTCGTGGCGACGGTCGGCATCACCGCACTGGTCTTCGCGACGGTCGGCCGGGCGGAGGCCGACAACGCCGACGCCGAACCGCTCTTCGACGCCTTCTACGCCCTCAACTTCGGGCAGATCGCGGCCATCAGCTTCGGCACGACCGCCGTGTCCTGCGAATACACCAGCGGCGCCCTGCGGATCTCCCTCACCGCGGTGCCGCGCCGCGGACTCTTCTATGCGGCCAAAATGGCGGTCATAGGGGGTCTTGCCCTGCTCGTCGGTCTCGCCACGAGCTTCGGCACCTTCCTGATCGGGCAGGCCTTCCTGGGGGATGACGCCATCGGTCTCGGCCACCCCGGCGCGGTACGGGCCTGCGTCGGTGGAGGCGTCTACCTGTCGCTGATGGCGCTCCTCGCGGCGGGGCTGACCGCCGTGCTGCGCAGCGGAGTCGCCGTCCTGAGCATCCTGATCCCGTTCACCCTGATCGTCTCGTTCGTGGTCGGTGACGTGACGAGCGGAGTCGCGGGCTTCCTGCCGGACAAGGCGGGGCAGCAGGTACTGCACGAGACCACGGCCGGAGCCCTCGGTCCCTGGTCGGGGCTGGCTGTGTCCGCGGCCTGGGCGGCCGCCGCGCTGCTCGCCGGTTGGTGGGCGGTGCGGCGCAGGGACGCATGAGTTCACCCTGGAACACGACGTCACACTGGATCACGACGTCACCCCGGATCACGACGTCCGTCCGCCCGTCCGCCCGTCCGCCCTTCCACCTTGGCTCGTGACGCGTTGTCAGTGGCGCCCGCTTTACTGGACGTCATGAGCACCGCACAGCATCTCGCCGTGATCGACCTGCTGCGCTCCCGGGAGTTCTCCGCGGAGCACGGCAGGTCGCAGTGCGGCAGTGAGGGCCCCGGGTTCCACATCGCCGAGTTACTGACCAGCGAGACGTTCTGGGAGGACGACGGCACGCGTCGGCACCTCGTCGAGGAGCAGTACGACGCCGAGCGCGACGCCCTGACCGTCCTCCTCGCCGACCGGTGGGGCCCGCCGCAGAGGTTCAGCCTGGCGAGCCTCTTCGAGCGCACCGTGGCCGTGGACTTCGGCGACGCGGACGAGGAGATACCGGAGCCGTGGGCCCAGTTGAGCGCCTGCGTGCCCGACCTCCACCTCTGGCGGGCGGACGGCCGCTGGATAGCCCTCGGCGTCGCCCAGTGGGACAAGGAGCTGCCTTTTCAGCTGCTCGCCGTGGTCACGGAGACCGACCCGCCATGAGGGACGGCTGCCCCGGCCCCTCAGACGAGGCCGAGCGAGCCGTCGGGAGTCCGCTCGAAGTGCCGGGCGACGTCCGCCTCGGTGACCTGGGCCAGCTTCGCCGGCGACCAGCGCGGCGTGCGGTCCTTGTCGACCACCTGGGCGCGGATGCCCTCCGCCAGGTCGGGGGAGGCGAGCGCCGCGCAGGAGACGCGGTACTCCTGCTCCAGGACGGCCTCCAGGGACGGCAGTTCCCGGGCCCGGCGCAGCGCCGCCAGGGTGACCTTCAGGGAGGTCGGTGACTTGGCGAGGATCGTCTCGGCCGCTTCCTTGGCGTGCCGGTCCCCGGACGCGTGCAGCCGGTCGACGATCTCCTCGACGGAGTCCGCGGCGTAACAGTGGTCGATCCACTCCCGGTGCGCGGCCAGTTCACCGGCGGGAGCGGCCGTCGCGAACTGCCGTACGGCGTCGGTCACCTCGGTGTCCGTGAGCGCCGCGGTGAACTCCGGGAGTCGCTCGGACGGCACGAAGTGGTCGGCGAGGCCGCACAGCAGCGCGTCGCCCGCGCCCACCGGCGAACCCGTCAGCGCGAGGTGCGTGCCGAGCTCACCGGGCGTACGCGTCAGGAGGTACGTCCCGCCCACGTCGGGCACGAAACCGATGCCGGTCTCCGGCATCGCCACCCGGGAGCGCTCGGTGACCACCCGCACGCTCCCGTGCGCCGAGACGCCCACGCCACCGCCCATCACGATGCCGTCCATCACCGCGACGTACGGCTTCGGGAAGCGGGCGATACGGGCGTTGAGGAGGTACTCGTCGTGCCAGAAGGCGGCCGAGGCGGCGGGGCGCCCGGCGCGGACGTCGTCGTGGATGGAGCGGATGTCACCGCCGGCGCACAGCCCGCGTTCCCCGGCCCCGGTGAGCACCACGGCCGCCACCGCCTCGTCGTGCTCCCACGCGTCGAGGGCGTCCGCCATGATCCGGACCATCGCGTGGTTCAGGGCGTTGATGGCCCGGGGGCGGTTCAGGACGAGGTGCCCGGCGCGGCCTTCCCGGCGCAGCAGGACGGGGGCTTCGTCGGCGGTGGCGTTCATGGTGCGGGTGGCTCCGTTCACGTGGGACGCGTCGTCGGGCTGCCGCCCTGGAACGCGTCGAGGATCTGCTCGGCGGCCGAGGTCGCCGTCAACGTACCCTCCCGTACGCGCTGCTCCAGCTCAGGGGTGACCCCGCGCACCGCGGGGTGGTCCCGCAGCCTGCCCAGCAACTCGTCCCGCACCATCGCCCACGTCCAGTCGATCTGCTGGTCGCGGCGTTTCGCGGCGAGGCGGCCGGACGAGTCGAGCAGGGCGCGGTGCTGCTCGATCCGGTCCCACAGGGTGTCGAGGCCGCTGGACTCGCGGGCGCTGCAGGTGAGCACCGGCGGGGTCCACGCCGCGTCGGCCGGATGCATGAGGCGCAGCGCGCCCGCCAGTTCACGCGCCGCCGAGCGCGCGTCCCGTTCGTGCGGGCCGTCCGCCTTGTTCACGGCGATGACGTCCGCGAGCTCCAGGACGCCCTTCTTGATGCCCTGCAACTGGTCGCCGGTGCGGGCCAGCGTCAGCAGCAGGAACGTGTCGACCATGTTCGCCACGGCCGTCTCCGACTGCCCCACGCCCACGGTCTCCACGAGCACCACGTCGTAGCCGGCCGCCTCCATCACCACGACGGACTCCCGCGTCGCCTTGGCGACACCGCCGAGTGTGCCCGCGGAAGGGGACGGGCGGACGAAGGCCGCGGGGTCCTGCGAGAGCCGCTCCATCCTGGTCTTGTCGCCCAGGATGGAGCCGCCCGTGCGCGTCGACGACGGGTCGACGGCCAGCACCGCGACCCGGTGGCCGAGCGAGGTGAGCATCGTGCCGAGGGCGTCGATGAACGTGGACTTGCCGACGCCCGGCACCCCGCTGATGCCGATCCGCCGCGCCCGCCCGCTGTGCGGAAGCAGCTCGGTGAGCAACTCCTGCGCCAGCTCCCGGTGGTGCGGCCGCGTGGACTCGACGAGCGTGATGGCGCGCGCGATGAACGCGCGCTTCCCGTCGAGGACGCCCTTCGCATACGTGTCGATGTCGATCGTCACAGCCATGGGTCGGCGCTCACCGGCTCACAGCGTGTGGCCGAGGTCGGCCGCGAGGCGGTTCACCAGGTCGTACGCCGCGTCCGGGATCACCGTGCCGGGCGGGAAGACCGCGGTGGCGCCCGCCTCGTGCAGCGCCTCGACGTCCTGCGGCGGAATCACCCCGCCCACCACGATCATGATGTCCTCGCGCCCCTCGGCGGCCAGCTCCTCGCGCAGCGCCGGTACGAGGGTGAGGTGCCCCGCGGCCAGCGAGGAGACGCCGACGATGTGCACGTCCGCCTCGACGGCCTGGCGCGCGACCTCCGCCGGGGTCTGGAACAGCGGGCCGACGTCGACGTCGAAGCCCAGGTCGGCGAAGGCGCTGGCGATGACCTTCTGGCCGCGGTCGTGGCCGTCCTGGCCCATCTTGGCGACCAGGATGCGCGGCCTGCGCCCCTCGGCCTCGTCGAACGCGTCCACCAGCGTGCGCGTCCGCTCGACGGACGGGGACTGGCCTGCTTCGGTGCGGTACACACCGGAGATCGTACGGATCTGGCCCGCGTGCCGCCCGTACACGCTCTCCAGTGCGTCGGAGATCTCACCGACCGTGGCCTTCGCGCGGGCGGCGTCGACCGCGAGGGCGAGCAGGTTGCCCTCGAGACCCTGGCCGGAGCCGCGCTGGGCCGCCGAGGTCAGCGCGCGCAGCGCGTCCTGGCACGCCCGCTCGTCGCGCTCCTCGCGCAGCCGCCGCAGCTTGGCGATCTGCTGGGCGCGCACCGAGGAGTTGTCGACCTTCAGGACGTCGATCTGCTCGTCGCTCTCCACCCGGTACTTGTTGACGCCGATGACCGGCTGGCGCCCCGAGTCGATGCGCGCCTGCGTGCGCGCCGCGGCCTCCTCGACGCGCAGCTTCGGGATGCCGGCGTCGATGGCCTGCGCCATGCCGCCCGCCGCCTCGACCTCCTCGATGTGCTGCCAGGCACGGCGCGCCAGGTCGTACGTGAGCTTCTCGACGTAGGCGCTGCCGCCCCACGGGTCGATGGTCCGCGTCGTCCCCGACTCCTGCTGGATCAACAGCTGGGTGTTGCGGGCGATGCGGGCGGAGAAGTCGGTCGGCAGGGCGAGCGCCTCGTCCAGGGCGTTGGTGTGCAGCGACTGGGTGTGGCCCTGCGTCGCCGCCATCGCCTCGACGCAGGTGCGTGTGACGTTGTTGAACACGTCCTGCGCGGTCAGCGACCAGCCCGACGTCTGCGAATGGGTGCGCAGTGAAAGGGACTTGGCGTTCTTCGGGTCGAACTGCTTGACCAGCTTGGCCCAAAGGAGGCGCGCCGCGCGGAGCTTGGCGACCTCCATGAAGAAGTTCATGCCGATCGCCCAGAAGAAGGAGAGCCGCGGCGCGAACGCGTCCACGTCCAGGCCCGCCTCCTGGCCGGCGCGCAGATATTCCACGCCGTCGGCGAGGGTGTACGCCAGCTCCAAGTCGGCCGTCGCGCCCGCCTCTTGGATGTGGTAGCCGGAGATCGAGATGGAGTTGTAGCGCGGCATCTTCTGCGAGGTGTACGCGAAGATGTCGGAGATGATCCGCATCGAGGGCTTCGGCGGATAGATGTAGGTGTTGCGGACCATGAACTCCTTGAGGATGTCGTTCTGAATGGTCCCGGCCAGCTTCTCGGGCGGTACGCCCTGCTCCTCGGCCGCCACAATGTAGAGCGCGAGCACCGGCAGCACGGCGCCGTTCATCGTCATCGACACCGTCATCTTGTCCAGCGGGATGCCGTCGAAGAGCTGACGCATGTCGTAGATCGAGTCGATCGCCACGCCCGCCATGCCGACGTCACCCGTCACGCGCGGGTGGTCACTGTCGTATCCGCGGTGCGTGGGCAGGTCGAAGGCGACGGAGAGGCCCTTCTGGCCGGCCGCGAGGTTGCGGCGGTAGAAGGCGTTGGACTCGTCGGCGGTGGAAAAACCCGCGTACTGCCGGATGGTCCAGGGCTGGTTCACGTACATCGTCGGGTACGGACCGCGCAGATACGGCGCGACGCCCGGGTACGTCCCGAGGAAGTCCAGGCCCTCCACGTCGGCGCCGGTGTACAGCGGCTTGACGGCGATGCCCTCGGGCGTCTCCCACAGCAGATCGCTCTCGGACCTGCCGGTGGACTCATTCACCGCCGTGCGCCACTGCTCGTGCGACCCGTGGGCGCCGGTGCCCGCGTCCAGGTCGATGGAGGAGAAGTCGGGGATCCGCATTACGCCACTCCCATGCGGTCGAGGGCGGAGGAGAGCACGGCGACGGCGTCACAGCCCGCGAAGACGTACGCGTCGACATCGGCGTACTCCCCGCGTCCGGCCAGGAACACCCGCTCCGCGCCCGCCGACTTGAGGGCCCGCGCGACGGCGTCGGCCTGTTCGGCGTAGAGCGCGTCGCTGGAGCACAGACACGCCACGCTCGCGCCACTGGCCCGGAACGCCTCGGCGGCCGTGCCGGGGTCCACCGTCGCGGGCTCGTGGACGGCCTCGATGCCGCCCGCCTGGAAGAGGTTGGCGGCGAACGAGGCCCGCGCGGTGTGCGCGGCCGCGGGGCCGAGCGCGGCGAGGAACACCTTCGGGCGCGCACCGGTCCGGGCGAGGTGGGCGTCCGAGCGGGCGCGCAGCGCCTCGTACGCCTCGTCGCGGCGCACCCGGGGCAGCCCGCCCGACGGGCCGGCCGGCGCGGCCTCGCGCTCCACCGGACGCTCGACGAGCTGCGGGAACTCGCTGACGCCGGTGATGGGTTCACGGCGCTCGGCGAGCTTCTTGCTGCGCTCGGCCCAGGTGGCGGCGAGGCGTTCGCCCACCATCCCGGAGCGCAGGGCCGCCGCCTGGCCGCCCGTGCGCTCGATCTGCTGGAAGAACTCCCAGCCCGCCTGCGCGAGTTCGTCGGTGAGCCGCTCCACGTACCAGGAGCCGCCCGCCGGGTCGATCACCCGGGCGAGATGGGACTCCTCGATCAGGATCGTCGACGTGTTGCGGGCGATGCGGCGCGCGAACGCGTCGGGCAGGCCCAGGGAGTGGTCGAACGGCAGCACGGTGACGGAGTCGGCGCCGCCGACGCCCGCACCCAGACAGGCCACGGTGGTGCGCAGCATGTTCACCCACGGGTCGCGGCGGGTCATCATCACCGGTGAGGTCACCGCGTGTTGCCGCTGCGCGCCCGCCGCGGCGGAGCCGCACACCTCGGCCACCCGCGCCCACAGCCGCCGGGCCGCGCGCAGCTTGGCGATGGTCAGGAACTGGTCGGCGGTGGCCGCGTAGCGGAACTCCAGCTGGGCGCAGGCCTCTTCGATCGAGAGCCCCGCGGCGGTCAGCTCCCGCAGATAGGAGACGCCCGTGGCGAGCGAGGCGCCGAGCTCCTGCGCCGCCGAGCCGCCGGCCTCGTGGTAGGGCAGCGCGTCCACGGTGAGGGCCCGCACGCCGGGGTGGCGCCGTACGCACAGCCGCGCCAGCTCCACGGCCTCGGCCGGGTCCAACGCCTCGCCGGTACGGGCCTCGTGGGCGAGGACGTCCGCGCCGAGGGTGCCGCGCGCCGACTCCGCGGGGACGTCCGCGGTCTCGTACAGGTCGAGCAACGCCCGTGCCGCCGGGCCGAATTCGGCGCCCGCGTCCAGCGCGATCGGCGCGAGGTCGAGATAGACGCCCTTCAGCGCCGACGCCAGAGCGGAGACCGGGACGCCGTTCGCGCCCACACCCAGCCACACGGACGTGACGCCGTTCTCCAGGTCCCCGAGGACGGCCTCGTTCGTCCGGGCGGGGTCGGAGCCCGTGTGGCGCTGCCGCACGTCCCAGCCCGCCGCCGCGGTGCCGCCGGGTGTGCCACCCCGTACGAAGGGGGCAAAACCGGGATGTCCGACATCGGGTGTCGCGTCGCGGGCGGTGTACAGGGGGCGGGTGGTGAGCCCGTCCTCGAGGGCGGTGGACAGCGCTTCCTCGGCGGCCGTCCCCGATGCGTCCTTACCCGATTTGCGCAGCACGCCTTCCACAAGGCGCTGCCACTGCTCATGGGTCGCATCAGGGAACTCGGCGGCCAGCGGAAGCCCGTCGTCAGGCAGGACCGTCATGCCCCGATGCTAGGGCGCAACCCATGGCACGCGGTGCCATCAAGGGCTGTGACCTTGCCCTCTTCTGATCGCTCTTGATCTCGAACGAGCGGACAGCTATTGATTGCCGCAGGCATCAAGCCGGGCAGAGGGCAGGGTTTCGGGCCACGCGAACGCGCACCCCTCGTCCATCCCCGTGTCGGGCCGTGGCGACCGTCAGGCGGAGGCGCGGGCGGCCTGGCGGGGCGGTGCCACGGGCGTCCCCGTGACGTACTGGACGTACTCGCGCTGCAGCCGGAAGCCGGCGGTCCAGGCCAGCAGACGGCTGGGGCGGTTGTCGCGGCCGCAGGACCAGCTCGCCGTGCGGCCGCGCGCGGCGATGTCCGCGCACAGCGCGGTGACACAGGCGAGGGCCAGGCGCTCGCGGCGGCGCTCGGGCGCGGTGAGCACCGCCACGTCCTCGTACGCCTGCCCGGTGAAGTAGCTGCACGCCACGGCGGCGACCCGGCCGCCGCGGTCGACGGCCGCCCAGCCGTGCCCGGAGGCGGCGAGGCCTTCGGGCCCGCCCCAACTGTCGTGGATCCAGGCGGACTCGGGGCCGAGGGCCGTGAGTGCGGGGGCGTCGTCGGGCGTCAGCCGGCGGACCGTCACGCTGCGCGGCGTGCGGGGCGGGTCCGTCTTCTCGCGGTGTACGTACACCATCCGCTCGGCCGGTACGAGCCGGTCGAAGGCGGCGCCGAGCACCGGCAGGAACCGGGCGGGAGCCTCGACGTGGCTGCGTGCGAAGGGGGCCAGCAGGTCCGGCGCGAGGCTGCCCGCGTCGCCGCGCAGCAGCACGTGGCCCGCGCACGAGACCGCCACGGCCCGCGGGTCGAGCGCACGGTCGGCCCACCAGCGCCCGACGCCGACGGCCGCCACGTGCTCGGGCAGGGAGCCGGGGCCGGGCGTGCCGGGGGTGAACCAGCGGGGCACGGCGGGCAGGTGGTGCGGGGGGACCTCGATCATCAGGCGCTCCTCCGGAGTGAGACCTTCGGGTGAAACGGGTGAAACGGGTGCGACGGCGGGTGGAACCGGTGTGCCGGGGCGGGACGGGTGTGCCGGGAGGGACCGGTGCGCCGGTCGATCGGCCCCCGGCCGGAGGGCCGGCCGCCCCGCGCCGAGCACCATCGCGCCGGACTCCCGCTGTGCCGCACATCCAACTGTCCCGCGCCCACAGGCTCAAGACCGCCTCATCGACTCCGACTCGACCCGTACGAGTGGACGGTGTGCGCGTCGGCATCGCGTCAGAGGACGGCGACGTCGCGTCAACGTCACGTCAGGGAGGGTCGGTTGGCACGGGGTGCCGGGCATAACGTCGTCGTGTCCCGCAGGTTTCGTACGCCCCCTGTCTCCACCGGAGGAATCCCATGACCGCGCTTCTGTACGGCGAGGACCCCGAGCCCTGCGAACCCGGCCCGGCCGGGCCCCTGTTCGTCCCCGTCCGGCCGGGACCCGCGGGCTGCGTGGCCCGCCTGTTCCGTACCCCCGTGGGCGGACGCACCGCCGTCGCCTTCACCACCGAACAGCGGCTGCGCGCCGCCCTCGGGCCCCGGCAGCCGTGGATCCGCCTCTCCGAACCGGCGCTCAGGTCGCTGACCGAGCCGCTCGGCGTCGGTGAGGTCACCGTCGACCCGCGCCTGGCCGCGCACGCCGTGGGCCACCCGCGGCGGCTGTCCCCGGAGCGCCCCACGACCGACTGGCGGAGCCCGGACCTGGACGCGGACCTGAGGCCGACGGGCAGCCCCCGGCGGCTCACCGGCGCCGCCGCCCAAGTGGGCGCCCTGACCCTGTGGTTCGGCTGAGGACGAGGCGAAGAGAGAAACCGTCATGACCACACTGCGCGTACCCCCGCTCACCCAGGCCCCGGCCCGGTACGACGAGGCCGTAAGGCACGAAGAAGTCATCAGGCACGAAGAAGTCATCAGGCGCGACGAGGTCATCAAGCCCGACGATGCGATCCGGCACGACGAGACGCTCCCGTACGACGACGACCTGTCCGTCTGGCCCGCGTCCACCGCCCGCCTCCCCGACGGCGACCTCACCGTCGGCGGCGTGCCGCTCACCGAGGTCGCCGAGCGGTTCGCCACCCCCGCCTACCTCATTGACGAAGGCGACGTACGGGCCCGCTGCCGCACGTACCGGCGCGCCTTCCCGGACGGCGAAGTCCTGTACGCGGCCAAGGCGTTCCTGTGCCGCGCCATGGCGCACTGGGTGGACGAGGAGGGCCTCGGCCTGGACGTGTGCTCGGCCGGTGAGCTGGAGCTGGCCGTCACGACGGGGTTCCCCGCCCACCGCGTCGTGCTGCACGGCAACGCCAAGAGCCCGCAGGACCTGCGGGCCGCCCTGCGGCTCGGGGTGGGCCGGATCGTCATCGACAGCGCGTCGGAGATCGCCAGGATCGCCGCCGCCGTACCCCCGGGCAGCCGGCAGAAGGTGCTGGTCCGGGTGGTGCCGGGGATCGCGGCGGGCGGCCACGCCAAGATCCGGACGGGCACCGACGACCAGAAGTTCGGCCTGTCCCTCAACGACGGCTCCGCCCAGCACGCGATCGCCCGCATCCTGGACCAGCCGACCCTCGAACTCGTGGGCCTGCACTGCCATCTGGGCTCACAGATCACTTCGGTGAAGCCGTTCGTCGCCGCGGTGCGACGCCTGGTCGGGCTCATGGCCCGCATAGCGGACCAGCACGGCGTCACCCTCCCCGAACTGGACCTCGGCGGCGGCCACGGCATCGCGTACCGCCCCGGCGAGGAGGCGCTCGACGTCACCGCGCTCGCGCGCCGGGTGCGCGCCGAGCTCGAACAGAGCTGCGCGGCGGCGGGCCTGCCGGTGCCGCGCCTCGTGGTGGAGCCGGGCCGCGCCATCGCGGGGCCCGCCGGGGTGGCGCTCTACCGCGTCCTCGCGGTCAAGCGGACCGGCGGCACGACCTTCGTCGCCGTCGACGGCGGGATGAGCGACAACCCGCGACCGGCCCTCTACGGCGTGCGCTACGTGCCACGCCTGGTCGGACGGCGCTCCACGGCGGCCCCCGCCCCGGTGACGGTCGTCGGCCGGCACTGCGAGGCGGGCGACATCCTCGCCTCGGACGTGGCGCTGCCCGGCGACGTACGGCCCGGAGACCTGCTCGCCGTCCCGGTGGCCGGGGCGTACCACCTGTCGATGGCCTCCGGCTACAACCTCGTGGGCCGCCCACCTGTGGTTGCCGTGTCCGAGGGGCACGCACGGCTGCTGGTCCGCCGTGAGTCGCTGGAGGACTTCCGCAGCCGCGACGTGGGCCTCTGACCGGAACGCGCGACGGCCCCGGGGCGGGAAGCCCCGGGGCCGTGACGTCGTACGTTGTGCGCTGGGGCAGCGGTCGGCCGGCCCCCAGCCGGCGCTAGAGGATCGCGCCCGGCGTGTAGGCCGCGGCCTCCGGGTGCTCCTTGAGCAGCGCCTCGATCTGCGCGACGACCGTGCCGACCTGGTCGCTCGCGGCGCCGGTGAAGGACAGCTTGTCGGCCATCAGCTCGTCCAGCTCCGCGCGGCCAAGAGGGATGCGGGCGTCCGCGGCGAGCTTGTCGAGCAGTTCGTTGCGCTCGGCGCCCTGCTCGCGCATGGCGAGCGCGGAGGCGACCGCGTTCTCCTTGATCGCCTCGTGGGCCTCCTCGCGGCCGACGCCCGCGCGCACCGAGGCCATCAGGACCTTGGTGGTGGCGAGGAAGGGGAGGTAGCGGTCCAGCTCGCGCGCGACGACGGCGGGGAAGGCGCCGAACTCGTCGAGCACGGTCAGGAAGGTCTCCAGCAGCCCGTCGAGCGCGAAGAACGCGTCCGGCAGGGCGACGCGCCGCACCACGGAGCAGGAGACGTCGCCCTCGTTCCACTGGTCGCCCGCCAGCTCGCCGGTCATCGACGCGTAGCCGCGCAGGATGACGGTGAGGCCGTTGACGCGCTCGCAGGAGCGGGTGTTCATCTTGTGCGGCATCGCGGACGAGCCGACCTGGCCCGGCTTGAAGCCCTCGGTCACCAGCTCGTGGCCGGCCATCAGGCGGATCGTCTTGGCCAGCGAGGAGGGCGCCGACGCGACCTGCACGAGGGCCGTGACGACCTCGTAGTCGAGCGAGCGCGGGTAGACCTGGCCGACCGAGGTGAACGCGCGGTCGAAGCCGAGGTGCCCGGCGATCCGCTGCTCCAGGTCGTTCAGCTTCTCCGCGTCGCCGCCGAGCAGGTCGAGCATGTCCTGGGCGGTGCCGACCGGGCCCTTGATGCCACGCAGCGGGTAGCGGCCGAGCAGGTCGTCGAGGCGGCGGTAGGCGACGAGCAGTTCGTCGGCGCCGGTCGCGAAGCGCTTGCCCAGCGTCGTCGCCTGCGCGGCGACGTTGTGGGAACGGCCCGCCATGACCAACTCGGCGTACTCGCCGGCGAGCTTGCCGAGCCGGGCGAGGACCGCGACGGTACGCGAGCGGATCAGCTCCAGGGAGAGCCGGATCTGCAGCTGCTCCACGTTCTCGGTGAGGTCGCGCGAGGTCATGCCCTTGTGGACGTGCTCGTGCCCGGCCAGGGCGTTGAACTCCTCGATGCGGGCCTTCACGTCGTGGCGCGTGACCTTCTCGCGCTCGGCGATCGAGGCCAGGTCGACCTGGTCGAGCACGCGCTCGTAGTCGGCGATGGCGGCGTCCGGGACCTCGATCCCGAGGTCCTTCTGCGCGCGCAGCACGGCGAGCCAGAGCTGACGCTCCAGCTTCACCTTCTGCTCGGGCGACCAGAGGGTGGCGAGCTCGGCGGAGGCATAACGTCCGGCGAGGACGTTCGGGATACGGGGCTTTGCAGGCGCGGCAGTCACGTGTACGGATTCTACTGGGCGTTCGTGCAGGCCAGCGCCACGCCCCCGTTCGTCGGAAGCTACGAGACGGGCGCCGTCCGTCGCCGCGCGGGCGGGCCCCGTACGACTGCGGGTCGGCCCCTAGGGGCGCGGGTCCTCGTAGGGGAGCAGGTCGGGGCGCTTCGGGGCGCGGCCGTCGCCGGAGGAGCGGCCGGTGAGGCGGCGGCCTATCCACGGCCCGAGGTACTGGCGGGCGAAGCGGGCGTCGGCGATCCGGCGCGAGGTCCAGCCCGGCGGCACGGCGACGGGCAGCGGGCTCTGCCAGTCGTCCTCGGCGTCGTACCCGAGCGCCTGCCACACGGCCTCGGCGATCCTGCGGTGGCCCTCGGCGGTCGGGTGCAGCCGGTCCACGTCCCACAACCGCTGGTCGCCGAGGACGGCCGCGCCGTACAGGTCCACGACCAGCGCGCCGTGCCGCCCCGCCAGATCCTCGACGTACGAGTAGAGCTCCTCCATGCGCGGCCGGAATCGCTGCAGGACGGGGCCGTTGCGGCCCGGACTGCGCATCAGGACGAGCTGCTTGCAGGAGGGGGCGAGCCGCTCGACGGCCTCCTCGAGCAGGGCGCGCACGCGGCCCATGTCGCACTTGGGACGCAACGTGTCGTTGAGCCCGCCGACCAGGGTGACCACGTCGGCCTGCATGGCGGCCGCGATGTCCACCTGCTCGTCGACGATCTGGCCGATGAGCTTGCCCCGCACCGCGAGGTTCGCGTAGCGGAAACCGGGGGCGCGCGCGGCCATCCGGCCGGCCAGGAGGTCGGCCCAGCCGCGATAGGTGCCGTCGGGCATGAGGTCCGACATGCCCTCGGTGAAGGAGTCGCCCACCGCGACGAGACTGGTGTAGTTGGCATTCATCTGCATGGCGGGAGCGATGGTATCTCGCCGGGGCCAGTCGGCGTCGGGCGTCGGGCGTGATCGGCTTCGGAGAGCCGGGCGACGGCCGCCCGGACCCTGGGCAGCGTGGCGGCCCCGCGGTATGCCGGAGGCACGCCGTCGTCACGAGAGAGCGAGCCCGCCATGTGGACCGCAGCATTCTGGAAGGCCACCGCGGAACGCGCGGTCCGCACGTTCGCCCAGGCGCTGGCCGCCGTTCTGGTGGCTGGGGCGACGAGCCTCCTCGACGTCCCCTGGGGCGCCGCCTTCGCGACGGCGGGACTGGCCGCGCTGCTCGCCGTCCTGACGGCGGTCGGCGCCTCGGAGGCCGGCGCGCACGGCCCGGGCATCACCGAGCGTCCGAACCCTACGACTCACGCCGGGGCGGGAGAGCCGGCCCGCTGAGGGGCGGGGGAGGCGTGGCGCCGGAGCCACGACGACGGGTCGCGGCTCCGGCGGCCCCCTAAGGGGCCCAAGAGGGCCCAAGGGGCCGTCCAGCCGATCACGCGGGCTGGCCGAAGAGCTCCCGCAGCACGTCCTCCATCGTGACCATGCCGGCCAGCCGCCCGTCCGCGCCGAGCACCGCCGCCACGTGCGTACGGCTGCCGCGCATGGCGGTCAGCACGTCGTCCAGCGGCGTCGTCTCGCGCACCTGGGCGATCTTGCGCATCTCCGGCACCCGGAAGGGCAGATCGCGCGGCGCCCGGTCCAGGGCGTCCTTGACGTGCAGATAGCCGACGATGCGTCGGCCGTCGTCCACCACGGGGAAGCGGGAGAACCCGGAGTCCGCCGAGAGCTGCTCCAGCTTCTCCGGGGTGACGCCCACGCGCGCGTAGACGACGTCCTCCAGCGGCAGGACCACGTCCCTGACCGGACGGCGCCCCAGCTCCAGCGCGTCGTGCAGCCGCTCCTGCGCGCGGTCGTCGATCAGCCCCGCGTCACCGGAGTCCTTGACCATGCGGGCGAGGTCCTCGTCGGAGAAGCTCGCCGACACCTCGTCCTTCGCCTCCACGCGCAACAGCTTCAGGAGTCCGTTGGCGAACGCGTTGATCGCGAAGATCACCGGGCGCAGCGCCCGCGCGAGCGCCACCAGCGGCGGGCCGAGGAGCAGCGCCGAGCGCACCGGCTCGGCCAGCGCGATGTTCTTCGGGATCATCTCGCCGAGCAGCATGTGCAGGTAGGTCGCCACGATCAGCGCGAGCACGAACGAGATCGGGTGGACCAGGCCGTCCGGCACACCGACCACGTCGAACACCGGCTCCAGCAGATGCGCGAGGGCCGGCTCCGCGACGATGCCGAGGACCAGGGTGCACAGCGTGATGCCCAGCTGCGCCGCGGCGAGCAGCGCCGACACATGCTGAAGACCCCACATCACGCTCTTGGCACGCCGGTCCCCCTCGTCCGCGTACGGCTCGATCTGACTGCGGCGTACGGAGATGAGCGCGAACTCGGCGCCCACGAAGAAGGCGTTGACGACGAGCGTCGCCAGCGCGATCAGCAACTGGATGGCGGTCATCGGGCATCCTCCTCGTGGTCGTCGGTGTCCAGGGGTGCGTGCAGCATGACCCGCGCGGCGCGCCGGCCCGCGGCGTCCACGACGTCGAGCCGCCACCCGCCCACGTCGACGCCGTCACCGACGGCGGGGATGCGGCCGAGCTCGGTGGCGACGAGGCCGGCGAGCGTCTCGTACGGCCCGTCGGGCGCCCGCAGGCCGACCCGCGCGAGCTGGTCGGTACGGGCCGCGCCGTCGGCGGAGTAGAGGGTTCTGCCGTCGTCGTCGGTGCCGGCGAGGGCGATGTCGGGCGTTTCGTGGGGGTCGTGCTCGTCCCGCACCTCGCCGACGACCTCCTCGACGATGTCCTCCAGGGTGGCGACGCCTGCGGTGCCTCCGTACTCGTCGATGACCACGGCCATGGTGCGCTTGCCCGAGAGCCGGTCGAGGAGCCGCTCGACGGTCAGCGTCTCCGGTACGAGCAGGGGCTCGCGCATCAGCTCGGCGACGGACACGCGCTGCCTGCGCTCGGCCGGTACGGCGAGCACGTCCTTGATGTGGGCGATACCGACGACCGTGTCGAGGTTGCCGCGGTAGACCGGGAAGCGGGAGAGGCCCGTGGCGCGCGTGGCGTTGGCGACGTCCTCGCAGGTGGCGTGCACATCGAGGGCCATGACCTGGACGCGGGGCGTCATCACGTTCTCCGCGGTCAGGTCGGCGAGGTTCAGGGTGCGCACGAACAGCTCGGCGGTGTCCGCCTCCAGGGCCCCCGCCTTGGCGGAGTGCCGGGCCAGCGCGATGAGTTCCTTGGGGCCGCGGGCGGAGGCGAGCTCCTCGGTGGGTTCGAGGCCGAAGCGGCGCACCGAATGGTTCGCGGTGTTGTTCAGATGGGCGATGAAGGGCCGGAACATGGCGCTGAACAGGCGCTGCGGCGTGGCCACCCGCTTGGCGACGGCGAGCGGCGAGGAGATCGCCCAGTTCTTCGGGACCAGCTCGCCGATGACCATCAGGAAGACCGTCGACAGGGCCGTGCCGAGCACCAGGGCGATGGACGATGCCGCCGACCGGGACGCCCCGAGGTCGCGCAGCGGGCCGGCGATGAGCTTGGCGATGGAGGGCTCGGAGAGCATGCCGACCACCAGGTTGGTGACCGTGATGCCGAGCTGTGCGCCGGAGAGCTGGAAGGTGAGGTTCTTGACGGCTTTGAGGGCGCCGGCGGCGCCGCGCTCGCCCCGCTCGGCGGCCCGCTCGAGCTCGCTGCGCTCGACCGTCGTGAGGGAGAACTCCGCGGCGACGAAGACGCCGCACGCCAGGCAGAGCAGCAGCGCCACGAGGAGCAGAAGCACTTCGGTCATCGGGTCACCTCCGTCCCATGATCGGACAGGGGCGGGAGGAATGCGCGATGTCGGGTACTGGGAGGCTCGCCCATGGGCGGACGCTCACACCTTTCAGTCGGATACGAGTGGTGGAACCATGGTAAAGGATCAGCAAAGCCACTCGAGCCCCTGTGGGGCCCGGCCGGTCAGGCCGTGGCTCACTCGGTGAGCGGCTTCACCCAGCGGCTCCACTGTGGCTCGGGAGCGTAGCCCGCCGCGCGCCAGGTGTGCTGGGCGGGTTCGTTGCGGTCCAGGACCATCGCGTCCCCGCGGCGCCCGCCGAGCCGTACGAACCGCTCCTCTGCGGCGGCGAGCAGTGCCGTCCCCACACCGCGCCGCCGGTGGTCCGGGTGGACGGCCAGGCGGTAGAGGTGGCAGCGCCAGCCGTCGAATCCCGCGATGACCGTGCCCGCGAGCACCCCGTCGCGCTCGGCCAGGATCAGCGCCTGCGGATCGCGGGCCACGAGCCGCTCCACGCCGGAGCGGTCGTCGCTGATGCTGGTGCCCTCGGCGGCCACCTTCCAGAAGGCCAGCACCGCGTCGAGGTCCTCGGGCGCAGCGGCCCGTACACGGAGGTCGTCCCTGCCGTCACGAAGATCATCCATGCCGGCATCCCACCACCGGCCAATCCCTGGCGCAGCGCGTTTCAGGATGCGGACGATGGACCGGGGTCGGGGCGCGGTCGAGAGGCCGGGGCGCCGGGCCCGTACACGCCCCGTCGCCCCGTCACTCGTGCGCGATGGCCGCCAGCACGTTCATGCGCGAGGCCCGCAGGGCGGGGAGCAGCGCCGCCGCGAGCCCGACGACCACCGAGCCGATCACCACCGCGACGATCGTCGTCCAGGGGAACGCCAGCTCCTTCATGCCCTGGAGCGCGAGGATCTGCTGCACGGCGACGCCCCAGACCAGACCGAGCGCGAGGCCGAGCAGCGCGCCGAACACCGCGATCACCACCGACTCCAGGCGGATCATGCGGCGCAGCTGACGCCGGCCGAGCCCGATGGCGCGCAGCAGCCCGATCTCCCGGGTGCGCTCCACGACCGACAGCGCCAGGGTGTTGACCACACCAAGGACGGCGATGACGATCGCGAGCCCGAGGAGCGCGTAGACGAGGTAGAGCATCACGGCGATCTGCTGCCGGATCAGCTCCTTGTAGTCGGCCTGGTCGCGCACCTGCACCTGCGGATACGGGTCGAGGGTCCTGTCCAGGCGCGCCC
The DNA here is from genome assembly GCF_055591085.1 of Streptomyces sp. NPDC041713. Classification (NCBI taxonomy): domain Bacteria; kingdom Bacillati; phylum Actinomycetota; class Actinomycetes; order Kitasatosporales; family Streptomycetaceae; genus Streptomyces; species Streptomyces sp. NPDC041713. The sequence goes on from NZ_JBVIZY010000008.1 coordinate 280,968, forward strand.
GCAGCGTGTCCGCGTCCGTGCCGGGGGCCGCGTTGACGTACAGCGCGGAGTCCTGGCCGCCCGGCACGTACTTCTCGACCGTGCCGAACCCAAGGAAGAGGCCGCCCTCCACGCCGAACCCCTCGGGCGAGTCCTGGTCGGTGAGCGCGCCGACCGTCAGCTTCGCCGCGCGCCCGCCGGGGAACGTCACGGACAGCGTGTCGCCGACGCGCACCCGGTGCTTGTGCGCGAAGTCCTTGTCCATGCCGATCCGGCCTGCCGCCAGCGCGGCGCGTGAACTCCCTTGCGCGTACGTGACCTTGGCGACGTCGTCGAGCCGAGGATCGTATCCCGCGGCGGTCGACTCGACGTTCTTGCCGTCGGGCAGGGCCAGTTCGACGGGGGTGAAGCGCTGGCGCACGACGAGGCCCGCGCCGTCGGTGCCCTTGACCTTTCCGGTGATCTCCGAGGAGAACGGCAGGAAGTTGCTGTTCTGCACGACGAAGTCGGCCCCGAGGGTCTTGTCGATCTGCCGGTCGAACGACTTCGTCATCGACGCGCTGGCCACCGAGAGCCCGCCGACCAGCGCGAGTCCCACCATCAGCGCGGCCGCCGTGGCGCCCGTGCGGCGCGGGTTGCGCAGCGCGTTGCGCTGGCTCATCCGGCCGACCGAGCCGAAGACCGCGGGGAACGCGCCGCCGAGGACCCGGATCACCGGCCGGACCAGGAGAGGCCCCGCGATGATGGTGGCGACCAGGGTCAGGACGATGCCGAGGCCGAGCAGGGACGACGCCGACGCGGTCTTCTCCGCGGTGGCGCAGCCCACCAGTGCGGCGGCGCCGGCCGCGCCGACGAGGGCGCCGGCGATCGCCCGTACCCGCAACGGCCGCCCCACACCCGCGATCTCGGCGTCGGCGAGGGCCGCCATCGGTGAGACGTGCGCGGCCCGCCGGGCCGGCAGATACGCCGCGACGAAGGTGACGCCGACCCCGACCACGTACGCGGCCACCGGCGTCACCCACCCGATGACCATCTCCGTGGACTTGAGGTTCATCCCGAGCAGGCCGATCAGCTCGATCAGACCGAGGGCGAGACCGATCCCGGCGGCGAGCCCCAGCGTCGAGCCGGCCAGGCCGAGCAGCAACGCCTCGATGAGCACGGAGCGGCGCACCTGCTTGCGGTCGGCGCCGAGCGCGCGCAGCAGGCCCAGTTCGCGCGTGCGCTGCGCGATGAGCATCGAGAAGGTGTTGACGATCAGGAAGATGCCCACGAGGACGGCGACACCGGCGAAGCCGAGCATCACGTACTTGATGACGTCCAGGAATCCGCCGAGCTGGGCGGCGGCCGAGTCGGCCTGTTCGTCGGCGGTCTCCAGCTCGTAGCCGGAGCCCAGTTCGGCGGCGATCCGCCGCTTGAGGGCGGTGTCGGAGACGCCGTCGGCGGCCGTCACCGAGATGCTCGTCGCCTCGTCCGCCGAGCCGAGGAGCTTGTCCTGGGCGGTCGGTGTGTCCAGGTAGACCAGGGCGGCCCCGGGGTTGGTGGTGGTGAAGGTGGCGATGCCGACGACCTCGACCTTGAAGGAGCCGGGGCGCGCGAGGACGGTGAGGGTGTCGCCGATCTCCACGTCCTTCTTGTCGGCCGTGTCCGCGTCGAGCATCGCCTGGCCCGCACCGCGCGGTGCGTGGCCCGAGGTGAGCTCCACGGGGCTGCGGTCGCTCGGGTACCAGTTGGTGGCGACGGTGGGGGCGCCCGTCGTCGGGCCCACGGATTCGTTGTCGCGGTCGACGACGGTGATGTTGTCGACCGACGCGTCGACGTGCGTGTCCTCGACCCCGGCGACCCGGTCGACCCGGTCCTTCAGGCGCACCGGCACCGTCGGCGTCTGTCCCGAGGGCACCGCCTCGTCCAGGTCGTCCTTGGGCGAGACGGTCACGTCGGCCGCTGTGGAGGCGAAGAGCCGGTCGAAGGTGCGGGTCACCGTGTCCGAGAAGATCAGGCTGCCCGTCACGAACGCCACCGAGAGGATGACGGCGAGCGCGGAGAGCATCAGCCTGCCCTTGTGCGCGAGGAAACTCTTGAGCGTCGCCTTCAGCACCGCGGGCCCCGGCTCAGTCCTGCGCGGACGGACGGTCGGTCTGCGGGGAGGTGGGTTGGCGCGCTCCGGGTGCCATCGCCTGCAGCGTGTCGAACCGCTTCATGCGCTCCAGGACGGCGTCCGCCGTCGGGCGCTCCATGTCGTCCACGATCCTGCCGTCGGCGAGGAAGAGGACCAGATCGGAGTGGGCGGCCGCGCCGGGGTCGTGGGTCACCATCACCACCGTCTGACCGAGCTGGTCCACCGCGTCGCGCAGGAAGCCGAGGACTTCGAGCCCGGCCCGCGAGTCGAGGTTGCCCGTCGGCTCGTCGGCGAAGATCAGCTCGGGTTTGGCGGCCAGGGCCCGCGCACAGGCCACCCGCTGCTGCTGCCCGCCGGACAGCTGGGCGGGCCGGTGTTTGAGGCGGTCCCGCAGGCCCAGTGCGTCGATCACGTGCTCCAGCCAGTCGCGATCCGGCCGCTGCCCCGCGATGTCCATCGGGAGCGTCATGTTCTCCAACGCGTTGAGGGTGGGGATGAGGTTGAAGGACTGGAACATGAAGCCGATGCGGTCCCGCCGCAGCCGGGTCAGCTCCCTCTCCTTCAGACCCGTGATCTCCGTGTCGCCGAGCCACACCTGGCCGGCCGAGACGCCGTCGAGCCCCGCCAGACAGTGCATCAGGGTGGACTTCCCGGAGCCGGAGGGGCCCATGACAGCCGTGAACCGCTCACGCGCGATGTCCACGTCGACCGAGTCGAGGGCGAGGACGGCCGTCTCGCCCGAGCCGTACGCCTTGGTGAGGCCGCGGGCGCGCGCGGCGGTCCCGGCGGCCCCCGAACGTCCCGTGAACGGTGCCGAAGCAGCTGTGGACAAGGCGGCCTCCTGGGTTGTGGCCGTTCCAACTCCCGTGACCGTGCCGAGAGTAGTGGGCCGCCTGAGTGTCCGGTATCCCTCCGAGGTCGGGCCCCGAGACGCATGTAAGGGGCATGGTCCGGCGCCCTTGTCGCGCTAGCACTTGGGCGCTAGCTTGACGGTATGGCGAAGACCCAGTTGAACGTACGCGTGGACGAGGGCACCGCCCGGGCCGCGCGGGAGCGGGCTTTGGCCCGGGGCATGAGCGTCAACCGCTACATCGAAGAACTCGTCAGACAGGACTCCGGCGAGGTGGGACACACCTTCGTCGAGGCCGCCGCCGACTTCATGAAGCAGTACGAGTCCGTATTCGCCGAGGAGTTCGGCGTCGAACGCGAAGGCAGCCGCCCGCTGCGTGAAGGTCGTCGCTGAGCCGTTGAACCTCAGAATCGACCTTGCCTGGCTCCTGATGATCGCCGAACACAAGACGCCCGGAGACCCCCAGGTCACCGACTGGGGCGCACTCGTCGCCGCCGTCGGCAGACACGAGGCGGAGTTATTCGGGATGCCCGTCTACGAGACCCCGCACGACCGCGCGGCGGCGCTCCTCCAGCTCCTGCTACACATCCCCGCGCTCGAACGCTCCAACGCGCTCTTCGCCGCCTCCGTCGCGTACGCCTACCTCGTCTCCAGCGGCCTCAAGGTCGTCACCTCGCCCGAGCAGGTGCGCGACCTGGCGCGGCTGGTGAAGGAGGACGGCGCGAGCGTGCACGACATCGCGGCGGAGCTGCGCCAGTGGAGCCTGTGACGTCCTGAGCGGGGCCGGATCAGGGTGCGTCATCCGGGCGCAGCGCCGTGCCGATCACGCAGTACGAGGTGGGCAGGCGCGGCCCCTTCGCGGGCACCAGCAGGTGGCGGTGGTCGCCCACCTCGAAGCCGGCCTCGCGCAGCGCGCCCAGCGTGTCGCGTCCGACGTGACAGCCGCCGAACAGCGACGGCCATACCGTGCGGTCCAGGGCGCGCTGGGTGGCGGACATCAGCCTCCCCGGCGCGCGGCCGTGCTCGAAGAACCGCACCTGCCCACCGGGCCGCAGCACGCGCCGCAGCTCGGCCAGCGCCCGCGGCACGTCGCGCACGCTGCACAGCACCAGGGAGAGGACGGCCGCGTCGAACGCCTCGCTCTTGACGGGCAGCGCCTCAGCGGCGCCCGGCACGACGTCCACGGGCACGTCCGCGCGCAGCGCCGCGGTGACCGCCAACCGCCGCAGCATGCGCTCCGGTTCGATCGCCACGACCTCGGAGACAGCGCCCGGGTAGTACCCGAAGTTGAGGCCGTTGCCGGCGCCCACCTCGATGACCTGCCCGGAGAGCCCGGCGAGCAGCTCGCGGCGGCGGGGGCCGATCAGGGGTTCGGCGGCGACGCTCTGACGGGCGTAGAACCGGGCGAAGACGGGGTGGTGCACGGCGTCCCGGGACGCAGCGGATCGGGCGGAGCGCGGCGACATGGGCCCTCCTCGGCGGAGCGAGCGGATACCGCCATGGTGCCCTCAGGGAGGCCGTTCTCCGCAGTCCCCGGGCCGAGGTGTTGCCGACGTGTTTCGGTGGCGTCCCTTACGGGTGGTCCGCCGGGGCGCCTCGCCCCGGCGGACCGGTCACCGAAGGCGGGGCCGGATCAGCGCGGCGCGGGCGCCTCACGCTCCGCGAACGACGCCCCGTCCCAGGTGCCGCCGAGCTCGGGCCCGAGCCAACTCCCGGCCGCCGCGCGGAAGGCCGGTCCGTCCAGCAGCCCCGACCCCTCGGGGATCGCCCCGAGCAGGGCCCGGCCGGATGCCCCCGGAAGATCCGCGAGGTTGCACCGGGACGCCAGGTCCGGCGCGGCGGGCCAGCTGCCGACGACGACACCCAACTGCGCCACCCCGCGCACCCGCAGGGCCTCCGCGGTCAGCGTCGTCGCGTTCAGGGTGCCGAGCCCCGCCGCGGCGACCACCAGGACCGGCGCGTCCAGGAGCCGCGCCACGTCCGCCAGCGTGCCGCCCTCGTCGTCGAGGCGTACGAGCAGTCCGCCCGCGCCCTCGACCAGGACCAGGTCGTGCTCGACGGCCAGCTTCCGGGCGGCGTCGGCCACGTCCTGCGGGCTCACCGGATTCATTCCGGCCCGCCGGGCTGCCGTGTCGGGGGCCAGCGGCTCGGGGAAACGGGCGAGTTCGAGCGTGGTGACGGCGTCGCCGGCCAGCCGCGCCACCTCCTGCGCGTCCCCCGGCTCGCCGGGCGCGACGCCGGTCTGCGTGCCCTTGAGCACGGCGACGCTCCGCCCCGCCGCGAGAGCGACGGCTGCCACGGCGGCCGTCGTCACCGTCTTGCCGATCTCCGTGCCCGTACCGGACACCATGATCACCGTCATGTCAGCCCTCCCGTGCCGCGGCGCACACCGCGCGGGCGATCCGCGCTACGTCGTCGTCCCCCGTGATGAACGGGGGCATCGTGTAGATCAGGTCGCGGAACGGCCGCAGCCACACGCCCTCACGGACCGCCGCGCGCGTCGCCGCCGCCATGTCCACCGGGTGGTCCAGCTGGACCACGCCGATCGCGCCGAGGACGCGGACGTCCCGTACGGACGCGGAGTCGGCAGCCTCGGCCAGACCGCCCCGCAGCCCCGACTCGATGCGCTTGACCTCGGTCTGCCAGTCCTGCCCGAGCAGCAGGTCGATCGAGGCCCCGGCGACCGCCGCGGCCAGCGGGTTGCCCATGAACGTCGGCCCGTGCGCGAGCACCGGCACCTCGCCCCGTGAGATGCCGTCGGCGACCCGCGTCGTGCACAGCGTCGCCGCCAGCGTCAGATAACCGCCGGTCAACGACTTGCCGAGGCACATCACATCGGGCGTGACGCCCGCGTGCTCCGCCGCGAACAGCGCTCCCGTACGGCCGAAGCCCGTCGCGATCTCGTCGAAGACGAGCAGCACGTCGTGCGCGTCGCACGCCTCGCGCAGCACCCGCAGATAGGCGGGGGAGTGGAACCGCATCCCGCCCGCGCCCTGCACCACGGGCTCGACGATCACGGCCGCCAGCTCGTGGGCGTGGCGTCCGATCATGTCGTGCAGATGGGTCGCGTACGACTCCTCGTACGCCGACGGCGGCGCGTCCGCGAACACCTGGCGCGGCAGGACGCCCTGCCAGAGCTCGTGCATCCCGCCGTCCGGATCGCAGACGGCCATCGGCTGCCAGGTGTCCCCGTGGTAGCCGCCGCGCCAGGTCAGCACCCGCTGCTTCGCGGGGCGGCCGAGGGAGCGCCAGTACTGCAGGCACATCTTCAGGGCGACCTCGACCGAGACGGAGCCGGAGTCGGCGAGGAAGACGTGTTCGAGCCCCTCGGGCGACATGTCGACAAGGCGCTTCGCGAGCCGGACCGCGGGCTCGTGGGTGAGCCCGCCGAACATGACGTGGCTCATGCGGTCCAGCTGGCCGCGCACGGCGTCGTTGAGGACGGGGTGGTTGTAGCCGTGGATCGCCGACCACCAGGACGACATCCCGTCGACCAGCTCCGGGCCGCCGCCCGCGAGGCGCAGCCGGACGCCGCTCGCGGACTCGACGACCAGGGGTTCCTGGCGGCCGGGCATCGGCCCGTAGGGGTGCCAGACGTGCTGCCGGTCGAGGGCGAGGAGCTCCGCGGTGGACAGGTCAGGCATTGGGCGCCAGGTCCGTTCCCGCGCCCCGGCGGCGCACCGCCACCAGGTCCGTCCGCACCTCGCCCGGTTCGGCCGAGGCCGAGACCGAACCCGTGACCGTTGCCGCGGCTTCGCCCACCGGCTGTGCGGCCTGCTCCGCGGACTGCTCCGCGATCGGCTCAGGAGCACCGCACGGACCACAGCCGCCGCCCTCGTGCGTGCCGCAGCCGCCGCCCTCGTGCGCCCCGGACCCACACCCGGCCGCCTCGTGCGAACCGCAGCCGCCCGCCGCCGCGTCCGCGCGGTGCCGCGGCAGTGTGACCTCGTCCGCGCCCTCCACCTCGAAGCCGGCGTCCGCGATCATGTCGAGGTCCGCCTGGCCCGCCTGGCCTTCGCTGGTCAGGTAGTCGCCGAGGAAGATGGAGTTGGCGAGGTGCAGGGCGAGCGGCTGCATCGAGCGCAGATGGACCTCGCGGCCGCCCGCGATGCGCACCTCGACGTCCGGGCAGACGAACCGGACCATCGCGAGGATCCGCAGACAGCGCTGCGGCGTGAGGTTCCACTCCTTGGCCAGCGGCGTGCCCTCGAAGGGGATCAGGAAGTTCACCGGCACCGAGTCGGGGTCGAGCTCGCGCAGCGCGTACACCACGTCGACGAGGTCCGCGTCGCTCTCGCCCATGCCCGCGATCAGCCCGGAGCAGGCGGACAGGCCCGCCGCGTGCGCCTTCTGCACGGTGTCGACGCGGTCGGCGTACGTGTGGGTCTTCGTGATGCCCGCGTACGTCGCCTCGGACGTGTTGAGGTTGTGGTTGTAGGCGTCGGCGCCCGCGCCCCGCAGCCGCTCCGCCTGGCCGTCCGAGAGCAGGCCCAGGCAGGCGCACACCTCGACGCCCTCGTTCTGCTCCTTGACCGCCGCGATGGTCTGCGCCACCCGGTCGACGTCACGGTCCGTCGGCCCCCGGCCGCTGGCCACCAGGCAGACCCGCTTCGCGCCGCCCGCGACACCGGCCGCCGCGGCCTGCGAGGCCTCGTCGGGCTTCAGCCAGGTGTACTTGAGGATCTCGGCCTTGGAGCCGAGCCGCTGCGAACAGTACGAGCAGTCCTCGGGGCACAGACCCGACTTGAGGTTGACCAGATAGTTGAGTTTCACCCGCCGCCCGAACCACTGCCGCCGCACCCTCCCGGCGGCGGCCACTACGTCCAGGAGATCGTCGTCGGAGGTGGCCAGCACGGCCAGCGCCTCTTCGCGGGTCGGCAGCTCGCGCCGAAGCCCCTTGTCCACCAGCGTGTTCAGCAGATCCATGGCGCTGATCCTTACGCACGGCAGCCTCCCCGGCCAAGGAGAGTTCGCACAACAGAACCGGTTTGAGGTGTGGGTATTGCCACATACTGGCCAGGTGGCACGACGGCTAAGGTCTGTGCAATGTCTACAAACAGGCACCCCGTGACGGGCGCGTCCACCGCGCCGAGCAGCGCGTCCCCCGGCTCCCCGGCGGGCACGCCGTTCGGCTGGCTCGACGAACAGGCGCGGCTGCGCGCCGGCGCCGGACTCGTCCGCACCCTGCGCCCGCGCCCCGCGGACGCGGACGGCCTCCTCGACCTCGCGGGCAACGACTACCTCGGTCTGACCCGGCACCCGGAGATCACCGAGGGCGCGGCGGCCGCGGCCCGGCGCTGGGGCGGTGGCGCCACCGGCTCCCGGCTCGTCACGGGTACCACGGAACTCCACGCCGAACTGGAGCGCGAGCTCGCCGACTTCTGCGGGTTCGAGGCGGCGCTCGTCTTCTCCTCGGGCTACGCGGCGAACCTGGCGGCCGTCACCGCGCTCGCCCCGCACGGCGCGCTGATCGTCTCCGACGCGGGCAACCACGCGTCGCTGATCGACGGCTGCCGGCTCGCCCGCGGGACGACGCAGGTGGTGCCGCACGCGGACCCCGAAGCGGTGCGCAAGACGCTGGACGGCCACGAAGGACCGGCCGTCGTGGTGTCCGACTCGGTCTTCTCGGTGGACGGCGACATGGCGCCGCTCGCCGAACTCGCCGCGGTCTGCCGGGAGGCCGGCGCCGGACTGATCGTCGACGACGCCCACGGCCTCGGTGTGCTGGGCGACGGCGGCCGTGGCGCCCCGTACGCGACGGGGCTCGCGGGCGCGGACGACACCGTCGTCACCGTCACCCTCTCCAAGTCCTTCGGCAGCCAGGGCGGCGCCGTACTCGGCCCGGCCCGGGTCATCGAGCACCTGGTGAACGCGGCCCGTACGTTCATCTTCGACACCGGTCTCGCGCCCGCCGCGGCCGGCGCCGCACTGGCGGCCCTGCGCCTGCTGCGCCGCGAACCCGGACGCGCCGCCCGTGCCCGCGAGGTCGCGGCCGAGCTGCACCGGCGCCTGACGGCCGAGGGGCTCTCGGCGATGCGCCCCGACGCCGCCGTCGTCTCGGTGCGCGCGCCGTCACCGGAACAGGCAGTGCGCTGGGCGGCAGACTGCCGGGCCGACGGGCTCGCGGTGGGCTGCTTCCGGCCGCCGTCGGTGCCCGACGGCATCTCACGACTGCGGCTGACCGCCCGGGCCGACCTCACCGACGCGATGATCGCCGATGCGGTCCGGGTGATCAGCCGCAGAGCACCCCGGTGAAACGTGCCCAGTCCGCGGGAGGCCGGGCCGGCTCACCGGAGGCTGTGGAGGAACGTCTCCCAGGGGCCGGGGGAGAAGAGCAGGGCGGGCCCTGCGACGTCCTTCGAGTCACGCACGGCGCACAGGCCGGTCGGCGGACTCGTGTCGAGGGTGGCCGTCTCGACACAGTTGTTCATTCCGTTGCTGTAGCTGCTGCGCTGCCACCGCGCACCTGGAAGCGTCGTGCTGGAAGGTACGTACCGAGGCATTGCGGTCATGGTGCCTCCTTACGCGCCGTTACCTAGTCCGGCGATGAAGTCCGTTGATTCCTCGGGTGAAAGCGCCTGTGCCTGAAGGGAGTTGAAGGCCTCCGTGTACGCCTGGAGGTCTTCTTTCCGTTCGAGGTAGAGGCTACTCGTCAAGTGGTCGAGAACAACCACATCCAGATCAGCAATGGCCGGAAATGAAAAGATAACGAAAGAACCGATCAGACCCGCATGCTCGCCGGCGGCGAACGGCAGCACCTGGATGCGGACATGGGACAACTGCGACGCCTCCCGCAACCGCGCCAACTGCCCTGCCAGGACCGGCCCTCCGCCCACCGGCCGGTGCAGCACGGCCTCGTCCATGACCACGCTCAGCCGCAGCGGCGGGTCCGCGCGGAGCACGTCCTGCCGGGCGAGGCGCACCTCCACCAGCGCGTCGACCTGCTTCTCCGGCAGCCCGCAGAGCGCCGCCCGGGTCACCGCGCGTGCGTAGTCCGGGGTCTGCAGCAAGCCGGGGACCACGCTGGTCTCCAGGGTGCGGACGCCGCTCGCCTGTGACTCCAGACTGATGAAATCGCGGTAGGTGGCGGGCAGCAGATCGCGGTAGGCACGCCACCAGTGTCGACGCCCCGCGCCGGTCTCGTCGGCGCCCGCGATGGCGATGAGCAGCTCGCTGCGCCGGGAGTCCTTCACCCGGTACGCGGCGAGCAGCAGCCGCACGTCGGAGGCCTTCACGCCGCTGCGGCCCGTCTCGATGCGGCTCACCTTCGACTGGTGCCAGCCCAGCCGGACCGCGGCCTCACTGCTGGTGAGTCCCGCCTCGCTGCGCAGCGCGCGCAGTTCGGCGCCGAGCTGGCGCCGGCGCACCGCGGGGCCGTACTGCATGTCCGCTCCTTCCGGACGGAGCCGCCGGGGCGCCCGGCGGCTGGACGGGGGCAGTACGGGAGATTAGAGGAAGCGCGAGTGCTGCGCCCAAATACGGTCTGCCGTAGCAGAGTTCACCGCTTCGAGCGACAGATATATGCACATCTCGGTGGATCGCCACGCGTGACCGGCCAAGGAGTGGCAGTCTGGCGCGAAGCACCAGCCCGGGACGGTCCTCGAGTCATCCGCCGCCAGTCGGAGACCGGTCCCGGTGGGAAAGGGACAGCGTCGCCATGGCCGACCATCAGGAAGCCTCCGTCACCCTGCCGAGCGATCCTGCCTCGGTCCCAGCGGCCCGGAAGTACGTGATGCGGGTGCTCGACGACTGGGGCCTGCCCGCCGACGCCGAGGTGGCGGACACGATCAGGCTCATCGTCTCCGAACTCACCACGAACGCCGTGCAGCACACCCTGGGGCAGTCGCCCACCTTCACCGTGGGCCTCGAACTCGACCGGGACGAGCACCTGCGGATCGGCGTCACCGACAGCCACCCGCGCTATCCCAAGCGGCTCCCGGCCGCCGTCCAGCAGGACAACGGCCGCGGCATGGTCATCATCCGCTGGCTCACCGCGGAGTGCGGCGGCAGGCTCTCGGTCAGCCCGACCGACGAGGGCGGCAAGACCGTGTGGATCGCGCTTCCCTGGCGGGCGCCCGTCCGGCGCAGACCCCGTGACACCGCCCACTGAGGAGCGACGCCACGGCGTCCACGGGCCGGCAGGACGGCCGTCGAGGGGCCGGTGAGGTCAGCGGACCCTGCCGTACCAGACGCTCTTGGACCAGATCTTCTCCAGGCGCACCACGGATCCGGACTTGGGGGAGTGCCAGATGCGGTTGTTCCCGGCGTAGATGCCCACGTGGTAGACGTTCCGCCCGGAGTGGAAGAACACCAGGTCGCCGCGGGAGCGCTGGGACCGGGAGAGGTGCTTGGTCTTGTTGTACTGCGCGGCGGCGGTGCGCGGCAGCTTCTTGCCCGTTCGCTTGAACGAGTAGAGCGTCAGGCCGGAGCAGTCGAACCGGTGCGGCCCCGCGGCCCCGTAGGCGTACGGGGAGCCCTTCTTCGACGCCGCGATCTGGAGCGCCTTGGCCCCGTGGGTCGCTGCCTGGGCCTCCGAGGTGAGCCCGGGGGCCACGACGGTGCCGCCTACGACGGCGAGCGTGAGGACCGATGCGGCACCGGTCCTGCTGAGCAGCGACGGAACGTGATTCAGCGCGGTCATGCGCAACCCTTCGTCAGCCGCCTGTGAAGGATGACCTGTCGGGTTCGGGCAGGCGAAGATGCCCGGCCGCGGCGTGCTCTGCGGCTTCACCCCAAGGACGTCGTCCGGACTGTCCGGACGGGCCCGTCGTGCTGGGTCCTCCACTCCTGCCGTTGCACAGATGTCGACCGGTCATCCGGGCGGCGGCAGGACTCGGCGTCCGCCCGGACCGCCCCGCCGCTGCGGCGGGGGCTTGTCGTCGGAAGGGATCTTGACCCGAAACAGGCCCGAAAACCGAGCCGAAACGGCCTTTTGTGAGGCTCCTCACGACTGACCTGTTCAGGTGGACACAGCCGAAATGGACTAGTCGACGCATCGCCTGACGATGACTCGACCAGCAACGGAACGCCATATTCCGGACCTGCTGCAGGCGTCGGGCGCAACCGCAGACCGTGTGAAGGGGGAGGTGGAAATACGCCGTCCGGGGTAGCCCGACTGGTCCGCTTCACACGGGGCCCGGACGGTTCGGCTCCGGGCGGTGGGCGATTGACGAGGGCTCAGCCGCCCGTCGGGGGCGGCAGGGTGACGCGCCCGGCGCGCCGTTCGCCGTCGAGGACGCGCAAGGCCCGGGCGAGCGTGGGCGCGTGCACCTCGCTCTCGCCCCGCCGGTGCATGAGGGCGAGCGCGTCCCGCAGGGCACTCGCCCGGCCGACCAGCGCCTGGGCGGCCCTGAGCCCACCATAAGTGTGCTCGGCGCGGGCCGGATTGATCCTGCCGAGCAGGTCGACGACTTCCAGATAGCGGTCGACCAGTTCCGCCTCGGCGCGTGTCAGGGCCGGCAGGGGTGGCAGTTCGGGAGGCAGCATCGGCGGGTCACCTCGCATCCCGTGCCGCGAGCGAGCTCTTGCGGCTCGGGATGATCCGGTCCACGAGCCCGTACTCCAGGGCTCCTTGGGCGTCGAGGATCTTGTCCCGCTCGATGTCCGCGGTGATCCGGTCGGGGCTCTGCCCGGTGTGCCGGACGAGCATCGCCTCCAACATCCCCCTGGTGCGCTGGAGTTCGTCGGCCTGGATGGCGAGGTCGGTCGCCTGGCCCTGGATCGGCTCGGAGATCTCCGGCTGGCGGATCAGGAGCCGCGCCCCGGGCAGCGCGGACCGTTTGCCGGGGGTGCCGGCGGCGAGCAGGACGGCGGCGACCGAGGCGGCCTGGCCGAGGCAGACCGTCTCCACGTCGCACGTCACGAACCGCATCGTGTCGTAGATCGCCGTCATGGCGCTGAACGAGCCGCCGGGGGAGTTGATGTACAGCGAGATGTCGCGGTCGGGCGCCTGGTGCTCGAGGTGCATGAACTGCGCCATCACGTCGTTCGCCGAGGTGGCGTCGACGGGAGTGCCCAGGAAGACGATCCGCTCCTCCAGGAGCTTGGAGTACGGGTCCATGGTCCGCGTCCCCGAACTGGTGCGCTCGGTGAACTCGGGCAGGACGTAACGGGCAGAAGGACGGTTCATGGCACGCCTCTCTTCCTCCGGTCGCGGCGCGATCGGGTTCTGTACAAAATGTACAGGACGTACGGTCCGGTGGGTGGGTGCTGGATGGACTGCGTGACGGCGGCGCGGGGACCGCTCGCGCCCGCGGCGTCGGAAGGGTGCCGCTTAAGCTGGACGCATGGCCTACGAGATTCCGGTGACGCAAGCCCGCGCAGAGTTCGCCGAGCTGATCAACCGCGTCGTGTACGGCGGCGAGCGCGTCGTCGTCACCCGGCACGGCAAGCCGCTCGTGGCGCTCGTCTCCGCCGAGGACCTGGAGCGTCTCGAAGCGCTCGCGGAGGCCGTGGAAGCCGTGGAGGAGTCGACGGTCAGCACCGTCACCTCGCTCGGGTCCGCGTCGCCCGGCTCCTCGCAGCGGCAGCGGTTCGGCATCGCGGCGGAGCGCCGGGGGCCGGACGCCACGTAAGGGCGCACATTCACAGGATGGACAAATGGGGCGCCGCTCGGCCGACGGGTATGGCGTAGACCAGTCGATGGTCATGGGTCGGTCAATGACTGGTTAACCTCGTTGAAACTCCTCCCAACTACCTTCCGTGCCACGCCACCAGCGGATTTCCTGTCCGGGGTGCGCAAGATCGCGCACCTTCGCTGTGTGTTACATCTATATCCGTCGCGGTGGCCGCGGCAGCCGGACCCCGCATGGTTCGGAGTGAGAACTGTTGAGGTGGGACGCGTGCAACTGACCCCGCACGAGCAGGAGAGACTGCTCATCCATGTGGCCGCGGACGTGGCCGAGAAGCGAAGGGCGCGGGGGCTGCGACTCAACCACCCCGAGGCCATCGCCCTCATCACCTCGCACATCCTGGAAGGCGCCCGCGACGGCCGCTCCGTCGCCGAGCTGATGTCCTCCGGGCGAGGCGTTCTCACGCGCGACGACGTCATGGAGGGCATCCCGGAGATGATCCACGACGTCCAGGTGGAGGCCACCTTCCCGGACGGCACGAAGCTCGTCACCGTCCACGAGCCGATCGTCTGACGGGAGTTCGCGCCTCATGCATGCCGCAACGCACGGCTCGGGCCAGGGAATGGTCCCCGGGGAGATCCTTTTCGCGGACGACCCCATCGCCTTCAACGAGGGCCGCGAGGTCACCCGCCTCACCGTCCTCAACGCCGCCGACCGTCCCGTACAGGTCGGCTCCCACTACCACTTCGCCGAGGCCAACCCGGGTCTGGACTTCGACCGCGGCGCCGCGCACGGAAAGCGGCTCAACGTGGCCGCGGGTACCGCCGTGCGCTTCGAGCCCGGAATCCCCGTCGACGTCGAACTCGTCCCGCTGGCCGGCAAGCGCATCGTGCCCGGCCTGCGCGGTGAGACCGGAGGAGCCCTCGATGCCTGAGCTGTCCCGCGCCGCGTACGCCGATCTGTTCGGCCCCACCACCGGCGACCGGATCCGGCTGGCCGACACCGACCTGCTGATCGAGATCGAGGAGGACCGCTCGGGCGGTCCCGGCCGCTCCGGCGACGAGTCGGTGTTCGGCGGCGGCAAGGTCATCCGCGAGTCGATGGGCCAGTCGCGCACCACCCGGGCCGAAGGCGCGCCCGACACCGTCATCACCGGCGCGGTCGTCATCGACCACTGGGGCATCGTCAAGGCCGACATCGGCATCCGTGACGGCCGCATCGCCGCTGTCGGGAAGTCCGGCAACCCGGACACGATGGACGGCGTCCACCCCGACCTCGTGATCGGGCCGGAGACCGAAGTGATCGCCGGCAACGGCAAGATACTCACCGCGGGCGGCATCGACACCCACATCCACTTCATCTCGCCGACCATCGTCGACGAGGCGCTCGCCTCCGGCGTCACCACCCTCTTCGGCGGCGGCACAGGGCCGGCCGAGGGCAGCAAGGCGACCACCATCACGCCCGGTGCCTGGCATCTGTCCCGGATGTTCGCGGCGCTGGAGTCCAGCCCCGTCAACATCGGGTTCCTCGGCAAGGGCAACACCGTCAACTCCGAGTCGATGCACGCCCAGTTGCGGGCCGGCGCCGTCAGTTTCAAGATCCATGAGGACTGGGGCGCCACGCCCGCCACCATCGACGCCTGCCTGACCGTGTGCGAGGAGACCGGCGCCCAACTGGCCGTGCACACCGACACGTTGAACGAGGCGGGCTTCATCGACGCGACGTTCGACGCGGTCGCGGGGCGCACCCTGCACGCCTTCCACGTGGAGGGCGCGGGCGGCGGTCACGCCCCCGACATGATCACGGCGGTCTCGCTCCCCAACATGCTGCCGAGCTCCACCAATCCGACCCGGCCGCACACCGTCAACACCGTCGAGGAACACCTCGACATGCTGATGGTCTGCCACCACCTCAACCCGGCCGTTCCCGAGGACCTCGCCTTCGCGGAGTCCCGCATCCGCCCCTCCACCATCGGGGCGGAGGACATCCTGCACGACCTCGGTGCCATCTCGATCATGTCCTCGGACTCCCAGGCCATGGGCCGCATCGGCGAAGTCGTCATGCGTACCTGGCAGACCGCCCACGTCATGAAGCGGCGCCGGGGATTCCTGCCGGGGGACACCCGCGCCGACAACCGCCGCGCGCGTCGCTATGTCGCCAAATACACGATCAACGCCGCCGTCGCCCAGGGCATCGACCACGAGCTCGGCTCGGTCGAACCCGGCAAGCTCGCCGACCTGGTGCTGTGGGAACCGGCCTTCTTCGGCGTCAAGCCGCAGGTGGTCCTCAAGGGCGGCCAGATCGCGTACGCGCAGATGGGCGACGCCAACGCCTCCATCCCGACCCCGCAGCCGGTCCTGCCGCGCCGCATGTACGGGGCGCACGGGAAGGCGCCGAGTCTCAACTCGATCAACTTCGTGACGCAGTCGGCGCTCGACGACGGCCTGCCGGAACGCCTCGGCCTGGACAAGCCGTTCGCCGCCATCCGCTCCACCCGGGGCCGCAGCAAGGCCGACATGCGCGAGAACGACGCGCTGCCCCGGGTCGAGGTCGCGCCGGACAGCTTCGCCGTCACCATCGACGGCGAACTCGTCGAACCGTCACCGGCCGTCGAACTGCCGCTCGCCCAGCGGTACTTCCTCTTCTGACGGCCCCGAAGCGTTCAGGCGACGATTCCCATGTCACGAGCAGCATTCCTCGTCCTGGCCGACGGCCGCTTCCCCGCCGGCGGGCACGCCCACTCCGGCGGGGCCGAGGCGGCCGTCAAGGCGGGCCGGATCACCGGTGCCGCGAGCCTGGAGGCGTTCTGCCGGGGACGGCTGCACACCTCCGGTCTGGTGGCGGCGGCCCTGGCGGCGGCCGCCGCCCTCGGCATCGACCCGGTCACCCTGGACGAGGCCGCGGACGCCCGCACCCCCTCGCCCGCCCTGCGCACGGCCGCGCGTCGACTCGGCCGCCAGATGATGCGGGCCGCCCGCGCCACCTGGCCGCACCTCGAACTCGACGCGCTGGCACGGCAGTTCCCCAAGGGGGCCCACCAGCCCGTCGTCCTCGGCCTCGCCGCACGCGCGGCGGGGCTCGGGCCCGACGACGCCGCGTACTGCTCGGCGTACGAGGGGATCAGCGGGCCCGCGACGGCCACCGTGCGGCTGCTCAGCCTCGACCCGTTCGACGCCACGGCGGTCCTGGCCCGGCTCGCCCCGGACCTCGACGACGTGGCGCGGCGGGCGGCCGACGCGGCGAGAGACGCGGTCGACGAGGGCGTCGAGGCACTGCCCGCGGCGTCGGCGCCCCTCCTGGAGATCAGTGCGGAGGCGCACGCCGGCTGGCCGGTACGGCTCTTCGCCTCCTGACAGCACGCCACGGCACCGCGGCGAGGCCGAACCCGTGTCCGGTGCGGACCTCCCACCACCCCGACCAGCGGACCTCTCACCACCCCACACCACCGGCACTACCCACACCACCGGCACTACCCACACCACCGGCACTACCTGCACCACTCGCATCACCTGAAGGAGCTGCACCATGCACCTGGACCACTCGCACGACGGTCCCGCCGCCGTCAGCGCCGACGCCCACCGTCCCGACGGCACCCGCCGCGCGCTGCGCATCGGGCTCGGCGGCCCGGTCGGCTCCGGCAAGACCGCGACCGTCGCCGCGCTCTGCCGCGAGCTGCGCGACGAACTCTCCCTCGCCGTCGTCACGAACGACATCTACACCCGCGAGGACGCCGAGTTCCTGCTGCGCGAGGCCGTGCTGCCGCCCGAGCGCATCACCGCCGTGGAGACCGGCGCCTGCCCGCACACCGCCATCCGCGACGACATCTCCGCCAACCTGGAGGCCGTCGAGGACCTGGAGGACGAGGTCGGCCCGCTCGACCTGATCCTCGTCGAGTCCGGCGGCGACAACCTCACGGCCACCTTCTCCAAGGGCCTCGTCGACGCGCAGATCTTCGTCATCGACGTCGCGGGCGGCGACGACATCCCGCGCAAGGGCGGCCCGGGCGTCTCCACCGCCGACCTGCTGGTGGTCAACAAGACCGACCTCGCCCCGCACGTCGGCTCCGACCTCGCCCGGATGGCCGCCGACGCGAAGGCGCAGCGCGCCGAACTCCCCGTCGCCTTCCAGTCGTTGCGGTCGGCCGAGGGCGTCGGACCGGTCGCCGCCTGGGTCCGTGCGCAGTACGCGGCGTGGACCGCGTCGGCGTGACGGTGGACCTGGGCCGGCGGACCGTCACGGGTGCGCCCCTCGGCGCCGGCGGCGCGGGCATCCGCGCCACCGCCCGCGTCGAGGCGCGCGCCGACGGCCGCGGCCGCACCTCCCTGCCCGTCCTCGACGGCGAGGGCCCGCTCGCCCTGCGCCGCACCCGCTCCACGGGACCGGCGGCGCACGTCACGCTGGTCGGCGCGATGAGCGGCCCCCTCGGCGGCGACCACCTCACCGTGGAGGCGGCCGTCCGCCCCGGCGCGGCGCTGCACGTCGGCTCGGCGGCGGCCACCATCGCCCTGCCGGGCCAGCAGGAGTCGAAGGCGCGGTACGACGTCCGGCTCACCGTCGACGACGACGCGGAACTGCGCTGGCTGCCCGAACAGTTGATCTCGGTGTGCGACAGCGACCTGCGCGTGACCACGCGCATCGATCTCGCCGCCGGGGCCCGCCTGGTGTTCCGCGAGGAACAGGCACTCGGCCGCACCGGGGAGCCCCCGGGCCGCCTCGCCAGCCGCCTCACCGTCCACCGGGCGGGCCGTCCGCTGCTCGACCAGGAGCTCTCCTGCGGCCCGGGCGCGCCGGGCGGCTGGGACGGCCCGGCGGTCCTTGCGGGCCACCGTGCCGTCGGTCAACTCCTGCTGGTACGACCCGAGTTCGAGAACTCCAAGCCGCAGCCCACGCTCCTCGGCGAGTGGGCGGCCCTCACCCCCCTCGCGGGCGCCGCCGTTCTGGTCACCGCCGTGGCCCCGGACGCCCTGCTGGTCAGGAAGGCCCTCGACGAGGCCCTGCTGCGGCTGGGCCGAGAAGCTGTCTGAGCGGTGACGGTCCTCAGGCAGGGAAGTTCAGCAGCGCCACCGGCGGGCTGGTGGGGCGGGGGGATCCTCCGGAGGGTTCCACGGTGAGGCCCATGCCGATCGCCCGGTCGACGTGGCCGTCCATCAGCACCGTCTCCGTGCGCCCGCCGGGGTCCAGGAGACCGGCCGGCCGCATCGTTCCGTCGTCGTTGAACCACAGTTGGTAGACCTTGCCCCGCGGGGGAGTGGGCAGACCGGTCGCCAGGAAGGCGGCCCGGTCGCGGCTCGCGGACACGACAACGGTCCCGCTGCCCCCTCCGGACACCTTCCCCGTACGTGTCCTGGCGTCCGGGGCGGCCAGCACCGCCGCGACGCCCTGCGCCTCACGCTGGGTCCGCCGCTCCTGTTCGCGGGCGTCCTGGGCCTGCTGGTGCTGCCAGACCGTGGTGCCGCCCAGGCCCGCCGCCACGGCCAGACAGGCCGCGAGCGCCCAGTGGGACAGACGGCGTGTCCGGGGTCGTCGGGACTCCCGGCCGGGGCCGGCCCCGGTCTGCGGGACGTCCTGCCGGACGGTGGTGATGCGCCGCAACACCTCGTCCTTCATGCCGCGGCGGGGACTGACCATGGTGGCCTGCCCCAGACGGGCGGCGGTCTCGGTGAACTCGCGCACCTCCTGCGCACAGCTGTCACACCGTGCGAGATGTTCTTCCACCGCCGCACGCTCTTCGTCGTCCAGCGCGTGCACGGCATAGGCGCCGGTGAGAAGGTGCGGGTCGTCGATGATCGTCACGTGCTGACCCCCAGGCAGTCACGAAGGCGGATGAGTCCATCTCTGAGGCGGGTCTTGACCGTTCCCAAGGGCAGCGAGAGTAGTTCCGCCACCTGTCGGTAGGTGAGGCCGCGGTAGTAGGCGAGGGTGACGGACTGGTGCTGGACCTCGGTCAGGGTGCGCAGGCACCGACGTACCTGCTCGTGTTCGAGGCGGGTCTCCACCTGCTCGCTGACCTCGTCGAAGTCCCGGGCGCGTGCCAGCATCGCGGCCTTGTGGTCGCGGGCCGCGGACGCCTCGGCGGAACGTACCCGGTCCACCGCCCGGCGGTGGGCGAGCGTGAGGATCCAGTTCCGCGCCGTTCCGACGTCCGGCCGGTAGCGGGGGGCCGTGCGCCACACCTCCAGGAGGACGTCCTGGGCCACCTCCTCGGACTGGGCGTGATCGCGCAGCACGGCGCGCACGACGCCGAGGACGGGACCGGCGACGACGTCGTAGACGTCGGAAAACGCCTTCTGGTCGCCCTGGGCGACCCGAGCGACGAGCTCTTGAAGATCGGGGCCCGGAACGGTCCGGGCCCCAATGTGCACGACTTCCTTCACGCAGCGGTCCTCCAAGGAACAGGCATACGACGCTGGCTACTCCTGTGATTCGGAGCCGACGGTGGTGGCGGATTGGTCCGGTCTCTGCGGCGCCGGGATCGCCTCGGACGGCACCGCCGGGCCGCGGCAGGCGGAATGCGGCAAGCTCTTCCGTGTGACCGACCAATCCGGACGCGAGGCCGGGACGGATTCCTGAGCATGGATGACGTTACACAGCAGCCGCTGCACGGAATCAGACGCCTGTCACTGGGCGCCCTGGCCGGCCTGATCGCCGCGTACGCCGCGATCGCGGTCGCCGAGCTGGTCTCCGCCGCCGTACGGCCCGAGGCGGGCCCCGTCATCGCGGTCGGCGGAGCCGCGATCGACCGCACACCGGCCCCGGTCAAGGACTGGGCCATCCGCCACTTCGGCACCAACGACAAGCTCATCCTGCAACTCGGCATCCTCGCCGTACTCGGGGTGCTCGCGCTGGTCCTCGGCATGCTCGCCGCACGGTGGCGGCTGATCGGTTCGATCGGCGTCCTCACCTTCGGCCTCGTGGGCGCGCTCGCGGCGGTCGGCCGCCCCGACTCCACCGGTCCTGCCGACGCCCTGCCGTCGGTTGTGGGGGCCGTGGCCGGGGCGGCCCTTTTGTACTGGCTGGCCGGGCGGCTCGACCCAGTTCGGGGACGGGCCGGGACGGCGGCGTCGGCTGCCGGCCCCGGGCTCTCGTGGGACCGCCGGCGGTTCATCCTCGCGGCCACCGCGGCGGCCGCCGCCTCGACCGGTGCCGGACTGGCGGGCCGGGCACTGAACGGCGTACAGGGAAAGGACGCGGTCGCCTCACGCAACGACGTCAGGCTGCCCGCCCCGTCCTCGCGCGCCGCCTCCGTCCCGCGCGGTGCCGCCCCGCGGATCAGCGGCCTCAGCCCGTTCATGACCCCCAACGGCGACTTCTACCGTGTCGACACCGCCCTGGTCGTACCCAAGGTCGACGCCACACGATGGGAGCTGCGCATCCACGGCAAGGGGGTGGGCCCCGAACTGACGCTCTCCTACGACGACTTGCTCGGCATGCCGCTCATCGAACGGGACATCACCCTGACCTGCGTGTCCAACGAGGTCGGCGGGCCGTACGTCGGCAACGCCCGCTGGATCGGCGTCCGTCTGGCCGACCTCCTGACCCGGTGCGGCGTGAAGCCACCCGCCAAGGGCGGGCCGGCGGATCAGCTGGTGGCGCGCTCCGTGGACGGCATGACCATCGGCACACCGGTGGAGGACGTCATGGACGGCCGGGACGCGATGCTCGCCCTCGGCATGAACGGCCGGCCGCTGCCGTTCGAGCACGGCTTCCCCGTCCGCATGGTCGTCCCCGGCCTCTACGGGTACGTATCGGCCTGCAAATGGATCCAGGACATCGAACTCACCACGTTCGACTCCTACGACTCCTACTGGGTCAAACGTGACTGGGCCCGACGCGCGCCCATCAAGACCCAGTCGCGCATCGACACCCCCAAGCCGTTCGGACGTCCCAAGGCGGGCACGGTCATGGTCGCCGGAGTGGCCTGGGCCCAGCACCGCGGCATCGACAAGGTCGAGGTCCGCGTCGACGACGGGCCGTGGCGGGAGGCCGATCTGGCCGCCGAGGACACCCGTGACACCTGGCGCCAGTGGTCGTATCCCTGGCAGGCGGAGAAAGGCGGCCACACGCTGGCCGTCCGCGCCACGGACCGTACGGGCGAGACCCAGACGGACCGGCGCACCCGCACCATCCCGGACGGCGCGTCCGGATGGCACTCGGTGGCCGTCACCGTCGAATGACCGCCCGGTCACCCGCGGGAACCACGTCCGCCCCGGCCTCGCGTCCCGCTCTTTCGGATCCCGGACCAATCCGCGTGCCGGTCGGTTCCGGATTCCCGGTGATGAGGGCAGAGAGCCCTCACGGAACCTGATCGCCGAGGGATTGCCATGCAGACTCGTATCCGCCGTGCAGCCGTCGTTGTCGCCGCCGCCGCCCTGTTGCCCCTGGGACTGACGGCGTGCTCCGACAGCGACTCCAAGGACAAGGCGTCCGACAGCGCTTCGGACACCGCGTCCAAGGGATCCGACGAGGGCAGCCCCTCCAAGGACATGGACAGCATGAACGAGCCGTTCGGCTCGGGCTGTTCGTCCGTGCCCAAGGACGGCAAGGGCAGCTTCGACGGCATGGCCAAGGACCCCGTCGCCACCGCGGCCTCCAACAACCCGGCCCTGTCCACCCTCGTGACGGCCGTGAAGAAGGCCGGCCTCGTCGACACCCTGAACAACGCGAAGGACATCACCGTCTTCGCGCCGACCAACGACGCGTTCGACAAGATCCCCAAGGCGGACCTCGACAAGGTCCTCAACGACAAGGCGCAGCTCACCAAGATCCTCACGTACCACGTGGTCGGCAAGCAGCTGGCCCCCGAGGACCTGCAGAACGGCTCCTTCCCGACGCTGGAGAAGAGCAAGCTCACCACGTCCGGGTCCGGCGAGTCCTTCAAGGTCAACGACAATGCCGAGGTCGTCTGCGGCAATGTGAAGACCGCCAACGCCAACGTCTACATCATCGACACCGTGCTCATGCCCAAGAGCTGACACGGGCGGCGACGGCCACGGACGAGCGAGGAGGAGCCGATGAGCACGGCGCGACGCGTGCGGTTCGACGGGTGGATCGCGGGGCTGGGAACCGCCGCGGGTCTGCGCCTGGTGGTGGGGTATTGGCCGCTGTCCCCGCTGGGCTCCTTCGCCGACGTGATGGTGGAGAGGGCCGACGGGCAGCGGGTGCTCCTGGCGCCGTCCGAGCGCGTGGCGCGCTTCGTCGCCGCCACCTACCGGTTCGACGAGACCGTCATGTGCGCCGTCGCCGTCGCGCCCGGACGGGACCAATGGGCCGTGACGGCCGGTCCGCTGCGCGCCACCTTCACGCCCGGACGCTCCACCCCTCTCGGCCGGCTGCTGAGGCTGGTGCCGGGCCGCCTTGCCGCACGTCCCGGCTGGGCCACGCTCTGCGACGTCCCCGCCCGTCTGCTGCTGCCCGGGGTGCGGACACGGGGGAGCGCGGGTGAGGGGCGCCGCGAGTGGTACGCGGCCCGGGACCTGCGTACCGTCACATCGGCACGGGTGGCCTGGAACGGCGAGGACCTGGGCGGCCTGAGATCCGTGGAGCCCCCGGTCCGGTTCGGTTTCGGATCCGTCCCGCGTCGGCCGTCCCTGACCCGCGTCGTCACGACGGTGGAGCTTCCGGAGGGCGAAGAGGCCACGTGGCCGTCCCGTCACGGCTGATGGTGGGTCGGGCGGCAGGACCACCCAGACGGCTGCCCCGCGCGGCCGTGGTCGCACGGGGCAGTCCGAGTGGCGCAGTCGTCCGGTGCCTTAGCCGAAGACGGCGATGTTGCGGGCGACCCAGTCGGCGAAGGAGTGCGGGGCGCGGCCGATGACGCGTTCCACGTCCGGACTGATCCGCAGTTCGGCGGAGTTCGGGGCGGCGATGATGTCCAGGGTGTCGTCGGCGAGTTCCGGCGGCACGAACCGGGTCATCCCGGCCTTGGCCTCGGCGCGGGTGAGTTCGTGGAACCGCACGGGCGAGTCGAGCGCGGCAGCGATGACGTCCGCCTGCTGACGCGGTGTGATCACCTCCGGGCCGGTCAGCTCGAAGACCTCGCCGGTGTGCCGGTCGTCCCGCAGGCAGGCGGCCGCGACCTCGGCGATGTCCACCGGGTCGACGACCGGAACCCCGACGTCGCCGAAGGGCGCGGCGACCGTCCCGTCCGCGCGGATGGATTCCGCCCAGGCGAGGGCGTTGGATGCGAAGCCGCCCGGTCGCAGGACGGCCCAGTCCAGGCCGGAGTCCCGCAGCGCGTCCTCCAACGTGCGCATCGCGACCCGCGTCGGCCCCATCGGCCTGGTCGCCACGCCCTGCGAGGACAGCAGGACGACGCGGCGGACGCCGTGGGCCACGGCCGCGTCGATGAGGTCGGCCGGTCTGGCGTGAAGGGCGTGAAGGTCGCCGGAGAGCAGGAGGAACAGTGCCTTCGCCCCGTCCAACGCCGGGATCAGACTGGTGGGTTCGGACAGGTCGGCCACCACCTGTCGGACTCCGCCCGGTACGGCCGCCGCGTTCCGCGACACCGCCGTCACCTGCTCGCCCGCCTCGGCCAGGGCCTGCGTCAGAGGCCGGCCCACGTTCCCGGTCGCCCCGGTCACCACGATCATGTTGCGCTCCTGGTTCGTCGTGCACTGCGGCGCTCGTAGTGCACTGAGGCAGCCGACGCTAGGAGTGGGGGCTTACGTTCCGTAAGGACATACCTATAGGTAAGTCCCGGACACGAAGGAAGGTGTGCAGCTGACACAGGCACAGGCACGCACGCGTATGAGGTGTCTCACACGGACGGGCGGGGACCGTGGCGGCCGCCCCCGAGAGTGACGTTTCTCCGGTGAAGTCACTGCGCCGTGAGGGTGAGGAGGCCCGGGGGTCGGGACCGGCATGCTCGGTTCCGACCACATGCTGTCCCCGTAACCCACCCCGTCACCGCGCACATTGTTGCCGCACACCTCCAGGAGCCAGACCGTGGATCACGGAAACCGACTGCGCGAGCGGATCGCCGAGCCGCACACGACTCCCCTGATCGGCGTGTACGACATGTACTCGGCGTCCGTCGCCGCCGGCCACTACGACGGCCTGTTCGTGTCCGGCTTCGGTTTCGCCGCCTCGTACTACGGACTGCCCGACATCGGGTTCATCGCCTGGCCGGACATGGTGGCGTTCGTGCAGCGGCTGCGCGGGGCCTTCCCGCGGCACCACCTGCTCGTGGACATCGACGACGGGTACGCCGATCCCGAAACGGCGTGTCACGTGGTGGAGAGCTTGGAACGGATCGGGGCTTCCGGGGTCATCCTCGAGGACCAGAAGCGGCCCCGCCGGTGCGGGCACGCGGACGGCAAGCAGATCCTGCCCCTCGACGAGTACCTGGCCAAACTGGACATGGTGCTGCAGACCCGCAAGGACATGGTCGTGGTGGCCCGCACGGACGCCACCGACCCGGAGGACATCATCGAACGCGCAGGGCACCTCGCCACCACTGACGCGGACGTGGTCCTGGTGGACGGAGTGCGCGACGTGGAGTGGATCCACCGGATCCGCGAGGTGGTCGACGGCAAGCCGCTGCTCTTCAACCAGATCGCGGGGGGCAAGTCCCCGCGTCTCTCGCTCGACGAACTCACGCGGCTCGGCGTGGACGTGGCCATCTACAGCACGCCCTGTCTCTTCGCCGCCCACGAAGCGATGGAGTCCGCCCTCACCGAACTGAAGCGTGCCGACGGCAGGCTGCCGTCCGTGGAGCCCGGGCGGGGCATCGGAGTCGCCGCCTCCACTCGCCTGCTGGAACGGAACATCGCCCGCCGCCACCACGAGCGGGCGGGCGACGTGCCGCCGGAGCGGGTCGTCACCCTCTAGCCGGCGCGGTGTGGTGCGCGCCGTGTCGGAGGCTGCCGCCCGCCCCGTCCGTCGCGGAACTCAGGGTGCGATGGGCAGCTGGCGCTTGTGCTCGGTCAGGCGATAGCGGCTGGTGATGGACTCGTAGGCCCGCTCGTCCACCGGCTTGCCCTCCAGGAAGTCGTCGATCTCGTCGTACGTCACCCCGAGGGCGGCCTCGTCGGTCTTGCCGGGATCCAGCGTCTCCAGATCCGCCGTCGGGACCTTCCCCACCAGCGCGGCCGGCGCGCCCAGCGCTTCGGCCAGTGCCCGCACCCGCCGCTTGGTCAGCCCCGTCAGCGGTACGAGGTCCGCCGCGCCGTCCCCGTACTTGGTGAAGAAGCCGGAGACCGCTTCGGCCGCCTGGTCCGTGCCCACCACGAGCCCGTCGTGCGCGCCCGCGACCGCGTACTGCGCGATCATCCGCTGCCGGGCCTTGATGTTGCCCTGTACGAAGTCCTGGTGGCGCTCGTCCCGGAAGACCACCCCACCGTTCACCACGGCCTCCAGGGCCGCGTCGCTCGCCGGCCGCACGTCCACCGTCAGGACCCGGTCGGCGCGGATGAACTCCAGGGCCAGCTGGGCATCGTGTTCGTCCGCCTGGACCCCGTACGGCAGCCGCATGGCGTAGAAGGTCGCGTCGTGCCCGGCGGCCCGGACCCGCTCCACGGCCAGCTGGCAGAGCCGGCCCGCGGTCGTCGAGTCCACGCCGCCGCTGATGCCGAGGACGAGGGCGCGCAGTCCCGTGGACGTCAGCCGTTCGGCCAGGAAGGCGACCCTGCGCTCGATCTCCGACTCCACGTCGAAACTCGCGGACACCTGGAGGTCCCGTGCGATCTCCTGCTGCAGGGTGATGGACGCCGGATCGGTCACGGCTGCTCCTCGTCGTCAGTGCTGGTGAATAAGGGGGTCTGGCCCGGCTACCCCGTGGAGGGGGGGCCGGCACCTGCGTCGCCGACTCTATGCCGCGCCTGCTCCGGCCTTGAGGGGGCGTCTCCCCGACGGTACGACAACGCGCCGCCGTCCTGCGCCGCTGACCAGGCCTTCCCCTCGTGTCCGCACGGCGGACAGTTCCGCCCGCCGGGGGTGAGGCTCGGCATACTGCCCCTTCTTGATCAGCGTCCCGAACCGACCAGCGACGACACCGACACGGTGCCGTAGGAGGAGTGAGTCATGGCCGCCAGCTTCAGAACCGTCATCGAGGTGGACCCGGCGTACCGGGAGCAGGCCCAGGAGATCGACCAGGTGTTCCAGGCGGCGATCGCCCCGGCGACGGTCGGCTACGACTTCGGGCACATCCGCGAAGCCGTCGCCGCCATTCCCGGTGGGGACATCGTGAAGCTGGTCCACGGCTGGGGTCTGCAGGAGACCGCTCCCGTCGGGGTCATGGCGATCTCCTTGCAGGAGGCGGTGCGCCAGGCGCTGCCGGACGCGCTGGTGGGTGCCGCGTTCTGGGAGGCCATCGAGCGGGAACTCGTGGGCGCGTTCACCGGCCTCGACGTCCAGGAGGGCAAGCCGGGCCTCGCCTTCTACGAGCAGGCCCCCGGCCGCACCAGCTACTACCGGGACCTGTTCTTCGCCCTCCAGGGGGAGGAGACGGGCGAGCACATGTACGCGATCGCCTTCTGCATCGATGTGAGCGTGGCGCTGGACAAGGCGGACGTCGGGGTGCTGACGGCGTCCGACGTCGCCCAGTACGCGATCAGGCTCAACGCGATCGTGGTCCGGCAGGAGTTGCGGCTCGCGGCCTGAGTCGGCCAACGGTTGCTTCGGGGTAGCCGGCAGAGGTCCTGGGCCCGGCCCTACTCCCCGCCCTCGCGGGAGAGCAGGTGCAGGGCGCGCAGGGAGGCTTCCAGGGCGAAGCGGTGGTCGGGGTCGGTGAGGCGGTCGCCCAGCAGGACGTCCAGGTTCCGCAGGCGATAGCGGACGGTCTGGGCATGCACGCCGAGCATCTCGCCGACCTGCTCCGCCGGCGCCCGCGTGGAGACGTGCACGCGCAGGGTCTCCACGAGCCGGTCGCGCCGGTTGGCCGGCAGATGGTCGATCGGGGCCAGCTCCCCGGCCGCGAGGTGGGCCACCAGGGCCGGGTCCGACAGCAGCCACAGCGTCACCAGGTGGTCGTCGCAGCGGACCACGGGAGCGTCGGCCACCACGCCTTCGTCGATGAGCTGGAGCGTGCGGCGCGCCCAGCGGATGGAGTCGGCGGCCTGGGCCGGCGGCACGGTCGGCCCCAGGACGGCACGCCCGCCCGCCAGCGCGGCGTCCAGCATCGCCAGGCGCTCCGCGGTGAAGCTCCCGGGCACCAGCAGATGCGGCTGCGGGATGTCCAGGTCCATGAGGACGTCGTCGGCCAGCGCCGCCTCCAGGTGCCTGGGGACCGGCGTGCGCAGGGCGACCATGGTGACGTGGGAGGGCAGCTGCCAGGCGGCGGCCTCGCAGAGCGCGGTGAGCGCCTGGGGCAGCGGGGGAGCGGCCAGGATGAGATGGAGCAGCCGGCGGCGCCGCGCCGGAACCTCGGAGAAGGCGCGTGACTGCACCTCGACGTAGCCCTCGCGGGAGATCTGCTCCAGCTCGTCGACGTAGGCGAACAGGGCGTCGGCGAAGGCCAGGATCAGGGTGGGGGAGAGCCGGTACTGCCGGCCCACCGCCTTGACGCGGCGCAGCGCGATACGGGCGCCGAGCCGGTACGCGCCCCGGAGGGTCTCCAGGGCGCGTCCCTCGTAGGCCTCCACGCGGCCGAACTTGCGCAGCAGTTCGTCGCGGAGCGCGGCGTTCTTGCCGGGTTCGGCGACGCGGTCCACGAAGGCGGACAGGGCCTGCTCGACGCCCTGCCGGATGGGCTCGGCGTTGGGGCCGTTGAGCAGCCGCCCGTACACCGGGTAGGCCCGGGTGACCTCGGCGCCGATCTCCTTCATGAGGCCGGGTAACTCCGGTCTCATGAAGGCGGCGAACTCCTTGGGGAGGGGTTCCAGCGGTTCACCGACCTCAGGTGGTCGCGTGGATGAGGGCATGAGTGCCGTCCCTTGCTCTTCGGTGCCCATGGCGCACCGGCCGTGTGCTCCGGCACGCCAACGGAGAGGCACACGACCGGACTTGAGGTGACGCATGTCTGGGCTGTTGAAGCTAGGTCAACTTTCATGGGACGTACACAGTCCGTGCACATTTCGGCGCGGTGGGACGTGGTGGCGCTGCTGGGACGGCTGGGAACCGCCGTCGCGCGGCCATTAATCGACGGCGGAGTGCCAGTTCTGCGCGAGGCGCTTGCCCGCGTCGGGGGCGAAGGTGCCGGGGGCGTTCAGGCCGGCCAGGTGTGTCTGGGTGTCGTTGAGCGTCAGGCTGTTGTTTCCGCTGGCGGAGGGCAGCCCGGTCTTGGCGTTGACCGCAGCGTCGATCAGACCGAACAGGCCGAGCCCGCAGCCGCCGGCGCCCGGCACGGCGAAGGTGCTGTCGTTCTGGGTGGCCTTGGTGAGGTCGATCCGGCTCATCTCGCCCTCGTCGTCGGCCGTGCCGTCACCACGGAAGAACGACATGCCGAACTCGGGGAACTGCAGGTTCTTCGGGCGCAGCACGACGGGCTTGGCGGCCGTGCCGATGTAGCACTTGCCGCCGAGGAACGGGTTCTGCAGATGGATGCGGACCGGTATGGCGACGATGGGCTTGTCGGTGACGATGCCGGCCGTCTGGTCGAAGTCGTACGGGGCGCCGACGGACTCCACCGTCGCGGTGATCTTGTTGAGCGAGCTGTTGTCGAGCTGCTTGCAGATGTCGGTGATCGCGGGGATGTTGCTCGGGCACATCAGCCCCAGCAGTCCGCCGGGAACGGTCGCGGAGTCGGCGATGAGGGCGCCGCCGGACGGGGCCACAACGGAGCTGGTCCCGTCCGCGTTCTGGACGACGCCCATCTGGAGGTTGGTCCGGCCGGTGGGGACCGTGGTCTTGCCCAGCTTGATGGAGCCGCTCAGCGAGCTGGAGACCACGCACTGCGGGGTCTTGTCCAGGCCGTCGGCGGCCAGCATCTCCGGAGCGACCACGGGACAGCGGGTGAAGGGCGCCCACTCGCCGTTCGGCGCGGGGGCGGCCGCGGTGGCGGTGCCGATGGAGGCGAAGACGCCGAGCGCGGTGCCTAGGACGGTGGCGGTGGTGGCGAATCTGGCGCCGAGAGGAAACCGCATCATGTGGCCTTCCGGGTCGGGGAGTTGGGGGGCGGAGAGGAGAGGGGGCGCGGAGAGGAGTGGGGGCGCGGGGGAGGGGGTCAGCGTTCGGCGACGGGCACCTTGCGGGGCTGGGCGTCGTCGGTGCACTCGTCGGGGTTGAGCTCGTCGGCCGAGACGAAGCAGGTCTGCCCCTGGATCTGCTTGACGTAGTTGTCGGGGCCGGAGACCGAGGCCGTGAGCAGACGGTCGAGGTTCTCGCCGTCGGCGGTGGCGCAGCCCGTGAAGGCGGGGATGGAGACCTTGCCGGTCAGCGGGCCGCCGGACAGCAGCAGATAGCCGGTGGCGGGCTCGCCGGTGACCTGTTCGCCCCGGCCGTGCAGGACCAGGTGGTCGCCGGGGTGCTTCGCCGGTTCCGGGTCCGGGGAGGCGAGGGACGTCTTGGTGCGGCACTTCTTCCCGACGTCCAGCGGCGTGCCGTTGACCTTCAGCGATGTCACCCGGAGCACGAGCGGCGCGCGGACGTAGGTGTCCGTGCTGGTGAACATGAAGTCGGTGGTGCCGTGCGAGTCGATGGTCATCGGACCCGTCTGCTCCAGCACCATCGTGGCCGTGGTGGGCGTGAAGTCGAACGTCAGGAAGGTGGCCTCGAAGGGCGGGGTCTGCAGACGCTGCCGGTAGTAGAGGTCGGCGGTGGAGCTCTGGGTGATGGTGGCGCCGGTGCCGTCCGGGAAGAACACGAACTCGGGCTCCCCCTGGGTGATGAGCGTGCAGAACGGCGGGATCAGCGCGGCGCCGTCGAGCTTGTTCACGTTGGAGTAGCCGGTGATGTAGGCGTTCAGCGACATCGGTCCTGCCGGGTGCTTCTCGTCGTACTTGCAGGTCGGCGCGGAGCGGTCGGCGGTGCCACCGCCAGGACCGGGCTCGGCGACCTTCGGGGCGCGCCGGCCCTGCCGGTCCGCCGGGTCCTTCTCCGACTGCCCCGGTGTGCCGGAGGCGGTAGGCGCACCGGAGGGCGCCCCGGACGGCGATCCGCTCGGGGTGTCGGTGCCCCCGTCCTCGTCCGTGCCGACCCGGACGGCGGCCAGCCGGCCCCCGTCCGGGGCCCCGTCGGAGAGGGTGCAGTCGACGGTGACCGTGGCGGGGTCGGTGGCACCGCCGTCCGCGGTGGTCAGGGCGAGGTCGAGGGCGAAGTCGCCCGCCTTCATGGTGAGTTCACCCGTGCTCTGCCCGGTCACCGAGGGGACGTCGCCCGTGGCGGTCAGGGTCAGCGGCTCGGTCGACGGCAGGGCCGTGGGTTCGGTGTCGCCGCGCCAGGTCGCCTCGGCCGTGGCCTCGCCCTGGGTGATGCCGACGCCGAGCCGGGACGCCGCACGGACACCGGCCGCGTCCAGCGCGGCGAGATCCGCCACGGCCGGTTCCGGCAGTTCGACGGTCGTGGTCACGTCCTCGGGTTCGATCGGCTCGCCGACCGCCACCCGTTCGGGGAGGGCCGCCGAGATCCGTACCGTCGCGGAGTGCTTCCCGGAGGGGAACAGGCATACGTAGGGCAGGGCGGTGTCGACCTTCTGCGTGCCGGACGCCCCGGCCGCCGCGGGCACGGTGGCGGCCAGCACAACGAACGTGGCGATCGCCGCGCCCCTGGCGCGGCTGCGGACCGTCCGTCGGACGGCGGTGCGGGGGCCTGTCATCTGTCACTCCGCTCGGGTTGTCCCACCTCCGGTCGGCCGACGGCCGCGGCGGCGCGCGGGCGGCCCGCACGTCCGGCCGGGAGCACCGGCCGGACGGCGGCGAGCCCTGCGCTGCTTACGGGTTGGAACCGACGATCGTCGGGATGGTGCTCGACCCCGTGACCTTCACCGCGTACTTGCCCTTGAAGGTGGGCTTGGTGGAGGTGGTGACCACGCTGCCGCAGCCGGAGGCCGAGGTGACGGCCAGGTCGCCGCTGACGCTGGTGACCGCGAGGATGCCGGTGGAGTTGGTGTAGGTGCCGGTGGCCTTGCCCTGCACGGTGAACACGCAGGCGCCCGCGGTCACCTTGGCCTTGACGTTGCCGACGTGGCCCTTGGTCACCCCGGTCGAGGCGGTGTAGTCCTCGGCGACGACGGTCCAGGGGGTGGTCGCGATGGTCGTGACGTTGCCCAGGACGCTGGTGCACGGCGAGGAACTCGTACCGAAGTTGATGGCGTTGATGTTGCCCACCGTCGCCGGGTTGCCGGTGGCGCTGGCCATGGTGCCGGAGGCGCTGGACGTCGTACACGTCATCGGGATGTTGGCGGTCAGCACGATGTTCCCGCTGTTGGCCGCCGAGAAGTTGGCCGGCGACGGCGTGACGGTCCAGACCGTGGAGGGGACAGCCGATGCGGGGGCGACGGCGATGACGAAGGCGGCGGCGCCCGCGCCCGCCACGGCGGAGATTCTTGCCAGAGACTTCTTCATGATGTGGGGACTCCCTTGTGGATTGACCGGCAGAGGGGGACCGCGCCCGTACGTGTGGAGCGGAGGACACGCCCGTACTCGTGGAGCGGAAGAACGGACGGTCCGCGGCTCGGAAATCCTCGACCGCGACCACGACGTTACTTGCGGGAAACTTAGCCGAACAATGGCATGGTCCATGATTCTTTCGGGAAGCTGAAATGCCTGTTCCCCAGGTGAGCAGTCCGAGGCTCCGCTTAGTCATCCGCTGCTAAAAATACCGCAGCCGGGCCGCCGCGGGGACAGTCAGGAACAGGCCGCATATCGCTTCCCGGAGACCCCTGGGGCCCGCATTGCTCACCGAGTGACAAGCGGAATACGAGTGTTTGTCACCGCGGTGACAAAGACGCCGGGGCTGAACTCAAACCTTCGGGGAATTCCGATCCTTCTCTTGCCCGGTCAGGTTACTCGGTCGTAGCGTGCCGGACACGTCGCTGATCTCCTGGTGGTGGGCCCCCACGCCGTCATCGAGGACGCGTGACGGAGGGTCCGCTACCCGCTCTGCCCTCACCCGCCCTGGAGGTGATATGGGAATAGAAGTGGTGGTCGAGGGTCTTACCAAATCCTTCGGCACGCAGAAGATCTGGCAGGACGTGAGCCTCACCCTGCCGGCCGGAGAGGTGAGCGTCTTGCTCGGTCCTTCCGGAACCGGAAAGACCGTATTTCTGAAGTCGCTCATCGGATTGCTGAAGCCGGAGCGCGGCCGTGTCCTCATCGACGGCGTCGACATGGCGAACAGTCCCGAACGGGATATCTATGAGACGCGCAAAAAGTTCGGGCTCATGTTCCAGGACGGCGCCCTTTTCGGTTCCATGTCCCTCTTCGACAACATCGCCTTTCCGCTGCGTGAGCACACCCGTAAGAAGGAGTCGGAGATCCGGCGCATCGTCATGGAGCGGATCGACGTCGTCGGACTCCTCGGTGCCGAGGGCAAACTGCCGGGGGAGATCAGCGGCGGCATGCGCAAGCGGGCCGGGCTCGCCCGCGCGCTCGTGCTCGACCCGCAGATCATCCTGTGCGACGAACCCGACTCCGGACTCGACCCCGTGCGCACCGCCTACCTCTCCCAGTTGCTGATCGACCTGAACGCGCAGATCGACGCGACGATGTTGATCGTCACCCACAACCTCGACATCGCCGCCACCGTCCCCGACAACATGGGCATGCTCTTCCGGCGCGAACTGGTCACCTTCGGGCCGCGCGAAGTGCTCCTCACCAGCGAGGAACCGGTCGTCGCGCAGTTCCTGTCCGGCCGCCGCGAGGGCCCGATCGGGATGTCGGAGGAGAAGGACGCGGCCACCCTCGCCGCGGAGGCCGCGGGAGCACGGGGCGCCGGCGGTCCGCGGGAGATCATTCCGCAGCTGGAGCCGTCCCCCGGGCTTCCGCCGCGCCGCGCCGTCGCCCGCCGCCGCGAGCGGGTGCTCGGCATGCTCGACCGGCTGCCGCCCGCCGCGCGCACCGCCATCGAGCGCACCTACGCCGCCGGCGCTCCCGGCACCCGCGACGCACACGGTGTTCCCGGCACGTCCGGCACCCACGGCACCACCGCGGCGACCCTCCCGATGCCGGCCACCGGGAGCGGCGCATGATCGCCGGTGGCCTGCGGCAGACCGGCCGGCTCTTCGCGCTCGCCGCGGAGGTGGCCCGCGCGATCTTCCGACGGCCCTTCCAGTTCCGCGAGTTCGTGGAGCAGTTCTGGTTCATCGCCAGTGTCACGCTGCTGCCCGCGGCCCTGGTCTCGATCCCCTTCGGCGCGGTGATCGCCCTTCAAGTCGGCTCGCTCACCCAGCAGTTGGGTGCCCAGTCCTTCACCGGCGGCGCCAGCGTGCTGGCCGTCGTGCAGCAGGCAAGCCCGCTGATCGTGGCCCTGCTGATCGCGGGCGCGGCCGGCTCCGCCATCTGCGCCGACCTCGGCTCGCGCACCATCCGCGAGGAGCTGGACGCGATGGAGGTCATGGGCGTCTCACCGGTGCAGCGCCTCGTGGTGCCCCGCGTCCTGGCCACCATGGGCGTCGCGGTCCTGCTCAACGGACTGGTCTCGGTGGTCGGCATCCTCGGGGGCTACGCCTTCAACGTCTACCTCCAGGACGGCACCCCCGGCGCCTACCTCTCCAGCTTCTCCGCCCTCGCCCAGCTCTCCGACCTCTACATCAGCGAACTCAAGGCGCTGGTCTTCGGGTTCATCGCGGGCGTCGTCGCCGCCTACCGGGGCCTGAACCCGCGCGGAGGCCCCAAGGGCGTCGGTGACGCCGTCAACCAGTCCGTCGTCATCACCTTCATGCTGCTCTTCTTCGTGAACATGGTGATGACGGGCGTCTACCTCCAACTCGTGCCGCCGAAGGGAGGCTGACGTCCGTGGCTGCCCCGCTCGCCTGGCTCGACCGCTCCGGCGACCAACTCCTCTTCTACGTACGGTCCCTGCTCTGGATCCCGCGCACCCTGCACCGCTACCTCAGAGAGGTGCAGCGCCTCCTCGCCGAGGTCGCCTTCGGCACCGGCGGCCTCGGAGTCATCGGCGGCACCATCGGCGTGATGATCGCGATGACCCTGTTCACCGGGACCGTCGTGGGACTCCAGGGGTACGCGGCCCTCGACCAGATCGGCACCGCGGCCTTCACCGGGTTCGTCTCCGCGTACTTCAACACCCGCGAGATCGCCCCGCTCGTCGCCGGACTCGCCCTCTCCGCGACCGTCGGCGCCGGCTTCACCGCCCAGCTCGGCGCCATGCGCATCAACGAGGAGGTCGACGCCCTCGAAGGCATGGGCATCCGCTCGCTGCCCTACCTGGTCACCACCCGCATCATCGCCGGCGTCGTCGCCATCATCCCGCTGTACGCGATCGGGCTGCTCTCCTCCTTCCTGGCCTCCCGCTACGTCACGGTCCTCTTCAACGGCCAGTCCCGGGGCACCTACGACCACTACTTCAACCTGTTCCTCTCACCCACGGACGTGCTGCTCTCCGTCCTGAAGGTGCTGATCTTCAGCGTGATGGTGATCGTCGCCCACTGCTACTACGGCTACCGCGCCTCCGGCGGCCCCGCGGGCGTCGGCGTCGCCGTCGGCAAGTCGGTGCGCAACGCCATCGTGCTGATCAGCGTCACCGACTTCTTCCTCTCGCTGGCCCTGTGGGGCGCCACCACGACCGTGAAGGTGGCGGGCTGACATGAGCGGTGCACTGGGCGCGACGGTGCGCCGCCGGTTCGCCGGCGTGGTCTTCCTGGTGGTCCCCGCCCTGCTGGTGTGGCTCGCGATCGCCGTCTACGACAAGCAGTTCACCGACTCCGACCCGGTGGTCGTGGAGACCGGCAGCGTCGGCAACGAGATGCACCGGGGCGCCGAGGTGAAGCTGCGCGGCGTCGTCGTCGGCGAGGTCCGCGAGATCGACGCCACCGACGACGGCGCCCGGCTCACCCTCGCCCTGCGCCCCGGCAGCCTCGCCCGCATACCGGCCGACGTGCGCGCCCAGATGCTGCCGACCACCCTCTTCGGCGAACGCTTCGTCGCCCTCGTACCGCCCAGGTCGCCGGCCGCCCGGACGCTGGAGGCGGGCGCCGTCATCCCGCAGGACCGCTCCGCGAGCGCCGTCGAACTCCAGCAGGTGCTCGACAACGTGCTGCCCACGCTCACCGCCGTCCAGCCGCAGAAGCTCTCCGCCACCCTCTCCGCCGTCTCCCGGGCGCTGGAGGGGCGCGGCGACCGGCTCGGTGAGACCCTCGCCGTCCTCGACTCCCACCTGCGGAAGTTCAACCCGCAACTGCCCACGCTCAACCGGGATCTGAAGGAGCTCGTGAAGGTCAGCCACGTCTACGCCGACGCCGCCCCCGACATCCTCACGGCCCTCACCGACTTCACCACCACCACCAAAACCCTGGCGGAGAAGGAGAGCGAACTGTCCGGCGCGCTCGGCGCCACCACCACGACGGCCGAGGACATGACCGCGTTCCTGCGGCAGAACGAGGACAACATCATCCGGCTCTCCGCCTCCTCGCGGCCCACCCTGGAACTGCTCGCCGAGTACTCCTCGGCCTTCCCCTGCACCCTGCGCACCCTCGCCGACTTCGTCCCCGCCATGGACAAGGCGCTGGGCAAGGGCACGGACCGGCCCGGACTGCGCGTCGACGTCACCACCGTGTCCTCCCGCGGCGCCTACCGGCCCGGCCGCGACACCCCCTCCTACGGCGCCGGCGGCGGCCCGCGCTGCTACCCCGTGCCCTACCTCGGCGTCGCCGCGAAACCCGCCGTACAGGCCTCCGCGGCCACCGAGCAGGACCTCGGCCCGGCCAACTCCCCCCAGGAGAACGACCTCGTCAACGAACTCCTCGCCCCCGCCACCGGCAAGGCTCCCACCTCCCTGCCCGAGTGGAGCAGCCTCCTCGCGGGCCCGGCGCTGCGCGGCACGGAGGTGACCCTGCGATGACCGCCCCGCACACCTCCCACACCCGGCGCCGCCCGCTGACCGGCCCGGTGCTGAAGTCCCTCGTCTTCCTCGTCGTCACCGCGCTGGCCACGGCCGTCCTCGGGCTGAGCGTCTCCGGCACCGGCGTCGGCGACGACAGCCTCTCGTACAAGGCGCTGTTCACCGACGCCACCGGCGTCATCGACGGCGACACCGTACGGATCTCCGGGGTCGAGGTCGGTGAGGTCACCGACGTCCGCGTCGTCGACCGGCGCACCGCCCAGGTCACCTTCACCGTCCGCGACGACCGGTCCCTGCCCACCTCGACCACCGCCGCCGTGAAGTACCTCAACATGGTCGGGCAGCGCTACATCGCGCTGGACCGGGGCAGCGGCGACATCGGCGGCACGCTCGACGCCGGCGACACCATCCCGCTCGACCGGACCGTCCCCGCGCTCGACCTGACCCTGCTCTTCAACGGCTTCAAGCCGCTCTTCGAGGGCCTCTCCCCGAAGGACGTCAACGAACTCGCCGGCTCCATCGTGCAGATCCTCCAGGGCGAGGGCGGCACCGTCGACGGTCTCATCCGGCACATCGGCTCCGTCAGCACGACGGTCGCCGCCAAGGACAAGGTGATCGGCCAGGTGGTCAAGAACCTCAACACGATCCTGACCACCCTCAACGAGCGCGAGGCCGGCTTCGACGACCTGGTGGACACCCTCCAGAAGCTCGTCAGCGGGTTCAACGCGGACCGCAAGCCCCTGGGCAAGGCCGTCACGGCCATGGGCGACCTGACCACCGTGACCGCCGACCTCCTCGACGAGGGCCGCGCGCCCCTGAAGAAGGACATCCGCGAACTGGGCCGGCTCTCGGGCAACCTCGGCGACGCCACCCCGCAGATCGAGGACTTCCTCGACCGGACCCCCGCCAAGCTGACCGCCCTGGGCCGGCTGTCGTCGTACGGCTCCTGGTTCAACCTCTACCTCTGCGAGGCCCGGGTGGACGGCGTGACCACCTCCACCGGCGCGAAGCCGCCGACCGGCATCGCGGTCACCGAAGCGAGGTGCGGCGCATGACGCTGCTGCAGCGGCCTCAGCCTCCCGCCGCGCCCGCCCCCGCGCCCCGGCGCGCCCGCCGGCCCCGCCTCAAGCCCGTCAAGGAGCGCAACCCGATCACGGTGGCCCTCGTCGGCCTGCTCCTGCTGGCGCTGCTCACCGTCCTCGCCTACAACGCCGACCAGCTGTCCCTCACCGGCGGCGGCACCACCTACAGCGCCGACTTCACCGAGGCGGCAGGTCTCGACGAGGGGGACGAGGTGCGCGTCGCCGGCGTCAAGGTCGGCGAGGTCACCGGTGTGGCCCTCGACCGCGACCGGGTGAAGGTCACCTTCGAGGTGGAGAAGGTCTGGATCGGCGACCGGACCACCGCCGCCATCGCCATCAAGACGCTGCTCGGCGACAAGTACCTGGCCCTCGACCCGCTCGGCACCGGCAAGCAGGACGCGGACGATCGCATCCCGCGGAACCGCACCACCTCGCCGTACGACGTCACCCAGGCGTTCCAGGACCTCGGCTCCACCGTCGACGCCATCGACACGAAGCAGCTCGCCAAGAGCTTCGAGACGATCTCGGAGACCTTCGAGAACTCGCCGAAGCACGTCCGCAAGGCCGCCACCGGGCTCTCCGACCTGTCGCGCTCCGTCTCCAAGCGCGACCGCGAACTGTCCGAACTCCTCAAGGGCAGCGCCCGGTTCACCAAGACGCTGAAGGAGAAGAAGTCCAGCTTCGAGACCCTCATCGAGGATGCCGGACCACTCCTCGGCGAACTGCGGGACCGGCGCACGGCCATCACCGCCCTGCTGAAGGGCAGCCGCGCCCTCGGCACCGAACTGAGCGGCCTGGTGGACGACAACGAGAAACAGCTCGGCCCCACCCTGAAGGCGCTCGGCCGTGTCACCACCGTCCTGAAGGCCAACAACACCCAGCTGGACCGGACGCTCGCCCTCGTCGGCCCCTACTACCGGCTCGTCGGCAACACCCTCGGCAACGGCCACTGGTTCGACAGCTATCTGTGCGGCGTGGTGCCCCGCGACTACCTGCCCGCGCAGTCCCAGCCCAAGAGATCGTGCATGCCGCCCAAGCAGTCGGCGGCGGCGCGGGGGAGCGGTGAGCGATGAGCAAGCGCAGAAAACTCCTCGCGGCCGCGATCGCCCTGGCCGTCGTCGCCGCCGGACTGGTCACGGTGCGGGTCCTGGACTCCGCCGGCACCCGCGTCACGGCCTACTTCGACCGCGCCGTCGGCATCTACGCCGGTTCCGATCTGCGGGTGCTCGGCGTCCGGGTCGGCGAGGTGAAGTCCGTCCGGCCCCAAGGCACCCGGGTACGGGTCGAGTTGGCGCTGGACGACGGCGTACGCGTACCGAGGTCGGCGCGGGCCCTGGTGGTCGCGCCGAGCGTCGTCTCCGACCGCTACGTCCAGCTCACCCCGGCCTACCGCTCCGGACCCGCCCTCGCCGACGGCGCCGTACTGTCCGCCTCCCGCAACCGCACCCCCGTCGAGATCGACCAGCTCTACGCCTCGCTCACCGACCTCGGCAAGGCACTCGGGCCGGACGGGGCCAACTCCGCCGGCGCCCTGTCGGAGCTGCTGAAGACCGGGGCCGCCAACCTCGACGGGAACGGCGAGGACATCGGCAAGAGCATCGAGGAGTTCGGCAAGGCCACCAAGACCCTCGACGGGTCCAGTGGCGACTTGTTCGCCACCGTCCGCGGCCTCCAGAGCTTCACCACCATGCTGAAGAAGAAGGACAGCGGCGTACGCACGGCGCAGGAGCGACTGGACACCGTCGTCGGCTACTTCGCCGACAACAAGGACGACCTCGCGGGCGCGCTCAAGGAACTCGGCACCGCCCTCGGCCAGGTGAAGACCTTCATCAAGGACAACCGGGGCGAGCTGAAGAAGAACGTCGAGCGGCTCGTCCCGATCACCCGGACGTTGGTCCGCCAGCGCACCGCGCTAACCGAGGCCCTGGACGTCGCACCGCTCGCCGCGGGCAATCTCGTCGGCGCCTACGACACCGACCACGGCAGGATCGACGGCCGCGCGAACCTCAATGAGATCAGCATGGGAGGCCCGCTGCTGCCCCTGCCGGCGACCGGCGGCACCACGCCCTCGCCCTCACGCACGTCCCCGGCCCCGTCCTCCGCCTCGGGGGAGGGGGAGCGGTGAAGCGCGTCGTACGGCGGCGGGTGCTCACCACCTCGGCCGCCACCGGTGCCGGCCTCGGCGGACTTCTTGCCCTCGGCCTCGGCTTCGCGCTGGCCCTCGGCGCGTTCTCCGTCACCGTCCCCCGCTTCGACGGACTCGAGGACCTGCCCCTGCCGGGCGGCGCCGACCTCGGCTCCCACCCGTACACCGTCACCGCCGAACTCGACGACGCCCTCAGTCTGGTGCCGCACGCGGCGGTCAAGGTCAACGACGTCGCGGTCGGCCGCGTCGACTCCATCCGCCTGGACGGCGACGCGTGGTCGGCCCGCGTCACCATGGAGATCAACGGCGACGTCCGGCTGCCCCGCGACGCCGGCGCCCGCCTGGAACAGTCCAGCCTGCTCGGCGAGAAGTACGTCAGTCTCGTCGCGCCGACCAAGTCGTCCGCCGGGGGCAGGCTCGGTGACGGCGGCGTCATCCCGCTCTCCCGCACGGGCCGCAACACCGAGGTCGAGGAGGTGTTCGGCGCGCTGTCCATGCTGCTCAACGGCGGCGGCGTCAACCAGCTCAAGACCATCACGCGGGAACTCGACAAGGCTCTCGGCGGACGCGAACCCGAGGTGCGCTCCGTACTGAAACGGGTCGAGAAACTCGTGGGCAACCTCGACGACCACCGCGGCGAGATCACCGACGCGCTCGACGGCGTCAACCGGCTCGCCACCACCCTCGCCGGCCGCAAGGACGACGTCCGCACCGTCCTGTCCGACCTCTCACCCGGCCTGAAGACCCTGGACGAACAGCGCGGCTCACTGCTGACCATGCTGCGCTCCCTGGACCGGCTGTCCGGTGTCGCCGTCTCCACCGTCGAAGCGAGCAAGGACGACATGGTCGCCGACCTCAAAGCCATCGCCCCCACCCTCAAGGCCCTCGCCGACGCGGGGGGCGACCTGCCCGACTCCCTCCAGGTGCTGCTCACCTATCCGTTCACCGACGAGGTGCTGAACGGGGTCAAGGGCGACTACCTCAACGTGTACCTGCACATGACGGCCGCTCCCGGTACCCAGATCATCCCGCCCCTGGTGCCGCAGAGCACGCCCTCGCCCACCGCCACGCCCACCGCCCCCACGGGGCAGCGCGAGCGGGGCGCGGCACCCGGCAAGCGGCGACCCGGCACCGGAGTCACGGCTTCCCCCGCGGCGCCGCTGCCCCTGCCCTCCGTACCGGCACCCACGTCCGTGCCGACACCCACATCCGTGCCGACACCCGGCGGGAACTCCGGGGACGGGGGCGCGAAGCGATGATCACCCTCGCCGTACGCCTGAAGAACCTGGCCTTCCTCCTCATCGCCGTCCTCGTCCTCGGTTTCCTCGGCATCCGTTACGCGGACCTCGGCCGGTACGTGGGCGTCGCCGACTACTACACCGTGAAGGTCGAACTCGCCCGCACCGGAGGGCTCTTCATCCACTCCGACGTCACCTACCGGGGCGTCTCGGTCGGCAGGGTCGGGCCGATCGACCTCACCGAGGACGGGGTTGTCGCGGAGCTGCGCATCAAGAAATCCGCCCCCCGCATCCCCTCCGACACCCGGGCCGTGGTGGCCGGACTCTCCGCCGTCGGGGAGCAGTACATCGACCTGCGGCCCGAGAGCGACACCGGCCCCCACCTCGCCGACGGCTCCCGGATCGAACAGCCGGAGACCGAGGTGCCCGCGCCCGTCACCGACGTGCTCGCCAGCGTGAACGACCTCGTCCGCTCCGTGCCGTTGAAGGATCTGCGCACGGTCGTCGACGAGTTCGGCAAGACCTTCGAGGGGCACGGCGACGATCTTCAGGTGCTCCTCGACAACGGCAGCGCCTTCATCGAGGCCGCCGACCGCAACCTCCCCTCGACGACCCGCCTGCTCGGCGACGGCGAGACCGTGCTGCGCACCCAGGCCGAAGAGGCGAAGGCCATCCGCGGCTTCGCCGACGGCGCCACGGAACTCGCCCGCACCCTGAAGGGTTCCGACGCCGACCTGCGCCGGCTCCTCACCGTCACACCGGACGCGGCCACGCAGGTCAGCGGGGTGCTGCGGGACCTCGACCCCAGCCTGGGCGTCGTGCTCGCAAACCTGCTCACCACCTCCGAGGTCGCCGTCACCCGACAGCGCGGCATCGAGGAACTCCTCGTGAAGTACCCGGCGGCCGTCTCGGCCGGCGCCACCGCCGTCGACGGAGGAACCATGAAGCTCGGACTGGCCGTCACCTTCTTCAAGCCCCTTCCGTGCACCGACGGTTACGGCGGCACCCGGTACCGCACCGGCCTGGACCTCGGCACCGCCCCCGCCCTCAACACCGACGCCTCCTGCACGGCACCGGCCGCGAGCGGCGTCAACGTACGAGGCTCCGCCCATGCACCCCGTGGCGGCCCGGTACCGGACCCGGCCAAGCCCGGCTCCCTGCCGTCGGGCAGTACGGGAATTGCGGGCAGCGCAGACAGTACGGGCGACACGGGTGGCGCGGGGGCTCCGTCGAAGTCCGCCGCGCCCTTGCCGGGTGCGCTGGCCCTGCCGGACACGGGCGGCGCCGGAGCGACCGGGTTGCCGCAACTACTCGGGGCGGACCCGGAGTCGGACCGATGAGGCGGGCGCGCGTCCTCACGGGGGCGGGACTGGTACTGGCGCTGGCGTTCTGCGGCACCGGGGCGTGGACGTACGCACAGGCGCGGGGCGACGACTCCCTCGCGTACGGCCGTGAACGCGACGAGGCGCTGTCCGACGGGCGCGACCGGCTCACCGCTCTCAACACCCTCGACGCCTCGACCCGGCAGCGGGCACGGGCGGGCATCGCGGACTGGCGCGCCGCGTCGACCGGTCCGCTGCGGGACGAACTGGCCAACACCACGCCCAGGAAAGGGGCTTCGGCGCGGGGCACGGTCACCGAGGCGGCGCTCACCGGCCTCGACACTCGCGCCGGCACGGCCAAGATCCTCGCCACCGTGCGCGTCGAGGTCACGCCCGCCGGAACGAAGAAGCCGACCACGGACCGCAAACGGCTGGAGGCGGTCCTGGTCCGCACCGGCGAGGGCGAGTGGAAGGTGAAGGCACTGAGCGCGGTACCGCTCGCGCGGCCGGCGAAGGAGGACGAGAGCCGATGACACGGCTGCTGCACATCGGACGGTCCCGGGAGGCCGCGCCTCCGGCCGGCGGGACGGAGGACGAGCAACCCAGCGCCGACGCGGACGATCGCCGGCCCCGCACGGACGTGGAGGAGGAACAGCCCCGCACCGGAGCGGAGGGCGAACAGCCCCGCACCGATGTGGAGGACGAACAGCCCCGCACGGACGCGGAGGGCGAACGGCCCCGCACCGGCGCGGAGTCCGAGCCCGACCCGGGCGCCTCCCAGGAGGAGCCGTCGGAGAGCCGTGGCGGCGTCCGGCGCCGGGGCGGCTTCGCCAGGCGCGTCGTTCCCGCGGCGTGCGCCGCGATCCTCGTCGTCGCCGGCTCCGGCTTCTTGTACGGCGCCCATCAGTTGAGGTCCACCCCGTCCGCCGAGAACCACGCGTTGACCGACGCCGAGGCGACCACCCGTGTCGCCGGTGACGTCGGCAACGCGCTCGCCCGCGTCTTCTCGTACACGCCGAACGGCCTGGACACCACCGAGCGCGCGGCCCGGTCGGTCCTCGCGGGGCGGGCCCAACGCCAGTACACGGAACTGATGGGCCGGATCCGCGAGGACCTCGCCGCCCGGCACATCACCCTGAGCACCCAGGCCGTACGCACCGGAGTGATCGAACTCGACGCGGACAGCGCGCGGTTGCTGGTCTTCCTCGACCAGATCTCGCACCGCGGCAAGGCCCGCACCACCTCCGCGGCGGCACAGCTCACGGTGACCGCGCGGTGGGAGGACGACCGGTGGCGCATCGTCGACATCAGGACCCGCTGAGCGCGCGCGGGGAGAAGGGAACGCAGATGAGACGTGGGACCAGGGGACCGGCCTGGCTCGGGGCGGCGCCGGTCACGGCCCTCGCCCTCGCACTCGCCCTGATCGCGGGCGGCTTCGCCGCGTGGGCGGGCTGGGGTTGGTACCACGCGGCGCACGACGACTCGTCGGGCTACGCGGAGCAGCGCGACGCGGCCCTCGCCGCCGGTGAACAGGCCGTCCAGAACCTCAACACCCTCGACCACCGCGGCATCGGCCGGGGCCTGGACCTCTGGGAGTCCTCCACCACCGGTGAGCTGCACGAGCAACTGGTGTCGGGGCGGGACAAGTTCAGCACCCAGGTGAAGACCGCCAAGACCGTGACCACGGCCAAAGTGCTGTCCGGCGCGCTCACCGAACTCGACACCCGGGCCGGCCGGGCCCGCGTCCTGGTCGCCCTGCGGGTGACGGTGAAGGCGCCCGGCGACGCGAGCACCGACAAGGACAGCCGCATGCTCGGCGAACTGACCCGCACCCACGGCGACTGGAAGCTCAGCGCGCTCGGCCAGGCCCCGGTCGGCGGCACGCCGGCCGGCTGACCGGCCGCAGGAGAGGACGACACACGATGCCGACGACCCGCCACCACCTGAACAACCTCCGCCGCCGCCAGGCCCGCGAGGCCCTGCGTACCCCGGGCACGTCCGACGCCACCCGGCCCCGTGAAGCGGTGCGCGTCTCGGCGACGAGCGACGCTGCCCGGCCCCGTGACGCGGTGCGCACGTCGGCCACGTCCGACGCCGCCCAGTCCCGTACCGACGTCGCCCGGCCCCGCGAA
Organism: Streptomyces sp. NPDC041713; assembly: GCF_055591085.1. NCBI lineage: Bacteria > Bacillati > Actinomycetota > Actinomycetes > Kitasatosporales > Streptomycetaceae > Streptomyces > Streptomyces sp. NPDC041713. Next base: position 325,294 of record NZ_JBVIZY010000008.1, read on the forward strand.
GGCCTGCGCACCACGGCCACGACCATCACGACCCAAAAGGCCGCGCCCGCGCCCGCGGGCGAGGACACCGACCAACCGCACGCAACACCCCCGCGCGGCCCCGCCCCCCGCCGCACACTCATAACCCTCTGCCTCGTGATCCTTGTCCTCGGCGGCTTCGCCGGCTGGGCGCATGCCCGGGCGGAGGCACTCCGCGACGCACCGGCCGCACGCAACACCGCCCTATCCGACACCGCCCGAACCAGCGAGATCAAGGGCCAGTCGGCCAAGGCCGTCGGCGCCCTCTTCTCGTACGACCACGCCCATCCCCGTGCGCTCGACGAGGCCGCGAAGGAATGGCTGACGGGGCGGGCCGTCGCCCAGCACCGGAACCTCCTCGGCGACATTCGCGAGCGGGCCGGCAAGCAGAAGGCGGTGATCACCACCACGGTCACCGACAGCGCGGTCGAGCGCATCGACGGTGACCGGGGCCGTGTCCTGGTCTACGCCGACCAGAGCAGCGTCAGCACGGCCGGTGACAAGAAGGCCGCAGACGACGGCACATACGCAGGAGCGATGTTCGCCCTCGACGTCGAGCGGCACGACGGGCGTTGGCTCGTCTCGGCCATCGACACCTTCAGCCGCTGACCCCGCCACGCCCCCACGCACGCCCCGCCCGCGTCCCCACCAGGGAGTGACAGACCATGCCCGAACACCGCGCCCGACGCCTGCCCGTCCGGACCCGGCGGGGTCTGCGGGCCACCGCCATCGCCGTGACCGCAGTGGCGGCGCTCACCGCCTCCCAGGCCCCCGGATTCCCGCACGAGGAGAGCGCCCGTGCGGCCGCAGACGACCGTGCCGCCGCCCCGGCCGGGGTCCTCCCGTACTCCGAACTCGCCCCGCCCGACGACGGTTCGTACCACACCGAGCTACCACCCCTGGTCGCCCCCGACGCCCCGCCGCACAGTGCGAGGGTCACCCAGGAGCGAGCCGCGTCCGGCATTCCGGGGACCGTGCTGCGCGCCTACCGCGCCGCGCAGCGGTCCGTCGGCCGGACGGACCCCGGCTGTGCGCTGCCCTGGGAACTGCTCGCCGCCATCGGCAAGGTGGAGTCCGGGCAGGCGCGCGGCGGCGCGGTCGACCGGCACGGCACGACACTCGGCCGGATCACCGGACCGGCACTCGACGGCCGGAACTTCGCCCTGATCCTGGACAGCGACGGCGGCGTCCACGACGGCGACACGGTGTACGACAGAGCGGTGGGACCGATGCAGTTCCTGCCGTCGACCTGGGCACGTTGGGGCGCGGACGGCAATGGGGACGGCCGCGACGACCCCAACAACGTCTATGACGCGGCGCTGGCGGCCGGCCACTATCTGTGTGCCGGGGAGCGCGATTTGAGCCGGACAGCCGATCTCGACCGGGCGGTCCTCAGCTACAACAACTCGCGCGCCTACCTCGAACTGGTCCGCACCTGGCTGGACTTCTACCGCAGAGGCGTGCACCCGGTGCCCGACGGCAAGGGCGTCATCCCGAAGTCTCCCGGCGCGGGCGGCGCCACTCCGGCCACCGGTCCGGTCGACAAGGGCGGCCGTGGGGGAAGCGGCGGCAAGGGCGGTGGCGGCGGCATCATCATCGGCCCCGACCCCGACAAGCCCTCCTCGTCCCCGTCCCCTTCTCCGTCGCACTCGGGCCCGTCCTCGCCGTCACCCGGGCCGACCCCGTCCACCCCGGGACCGGACCCCACCCGTCCACCGCAGCCGTCCCCGTCCGACTCCGCGACGCCGACGCCCACGCCGACCCCGAGCCCGTCCACGCCGCAGGACTGCCCCTCCGAGTCGGAGAGCCCCGCACCGGGCACCGGCGCGGCACCCGCCCCCGACCCGTCGGCTCCGGGAGAGGAGGAACCCTGCCCGGACCCCTCGGCGTCCGGCACCGACATCTGACGTCCTGTCGATCACCGGAGGCCTCAGCCGGGCGGCGGATGATGTTCAGGCGGCTCGGCTGACGTCCAGCCGTTCGGGCGACGCCTCGAATCCGGCCGCCTGGTAGGCGGCGACGGCGGCAGCGTTCGAGCTCGGGGTGCTGACGAGTGCGCTCGACGCACCCAGTTCACGCAGCGCCGCCGCAGCGGCGACGCTGACAGCCGTGCCATAGCCGCGACCGCGATGGTCGGCGTGTACGCCCACCGGCTCAAGGAGGCCGGGCTTGCCGGGTCCGGCCGACCAGACCGTCGCCGCGGCCACCGCGTTGTCCCGGTCGTCGTAGCCGATCAGGCAGCGGGCGTCGGCGTAGACCGGCCCGGCCGCGAGGACGTGCCAGACCTCCTCGGTGAACGTCGGGCTGCCGAACGCCGAGCGGTGCACTGCGGTCCGTACCCCCGCCGTCTCCGGGCCGGCCACCTCCACCCGCAGGCCGGATTCCTGCACCGGCCCGGAGAGATCGCGGCGCAGCGGCGTCCACGGCTCGTCCAGATGCCAGCCCGCCGTCAGGAGGACCTCGCGGAGCAGGGCGCCCTGGGGGATTTCGAGGCCGACCTTCCCGGGCGGCAGGACCCCGCGGTCCGGATCGTCGAGGTCGGCCAGCAGCCGGCGTGCCAGAGCGTCGTCCTGTCGCAGGTCCGGCGCGGTCGTCAGGCGCAGCACATCAGGGCCGTCCAGGAATCCGACGGCGACGATCCGTCCGTCCACGCTCCAGGTGCGGACGGCGGCGGCCAGTCTCTCCCCACCCAGCGCCCAGGCCCAGCCGAGGTCTCCGGGATGGAGTTGCAGCGGCGTGCGGTCGTCCTGCCATACGCGGAGGGCCTCCACGGCGTCGGTCAACGCGTCGACGCCGGGCTCGTTCAGAACGATCGTCATGTCCCGCATCCCACACCATCCCGGCGACCGGCCGCACCTGGTTTTGCACGGCCGGCGGGACCGGCGGGACACGCAACTGGACGGGGCACGGCCCTAGTTGGTCGTGTGGGTGGGGTAGACCTGCACGTCGGTGTAGGCGCCCTTGATGTCCCCGGCGCCCGCGGGCCACTTCAGGGTGACGGTGTGGGTCTCGTTCGGGGGCGTCACCAGGATGTGGGTCGGCGACGCGAGGCTCTCGCCGCTGGTGTCGATGTCGTAGGCGAGGTTGAAGACGGCGGCGTCGCCGGGCTTGAGGGTGGTGACCCGGGGCTGGGCCTGGCCGCGCTCGATCGGGCTGCTGGTGTGGTCGGCGTCCTTGATGTCGACGCCCGCGAAGCCCGTCGCCGAGCAGGTGGTCGAACCCCGGTTCGTCATGGTGACGTCGATGCGGCCGGTGTTCTCGTCGGGGGCGGCGTCCTGGGCGTCGATGGCGAGGTCCTGCGTCTTGCAGAACGTGACCTTGCCGCCGCTCTTCTTCGTGCCGCCCGCGGCTGCCTCGGCTGTCAGGTCCTCGCCGGACCCCGACTGCTGCTCGCCCGCCTTGGAGCTGCCCGAGCCCGAGCCGGCCTCCGACTTCGCGTCACCGTTCGAGGAGGAGTTCGAGGCGGAGGAGCCCTGGGAGGAGGCGTCCGTGCCGGAGTCGTCACCGCCGCAGGCGGTGAGGGAGAGGGCGGCGGCGAGGCTGACGGCGGCGAGAGCGGTGATGCGGGTGTTCTTCATGGCTTCTCCCAGAAGGAATCGACGTGTACGGGGGCGGTGGGTGCGGCGGGCGCGGTGCCTGCGGTCGTAACTATTTGTATCCCGCACCGAGTTACAGCCCTTCCTCCACGACGTCTTCGTTCTGTCACAGGCGCTGCCCTCATGGCCCTCGCGCTGCCCCTGAGGCCCGACGGGGCGTCACCTTCGGGCGCACCACCGGGCCGTACGCGCCCTCGACGCGTTGTCGCAGTCAGGGTCGCTGCGGGGAGCGAAGCACCAGCAGCGTGATCTCGCTGGGGGCGAAGACGCGGAACGGCGGGCCCCAGAAGCCGGTGCCGCGACTGGTGTAGAGGAGGGTGCGGGCGCCGTGCCGGCTGAGGCCGGCGAGGGCGGGTTGGTCGATGCGGACGAGATGGTGGAAGGGCCAGATCTGGCCGCCGTGGGTGTGACCGGAGAGCTGGAGGTCGACGCCGCCCGCCACTGCCCGGTCGATGAACTTGGGCTGGTGGGCCAGGAGCAGGACCGGCAGGTCGGGGTCGGCGCCGTGCAGGGCTCCGGCGAGGTGGGCGCGGTGTCCTGCCAAACCGGAGGACTCGGCGGTGACGTCGTCCACGCCGGCGACCACGAGGGTGTCGCCACCGCGTTCGAGCAGCAGATGACGGTTGCGCAGCGGCTCCCAGCCCAGCTCGTCCATCAGGTCGACCCAGCCCTGGGCCTGGCTGTAGTACTCGTGGTTGCCGGTGACGTAGACCCGGGCCCGGGTGGCTCGTACGGTGCCGAGCGGTTCGGCCTGGGCGCGGCGGCGTTCGGCCGTGCCGTCGGCGATGTCGCCGGTGTGGCAGACCAGGTCCGCGTTCAGGGTGTTGACCCTTTCGCAGACCCGCGCCGACCAGCGGGCACGGTCGAGCGGCCCGTAGTGGGTGTCGGTGATGAGGACGACGCGGGTGCCGTCCAACCCGGCGCCCAGGCGCGGGAGGTGCACGTCGACGTGGCGCACCCGTGGAACGCGGCGCGCCTCGGCGTATCCCCAGGCGAGCAGGACGGCGGACACGCCGAGGACCGCGCAGGTGACGATCCGGGCCCGGTTCTGCCCGTCGCCCGCGCCGGCCACGGCCAGGATGACGAGCGGCAGGACGCCGAGCAGGACGGACCAGGTGAACAGCACCCAGCTGGTCCCGAGGAGGATGTCCCCGACGATCGCCGCCCGGTCCTGCTGCCGCCGGCCGTGGCCGCGCATCATCGCCAGCGGCATACCGATCAGACCGAGGGCGAACAGGGCGGTGCCGACGAGAGTGACGGGCAGCGGCCAGTGCTGACCTGCGTGCAGCAGTACCCAACAGGGCACGGTCCACAGCAGGATGGGGGCGATCAAGGGGATGTAGCGCATGAAGACGCGCAGTGGGCTCCGCCGGGTCTCCTGCGCTGATTCGTCAGCGGATCGCGCTTCGCCGGTGTCGGTCACGCTTCCCCTCCTCCCGTCGCCGGACCCCTGCGGCCGGACTGTCGACGCGCGCAATGTATCCGGCGGTCCCAGAGGGACGTCCCGCCGGTTCCTGCTGGCGCGCGGGAACCGCTCACCGGGTCGGATCAATCCGTTTATCGGATTGGTAAAGAACGCCCGCCTCATCTGTTCTCAGCCACCACACAGGCGCAAGGATCCCCCGTACTGATCGAATCTGCTCGAATCGATGTGCGGGAGGCCCCACTTGAGAAGGACCCCAGGGACCAGACGGACGGCGGTGCTCGGTTCTGCGGGTGCCCTCGTCGCGGCGACGCTCATAGCCGGCGCCGTCGCGGCGCCGACGGCGAACGCCGAGGCCGGTGCGGGCAGCGGTGTCGCGGCCCGTTCCGGCAAGGACCGTGAGGCCCGCGGTGCCGCGCTCGCCGCCCAGCGCGCGGCGAAGGCCGGCATCGACTGGCGGGACTGCCCCGCCGACTGGGGGCTCGAGAAGCCGATCCAGTGCGGCTGGGTCGCCGTCCCGCTGGACTACGCCAAGCCCGACGGCAAGAAGATCAAGCTCGCCGTCGACCGCATCGGCAACACCGGTGACAAGAGCGACCGCCAGGGCGCCCTCCTGTACAACCCGGGCGGCCCCGGCGGCTCGGGCCTGCGCTTCCCGCGCCGGGTGACCACCAAGAGCGAGCTCTGGAAGAAGACCGCGAAGGCCTACGACTTCGTGGGCTTCGAGCCGCGCGGCGTCGGCCACTCCGCGCCCGTGTCCTGCGTGGACCCGCAGGAGTTCGTGAAGGCCCCGAAGCCGGACCCGGTCCCCGACAGCGAGGCCGACAAGCGCGCCCAGCGCAAGCTCGCCGCCGAGTACGCGGACGGCTGCCAGGAGCGCAGCGGTCGCCTCCTCCCGCACATGACGACGCCCAACACCGCCCGTGACCTGGACGTCATCCGTGCCGCACTCGGCGAGAAGAAGCTCAACTACCTCGGTGTCTCCTACGGCACCTACCTGGGCGCCGTCTACAGCACCCTCTTCCCGACCCACATCCGCCGCATGGTCTTCGACTCCGTGGTGGACCCGTCGCGGGACAAGATCTGGTACCAGGTCAACCTCGACCAGGACGTCGCCTTCGAGAAGCGTCTGGCCGACTGGATGAAGTGGGTCGCGAAGAACCACTCCGCCTTCCACCTCGGCACCACCGTCGGCAAGGTCCGCGCCCAGTGGGACAAGCTGCGCGCCACCGCGAAGAAGCAGCCCCTGGACGGGGTGGTCGGTCCGGCCGAGCTCATCGCGTACTTCCAGAGCGCGCCGTACTACGACTCCTCGTGGGTCGAGATCGCCACGAACTGGAGCAAGTACGTCGCCGGGGACCCCAAGCCCCTCATCGCGGCGGCGAGCCCCGACCCGAGCGACAAGGCCGGCAACGCCGCCTCGGAGAACAGCAACGCCGTCTACACGGCCGTCGAGTGCGCGGACGCGAAGTGGCCGCGCAGCTGGCGGACGTGGGACCGCGACAACTCCCGCATCCACCGGACGAGCCCCTTCATGACCTGGGCCAATGCCTGGATGAACCTGCCCTGCGCGACCTGGTCGAGCAAGCAGCAGACGCCGCTGGAGATCCGCAGCCACAAGGGGCTGCCGAAGACGCTGATCGTGCAGTCCACGCGTGACGCGGCCACCCCGTACACGGGCGCCGTCGAACTGCACAAGCGCCTCAAGGGCTCCCGCATGATCACGGAGAAGGGCGCGGGATCCCACGGGGTCACCGGACTCGTCAACCCGTGCATCAACGACCGGGTCGACACCTACCTGTTGACCGGCACGTCGGACGCCTCCGACGTGACCTGCGGCCCGCACGCCACGCCGAAGCCGTAGGGAACCGACGCCGAACCGGCCGTCATCGGGTGCTCCGTCCCGGTGGCGGCCGGTTCGGCATATGGCCTCCGGCCGCTGCGGTCCGCCTCATCGCGCGCCCGGCGTCGAGCCGCTCAGCTCAGCGGCATCCTCGGGAACTTCCGGGGTTCCCTGGCCCTCGCCGCCGCGCGTTCCGCTTCCTCCGCCTTCACGACCGCCGCGTACTTGTCCACGTACTCCTGTCCGGAGAGCCCGAGGATCGCGTACATGATCTCGTCGGTGACGGCTCGCAGCACCGCCTTCTCGTCGTCCATGCCGACGTAACGGGAGAAGTCGAGGGGCTCGCCGAAGCGGATCGTCACGCGCTTCAGCTTCGGGACCTTCCGGCCGGGCGGCTGCGCCTCGAACGTGCCGATCATGGCGCACGGGATGACCGGCACCTGCGCCTTGAGCGCCATCGCCGCGACGCCGACCTTCCCCTTGTACAGCCGTCCGTCGTGCGAGCGGGTGCCCTCCGGATAGATGCCGAGGAGCTCGCCCTTGCGCAGCACGCAGAGCCCCTCACGGATGGCGGCCTGGCCCGCCTCCTTTCCGGAGCGGTCCACCGGAATCTGTCCGGCGCTGCGGAAGAACGCGGCGGTCAGCCGGCCCTTGATGCCGGGCCCCGTGAAGTATTCGGCCTTCGCGAGGAAGGTGATCCGGCGCTTGATGATCGCCGGCATCAGGAAGTGGTCGGAGAACGACAGATGGTTGCCCGCGACGATCGCCGCGCCGTTGTCCGGCACGTGCTCCAGTCCCTCGATCCTCGGCCGGAACATCACCCGGAGCAGCGGGCCGAGGATCACGTGCTTGAGCAGTAGGTAGAACATGGCGGCAGCCTTCCCCCTCGTCCCGGTGCCGACGCACAGTAGCCAATCGAGCGCACGGATGCGAGAGCCCGTTCGGGCCCTTGCGTGCGGCCGCGCGGGGGACCGATCGGCGCGGCGGCTGGACCGACGGCCCGTACGGGGAGTGCCCTGGCCTCTGCCCGGCGTCCCCGTCGCCACGGAACGTCACCGAACCCTCCTCCGGAGGTCACCATGCGCTCAACGCGCCCGTCCGCTCTCGCGGCCGTCACCCTCATCGCGCTCGCCGCGGCCGTCCCGGCCCAGGCTGCGGACACCGCTTCCGCTGACACCGTTTCCGCCCCCAAGCGCGGGCTTCTCCTCACCCTCTCGGGAGACGAGAACACCTGGATCCGCGGCGTGCTGCTGCGGTGTGAGCCCGAGCCGTCGGGGCACCACCCCGCGGCGGCCGAGGCCTGTGCGGAGATCGCCGAGGCGGCCGGGGACTTCGAGGCCCTCCCGGCGGACCCGCGCGTCTGCACGAAGGAGTTCGAGCCGGTCACCGCGACCGCCACCGGCACGTTCCGCGGCCGGAACGTCAGCTGGCACAAGACCTATCCGAACGCCTGCGCCCTGCAGAACGAGACCGGTCACGTCTTCCGCTTCTGACGAGCCCCCTAGGCCGTCGCCGCCTCCGCCGCCCAGGCCCACGCGGGGCCACCCGGGCCTCAGGGCGTCCCGCGCGACAGGACCATCGCCAGCGTGATCAGGCCGACCACCACCCAGCCGAACCACAGCCAGCCGTTGCTTCCGAGGGCCACCGTGTAGGCCGTCACCATGACCAGCCCTCCGATGGTGAACCCACCCATGGTCTTCGTGGAACTGGGCATCGCTCAGCCTCCTCCCGGCGGCCTGCGACGCCCGTGCGCCGAGACCTCGGTCCTCAGACCATCGTCACCCGGAACGACCCCCGGGCGCTAGCGTCCGCGAGAGGCCAGTGAGGCCAGATAGGCGTTGTACGCCTCCAGCTCCTTGTCGCCGTCGCGGTCCGCGGCGCGGTCCTTGCGCCGTGCCTCGCGGTCCTCCGACTTGCGCCACTGGAAGAGCAGGGCGACCAGGACCACCACGGACGGGATCTCGCTGAAGGCCCAGGCGATGCCGCCCGCGGCCTCCTGGTCGGCGAGGGCGTCGATGCCCAGTGAGGCGGGCGGGTGCATGTAGGTGCCGATCATCGGCTGGGTGGCCATCATCAGCGCGATGCCGAAGAACGCGTGGAACGGCATGCCGGCGAAGAGCTCCAGCATCCGCATTACGTAACCGGGGCGGTGCGGGCCCGGGTCGACGCCCATGATCGGCCAGAAGAAGACCAGGCCGACGGCGAGGAAGTGCACCATCATCGCGATGTGGCCCGCCTTGGAGCCCATCAGCGTGTCGAAGATCGGCGTGAAGTACAGCGCGTACAGGCTCGCGATGAACAGCGGGATGGTGAACGCGGGGTGCGTGATGATCTTGATGTACCGGCTGTGCAGCAGCCAGAGCAGCCACTCGCGCGGCCCCTTGCTGCCGCGCGCCGCCACCGGCAGCGCCCGCAGCGCCAGTGTGATCGGCGCGCCCAGCAGCAGCAGGATCGGCGAGAGCATGCTGATCACCATGTGCTGGGACATGTGCACGCTGAACATGACCATGCCGTAGTCGTTGAGCTTGGTGCACATCACGAGCAGCACCGTGAAGATACCGATCACGAAGGCGATCGTGCGGCCGACCGGCCACTTGTCGCCGCGCCGCACGAGCCGGGCCACGCCCCACCCGTACAGGGCGAGGGCCACCAGGCAGCCGATGAGGAAGAAGGGGTCGGCCGAGAGTTCCAGGCCTCGCCCCAGCGTGAACGGCGGCAGATCCATGTTCATGCCGTGCCCGCTGTGATCCATCCAGTGGCTCCTGATTCGTGCGGATTGTGCGACGTGTGTCCGCACCAGACTAGAACCGCCCCCGGCCGCAGACACGACCGGGGGCGAGTAAGGCGACGGGCGCCGGACCTACAGCACGCACTCCGCTTCCGCGTACCGCTCGTCGGGCACGGTCTTCAGCGTCTCGACGGCCTCGGCCAGCGGCACCGTCGTGATGTCCGTGCCGCGCAGCGCCGTCATCCTGCCGAACTCGCCGCGGTGCACGGCCTCCACGGCGTGCCAGCCGAAGCGGGTGGCGAGGACGCGGTCGTACGCGGTGGGGGTGCCGCCGCGCTGGACGTGGCCGAGGATGACCGGCCGGGCCTCCTTGCCGAGGCGGTGTTCCAGTTCGAGGGAGAGCTGCCGGGCGATGCCCGCGAACCGCTCGTGGCCGTAGATGTCCTTGGCGCCCTCGTCGAACTCCATGGAGCCGGCGCGGGGCTTGGCGCCCTCGGCGGCGACGACGATCGCGAACTTCTTGCCGGCGGAGAAGCGTTCGCCGACCTTCGCCGCAAGCTCCTCGATGTCGAAGGGGCGTTCCGGGACGACGATGGCGTGCGCACCGGCGGCCATGCCCGAGTGGAGGGCGATCCAGCCGGTGTGCCGCCCCATGACCTCGACGATGAGGACGCGCTGGTGCGACTCGGCGGTGGTCTTCAGCCGGTCGAGCGCCTCGGTCGCCACGCCCACGGCGGTGTCGAAGCCGAAGGTGACGTCGGTGACGGCGATGTCGTTGTCGATCGTCTTGGGCACACCGACGATGGGAAGACCCGCGTCGGAGAGGAGCCGGGCCGCCTTGAGCGTGCCCTCACCGCCGATCGGGATGATCGCGTCGAGGCCGAGGTCGACGACGTGCCCCTTGGCGCGTTCCACGCCGTCCCGCAGATGGGCGGGCTGGACGCGCGAGGAGCCGAGAATCGTTCCGCCGCGGGCGAGGATGCCGCCCACCGCGTCGAGGTCCAGCTTGCGGTAGTCGCATTCCAGGAGGCCTTTCCAGCCGTCGTGGAAGCCGATGACCTCGTCGCCGTGGTCCGCCACCGCGCGGTGCACGACGGAACGGATGACGGCGTTCAGGCCGGGGCAGTCGCCGCCGGAGGTCAGCACACCAATGCGCATGGCCCGGAATACCTTTGCAACGTGGGTCGGTGACCGGACCACGTCGTCCGGCTGGATCCCCGCCACCCTATAGGCGCCGGGGGGCGGGGCCGCATCAGGCGTCCGAGGGCTGGACGGCCCCGCTCACATGTGCGGGCGGGGCGTCAAGCGGGCTCTCGTCCCGCGTGTCGCGCGGGCTCTTCCTCCGGGGTTACGCGGGCTGCTGGGCGGCCGCGATGCGCTCGTTGCGCAGCGCCTCGTACCAGCGGTCGTCCGTGGGCGGCAGCGCGTTCACGTCGAGGGCCAGCTTCAGGAGCAGGTCCGCGATGAGCGGGTTGCGGGCCAGGACGGGACCGTGCATGTACGTACCGAAGACGGTGCCGTTGTACGCGCCCTCGGTGCCGTCGCCCGTGCCGTTGCCCCGGCCCAGCGTGACGCGCGCGAACGGGCGCGCCGACGGGCCGATGTGCGTGATGCCCTGGTGGTTCTCGAAACCGGTCAGCGGGGGCAGACCCAGCTGCGGGTCGATGTCGCCGAGGACGTCGCCGACGCACCGGTCGCCCTCGCCGCGAGTGGAGACCACGTCGAGCAGGCCGAGGCCCGGCTCGCGCTGGCCGAGGTCGTTGATGAACTCGTTGCCGAGGATCTGGTAGCCGGCGCAGACCGAGAAGACGATCGCGCCGTTGCCCACCGCCCGCTGCAGGCCGCCGTCGCGGCGCAGCCGCTCGGCCGCGAGGCGCTGCGGACGGTCCTCGCCGCCACCGATCAGGTAGATGTCACCGGAGGTGGGCACCGGCTGGTCGCTGCGCACGTCGTAGCGCTCGACCTGGAGGCCGCGCTGGTGGGCGCGGCGCTCCACGACCAGGGCGTTGCCCTGGTCTCCGTACGTGCTCAGCAGGTCGGGGTAGACCCACACCAGCCGCAGGCTGTTGTCGCTCATGCTCATTTGTCCCTACGAAGATCTAGAGGGCCGGGCGGGTCAGTTGCCGACGCGGCGGCGCAGGTCCTGGAACGCGGTGTAGTTCGCGATGGTCTCGATGCGTCCGGGCGGGGCGAGCTGCACGGCCTCGTCGAGGCTCTCGCAGACGCGGAAGTCCAGGTTCGCGACCTCCAGGCGCACCGCGAGGTCCAGCTTGCGGTCGCCGAGCACGAAGATCGGGTGACCGGCCAGGCGCGTGTAGTCGACGTCCCACAGCCAGGAGGTGTCGGTGCCGTCGGCGCCGCGCGCGTTCACCGAGAGGATCACCGGGGTCGGCGGCGGGTCGATCAGCGAAAACGTTTCGAGCCAGCCCGCGGGGTTCTTCGCGAGCAGCAGGCGCAGGTCGCGCCCCTGGAACTGCACGACGTCGTAGCGACCGGCGACCGCCTGCACCTGGTACATGCGCTCCAGGGCGACCTGCGGCGGCACGCCGAACACGGCGGCGACGGCCGCCGAGGAGGCGGCGTTGGCCTTGTTCGCCCGGCCCGGCAGCTGCAGGTGGATCGGCCAGGCCGAGCCGTGCGGGTCCAGGACGTGGTCGCCGGAGAGCACCCAGCTGGGCGCCGGACGGCGGAAGCCGCACTCGCCGCAGAACCAGTCGTCCCCGGGACGCTGCATGACGCCACCGCAGGAGGGGCACGACCAGGCGTCGTCCTTCCACTCCTGGCCCGCGGCCACCCACACCACGTTCGGCGACGAGGAGGCCGCCCAGACGACCAGCGGGTCGTCGGCGTTGGCGATGACCACGGCCTTGGAACCGGCCAGGCCCTCGCGCCAGTGCTCGGCGAGCATGCGGGTCTCCGCGGCGCGGTCCAGCTGGTCGCGCGAGAGGTTCAGCAGCGCGATCGCCTTGGGGTCGACGTCACGGGCGACGCCCGCGAGGTACTTCTCGTCGACCTCGATCACGCCGAACCGCGCGTCCGAGCCGCCCGCGAGGGCGGAGGTGATTCCGGCGGGCATGTTCGCGCCCAGCGCGTTCGAGACGACCGGGCCGCTGGCGCGCAGCGCCTCGGCGATCAGACGCGTGGTGGTCGTCTTGCCGTTGGTGGCCGACACGAGGACCACGTCCAGGTGCGTGGCGAGCCGTCCGAGCAGTTCGGGGTCGAGCCTGAGCGCGACCTTGCCGCCGATCACCGATCCGCTGCCGCGGCCCGCCGCGCGTGACACCGCCGCGGCCGCCTTGCCCGCCGTCACGGCCAGCTTGGCCCGCGGCGACAGCGGGTCCGTGTTGCCTGACATCTGTCGAGATCCTCCTTGCGTACGGCGCCGCGCCTGCCCCCGGCATCGATTCGCTGCCCAGCCTATCGAGATCCACAGACAAGCCCGAATCACGGCACCACCGCGACACCTCGCCGGTGCCGCTCCTGTCCCTGGACCGTACTCTTGCCGCCATGCGACACGGCACGATCCCGGGCGCCTCGGGGCGCGTACGACCTCTGACCCTGCTCGGTGACCCTGTGCTGCACGCGCCGTGCGAGGAGGTCACCGACTTCGGTCCCGAACTGGCGCAGCTCGTCGAGGACATGTTCGCCACGATGTACGCCGCCCGGGGGGTGGGGCTCGCCGCGAACCAGATCGGCGTGGGCCGGCGGGTGTTCGTGTACGACTGCCCGGACGACGAGGACGTCCGCCATCTCGGACACGTGGTCAATCCGACGCTCGTCGAGGCCGATGGGGTGATCGTGCGGGGCCCCGAGGGGTGTCTGTCGCTGCCCGGTCTGGAGGCGGGCACGCCGCGCTTCGACCACGCCGTGGTCGAGGGCTTCGATCTTCGCGGGGAGCCGGTCCGGGTGCACGGCACGGGCTGGTTCGCGCGCTGTCTCCAGCACGAGTGCGACCACTTGGACGGCGGTGTCTACACCGACCACGTCACGGGCTGGCGGCGCCGCAGGGTCCTGCGGGCCGCCGCCAAGGCCCCCTGGAACGACTGAGGTCAGAACCCGGGCCCGCCGACGCGGTTGCCGGCGGCGGCGAGCCGGCCCCACAGCAGATCGGCGAGGCTGCGCACCAACTGGGCGCGCGGGCACGGCCGTTCGCCGAGCCACCAGTCGCCTGCGGCGTGCATCATGCCGACGATGCCGTGTCCCCACACCCGGGCGAGCTCGGCGCCCTCCGGGCCGAGGTCGACGCGCTCCTCGATGACCTCGGCGAGCTCCTCGCCGAGTCGGCGCAGCAGCGGGGCGGAGTGCAGTCCGACGTCGAAGCCCTGCTCACCGGGGGAGGGGGCCTCGGACGGATGCATCAGGAAGCGGTAGACCTGGGGCCGGGCCTCGATGGCCGCGAGGTAGGTGTCGAGGGTGGCCTCGACGCGTTCCCTGCGCTCGGCGGGTGCGTCGAGCGCGGCGCGCAGGGCTTCGAGGAGGGCGTCCGTGTGCCGCTTGGCGAGCGCCGCGTACAGGCCGCCCTTGTCGCCGAAGTGGCGGTAGAGGATGGGCTTGGTGATGCCCGCCTCGGCGGCGATGGCGTTCATCGAGGCGCCGGGGCCGTCGCGGAGCACCACTCGGTCGGCGGCTTCGAGCAGCTCGCGCCGTCGGTGCTCCGCGGACCGCTGCTGATCGGTCCGCTGCGTGGTCTCCATCGTTTCTCCCCGCCCGTGCTGAATCGGTGACGCACGCGCAACGTAACACCCGCCGGCGGGTGCCCATCGAACGGGCTGCCGGGAGTTGACATGGACTACTGGCCGGTAACACACTGCGGTTACCGCAAGTAACGTCGCAGTTGATCGCAGGTCCTGGAGGGGTCATGGCCGAGTTCACCATGGAGCTCAACGACGAACAGAAGGAGGTCCGGGACTGGCTCCACGGGTTCGCCGCCGATGTGATCCGCCCCGCGGCCGCCGAGTGGGACGAGCGCGAAGAGACCCCGTGGCCCATCATCCAGGAAGCCGCGAAGATAGGGATCTACTCGCTCGATTTCTACGCCCAGCAGTTCTTCGACCCTTCGGGCCTCGGCATCCCGATGGCGACCGAGGAGATCTTCTGGGGCGACGCCGGTATCGGCCTGTCCATCATGGGCACGGGTCTGGCCGCCGTCGGCGTCCTCGCCAACGGCACCGAGGAGCAGATCGGCACCTGGATCCCGCAGATGTACGGCGACGTGAACGACGTGAAGGTCGCCGCCTTCTGCTCCTCCGAGCCGGACGCCGGATCCGACGTGGCGGCCATGCGGACCCGCGCCGTCTACGACGAGGCCAAGGACGAGTGGGTCCTCAACGGCACGAAGACCTGGGCGACCAACGGCGGCATCGCCAACGTCCACGTGGTCGTCGCGGTGGTCGACCCGGAGCTCGGCTCCAAGGGGCACGCCTCCTTCATCGTCCCGCCGAACACCCCCGGCCTGTCCCAGGGGCAGAAGTTCAAGAAGCACGGCATCCGCGCCTCGCACACGGCCGAGGTCGTCCTGGAGGACGTGCGCGTGCCCGGCCACTGCCTGCTCGGCGGCAAGGAGAAGCTGGACGAGCGCATGGCCCGCGCGCGGGAGCGCGCCAAGTCGGGCGGTGAGCGGGTGAAGAACGCCGCGATGGCCACCTTCGAGGCCTCCCGCCCGGCGGTCGGCGCCATGGCGGTGGGCACGGCCCGCGCCGCGTACGAGGAGGCCCTGGAGTACGCCAAGACGCGTACGCAGTTCGGCCGCCCGATCATCGACAACCAGGGCGTCGCCTTCCAGCTCGCCGACATGCGCACCCAGATCGACGCGGCCCGCCTCCTGGTGTGGCGCGCCTCCTGGATGGCCTCCACCGGCAAGAAGTTCGAGTCGGCCGAGGGCTCCATGTCGAAGCTGTACGCGAGCGAGGTCGCCAAGAAGGTCACCGCCCAGGCGGTCCAGATCCTGGGCGGCAACGGCTTCACCCGCGAGTACCCGGTGGAGCGGATGCACCGCGACGCCGCGATCTACACGATCTTCGAGGGCACCAGCGAGATCCAGCGCCTCGTCATCGCGCGGACGCTGTCGGGGATGCCGATCCGCTGAGCGCGGGCGTGGACGGCTGCGGCGTCATCGGGTGCTGTCAGCGCACCAGCAGGTCGATCACGCCCGTGAGGCCTTCCTCGCCGCTGCCTTCGGCCAGGCGACGGCGCATCAGGGCGAAGTAGGGGCTGAGCAGTTCCGGGCTGACGCCCTGCTGCTCGGCCGTGCTCAGGAAGGTCGGCGCGCCGGCCACCTGCATGGCGAGGTTGGAGACGACGCCCTCGGTGTAGTCGCCGCTGCGCAGCTGGCCGGCGGTCTGATGCACCGCCGGGGCCATCGCGACCAGCCAGTCGGCGAGCAGCGGGGCGAGCGAGGCGGGGTCGATGTCTTCCTTGCGGATCAGGGCGAAGGCGTGCGCGGCCCCGGCGAACATCCCGTACATGGCGCTGAGCAGGGCCACGTCGTGCAGGGCCGCGAACCCCGCGTCCTCGCCGACGTAGGTGGCGCCGGCCGGGACAGCCAGGGTTGCCCGGTGCTGCTCGAAGAGTTCCCGCGAGCCGCTGTAGAAGACGTAGCCGCCGGCTTCCGGGGCGCCGATCATCGGAGGGACGGCCATGATCCCGCCGTCGAGGTAGCGGGCGCCCCGCCGGTCGGCCCACGCGGCGCGGGCGCGGGCCTGGGCAGGGGTGCTGGTGATCAGATTGACCAGGTCCTTGCCGGTCAGGTCGGCGTCGGCGAGGACTTCCTCGGCGGAGGCGTCGTCCAACAGGCAGACGAAGACCAGGGTGTTGGCCGCGACCGCCTCGGCGGCGCTGTCCGCGACGCTCGCGCCCTCGGCGGCGAGCGCCGCGGCGCGGGCCGGGGTGCGGTTCCAGACGGTGAGCGGGTGGCCCGCCGCAAGCCAGGTACGGGCCAGCGCGGTGCCCATCGCGCCGAGGCCGAGCAGGGTGACGGAGGTCTTCTCAACGGTGTGCTGTGTCATGCCGTCAAGGCTGGTCACAGGCCCGCAGCCGATCAAGTACGCACTTCGGAGTGGGTGGTTACCCTGAGGTGAGCGAGCACGTCAGAGGGGTGGGGGCATGACGACGCTGAACCGGCCGGGCGCACCAGACGGACACGTCTGCGGGATCGACACCGCGATGGAAGTGATCGGCGGCAAGTGGAAGGTGCTGATCCTCTGGGCGCTCCACGAGCACCCCTGCCGCCGCTTCGGCGAGCTGCGTCGACTGCTTCCCGGGATCACCGAGAAGGTGCTGGCCTCGCACCTGCGCGAGATGGAGACGGACGGCGTCGTGTGCCGCGTTTCCTACGACGAGGTGCCGCCCCGCGTCGAGTACTCGCTGACCGGGGACGGTCAGCGCCTCAACGAGGCACTCGAGCCGCTGGCCGCCTGGGGGCGCGAGCGCTCGACTTTGTCCGTCCGGAGACCTTGACAACTCGATTGGTCTGGACCAGCTTTGCCCGCAGTAGCGGTGGCCACCGTCGTTCACTTCCGTGCTGTACCTCTCCCTGGAGGTAATCCGTGGACCGTGTACGTCAGGGCCGCCCCGGCATGCGCCGGAGATTCGGCGCGGTGATCGGCGTCGGCGCGGCCGCCGCGCTGGCCGTCACCGCGCTCGCCGCACCCGCGCAGTCGGCGGACGCCGCGGCGGCGGATGTCAATGTCGCCAAGAACGCCGGGTTCGAAGCGGGTCTGAGCAACTGGACCTGCGCCGCGAACAGCGGCGCCTCCGTCACCGCACCCGTGCACGACGGGGCGAAGGCCCTCAAGGCCGCTCCGTCCGGCCAGGACACCGCCGAGTGTTCCCAGACCGTCGCCGTGAAGCCCAACTCCACGTACAAGCTCAGCAGTTGGGTGCAGGGCAGCTACGTCTACCTCGGTGCCCGCGGCACCGGCACCACCGACGTGACGACCTGGACGCCGGGCAACTCCTCCTGGCAGCAGCTCTCCACCAGCTTCAGCACCGGCGCGAACACGACGTCGGTCACCGTGTACACGCACGGCTGGTACGGGCAGGGCGCGTACTACGTCGACGACGTGAGCGTCCTCGGGCCCGACGGGGGCGGCGGCACCGACCCGGTGGAGATACCGCCCGCGCCGGCCGGCCTCGCGGCGGGCGCCATGACGTCGACGTCGGTGGACCTGTCCTGGACGCCGGTGTCCACCGCCACCGGGTACACCGTCTACCGCGACGGCACGAAGGTCGCCTCGGTCGGCGGCGCGTCCACGACCGTCACCGGTCTCACGCCGGACACCGCGTACAGCTTCCAGGTGAGCGCCGTGAACGCGGCAGGCGAG
Source organism: Streptomyces sp. NPDC041713 (assembly GCF_055591085.1). Taxonomy (NCBI): domain Bacteria; kingdom Bacillati; phylum Actinomycetota; class Actinomycetes; order Kitasatosporales; family Streptomycetaceae; genus Streptomyces; species Streptomyces sp. NPDC041713. The sequence continues at coordinate 343,223 of NZ_JBVIZY010000008.1, forward strand.
TCGCCGAAGTCGGCGGCGGTGTCCGCACGGACCGCGAAGGCGGGCGGCGGGGACGGCGGCACCGTGCCCAAGCACGCCCTGACCGGCTACTGGCAGAACTTCAACAACGGCGCGACCGTGCAGAAGCTGCGGGACGTGTCGGCGCAGTACGACATCATCGCCGTCTCCTTCGCCGACGCCACCTCCACGCCGGGACAGATCGCCTTCAACCTGGACCCGGCCGTCGGCTACTCCTCCACCGCCGACTTCAAGGCGGACATCGCCGCGAAGCGCGCCGCGGGCAAGTCCGTGATCCTCTCGGTCGGCGGCGAGAAGGGCAGCGTCTCGGTCAACAGCGACGCCTCCGCCACGGCGTTCGCGGACAGCGCCTACGCCCTGATGCGGGAGTACGGGTTCGACGGCGTCGACATCGACCTGGAGAACGGCCTCAACCCCACCTACATGACGAAGGCGCTGCGCCAGCTCGCCGCGAAGGCGGGCCCGAAGCTGGTCCTCACGATGGCGCCGCAGACCATCGACATGCAGTCCACGTCCGGCGGGTACTTCCAGACGGCGCTGAACGTGAAGGACATCCTCACGGTCGTCAACATGCAGTACTACAACAGCGGTTCGATGCTGGGCTGCGACGGCAAGGTCTACAGCCAGGGCACCGTCGACTTCCTGACCGCGCTCGCCTGCATCCAGCTCGAGGGCGGCCTCGACCCGTCGCAGGTCGGTCTCGGCGTGCCCGCGTCGACGCGCGCCGCGGGCAGCGGTTACGTGGCCCCCTCCGTCGTGAACAACGCTCTCGACTGTCTGGCCCGCGGCACCGGCTGCGGCTCCTTCAAGCCGTCGAAGACGTACCCGGGACTGCGCGGCGCCATGACGTGGTCCACGAACTGGGACGCGACGGCGGGCGGCGCGTGGTCGGGCTCCGTCGGCCCGAAGGTGCACGGCCTCCCGTAACGAAACCGGTGGCAGAGCGGGCGGGCCGTGTGCGGGCCCGCCCGTTTTCCGTGCCGCGGTGTTGCGGTGCCGAGGGATGGTTGCTGATTCAGGTCGACAGGCAAGTTTGCAAGTTTGCCTGTCAATCTCGTAGGGTCGAGACATGAGCGAGCACCTGGGCGATCCCACGCCGGAGCAAGTCGCCGCCGACCTCACGAACGTCGTCGGGCGCTTCGTGCGCAGGCTGCGCGGCGCGTCGCCCGGGAGCGGCCTGAGCCCCACGCAGCGGTCCGTGCTCGCCCGGCTCGACCGCGAGGGCCCGGCGACCACCGCCGGCCTGGCACGCGCGGAATTCGTACGGCCGCAGTCGATGCGGATGACCGTGAGCGCCCTGGAGTCCCTGGCGCTCGTCGAGCGGACGCCCGATCCGGACGACGGGCGGCAGTCCGTGCTCTCCCTGACCGACGAGGGCCGCCGCACCCTCGCCGACGCGCGCGCCGCCAAGCAGAGCTGGCTGTCGGTGGCCGTCGCCGAGGAGCTCGACCCGGCCGAGCGGCGCCAACTGGCCGACGCCGTCGAGCTCCTGGAGCGACTGGTGGGCAAGTGAGAGCCGCATCTCCCGCACGGGCGGACCCGGCGGCGCAGGAGCGGCCCGGCTTCGGCGCGCGACTCACCGCGCCCCTGCTCCTCGGCTCCCTGCTCAACCCGCTCAACACCACGATGATCTCCACCGGCCTGGTGGCGATCGGCCACGACTTCGGCGTCGGCGCCTCCGACACCGCATGGCTCGTCTCCGTGCTCTACCTCGCGAGCGCCGTGGGCCAGCCCGTCCTCGGCAGACTCGCCGACAGCATCGGACCACGCCGGGTCTTCCTCGGCGGGCTCGTGGTCGTCGTCGCGTCGGGTCTCGTCGGGGCGCTCGCCCCCGGCTTCGGCTGGCTGCTCGTCTCCCGGCTGCTGCTCGGCATCGGGACGTCGGCCGCGTACCCGGCGGCGATGGCCGTCCTGCGCGGCGAGTCCGTGCGCCTCGGCCGCCCCACGCCGCGCACCGTCCTCGGCCGCCTCTCCTTCGCGGCGCTCGGCAGCGCGGCCGTCGGGCCGACGCTCGGCGGCCTCCTCGTCGCGACCGCGGGCTGGCGCGGCATCTTCGCCGTCAACGTGCCGGTGGCGCTCCTCGCGTACGGCAGCGCCCTGCGCTGGATCCCCAAGGACCCGCCGCGTGCGGACGCCCGAGCCAAGGGCACGGACGTACGGGAGGCCGACGGGCTGCGCGGTAAGGCCACCGGAGGCGGCGGCCGGACCGGCGGGCTCGATCCGCTGGGCATACTCCTGTTCACCGGAGCGCTCTGCTGCCTCGTCGTCTTCCTCCTCGACCTGCGCGACCCGATGTGGTGGCTGCTCGCCCCCACCGCCGTACTCGGCGCCGTGCTCACCTGGTGGCAGCTGCGCCACCCGAGCCCTTTCATCGACCTGCGCATGCTGGGCGCCAACCGCGCGCTCGCCCGCACGTATCTGCGGCACGGCCTCAGCTATCTCGTCGTGTACTGCGTGATGTACGGCTTCACGCAGTGGCTGGAGGAGGAGCGCGGCTACTCGTCGCTGCACACCGGACTCGTGATGCTGCCCATGTCCCTTGCCGCGCTGGCCTGTTCCCTGATCGGGGCGCGGACGAAGGGCATCCGGGCGCCGCTCACCGTGGCCGCCGTGCTGCTGGCCGCGGGGAGCGCGCTGCTGCTCGGCACGTCGGGTGCCACACCGCTCGCCGCGCTGCTCGTCATCGGCGCGTGCTTCGGCGTTCCGCAGGGGCTGATGGGCACCGCCAACCAGGCGGCCGTGCAGCAGTACGCGCCCGCCGACGCGATCGGCGCCGCGGCGGGGCTCCAGCGCACCGCCCAGTACCTCGGCGCCATCACGGCCTCCGGCCTGATCGGCCTCGCCTACGGGCAGCGGGCCGACGACGGCGGGCTCCACCTGATGGGCGCCGTCGGCGGCGTGCTGGCGCTGGCCCTGATCGTCCTGACGGTGTCGGACCGGGCGCTCCGGTCCGGCCGCCCCGGCCGCCCCGGCCGCACGAAGCCGGCCCCCTGACCGACCTGCCCGAACTCACCTGACAAGCAAGAGCACCAGAGCAAGAGCACCAGAGAAAGGCACCCCCCATGACCGCCACCGTCCTTGACCCCACCACCGCCCTCGTCGTCGTCGACCTCCAGAAGGGCATCACCGCACTGCCGACCGCCCACCCCGCGCAGCAGATCGTCGAACGGTCAGCGGCGCTTGCCGACGCCTTCCGCGAGCGTGGCCTGCCCGTGGTCCTGGTCCGGGTGACCGGCGGCGCCCCCGGCCGCACCGAATCCCCGGCACGCGGCGGCGACGTGCCCGCGGACTGGGCGGAGCTGGTGCCCGAACTCGGGCGCGCGGACGGCGACATCGTCGTCACCAAGCAGCAGTGGGGCGCGTTCTACGGCACCGACCTCGACCTGCAGCTGCGCCGCCGAGGCGTCACCCAGGTCGTCGTCACCGGCATCGCGACCAGCATCGGCGTGGAGTCGACGGCCCGCGCGGCGCACGAGCACGGCTACCACGTCACCGTGGCCGTCGACGCCGTGACCGACATGGACGCCGACGCCCACCGCAACAGCGTGGAGAAGATCTTCCCGCGCCTGGGCGAGACGGACACGGCGGAGGCCATCGCCAAGCTGCTCGGCTGAGGCCGGGAGCCGGGAGCCGGGAGCCGGGAGCCGGGAGCCGGGAGCCGGGAGCCGGGAGCCCCGGCCCGCCGGACTCGGCGGCTACGGCCGGTACACGTACGGCGTGGTGGTGCAGAGCGTGCTGAACCCGAGCCGGTCCAGGATGGGGCGGCTGTCGTCCGAGGCGTCGACCTGCAGGTAGCGGTAACCGCGCTCGGCGGCGATCCGGGCGCGGTGGGCGACCGTCTCGCGGTAGATGCCCTTGCCGCGCCACCGCGGATCGGTGCCGCCGCCCCAGAGGCCGGCGAAGTCGGTGCCCGGGCGGAGCTCGATCCGCGCGCCGCACACCGGCCGGTCCCCGGCCATGGCGACGACCGCGACGATCTCGTCCGGGGCCTGTGTCAGCCGGTCGAGCACGCGCCGGGCCAGGCGCTCGCTGAGTTCGGTGTCGTCCTCCCCGAAAGCGGCCAGATGGGCCTCGGCCATGAGCCGCGCGCCCGCCGCGTCCGTCACCGTGAGCAGCCGGACGCCGTCGGGGAGGCCGGGGCCCGGAGGCAGGGCGTCGGCCTCGGCGACCATGAGGGTCTCCGTCGGCTCGGCCTCGAACCCGGCGGCCAGGAGCCGCTCGGCGAGGTCCGCGGGACGGTCGTACGAGTGCAGCTTCCACTCGAACTCCCTTCCCGCGTCGGTGAAGTGGCGCACCTGCTCCGCGATCACGGCGTCGGCCGTCGCCGAGTCCATGTCGGCCCACAGGACGCCGTTCCAGTCGTGCGCCGCCCCCGTCGCCCGTACGACACCGCCGGTACGCTCGATCCGCGTCCCTTCGCCTTCGCCCACCGCTCTCTGCCGCATCTGCAGGTCGTACGCGGCCAGCGCCGCTGCGTGATCCATGGGGTCACCTCAGCAGGCGGGAGGGGCGACGGCAATCGGATTTCGGGCGGCGCGGCAGGCGGTCAGTTCTGCCGCAGCCAGCGCGTCAGCCGGTCCAGATACTCCGGCGCCGGCTCCGTGGCACCCGGCAACCGCAGCCGATGATCCGCTCCTGGAAGGACCTCCACCGTCAGCGTCGCCCGGCGGTGGCGGGACGCGTGGCAGGCGATCCCGCCGAGCGTGCGGACGCTGTCGGCGACGGGAACCAACGGGTCCGCGCCGCCGAAGAACGCCAGATGGGGGCAGCGCAGCCCGAGCAGGTCGGGGACCGGATCGTGGTCCTGCTTCCGCTTGAGGAACGTCCAAAGACGGTCGTCCATCCCGTCCCAGTGGTACGCCAGCCCGGGGGCGCGCCTGCCGCGTCCACGAGCCCGGCCGCCGTCGCGAAGTCCGCGTCACGCCGCCCTGCTGCGACGAGAAGGTCGTACAGGGCCAGGACGCGTTCGACGGCGCTCTGGCTGTCGGCGTGCGCCTCCTGTACGTGGCGGGCCAGTGCGTGGCGTTCCTGCACCGCCGGCGTCGTCGCGGGGCAACCGTTGGTGACGACCCAGCGAATGTCGTCCCGGCCCGTCGCCGCACGCAGCACGACCCAGCCGCCCTCGCTGTGGCCGAACAGTCCCGCCGCCCCGGACCGCACTTCGGGCCGAGACCTGAGGAAGACCAGCGCGGCGGCCGCGTCAGCCGCCAGGTCGGCCAGCGTCGCGGCGCGCCAGTCACCGGACGACTCGCCCACGCCGCGTTTGTCGTAGGAGAGCACGGCGAACCCCGCGTCCAGCAAGTGCCGGCGCAGCGGCGGGAAGAAGGTGTCGTTGTCCCGGTCGGACGCCCCGGACCCTCCGACCAGCACCACGCCGCCGCGGACCGACTCTCCTCGCCGCGGCAGCCCCAGAGTGCCGGCCAGCGGCACGGGGCCGGTGGCGAATGTGACGTGTCGGATGTCGACGGTATCCACCGCGTCAGTCTCTCCCCGCGCCCCGGTCGCGTACACAGCCCCGAGCCGGAAACCCGCCGGGAATCGTCGAGGTCTACGCCAGCCAGCGGCACCGCAGCGCCGCCGCCGCGAAGCCGGGGCCGAAGGCGATGGCGGCGCCCTCCGCGCCGTCCGCGGGCGGATCCGCGTGGGTGCGTTCCAGGACCCGCAGGATGCTGACCCCGCCGAGGTTCCCCTCGTGGCTGAGCGTGTCCGTGGAGTGCCGTGCCGCGTGCTCGTCCAGGCGCAGGGCCGCGACCGTGTCGGCGATGATGCGCGGGCTGCCGGGATGGAGCACGGCGAAGTCGAGCTGTCGTGGTCCGAGCCACTCCAGCAGGCGGGGCATCACGTCGGTGACCGCCGCCAGGACCTGCTTCGTGGAGTCGAAGTGGATTCCGTCCACGGCCATCCGGCCGCGCTGGCGCTCCAGGCTGTCCGGCAGCACGTACTCGAAGGTGTCGTCGACGGCGAGCCCCGGCCCCAGCGGGGTGTCGGTCACGACCGTCGCGGCCGCCGCGTCGCCGAACAGCGCCTTGTAGATCATCGACTCGATGCCGGTGTCGCTGTGGTGGTAGATGCTGGAGAGCACCTCCGCGGCCACCACGAGCACCTTGCTGCCCGGCCGTGCCGCGAGGAGGTCGGCGGCGCGGATGAGGGCCTGCGTGCCGCCGGGACACGCCACCGTGCTGAGCGCGACACGGCGCACGTCCGGACGCAGGCCGAGCCGGGACACCAGATGGACGTCCAGATTGGGCACGGTCCAGCTCGTGGTGTGCGTGGTGACGATCGCGTCGACGTCCGACGGGGCGAGCCCCGCCGCGTCCAGTGCCGACACCGCGGCACGCTCGGCCATCGCGAGCGAGTCGGCGAAGGCAGTGCGCACGCGCTCGCCGACGTCGGTGGTTCCGGACACCGTGGGGGAGTCGAGGGGCCGGGTGAAGTAGCGGGTCTGCACCCCGCTGTTGCCGATCACGCGGAGCAGGGCGCGCAGGCGCGGATGGTCGGCGTGGTGCGCGCTCACGTCGTCGGCGATCTCGGCCGTCGTGACCTTGTGGTCACCGACGACGGTGTGCGGCCTGAGCAGGTGAGCGGTCACGGGGCGGCTCCCCGGGGATGTGCAATAGGACAGCTGTGGCCAACGTACTGCACTGTGCGCCGAGTGCCCTGTCGAGATCCGGATCGCTGCGGTCCGGTGCCCGGCGGCCACGACGATTCGAATATTTGTACGGCCATGGAGCTACAGGGAAGCGTTACCGAGGATCACTCCGAGCGGAGGATCGGCGTGCGCGTGGGGCTGCGCCGCGTGCCGGCGTGGAAGACCAGGATCATCAGCCGAGAGCCGGGCGCCGTCATGGGCTGCGCCGCGCACATGGTGACCCAGCCGGGGCCCTCCAGGGCGTGCAGCAGCGGGCGCTCGTCCCCGTCGGGATGCGGATGCGAGGTGCCGGCGGCGTACAGGTCCGCGGTCTCCGGATCGGCGAGGACCTCCTTCTCGATCTGCCGCAGGATGTCGTCGTCCGGCCGGGCGGCCAGGGCGGCGCGCAGCTGCGGCAGCACCATCGGGGCCCAGGCGGCGTGCCAGTCCAGCAGGGTCTCGCGGCCGCACGGGTCGAGGAGCATCCACCGCAGGGTGTTGGCCGGCACCTTGCCGTTCGGGAACATGCCCGCGAACGCCGTGTTGAAGGCGAGCATCTCCCAGGACGCGTCCGTCACGTACGCCATGTGTCCGATGCCGTCGACGGCCTCCTGCCAGACGCCGGGCACCTCTTTGCCGGAGGAGAGGTGCAGCGGTCCCGGCGGGTCCTGGAGCAGCGCGTAGCGACAGAGGGAGACCCACTCCTGTTCGTTGAGGCCGAACAGCCGGGCGACGTCCCGGAGAAGGGAGGTCGGCGGGTTGGGGTAATTGCCGGATTCCAGCCGGTGGTACGTCCCGAACGTGCGGTGCAGGAGCTGGTCGACCTGATGCTGCGACAGGCCGGGCGCGCGCCGCCCCTGACCCGTCGGGCGGGCGAAGCCGTGCGCTTCCGGGGCTATGAGGCCGCGTCGTTCGCGGAGCAGAGCGCGGAGCGCCGACTTGTTCATGGTGGGTAATCCCCTTGGTGCACGCCGAGTTGGAGCGTGATCAGTCTAAATATTCACATCGGCTTTGGTAGTAAACATTGCCCGAAGAAAACGATCAGTCGCTCGGGCATGATGGAGCGTGCGGGGTCACCGACCTGCAGGTTTGATCGTCGGCGGGCACCCGTGCACAACAGCGGGGCATCTTGTCCGGGGAGCTCGAGAATGGCTGAAATTCCCCGGCATTGGGTACCCCCTAGGCCTATGGGGCCGATGTGGGAAGCGCGTGGGACAACTGTTCGTATTCCGGTCTGCGTGGACGGAATCGGAGCAGTACGGGACCGCGCGGCTCTTCTTCCCGCACCGGTTTGATAGGGCCACCGGCTGCGGTCGGTGCCGTCACTCGCCATTACGTAGCGGCCACGGTACCGACCGCCCGTGGTTGTTCACGTGGCCGCGAGGCACTCCTCCGCCTGCGCCAGGATCTCCGTGACCCGCAGCCCGAACCGCACATCACAGGGATGTGCCCTGCCACTGCTCGCGCACGCGACGAGTTCGTCGACGGCCGTCCGGATCGCGTCACCCGTCTCCTCCCACGCCGGCATGACCACCGTCCCGCCCTCGCCGCGCAGTTCGACGGTCAGCCCGGCGCACTTGGCGGGCGCGGTGAGACTGAGCGCCGCCGTGCTCGACGCCCCGCCGGTGTGCCGCAGGATCAGATGCACGGTGTCCCGGGGCCCGGGTGCCGCCGTCACGGCCGTCACATCGCCGAGCACGGGCAGCAGCATCGACAGCGCGTGCGGGCCCACGTCCCACAACCCGCCCCGGGTCGCGCGCCACGGTGAGGCGTACGGGGCGTCGCCGTCCGGAGCGTAGAAGGCGCCGTACCAGTCGGCGCGGCCGGTGAACCAGCCGCCGGCGGCGGCCTGTTCAGTCACCCAGGCCGAGGTGACGGCGGCGAAGCGCAGCGTGAAGAAGACCACGGACGCCACCGCGGCGCGCTCGACCGCCGCCGCGAGTTCGCGCGCCCCCTCCACCGTGGTGGCCACCGGTTTGTCGAGCAGCAGATGGCAGCCTGCCGCCGCGGCCCGCGCCGCGAGCGGCGCCTGGACGTCCGGTGGCACCGCGAACGCCACGGCGTCACTCGCGGCGAACAACGCGTCCACGTCCGAAAAGGCCCTGGTTCCATGGGCGTCGGCGAGTTCGGCGGCGGCCTCGGGGCGGCGGCCCCAGATGCCGCCGAGCTCGACGCCGGGGTGCCGGGCCAGCGCGGGCGCATAGGTCGCGGAGGCCCAGGGACCCGTGCCCACCAGGCCGATACGGAGTCGGTTCATGGGCGGCAGTATGACCGACGCCGTGCGGCGACGGGCTCCCCGGCGTAAGCCGTTCCGCCCGAGGAGGCGGTCGACGGCCACGACGCGCCACCGCACCGGCCGCCGCCGAGGGTACGTACGCGGCGAGCCGTGAATCCGCCGGGCTCCACCATTTCTCTCCCCATTGCCACGAGGTGAATACGCATTCACCCGCTATGGTGAATTCGAATTCACCTTGGAAAGGGTGAACGAGTGGGGGGAGACGTCATGGGGACCGTTCCGATACCGGGTGACGCGCGGGACCTGCGCGCCAGACTGGCCGTCCCGGTGCTGGCCTTCGGCGGCATCCTCATGGCCGTCACCCAGACCGTGGTCGTGCCGCTGCTGCCCGATCTGCCCCGCCTGACGCACAGTTCGGCGGGCGCCGTCTCCTGGCTGGTCACTGCCACCCTGCTGTCCGGAGCCGTTCTCACGCCGGTACTCGGACGGGCCGGCGACATGTACGGCAAGCGGCGCGTCCTGCTCATCGCCCTTGGCCTGATGGCCGGGGGCTCGGTGCTCTGCGCGCTCACCTCCGACGTCCGGCTGCTGATCGCCGCGCGCGCCCTGCAGGGCGCCTCCGCTGCCGTGGTGCCCCTGTCCATCAGCATTCTGCGGGACGAACTCCCGCCGCAACGCACCGCGTCGGCGGTCGCCCTGATGAGCTCCACGGTGGGGATCGGCGCCGCGCTCGGGCTGCCGCTCGCCGCGCTCATCGTGCAGTACGCGGACTGGCACGCCATGTTCTGGGCGACGGCCGCCCTCAGCACCGGCGGGCTCCTGCTCGCCCGGTGGGCCGTGCGGGAGTCGCCGGTGCGCTCGGCGGGACGGTTCGACACCTGGGGCGCGCTGGGCCTGGCCGCCGGACTGGTCTGTCTGCTGCTCGCCGTGTCGCAGGGCGGCCAGTGGGGGTGGGGAAGCGGACCGGTCGTCGGGCTCTTCGTGGGGTCCTTCGTCGTCCTCTGCCTGTGGTGGCGGATGCAACTGCGGTCCGAACAGCCGCTCGTGGACCTGCGGTTGGCGTCCGGGCGGCGCGTGGCGCTGCCGCACGTGACCGCGCTCCTCGCCGGATTCGCCTTCTACGCCAACTCGTTGGTGACGGCGCAACTCGTGCAGGCGCCCGCGGCGAGCGGATACGGCCTGGAGCTGTCCATCGTGGCGACCGGCCTGTGCCTGCTGCCCAACGGGGTGATCATGCTGGTCCTCTCGCCGGTGTCGGCGCGTGTCTCGACGGCACGTGGCCCCCGGGCGACGCTGGCCGTCGGCGCGCTGTTCATGGCGCTCGGATACGCCGTACGGATCGTCGACAGCAGGGAGTTGTGGGTGATCATGGTGGGCGCCGCGGTGGTGTCGACCGGGACCACCTTCGCGTACTCGGCGCTGCCCACCCTGATCCTGCGGGCGGTGCCGGTCGAGCAGACCGCCTCCGCGAACGGGGTGAACGTCCTGATGCGGACCATCGGGCAGAGCGTCTCCAGCGCGGCCGTCGCCGCGATCCTGGTGCACCACACCGCGACCGCGGGCGGCCTCCGGTTCCCCACCCTGGGCGGCTACCAACTCGCCTTCGCCATGGCGGGAGCCGTGGCGCTCGTCGCCTGCGCGGCCGCCCTGGCCATACCCTCGGACACGGTCCAGGAAGGCGGGCGGACGTCCACCGGGCACGGCGGGCCCGCCCAGGAGACCGCCCTGGAGGGAAGATGACGGACGTGAACGGGAACACGCTGGAGGGCCGGGGCGGGCTGGAGGGCCGGAGCAGGAGCGGGGACGCGGACGGGGGCCCGGTGCCCGCCGGCCGTAGGGACGCCGAGGCGACCAAGAGCGCCATCGTGCGCGCCGCCCGCCATCTCCTGGCGCGGCACGCGCACGGTGACATCACCCTCAAGGCGGTGGCCGAACGGGCCGGGGTGAGCGCCCCGTTGATCCTGAAGTACTTCGGCAACAAGGACGCGCTGTTCTCCCGGATCATGTCTTTCGACACCGATGCCGAGGAGTTCCTCGACGCGCCGCTGGGCGAGCTCGGCCGGCACATGGTCCGCCATCTGCTCACCGGCCAGGCGGAGCGGGGCGCCGACCCGATCCTGCGCATCGTCTTCGCCCCGCTCCACGGCGAGCAGGGCGACATCCTGCGCGCCAACTTCCGCGCGCAGGTGGCCCAGCGGCTGAGCGAGCGGCTGTCGGGGCCGGACGCGGGGCTGCGCGCGGAGCTCGCCGTCGGCATGCTGCTCGGCCTCGGCGTGATGTACGGCATCGCCCGTGGCCCGCATCTTCGTGCCGCGGACATCACCGAGATCACCGACCGGTACGCGCCCGCGGTGCAGGACTTCCTGACGCCCGGCTGACCTCGGCCACTGGCGTGGTCGCACGGCGCGTATGAGAAGCATCGCCCGCGGCGCGCGCACCCCGCCGGACCACGATCACCGCCGCGAGCCCGACGGCCAGGCCCGCCATCGTCTGCGGGCCGAAGGGCTCACCGAACATCAGGGCGCCCCACAGAGCCGTCACCGGGGCCATGAGGAACATCAGCGTATTGACCTGCGTGACGCCCGAGCGCCGCAGGATCAGCCAGTACAGGCCGTAGCCGCCGAAGGTGGAGAGCGCCACGAGCCAGCCGATCGCCGCCCAGAAGGAGGCCTCGGCGGGCGGCGTGGCGGCGCCCGCCGCCAGCGCGAGTCCCGTGAAGACGACGGCGCTGGTGACGCAGTGGACCGTCAGCGACACCGCGGGCCCCACGGCGCGCGGCGCCCGCCGGTCCAGAAAGGTGGCGGCCACCAGGGAGAACATGCCGAGGAACGGCACCAGATACGCCCACCACGCGGCGTCGCCGCCGCCCGAGACGTCGGCCGCGGTGACGATGACGACGCCGCTCACGCCGAGGGCGAGGCCGACCCACTGGGTGCGTGAGACGTAGTGGCCGAGCAGCGGTCCGGCGAGCGCGCCCGCGACCAGCGGCTGGGTGCCGTCGATGAGCGCGGTCGTCCCGCTGGAGACGCCGAGCTGGATGGCGTAGTACACGGTGAGCAGGTAGCCGCTCTGCGACAGGGCACCGACGGCGGCCTGCCGGCCGAGATCGCGCACTGTGAGTCCGCGCCAGGAGGCCCGCGCGCAGAGCACGGCGACGAGCCCGAGGACGACGGCCAGCGGCAGGAACCGCCACATCAGCACGGTCACCGCGGACGCGCTGCCCGCGCCCAGCTTGGCCCCGATGAACCCGGAGCTCCAGGTGAGCACGAAGGCGGTCGATAGCAGGACGTTCATGGATTTCTCCCGTCATGCGTCGTGGAGCTGCGCGAGGCGGAGCGAGTAAACCGATCTGTTTACCTGTCGTCGAGCATACAGATCGGTATACAGATCGGTCTACTATGGGAGGCATGGCTGACGATGCGATGGCTGCGGACGCGCACGGGATGGGCGCCGGAACGGCGAGCGGGGCGCCGGGTGGCACGGAGAACGGCGCAGCGAGCGAGGCGGCGACGCCGCGGCGCATCGCCCTGACGCCGGGGGCCCGGCGCGCCCTTGAAGCCGCGAGCCGGCTCTTCTACGAACGCGGCATCCACGCCGTCGGCGTCGATCTGATCGCCGCCGAGGCCGGGGTGACGAAGAAGACCCTCTACGACCGGTTCGGCTCCAAGGAGCAGATCGTCGTCGAGTACCTCGCCGACCGGGACGAGCGCTGGCGCGCCTTCCTCGCCCCGTACCTGGCGGCCGCGACGACACCTGAGGACCGGATCCTGGCCGTCTTCGACGCCGTACGCGACTGGGCCGAGGGCCATCTGGCCAAGGGCTGCACCATGGTCAACGCGCACGCCGAGATCAGTGATCCCGCCCACCCCGCGTACCCGATCATCGCCGGCCAGAAGGCCTGGATGCTCGCGCTCTTCACCGAGCTCGCCGGAGAGATCGCCCCGTCGGGTTCGGCCCGGCTGGGGCGGGCGCTGATGCTGCTGCACGAGGGCGCTCTCGTGGCGCACGGACTGCGCATCTTCCCCGACGCCCTCGACGAGGCGCGCGAGGACGCGGCGGACCTGCTGCGGCTCAGCGGGGCGGGCCGCTGAGGTAGCGGTCGCCGAACTCCTCGCCGAGCACGCGGAGTCGGCGCGGGTCGTCGCCGCCCGGAGCCAGGGGAGGCCGGACTTGGGAGCGCTGGCCGCGAAGTTGGACGCGGACGCCCTGGTGTACTGCTGCGGCCCGGCCTCGCTGCTGGCCGCGGCCGAGGCGGTGTTCCCCGCGGAACGGCTGCACGTGGAGCGTTTCCGTCCGTCGGCCGGGCCGGTCGGCCCCGACGTCGCGTTCGAGGCCGTCTGCCGCAGGTCGGGCAGGACGGTCGCGGTCCCGGCGGACGAGTCGCTGCTCGACGCGCTGACCCACGCCGGGTATCCACTGTCCGTCGGCTGCCGGGAAGGCGTCTGCGGCAGCTGCGAAATCGCCGTCACCGAGGGCGACATCGACCACCGCGACGACATCGGCGCCCGGCGGGCCGGATGTATCCATGCGTCTCGCGCACACGCTCTGCGCGCATCGTCGTGGACCTGTGAGCGGGTGGGGAGGCGGCTTCGAGGTGTGACACCGGCGAGGCCGATCGTGGACAAGTCTTTGCCTGTGGCCGGAATCCTTCGTTCCGGCCGGGTCCTCGCCTCCGAACCCGCCGGGTGAGCCGGTGTGGCGCCCTCACGACACATCGTCTCGCCCCGGTAAAGAGCGGCTGAAACCGCAGGGGTCGATGGGCGGGCAGCGACCCCTGCGGCGTTGACCGTACGCAGTCGCAGGCGCACGCTGCAGAGGTAGGTGCTAGATACATCTAGTGCGGCAGTGGAAGGAAAGCGCATGTGCGGCATCACCGGCTGGGTCTCCTTCGACCGTGATCTGACGGCCGAGTCCACCACTCTGGACGCCATGACGGAGACGATGTCCTGCCGCGGTCCCGACGACCGCGGCACCTGGACCGGCGGGCCCGCCGGCCTCGGGCACCGCCGTCTGGCGATCATCGATCTGCCCGGCGGCCGGCAGCCCATGACCGTCGAGACGCCCACCGGAACCGTCGCCCTCGTCTACTCGGGGGAGACGTACAACTTCACCGAGCTCCGCGACGAACTGGCCGACCGAGGCCATCGGTTCGCCACCGCGTCGGACACCGAGGTCGTGCTGCGCGGCTACCTCGAATGGGGCGAGGCCGTCGCGGAGCGCCTCAACGGCATGTACGCCTTCGCCATCTGGGACGCGCGTGACGACAAGCTCGTCATGATCCGCGACCGCATGGGCATCAAGCCCTTCTACTACTACGAGACCCCCGACGGCGTCCTGTTCGGCTCCGAGCCCAAGGCGATCCTCGCCAACCCGCTGGCCCGGCGGCGCGTCACCCTGGACGGCCTGCGCGAACTGTTCGCCGTCGTCAAGACGCCCGGCCACGCCGTGTGGGACGGCATGCGCGAGGTCGAGCCCGGCACCGTCGTGAGCGTCGACCGCTCCGGACTGCGCCGGCACGTCTACTGGTCGCTGCGGACCCGTCCGCACACCGACGGCCGCGACGCGTCGATCGCCAAGGTGCGCGAGCTCCTCGACGACATCGTGCGCCGCCAGCTCGTCTCCGACGTGCCGCGCTGCACCCTGCTCTCCGGCGGCCTCGACTCCTCGGCGATGACGGCCCTCGCCGCCCGGCAACTGACCGAGGCGGGGGAGACGGTACGCAGCTTCGCCGTCGACTTCGTCGGCCAGACCGACAACTTCGTCGCCGACGAGCTGCGCGGCACGCCCGACACCCCCTACGTGCACGACGTGGCGGAGTCCGCGGGCACCGAGCACCGCGACATCGTCCTGGACTCGCACGCCCTCGCCGACCCCGACGTACGCGCCAAGATGATCCGCGCACGGGACATACCCATGGGCTTCGGCGACATGGACGCCTCCCTCTACCTGCTGTTCCGTGCCATCCGCGAGCACTCCACGGTGGCGCTGTCGGGGGAGTCCGCCGACGAGGTCTTCGGCGGCTATCTGCAGTTCTTCGACGAGGAGGCGCGGGCCGCCGACACCTTCCCGTGGCTGGTGAAGTTCGCCGACCACTTCGGGGACGACTCCGGCGTGCTGCGCCCCGAGCTCACCGCCGCGCTCGACCTGCCGGGCTACGTCGAGCAGAGCTACGCGGCGGCCGTCGCCGACATCCGGCGCCTCGACGGCGAGAGCGACTTCGAGTTCCGGATGCGGAAGATCAGCTACCTGCACCTGACCCGGTTCGTGCGCATCCTGCTCGACCGCAAGGACCGCGCCAGCATGGCCGTCGGCCTGGAGGTGCGGGTGCCCTTCTGCGACCACCGGCTCGTGGAGTACGTCTACAACACGCCCTGGGCGCTGAAGTCCTTCGACGGCAGGGAGAAGAGCCTGTTGCGCGAGGCGACCGCCGACGTGCTGCCCCGCTCCGTCTACGACCGGGTGAAGAGCCCGTACCCCTCGACGCAGGACCCCAAGTACGCCGTCGCCCTCCAGGAGCACGTCAAGAAGCTGCTCGCCCAGCCCGAGCACCCGGTCTTCCGGCTGGTGGACCGGGAGCGGGCGGCGCGGGCCGCCGAACGGGGCGCGCCGCAGATCACCCAGGCCTCCCGGCGCGATCTGGAGCGGACCCTGGACTTGGCGATCTGGCTGGAGCTCTACGAGCCGGAGCTCGTCCTCTCCTGAGCCTCCTCGCCGGCCGGCCCGGCTCCGCACCGTCCCGGGCCGTCCTCGCGCTCCGCCGACGTGGCGAGAATGTCGAGGAATCGCTGGAGCGCCGGGGTCCCGTCCGGGCCGAGACCCCGCTGGACCGGCGGCACGGCAGCTCCGCGCCGGGTGTCGGACGACTGGCACGGGCCGGGCTGCTCCTCGGCCCGGACGGTCACGGCGCGGCGGATGAACTCGGCCACCGGCACCCCGAGCCCGTCCGCGTGGCGCACGATCGCGGCGTACTCGTCGGGCGTGAACAAGACCTGCACAGGCTTGGCACCGTCCATGGACGCATGATGCCGCTCGGGCGTGTGTGACGCGGTGCGGTTGGCATATTCGCCCTCGAAGGCGTGAAAACAGCGGAAGACGCCCACGTCAATGGAGTGCGGCCCCGACCGGACGGGGGAATCTCGGTCGGGGCCACATCATGTTCAACGATAAACCATGGGTGTGCGTTCCCCGGCCGGGGGCCTCGGGGTGTGAGCTGTGTCATTGGCGTACGAGCATGATCACCGAAGCCGTGACGCCGACGACGACGATGAAGGCACGCATCGCCACCGGGGGGAGCTTGCGGCCGTAGCGCGCGCCGATCAGGCCGCCCGCCGTCGAGCCCAGCGCGATCAGCCCTGCGGCCGTCCAGTCGATGTCCGCCACGATGATGAAGAGGACGGCGGCGACGCCGTTCACGAGCGAGGCGAGCACGTTCTTCGCGGCGTTCAGCCGCTGCAGGTCGTCCAGGAGGAAGGCGCCGAACAGGCCCATGAGCAGGACCCCTTGGGCGGCGCCGAAGTAGCCCCCGTAGATGCCGGTGGCGAGGACCCCGCACCACATCGGTATCCCGCCGTCCTTGCGCGCGGGAGTCTCCCGCTCCTTGAGCCTGCGGGCGAGCCGGGGCTGCAGCAGGACGAGGACGCACGCGGTCAGGATGAGGACCGGGACCACCGCCTGGAAGGCGTCGGCGGGCAGCTTCAACAGGAGCAGCGCGCCGATCAGGCCGCCGATGAGGGAGGCCGTGCCGAACCGCACCAGACGCCTGAACTGTCCCTTCATCTCCCGGCGGTAGCCGTACGCGGCGCTCAGCGTGCCCGGCACCAGGCCGATGTTGTTCGACACGTTGGCGAGGACCGGCGGGAAGCCGAAGGCGAGCAGGGTGGGAAAGGTGATGAGGGTGCCGGACCCGACCACCGCGTTGAGGCTGCCTGCCGCGACGCCGGCGATTCCGACAGCCACCATTTCGAGCGGTTCCACCTGTCACCTTTCCTGCCGTGCGGGTTCGGCCCGCCGCCCGGACCAGTGACGATCTTGCTGCCGGCGGAAACCCAAGTCAATCCTCGGCTTTCCTTGCAGTCCTCCAAGGCATTCCTAGGAGGACGGGGAGTCGGTGACACGGGTACCCAGGAACACCTTCACGCATCTCCGGTCGGCAGCCGGGCGGCGCGCGTCTGCAGATAGTGGGCCTCGGGGCGGCTGAGGGTGCCCTGGGCCGCCAGACGGTAGGCGGCGCGGGCGCCTTCGGTGTCGCCCGCCTTTTCCAGGAGGTGGGCGCGTACCGCCTCCAGTCGGTGATGACCCGTCAGGCGGTCTTCCAGCGCGGCGAGTTCGGTGAGGCCGGCATGGGGGCCGTGCACCATTGGCGCAGGCCACGACCCGGCCGAGCTCGGCCATGGGTTCGTGGGTGCGGCGTACGAGATGGTCGTACAGCGCGAGAATCTGCGGCCAGTCGGTGGCGTCCGCGCTCGGGGCCTCGTCGTGGAGAGCCGCGATCGCCGCCTGCAACTGATAGGCACCCGGCGGGCCTTGGGAGAGCGCCTCCTCGACGAGCGCCGTGCCCTCGTCGATCGCCCGCCGGTCCCAGCGGCCGCGGTCCTGTGCGTCGAGCGGGATCAGCTCGCCGTGCGGTCCGGTCCGCGCGGCCGTACGCGCCTCGGTGAGCAGCATCAGCGCCAACAGGCCGGTCACCGCGCCCTCGTGGGGCAGCAGACGGCGCACGGCGCGGGTCAGGCGAATCGCCTCCCGGGCGAGCTCGGCACGGTGGAGCGCGTCGCCGGAGGTCGCCGTATAGCCCTCGTTGAAGATCAGATAGAGCACCTGGAGGACCGCGGCGAGCCGGGCGTCGCGATCCTCCGGCCCCGGCTGCCGGAACGGCACCCCCTTGATCCGTCCCTTGGCCCTGCTGATGCGCTGCGCCATGGTCGCCTCCGGCACCAGGTGGGCGCGGGCGATCTCGGCCGTCGTGAGACCGCCGACGGCCCGCAGTGTCAGCGCGACCTGCGCGGCCGGGGTCAGCTCCGGGTGGCAGCACAGGAACAGCAGCGTGAGGGTGTCGTCGTCCGCCGGGGCGCGGCTCTCACCCGGCGCGGGAGCGGTGCAGGCGTCCCTGGGGGTGAGCAGCGCCGCGTCCTCCTCGCGCCGCCGCCGCGCCTCGTCCGCGCGCAGTTGATCCGTCAGACGGCGCGAGGCGACCTTGATCAGCCAGCCCCGTGGGTTCTCCGGCAGGCCCTGCTCGGGCCACTGCCGGGCTGCGGCGAGCAGCGCCTCCTGGACGGCGTCCTCGGCGGCGCCGAAATGGCCGTAACGACGCACGAGCGCGCCGAGGACCTGCGGCGCGTGCAGGCGCAACAGGTCCTCGACCTCGGTCGTACGTCTCAACATTCGCCTCCCGCGGAGTCCGGCACCGACCGGATGACGACGGGCGGCTCGACGAGGCCCTCGGGCCCGGGGCACTCCAGGACGCGCTGGGCGATCTCGGTGACCCGCTCCAGGCTCTCGCATTCGAGCAGCCAGTACCCGGCCAGCACCTCCTTCGTCTCGCCGTAGGGGCCGTCGGTGATCACCGGTCGGCCGTCCTTGCCCTTGCTGACGAAGCGGGCCTGCGCGGGTTCCGAGAGCCCCTGCGCGTCGATGAGCTCGCCGGACTCGGCCAGATCGTTGTTGAGCTCGCCCATGAAGGCGAACATGGCCTGCAGCTCCTGCTCGCTCCAGGCGGGGCGGTCCCCGGAGGGCTTGCCCGCCATCGCCTCGTAGTCGGCCTGCGATCCCTGGACCATCACCAGATACTTCATGACTTCGCTCCTAGGCTGCTCCGTCGCCCCTGGTGGGCGGCTTTCACAGGGGACGTCGGAGCGGACGGCGCGTTCTCGACAGCTCTCGGGAAAGAATTTCCGGGACAGGGCGGCGGAGGAGCTGACGCTCAAATCCTATCGACGGGCGGCGGTCCGTTCCTGCTGGAACGCGCCACGCCCCCGGAAGGGCGGGCCGCCCGCACCCCTCGGCCCATCCGATGTGCCCCGCACCCCTCGGCTCACCCGATGTGCACCGGGGCCGCGCCCTCGGCCGCCTCCTGCTTGCCGGCCGTGATGGCCAGGCCGGTGACCAGGAGTCCCGCCAGGAACATCACGCCCGCACCGACGAAGGCCAGCGTGTAGCCGTGGGTGAGGGCGTCGGCCGCCTTGGCCACCAGCGGCTGGTCGCCGGTGGCCGCGCCCCGGTAGAGCGAGGCGGCGGCGTCGGGCAGCCGGTCGTCGGCCGCCGAGGTGGAGACCGTCGCCAGGACGGCGAGTCCCAGGGCGCCGCCGATCTGCTGGGCGGTGTTGAGGAGCGCGGAGGCGATGCCCGTCTCCTGGTGGTCGACGCCGCTGACGGCGCCCAGCGTCATCGGTACGAAGCCCATGCCGAGGCCGAGCGCGGTCACGAACATCGCCGGCATCAGATGGCCGGTGTACGACGAGTCGGGGGTGAGCGTGGCGAACCAGAACATGCCCGCGGCCGCCACCAGCAGACCGGGTCCGGCGATCGCGCGCGGTGCGAGCCGGGTGACCAACTTGGCGCTGGCGGCCGCCGCGACACCCATGCCCAGGCTGAACGGCAGATTGGCGAAGCCGGTCTTGACCGCGCTGTAGCCGAGGATCAGCTGCATGTAGAGGGTGAGGAAGTAGAAGGTCGCGATCATGCCGGCGCCGATGAACAGCATCGTGGCGTACGACCCCGAGCGGTTGCGGTCCCTGAAGAGCCGCAGCGGCATCATCGGGTGCGCGGTGCGGGCCTGGATGAAGAGGAAGGCGCTGAGCAGGACGGCGGCGACCGCGAAGCAGGACAGGGCCGGACCGTCGGTCCAGCCGTGCTCACCGCCGCGGGTGATGCCGTAGACCAGGGCGAGCAGGCCGCCGGTGCCGGAGATGGTGCCGGGGACGTCGAGGCGGCCCTGGTGACGCTCGGCCTCGACCAATGTCCTGGTCCCGGCGAGCACGGCCAGGCCGATGGGGATGTTCACGAAGAACACCCATCGCCAGTCCAGTGCGTCGGTGAGGACGCCGCCGAGCAGCAGGCCCACGGTGGCGCCGATGCCGGCCATCGCCGCGTAGACGCCCATCGCCTTGTTGCGCGGCTTGCCCTCGGGGAACGTCGTGGCGATCAGCGACAGGGCGCTGGGTGCCGCGACGGCCGCGCCGACGCCCTGCAGGATGCGGGCGCCGATCAGCAGGCCCTCGTTCGGGGCGAGTCCGCCGAGCAGCGAGGCCAGGGTGAACAGGGCGATGCCCACCTGGAACATCCGCCGGCGTCCGAAGAGGTCACCGGCCCGGCCGCCGAGCAGCAGGAGGCCGCCGAAGGCCAACGCGTAGGAGTTGACGATCCAGGCCAGATTCGCGTCGGACACGTGCAGTGCGGTCTGGATGCTCGGCAGGGCGATGTTGGTGATGGTGCCGTCGAGCACCACCATCAGCTGGGCCGCGGCGATCACGAAGAGGGCCAGGCCGAGGTGCCGGCCACCGGGTGGGGCGCCGGCCGGGGCACCGAGGGCGTCCACCGGTGCGGAGGGGGCGACAGCTGTGCTGTCAGCAGACATGAAAGGGCTCCAGAACGAGGCTCGGACATTTTGCGGTGGAACGGGAAACGGCAGTGGAAGGCGCGTTTCCATTCCGGTGCGAGGGGCGCGGTGAAGCGCTGGTGCGGGGCGCGGGAATGCGGTCCTTCTGAGGACGAGAGAAAACCCTAACACTCGATCGCCGCAGGTCGGTGCCTGGTTTTCGGCGATCGATCCATACCCGTCAGTGGACTTGACTTTTTCGGCTCTTTCCTAGGCCGTCGACTTCTTCGGGATTTCTCGATTTCACTTGCATTCTCGTTCGAGTTGTGAGCAATGGGAGTTCTGATGAGCCGTCAGAGATGCTTCCGAGTGCTCACACTTTTCGCCGAAAGGCAAGTTGCACTAATGTCGTGGCCATGGACATTGGGGTGTTCCTGCCGATTCCGGCGAGGGGCGGGCCGGGGCAGGCCGAGGACTTCGCGGTCGCGGCGTGCCGTGCCGAGGAGCTGGGCTTCGAGTCGGTGTGGGCGAGTGACGAGCCGGCGGGCCGCGTGTCGGCGCCGGACGCGGTGACCGCCCTGAGCGCGGCCGCGACGGCGACCACCCGTATCAGGGTGGGCTACGGCGTCCCGACGGTTTCCGTGGAGGAGGCCGATCACGTCGCCGAGCGGCTCGCGCACCTTCAATCCCGCTCCGGCGGACGGGTGTTGCTGAGGGTGGATGCCGGTGGCTCGTACGGCGTGTACGGTGCGGGCGACGAGGAGCGCGGCGAGCGGACCGACCGTGGGCTGGAGCGGCTGCGCGGTCTGCTCGCGGAGAGTTACGCCGCGGGTGGCGGGATCGGGCCCGCGCTTGAGTCACGCGTGCCGTGGCCGCCCTGCCTGATCGGCGGCGGGTCGGAGGCCTCCCTGCGGCGGGCGGCCCATCACGGGGGCTGGTTCCCCGATCTCGCCTCGCCCGCGGATCTCGCCGGTGCGCGCCCGCGGTTGAACGCCCTGGCTGCCGCGTCCTATGGCGTCACGCAGCCGACGATGAGCACGGCGGCCCCCGTGGCCCTGCACCGCACGGGCACGGACGAGCGATACGCTCCGTCGGCCGGTCACCTCCTGAGCCGCTACGGCGTCGACGCGGAGGGCGCCGCCGCCCTGCTGATCAGCGGCGAACCGCCCCAGGCCGCCGAGGCGATCGTCGCGTACGCGCAGGCGGGGGCGGACCGGCTCGTCCTGCGCCTCCCCGACGCCGACTGGCGGGCTCAATACGAACTCGCCGCACAAGCGGCCCAGTTGGCGCGTTCCGCGCTGCCGCTCCGGTCCACCGCTACCGCCGGGAGCCAGACCGGCTGCGGAGGCTGGGCGCGCGTCACCCTCGACGTCGAACGGCGGCGGGAGTCCGGGGCGGGGGTGGGGCGAGGCATGTACGCCTTCGTCAATCCCCTCGGCGCGGACCACCTGGAGGACGCGTTCGTGGCGGCCCTGGAGGAGGGCGTGCGCGAAGGACTCGCGGGCGAGGCCCGTACGGTCCGGGTGCACCGGGCATGGGTGCACGCGGTCGACGCGAACGAGTCGGTGTTCCGCAGGGTGGGTTGCCGGGCGGTCACGGAGGCGTTGGCCGCGGAGCGTGCGGGGACGGAACGGTGACGGGCGGAACGTCTGGGCGGGGGAGTCCGGGTGGCGGGCCCGGCGCGACCCACTGACTCGACCGGGGACGGTCGGGGAGATGCCACCGCTCGGGCGACCGGGGCAGCCGGTTCACCCCCACCAGGCCCGGCCGACCGGCACAGCCCGGCCAACCCCCACCCCGCCCGGCCGAGGGACCGCCGGCCAACCCCGCCGCCCCGCCCCCGCTCACCGACTCCGCGTAGCCCCATCCGACCGCTCCCCATCCAGGCCTGGCGCCCCACTGCCGGTCCCTCCCGTCCCCGCCCCCTCCCGCTTCTCGTCGCCATGGCCGGGCCACCACGCCGCGTGGCCGATCAGGGCCGTCAGGGCCGGGGTGAAGACCATCGCCATGACGAACGCGGCGATGACGATGCCGAAGGAGAGCGAGAAGCCCATCTGCGAGAGCGTCGAGTTGCCCGCGAGCATCAGCGTCGCGAACGTACCGGCGAGGATCACGCCCGCCGAGCCGATCGTCGGCCCGGAGTGGCGCACCGCCGTACCCGCCGCGTCGCGCGGAGTCCGCCCCTCGCGTGCCTCCTCGCGCAGCCGCGACACCATGAGGATGTTGTAGTCCGTGCCGAGTGCGACGACGAACAAGTACATGATCACCGGCAACATGAACATGAGCCCCGGCTGGCTGCCGATCTGCTGGAAGAGCAGCGACGTCGCGCCGAGGGTCGCGCCGAAGCCGAGTGCGACGGACAGCATCAGGTACCAGGGCGCCACCAGGCTGCGCAGCAGCAGGCCGAGGATGACCATGATGGCCAGCGCCGCCACCGGGAAGACCACCGAATAGTCGCGGTCCACCGCCTTGTTGATGTCGACGTACACGGCCGTCGTGCCGCCGACGAGCGCCCGCGTGCCGGTCGGCGCGTCGTCGTGGGCGGTGGGCCGCAGGCGGTCCTTGACGGTCGCCAGCGCCTTGTCGGAGGCGGGCGGGTCCGCGAGGATCACCGAGTACGAGGCCGTCGTGCCGTCCGGGCTGAGCTTCGCGGCGGCGACCTCGCCCACTCCGGTGACGCCGGAGAGCCGCTCGCGGAAGGCGGCGGCCGCGGACGGGGCCAGCGGCTCGTCGGCCGCGGAAGTCAGATACACGGAGGTCGGGTCGGTGGTGCCGGCCGGGAAGCCCTTCTGCAGGTCGTCCAGGGCGACCATCGACTCCTTGTCCTTGGGCAGCGAGGACCCGGCCAGGTCGAAGTTGGCCCGGTAGCCGAGCGCGCCGAGCGTGAGCGCGCCCATGACGAGCGCGGAGACCAGCGCCCACACGGCGGGCCTGCGGGCCACGGACGCGCCCAGTCTGGCGAACCCCGTGCCCTGCGGCTCCCGTTGCCAGGACTTCGACGGCCAGAACACCTTCGTGCCGAGGAGCGAGACCACGGCCGGGACGAGAGTGAGTCCGGCGAGCAGCGTCACGAACACGGCGATGGCCAGGGCCGGGCCCATCGACTGCAGCATGCCGAGCGAGGAGAGCGTCAGCGCGGCGAAGGCGACGATGACCGCGCCCGCCGCCGAGGTGATGGCCTCGCCGACCCGCTCGACGGCGTGCACCATGCCGCCCTTGACGTCCTCGCCCGCGCGCAGTGCCTCCCGGTAGCGGAAGAGCAGGAACAGGATGTAGTCCGTGCCGACGCCGAACAGCACGACGGTCAGGAGCTCCTGGATCGAGGAGTCCGCCTTCATGCCGAAGGCCTTGTTGGCGGAGGCGATCAGACCGGTGGCCATCGGCGAGATCAGGCCGATGAGGACCACGGGCAGCAGCGCGATGATGGGGCTGCGGAAGATCACGAGCAGTAGGACGACGATGATGACGATCGTGCCGACCCCGACGAGCAGGCCCGCCCGCTTCGACGCGTCGCTCTCGTCCAGCGCCTGCGCCGCCGAGCCGGTGATGCCGGCGGACAGGTCCGTGCCCTTCAACTCCGGCTGCAGATCGGCCCGCAGCCGCTTCACCGCGTCCTGCTGTGCGGTGTCCTCGGGATTGGTGATCTTCGGCATCGCGACGACCGACGTCTGCACGAGCTTGTTGGGGGATACCTGCCCCGGCGCGACGGCCTGCACCTCGGGGATCTTCTGCTTCTGCAGATCCGCGGAGACGCGCCGCACGTCGGCGGAGTCGGCCGCCGTCAGCTCTTCGCCGTCGGAGCTGGAAGACGATGATCGCGCCGATGTTCTGCTGCCGGGGGAAGTCCTTCTCCTGTACGTCGGCGGCGCGGATCGACTCGTAGTGGTCGGGAAGGAAACTCGCCTCGTCGCTGCTGGACGTCAGCTTCGGTGCCAGCGAGATCACCGCGCCGGCCGCGACCACCCACGCCAGGATGATCCACCAGGGGCGGCGCACCACGAATCGGCCCAGGCCAGAGAACATCGGCTACTGCCTCTCCTCGCCCCCGAGGCACAACAGTCGTGTTCCGCCAAGGATCGGCCGGACCGGGCGGCCCCGCCACTCGAACCACCGGTTTCCGGTCGTTCGCGGACGGGCGGGGCGCCCGGGGCGGCTCAGAAGTTGATCATGTGCCCGGCCAGGCCGTGCACCGCTTCCTTGACGGCCTCGCCGAGGGTCGGGTGGGCGTGGACGTTGCGCGCCACCTCGTGGACGGTGAGGTCCCACTGCTGGGCCAGGGTGAGCTCGGGCAGCAGTTCGGTGACGTCAGGGCCGATCAGGTGGGCGCCGATGATCTCGCCGTGCGTGTCATCGCTGATGATCTTCACGAAGCCGACGGTGTCACCGAGGCCGTGCGCCTTGCCGTTGGCCTGGAACGGGAACTTCGCGACCTTGACGTCGAAGCCCTTCTCCTTGGCCTGCGCCTCCGTCCAGCCGAAGCTGGCGATCTGCGGCTGCGAGTACGTGGCGCGCGGGATCATCGGGTAGTCGAGTTCCATCGTCTCGGCGTCCGCGAGGGTCTCCGCGGCCACCACACCCATGGCCTCGGCGGTGTGCGCCAGCATCAGCTTGGCGGTGACGTCGCCGATGGCGTAGATGTGCGGGACGTTGGTGCGGCAGCGGCCGTCGACCTCGATGGCGCCGCGCTCGGTGAGCGCCACGCCCGTCGCCTCCAGGCCGAAGCCGCCGACGTTCGGCGCGAAACCGATGGCCTGCAGGACCTTGTCGGCCTCCAGGATCTGCTCCTTGCCGTCCTTGCCCGTGACGGTGACCTTGACCTGCTCGCCCGACTCGTCGATCGACTCCACGCGCGTGGAGGTCAGCACGTCGATGCCGAGCTTGCGGTACTGCTTCGCCAGCTCCTTGGAGACGTCCGCGTCCTCCAGCGGGGCGACCCGGTCCAGGAACTCGACGATGGTGACCTTCACGCCGTAGTTGTGCAGGACGTACGCGAACTCGATGCCGATCGCGCCCGCGCCGGCGATCACGATGGAGCGCGGCAGCGTGTCGGCGAGGATCTGCTCCTCGTACGTCACCACGCGCTCGCTGCGGCTCGTGCCGGGCAGCAGGCGGGGGGTGGCGCCGGTGGCGATGATGCAGTTCTCGAAGCCGATCGTGGCGGTCGAGCCGTCGGACTTCGCCACCTGCAGCGTGTTCGCGTCGAGGAAGGTGCCCCGGCCGTCGAACTCCGCGATGCCGTTCTTCTTCATCAGGAAGTGGACGCCCTTGACCCGGCCGTCCGCGACCGTGCGGCTGCGGCTGAACGCCTCGCCGTAGTCGAAGGAGACCTGGCCGTCGACCTTGATGCCGTACGTCTTCTGCTCGTGCGTGAAGAGGTGGGCGAGCTCGGCGTTGCGCAGCAGGGCCTTCGTCGGGATGCAGCCGACGTTGAGACAGACGCCGCCCCAGTACTTCTCCTCGACGACTGCCACTCGCTTGCCCAGCTGGGCGGCGCGGATGGCGGCGACGTAGCCGCCGGGTCCTGCTCCGAGCACGACGACGTCGAAGCGGTCTTCCATGGGGAGGTCCTCTCTGGGTGGTACGGGTCCGGTGGTACGAGTCCGGTGGTACGGATGGCTCTGGCACGATCATCCGCCATGCGCGGGCCCACCGGGTCGCCGGGTGGGACACGCCACAGTCCGCACCGGCCGCCACACCCGAGCGGGGCCCATGGCGCCGCGCCAACCACCTTTCCCCACAAGTGTGTTGGAGATTCGACAGTTGGTTCACCCGAACGTGGATCACCGGCTAGTGTCGCGGGCAGGAACACGTTCCGTACACGCCACGGGAAAGGTGGAGAGCGCGCTGTGGAGAGTGACGACCGGCTCGAGACGATGTCCATCCCCTACGACGTCCCGACCTCGGCGCGCGGCTACGGCTGGATGCTGGGCGGCAAGGACAACTACGAGGTGGACCGCGACTTCATCCTCTCCACCGTCCCGTCCTTTCCCGAGGTCGTCGACATCTGTCGGCAGAACCGCCAGTTCCTCTACCGCGCGGTGCGTCACCTGACGCGCGAGCAGGGCATCCGCCAGTTCATCGACATGGGCTGCGGACTTCCCACCGACAACAACGTCCACCAGGTCGCCCAGCGCTTCGCGCCCGATGCCCGCGTCGTCTACGTGGACATCGATCCGATCGTCCTCGCCCATGGCCGCGCGCTGCTCGCCGACGACTCCTCGACCACGGTCATCATGGGCGACATGCGCGACCAGGACGCGATCCTGGACCACCCCGACGTGCGCCGTCTCATCGACTTCGACGAGCCGGTCGCCACGCTCTTCCTGTCCGTCGGGCACCACCTCGTCGACGCCGACGATCCCCGCCGCATCCTGCGCACCATCATCGACCGCGCGGCGCCCGGCAGTTTCGTCGGCTTCTCGCAGGTCATCTGCGAGGACCCGGTACGCGGTGCGAAGATGACCGAGCACATCGCCGGCGGCGGCGTGCCGTGGCAGACCCGCACGCCCGCCGAGGTCGACGTCCTGCTCGAAGGCCTCGAAGCCGTGGACCCCGGCGTGGTCAACCTCGTCGACTGGCGGCCCGACCCCGACCAGCCCGCCCTGGAGCCGGTCGACCCCGACCTCGTCCCCTACCTCGGTGTGACCGACGCCAACAAGGGGATCTACGAGTACGGCGGAGTGCTGCGCAAGCCGTGACGCACGGTTGACCTGGGGGACCGACGGCCCCACAATGGCGACCATGATCCAGCACCTGACCGCCGCGGCACGGACGTTCGACGTCCCGTGGCGATGTGGGTGCGAGCGATCGGGCCGCTAGCTGCACGGAGCCCTGCTCCGACCAGCCCGCCCGTTCGCTCCCGCACTCCAAGGATCACACCCATGACTGCCACACCGCGCTTCCCCGCGACCGCCGCCCTGCGCGAGGCCCGTATCCCCGCCGACGGCATGTACGAGGGCCGCCGTACCCTGCGCCGGCTGCCCGAAGGCTGGCGGGAACACCCCTACGAGCTCCTCGACATTGTGCCCCAGGGCCGCCTCATCGGCGCCGAGATCCGCGGCGTCGACCTCGCCCGCCCCCTGACGCCGGCCCTGCGCGACGAGTTGAACCGGGCCCTGCTGGAGTGGAAGGTACTCTTCTTCCGCGGCGCCCACATCACCCCGGAGCAGCAGCGCGCGTTCGCCCTCAACTGGGGCGACCTGGAGACCAATCCGCTGCTCGCGCGCGGCTCCGCCGACGACGTCGTCCGGTTCGACAAGGGCGGCAGCGCCGTCCCCACGTACGAGAACGTCTGGCACGCCGACGTCACCTTCCGCGAACGGCCCGCGCTGGGCGCCGTGTTGCAGCTGCGAGAGGTGCCGCCGTTCGGCGGCGACACGATGTGGGCGGACATGGCGGCCGCGTACGACAACCTTCCCGACACCGTGAAGGCGCGCATCGACGGCGCGCACGCCGTGCACGACTTCATCCCCGGCTTCGCCCGCTTCTACGGTCCCGACAAGCTCGCCCCGCTCCAGGACCGCTTCCCGCCCGTCACCCACCCCGTGGTGCGCACGCACCCGGAGACCGGGCGGCGGATGCTCTTCGTCAACACCTCCTTCACCACGCACATCGTCGGGATGGAGCGCGAGGAGAGCGACCGCCTCCTCGGCTATCTGGTGCGGCAGGCGCACGTGCCGGAGTACCAGGTGCGGTTCCACTGGCAGGCGGGCGACGTCGCGTTCTGGGACAACCGCGCCACGCAGCACTACGCCGTCGACGACTACGCCCCGCACCGCCGGGTGGCGGAGCGCGTCGCCATCGCGGGGGACCGGCCCTACTAGCGGGGCCCGTGACGACTCGCCCTCACAGGGTCAACTGCCAGCGGATCTCACCGTCCTGGACCACATCGGTGGCGGTGAGACCCGCTGACCGCGCGACGGCCGCGGACGCGCCGTGGTCGGGGTGGACGTGCGCGACGACCGTGTGCACGGCCCGCTCCGCCAGCCAGTCGACCAGGCCACGCGCCGCCTCCGACGCGAGACCCCGGCCCTGCCACGGCGTCCCGACGACCCAGGCGATCTCCGCGACCCCGTCCGCGCCGACGGTCGCCTGGACCGTCCCGACCAGGCACGGCCGGCCCTCCTCGCGCAGCCGCAGCACCCAGTTGCACCAGGAGACACCGGGGTCCGGGGCGCCGGCGAGCATGCGGCGATAGCGGGCACGCAGGGCCTCGACGTCGTCGGGGGCGCCGCCGATGAAGGTGTGCAGCTCCGGATCGCCGAGGGCGACCGCCATCTCCTCGGCGTGCTCGACGCCCAGCGGTACGAGGTCGAGCCGGGCGGTGTGCGTCTCGGTGGGGATCATGGACGCATCATGCCCGGAGACCGGCCCCGGCGGCTACGCGGCCCCGGGGGCTCTTGACCGGTTGATCATGCCCTCTTAGCCTCAGTCGATCCACAACTCCGTCGCCGCCATGTGCTGGGTCTGCCGAGGTCGTACCGATGACACAACCGCCTGCCGGCGCCCTCACCGGGCTCAGGGTGCTCGATCTGTCCCGGGTGCTCGCCGGGCCCTACTGCGCACAACTCCTCGCCGACCACGGCGCCGACGTCATCAAGGTGGAGCCGCCGGCCGGTGACGAGACGCGGGGCTGGGGCCCGCCGTTCGTCTCGCCGGGCACGTCCGCGTACTACCGGAACCTCAACCGGGGCAAGAAGAACATCGTCGTGGACCTGTCCGTACCCGAAGGGCGGGACATCCTCGACACGCTGCTCCGCGAGACCGATGTGCTCGTCGAGAACTTCAAGGCCGGGACCCTCGCCAAGTGGGGTTACGCGGACGAGGAGTTGCGACGCCGCTTTCCCGCCCTCGTCCACTGCCGCGTCACCGGCTTCGGCACGGACGGGCCGCTCGGCGGGCAGCCGGGCTACGACGCGGTGCTCCAGGCGTACGGCGGTCTGATGAGCGTGAACGGCGAAGCGGACGGAGAGCCGCTGCGGGTCGGTGTCCCGGTCGTCGACCAGGTCACCGGCATCCTCGCCTTCTCCGGCATCCTGCTGGCCCTGTACGAACGCCGAAGCTCCGGCCTCGGCCAACTCGTCGACTGCACCCTCCTGGACACCGCGATCAGCCTGCTCCACCCGCACTCCGCGTCGTGGCTCGCCGACGGCACGGTCCCGCGGCGCACCGGCTCCGCGCACCCCAGCATCGCCCCCTACGACTCGTTCACCGCCGCCGACGGACCGCTCTTCGTCGCGGTCGGCAACGACCGGCAGTTCGGCGCGCTCACGGACGTCCTCGCGGTGCCGGAGCTGGCCGCGGACCCGCGCTTTCGCACCAACCCGGACCGCGTGCGCCACCGCCATGAGCTGCGGGCGCTCCTGGAGAAGGCGATCGGCGCGCGGCCTCGCGCGGAGCTCACCGACCTGCTCACGGCCCGGGGCATCCCGGCCTCGCCCGTGCACGATGTCGCCGAGGCGCTGACCGCACCGCAGGTGCGCCACCGAGGACTGGTGCTGGAGGAGGGCGACTACCGCGGGCTCGCGTCGCCGGTGTCCCTGTCCCGCACGCCCGCCCGGGTACGCCCCGAGGTGCGCGGCGCGGGCGCGGACACGCGCGAGGTGCTGGCCTCCGGCGGTCTCGACGAGGCGGCGATCGACGAGGCGGTCGGACGGGGCGTGGTGCGGGCCGCCACGGACCCGCGCACCCCGCCGTCCGGGGCCGGGTGAAGGCAGTGCGGGCGCGCACACTACGGCCCCCGGTGTCACCCGACACCGGGGGCCGCCCCGCGTCCCGGCCGCCTTCCCCCACGAAAGGTCACCGGGACTTCCCCTGAGTGTGGTTCAGGGCTTGGTCCGCTCAGAAGGAGAGTGCGACACCCTCCCCGAGACCAGCCTGCATCTCACACCGGTTCCCGAAGGTCTTGGACCAGTTGACGTGCTTGCCGTTCCACACGCCGGCGACGGTCACGGTGACCGGTCGCCACTCCTTGGTACACATCACGTCGGACGCGCCGCCGACCAGCTGGGCGAACTCGCCGCCGACCTTGCTGAGTTCGGCGCACGCGGCTGCCGCCGCCGGGTGGGTGCCGGCCGGGCGCGGCGCGCAGGTGAGGGTCACGGCGCGCTCCACCGCGACGGAGTCGGCGTCCTCGCCCTGGCCGACCGTGAGCACCAGGACGGACGGCGCGTAGAGGCTCTTCGTCTGCGGGGCCTCGGCGTGCGCGGTGCCTGCTGTCGCGGCGAGGACGCAGGTGGCCGCCGCGGCGGCCGCTCCCACGGCCTTGAGGGTGCGACGCATGGTGGACTCTCCTTCGATCGAGTGGTTGGTGACTGCGCTGAGGAGTCTTGCCGGTGCGGAGAGTGAATGCCATGTGGATGGTCGATTTCCGGATGTGCCGGTCCGGTGAGCGGTGTCCGTACGAGCGTTCGGGCTGCTCAAGCGCGGTGGAACCGGTTCCCCGACCTGCGTCCACCATGTGGACAAGTGCCATTGGTATAACCCAGAACCATCTGCTGAGCTGCGTGAACGCAAAATTGGTTTTCGCTTCGACGATCTGCATCGACTGGAAATCGCTGCTGAACCATCCGTCATTGCCCGTTTTGTAACGGCGCCGGACCTTCCTGACGGCTCGGCAGATGTGACGGATCGCCTCGCTACCCCAACTCCTGCGCGAGGCAGTCGCCGGTCAGCCTCTGGTGAAGGCGAGGACTGCCGCCAGATTCATCGGCTGGCGTGTCGACACATAGACATACGGCGCGCCTCCCCAGGCGTTGCGCAACTCGATGCGCAGCGCGGTGGGGACGTAGGAGCGCAGGAGCAGCAGCGCGTACGGGTTCGCCCGAACCGTGCGCCACTCGAAGGCCTCCCGCTCGTCGAGGATCTCCGTCACGCCCAGCGCCTCGATGGGGATGGTGCGTTTGCCGACGACGAGATGGCCCGGCGTGACGAGGATGCGCACGCTGCCGTGCAGGTGCACCAGCACGGCGGACACCGCGATCCCCATCGCCGCAGCGATCACCGCGGCGACGAGCCCGAAGGGCATCGCCCCCACGCCCAGACCGAGCCCGCCCAGCGCCACAAGTCCCCACCAGGAGCGGGGCACGCTCAGCCGCTCTTCGTAGATGTGCATGACCGCATATTGGCAGGCCCGCACGGCCTCTACAGAGCGGGGGGTTCGTGCGGGGGCGCGATCCGCGTCCGCGCCAGCGCATGGGCCCGGTCGAGCGCATCGGCTGCGTCGCACGGTACGTCGGGGCGGACGCCTGTGCCCTCCCAGTTGGTGCCGGAGACGGGGTTGACCGCCTTGCCCATCGGGATGGTCGCCTCCAGGTGCGGATGGACCGTCCAGCCCTCACACGGGTGGGCCCCACCGCGTGTCGTCTCCCCGACGATGACGGCACGCCCCAACTGTTGCAGGTCGTACGAGAGTTCCTCGGCGGCCGAGAAGGTGCTTGCGCTGGTCAGTACGTAGAGCGGTTTGGTGCCGCCGAAGCGCCGTCCCGGCACGTGCGCGGGGCTCCAGGACTGTTCGAGGCGGTCACCGTCGCGCCAGTACATGGTGTTGAGATGCGTGCGCTCGTCGAGCAGGTGCCCGCAGACGAACGCGACCGTGTCCGGGTCCCCACCGGTGTTGGCCCGCAGGTCGACGATGAGCGCCTCGGCCGGGGCGACCAGCGTGAGCGCGGCGGTCAGCGTCTCGGCGCACCAGTCCAAGGGGAAGAGCGCCGGAGCCAGTTCGAGGAGCGCGACGTTTCCGTCCAGCAACTCCGTCCGGGGCGCGCCGCCCAGTGACGCGTCCATCTTCGCGCGCATCATGGTCAGCGTCGCGGCACCCTGGTCCGCCGGCACGGGCCCGTCGTAGTGCTTGAGCCGCAGGTGCGGGTCGCCGTTGAGCGACTGGAGGTCCGTGGTGACCAGGCGGGCCAGTTCGGCGGGGTCCCGGACGTCGTACGTGCCGTCGGCCAGTCGGCGCCGCAACAGGGCGGCCAGTTGGGCGGCGACCTCCGGGAACACGTAGTGGTCCAGCAGAAGTTGGGCGGTCGCGTCGACGATGTCGGCGGTTCTGAGGGGGTGTGTGGCAGTGGTCATGGCAGAGGAGTAGAGCAGCCCTCTTCCCAAAGCGTCAAGAAGATTGGACACTTGGGTTCATGCCCGAGCACCCTCAAGAGTCCCCGCGCGACCCGGTCATCGAGATCGACTCACCCGAGCAGCACGCCGCCCTGGCCCACCCCCTGCGCCAGCGCCTGCTCTTCTCGCTGGCCCATCGGCCCGCCACCATCAGCCAGTTGGCGGCGCGCCTGGACGTCGGCAAGGGAAACGTCTCCCACCACCTGAAGGTC
The DNA here is from genome assembly GCF_055591085.1 of Streptomyces sp. NPDC041713. Taxonomy (NCBI): domain Bacteria; kingdom Bacillati; phylum Actinomycetota; class Actinomycetes; order Kitasatosporales; family Streptomycetaceae; genus Streptomyces; species Streptomyces sp. NPDC041713. The sequence goes on from NZ_JBVIZY010000008.1 coordinate 375,958, forward strand.
CTGCGCACCGCCGGACTGGTCCACGTCGCCGAGACCCGCAAGGTCAGGGGCGGCACCGAGCAGTACTACCAGCGGGTGGCCCGGCGCATGGCCGTCGCCGAGCCACGGGCCGAAGGGACCGCCGCGATGCTCGGCGCCGTGGCGCAGGAACTGGCGCGGTCCGAGCAGCCCACCCTGTCCCTGCGCCACATACGCCTGAGCCCCGAAAAGGCGCGCCGCCTCGCCGAGACCCTGGCCGCGCTGGTCGACGAGGCGGAGGAGGACGGGGGTGAACAGCCGGTGCACGGCGTGCTGGTGGCGCTGTACGAGCAGGCGGCAGCGCCGGAGGGTGCTGCGGACACGCGTACGTAAGGTGCTCTCATGTCCACACCCGCCACCGCGCCCGAGCTCCAGCTCCTCCGCCCCGACCACGCGTCCGCGCTGCTCGCCTTCGAGGAGGCGAACCGCGCCTACTTCGCCGCATCGATCCCCGACCGGGGGGACGCCTACTTCCGGGACTTCGACGCCCGGCACCGCGCCCTCCTCGCCGAACAGGCCGAAGGTGCCTGCTACTTCCACGTTCTGGTGGGGCAGGACGACGAGATCCTCGGGCGGGTCAACCTCGTCGACGTCGCGGACGGCGCCGCCGAACTCGGCTACCGGATCGCGCAGAAGGCGGCGGGCCGGGGCCTCGCCACCCGGGCGGTTCGGCAGGTCTGCGACCTCGCCGTCACCGCGTACGGCCTGACGAGGCTGCGCGCCGCCACGACGCACGACAACCCGGGCTCACGCGCCGTGCTCACCCGGACCGGCTTCGCGCCGGTCGGCGACGTCCGGCTGGACGGGGTCCCGGGGACCGGCTACGCCCTGACGCTCTGACGCCCGTTCCAGGAAGCGGAGGAGTTCGACGGGGAAGGGCAGGACGAGGGTGGAGTTCTTCTCGGCGGCGACGGCCACCACGGTCTGCAGGAGCCGGAGTTGGAGCGCGGCCGGTTCCTCGGCCATCTCGTGGGCGGCCTCGGCGAGTTTCTTGGAGGCCTGGAGTTCGGCGTCGGCGTTGATGACGCGGGCGCGGCGTTCGCGGTCGGCCTCGGCCTGGCGGGCCATGGAGCGCTTCATCGTCTCGGGCAGCGAGACGTCCTTGATCTCGACCCGGTCGATCTGCACGCCCCAGCCGATGGCCGGGGAGTCGATCATCAACTCCAGGCCCTGGTTGAGCTTTTCGCGGTTGGACAGCAGGTCGTCCAGGTCGCTCTTGCCGATGATCGAGCGCAGCGAGGTCTGCGCCATCTGCGAGACCGCGAACCGGTAGTCCTCGACCTCCACGACGGCGTGGGCGGGGTCGACCACCTTGAAGTAGATGACGGCGTCCACCCGGACGGTCACGTTGTCCCGGGTGATGCCCTCCTGGGCGGGCACCGGCATCGTGACGATCTGCATGTTGACCTTGCGGAGCCGGTCGACGCCCGGCACGACCATGGTGAGGCCGGGGCCGCGCACGGCGCCGGAGAGCCGGCCGAGCCGGAACACCACGCCGCGCTCGTACTGCTTGATCACGCGGGCCGCCGCCATCGCGTACACCGCGCAGCCGGCGGCGACCCCGGCGCCCGCGGTGAGCAGTTCCTGAACCATGGCACGACCCCCTGAGGTCCGAGCCGTTCACCGCTTCAACGATATGCCCACATATGTCCTGCGGTCGAGCCCCTCACAAAAGCGCCGAGCAGCCCGCGCGGGCCCGGTCAGTCCATGCGCGGCCGCGACTCGTGCAGCCGCGTGTGATAGCGGCCCTCCGACTCGTACCCGGTGGGATCCTCACCGGCGAGGATCACCTGGCGGATGGCGTCGCTGCGCTCCTCGGGGCTGGTGAAGAGCCGCTGCGGATAGGTCCGGGACATGTCGGTGACTGTGGTGAGCCCGTGGGCGGCGAGGGTCTCGGCGATGCGCCCGTAGGGCACCGTCCGCAGCACGAACGCGCTCACCCACACCGGCTCCCGCGCACAGCTCAGGAGCGCGTCGAACGTACGGTGCGAGATGTAGCCGATACCGCCGGTGACCGTGATCAGGCCGGTGCGGGCGACCGCGCGGCGCAGCCCCTCGCTGGGCGGGTGCCGCTCGAGGTTCTCGGCATACGCCTCGTCGAGCAGGCCCGCGTCGAGCGCGTACCGGGTGGCGTTCTCCGCCATGTCCAGACCGATCACCGGCGTGGCGTCAGCCCGCCGCCGTGAGGCGTAGAACTCCTTGTCGCGCTCGACGAGTTCGTGCGGGGTGAGCGCCGCGGCCTCCTCGGACGTGTAGTGCGCGTACAGGTCGGCGAGGGTCAGGTCGTGGTTGAGCAGCGCCGCGTTGATGCCGTACGAGCAGCACACGTCCAGGACCGTGACGGGGCCCTCGTCGCCCGGCTGCTGGGCGCGCAGGTCGCGTGTGCGCCGGAAGACGGGCTGGGCGTGC